>DASURP010000040.1:0-14624 GCA_036279975.1 Rhodanobacteraceae bacterium
CGACGATGCGCACCAGGTCACCGTTGATCAGCGCCTGCCCGCCGATCGGCACGCCCAGTTTCGGCAGGTCGGCGCGGTCGACGATCACCGCAAACGGTTCCTTCAGCGACGCGCGCTGCGCGGTCGTCAGCACGTCGGAAAAAATCATCCCGCCCGGATCGGTGCTGATGCCCGACACGAACACCGACACGCCGCCGGTGCCGGCCGGACCGCGCCAGTCGCCATCCACCCAGGCGAACGGTTCGACGCGCGCGACACCCGGATCCATCAGCAGTGCGGTACGCGCCGCAGGCGCGATCGGGCGGCCGAGTTCGATGCTCTGGGTACCGGGATAGCCCACCCAGAGGTCGGCATTGGAGGCGGTGATGTAGACCGCCGTCGAACCAAAAATGCCGAACACCAGCGCGGCCTGCATCAACAGCAGCAACCCCGAGAACGCCACCGCCAGCATGGCCGGCAGGAAGCGGCGCCATTCGTGGATCAGCGTCTTGCGCGCGAGCGGGATCATGGCTCTGCCTTGACCCTTGAACCCCTCTCCCTCCGGGAGAGGCGGCACGAAGTGCCGGGCCCGCAGCGCTGGGGTGAGGGTTCGGACCCGCGCAAGGATTCGGCGTCGGGCGAATGCGGACCCTCATGCGGCCCTGCGGGCAAAAGAAGAGGCGGCGTTCCGCCCCCTCTCCCGGAGGGAGAAGGAAAAGCATCGTTGCCTTGCCGAGTGGATGAGGAACTGCCGTTTTTGCGGTTGTTGTTTTCTTCGGACAACGGCGCGCCACCCAGGGCCTTGTAAAGCGCGACATACGCAAGCCCGTGCGCCAGCCGCGCCTGTTCGCGGTCGAGTTCGGATTCCGTGAGCGCAAGTTGCGCATCGGCCAACTGCAATCCGTCGGCCTGGCCGAAGCCGCGCATTTTATCGCTCAGCGCCACGGCGTCTTGCGAAGCCGTGGCCGCCGCGCCGGCGTCTTGCAGCCGCTGGCCGGACGCGTGCAACGCCGCAAGGTCTGTCTCGACCTCCGCCGCGCCCTGCAACACGGCCTGCCGGTAGGCGAGGAGCGCAGCCTGCAGCTGGTCCTCGCGCGCATCGCGTACCGACCGCCGCTCGCCCCAGTCGAACAAGGGAATGTTGATGATGGGTCCGATCGCGAAGGAGTTGTTGACGTCGCCGAGGCGCGTGTTGCCCTTGACCAGCGCTGCAAACGTGAGCGAACTGCCCAGCGCGAAACGCGGGTACATGTCGGCCTTCGCAATGCCGAGTTCGCCCGCGGCTTTCAAGACCTGGGTCTCGGCGTAGCGGATTTCCGGGCGCGTGCGCAGGAGATCGGCGGGCACCGCATCGACTTCGCCGGCGGCAAGCTTCGGCAAGGGCTTCGCCGCAAGCCATGCCGGATCGGGTTCGCTTTTCCCCAGCAGCAGCGCAAGCGCCTGCGCGTGCTGCACGATGGCTGCACGCGGATCGGCCAGGCGCGAACCGGCCTTGGATGCCGCGGCCACGCCGCGCTCCACGTCGATCCGCGAGGCGAGTTGCAGCCGCTCCTGCACGCGCAGCAGTTCCACTTTCATCCGCGCCGCCTGCGCGGCGTCGCCCAGCAGTGCTTCGCTGCGCTGCGCCGCGCGCAGCTGCAGGTACTCGCGCACCACTTCCGCCACCAGCGACACCCGCGCGGACTGCAGGGTCGCCGCCGCTTCACCGGTATTCGCGGCGGCGAGGTGTGCATTGGCATCCCTGCGGCCGAACAACCCGAGCTCCCACGATGCATCGAATCCGGCCTGGAAATAGCTGGCGGTATTTTCCGCGTTGGGTTGCTCGAGCGTGTTGAACGCCAGCCGCGGCTTGTAGGTGGTCGAGGCCGCGTCTTCCAGCGCGCGCGCCGCGCGCAATTTCAACGCGGCCTGCTGCACGTCGAGGTTGTCGCGAAGCGCACGTTCGACCAGCGCATCGAGTTCGGGATCGCCGAATTGTTTCCACCAACCCGTGAGGTCCGGTGCCGGCCCGAGTTGCGACGACGCATGGCGCCAGTGCGCGGGCAGATCACCGGTCGGGAGCTTCGGCACCTGCACGCTGACGCAGCCGCCGAGCGCAATGCAAAGCGCCGTCGCGGTCAACGCGCGCACCGGATTTCGCTGGCGGCAAGGAAGAGCGTGCATGGACCGCGGCAGTGTAGCGGCTGAACCAAGTCGGAAATGGCCCGCGCCAACGCGAAAGTTGCGGGAAAGCCTGCCGCTGCAAAATACCGGCGTCACCTTTCCGGACGCTTTGCACCCGGGCGCGCGCAGTGGCGTAACATGACGGCCCGGGCCATACGCGACTCCGCGTCGCTTTCGATCTGCATGAACACCGCCACGGCCAAGCCACCCCGATTGTTCTTCGCCTGGACCGCGTGGGACGCAATTCCGATGCTGATGGTGCTGGGCCATGCTGTATTCCTGGCGTGGCTGTTCTTCGGGTTCCACCAGACGCCGTGGTGGCTGTGGATTCCGTGCGCGCTGCTTTATTCCGTCAGCATCTCGTGGTCGATCAATTCGACCAGCCACAACTTCATCCACAACCCGTTCTTCAGGTGGGCGTGGCTGAACCGCGTTTTCAGCTTCCTGTTCTCGCTGACCGACGGCTTCAGCCAGGAGTTCTACAAGCACGTGCACCTGCGCCACCACGTGGGCAACATGGACCGGGTCGGAAAAGACGGCACCACCATCGACCCACTGTCGATCTACCGCCACGGCAAGGATGGCAAGCCGGAAAGCGTTTGGACCTACACGTTCTATTCGTATTTCCGTGACGACATCGGGGAGTGCTATACGCGCGTCAAGAAGAAGTGGCCGCGCCTTGCGCGCTGGATCCGCATCGAGATCGCGACCGTGGTCGTCGTCTACCTCGCCTGCCTCATCTACGACTGGCGCGCCTTCCTGTGCCTGGTGCCGTTCTATTACCTCGGGCACTCGCTGTCATCGTTGAACGGCTACTACGAACACCTGAAGGGCGACCCAGACCAGCCAATCGCGTGGGGCGTATCCACGTACAACAAGTTCTACAACTGGATCTGGTTGTACAACGGTTTCCACGCCGAGCACCACTACCGGCCCAAGGTGCACTGGACGAAGATGGTGAGCCTGCGCGACTCGATCCGCGACCAGCAGCGCGCCAAGGGCGTGCACGTGATGGGCTGGTGCCACGCGCTGGGTTTCATGGATCGGTCGTCGCCCGCGCATACGCGGGTCGACCCTCCGGCCGCGGCGCAGCCCGCCACGCGAGCCGCCTGACCCTCCAACTGTTTACGCGTCCGTCACGGCCGCGAATCTACGCTGGCCACTCCCGTACCGATGCTGCACGAAGGAGGGCGCCGTGCTCAAGTGGGCCATCATTTTCGCCATCATTGCGTTGATTTCGGGCGCCCTTGGCTTTACCCGCATCCAGGGCATTGCCGCGACGATCGCGAAGGTCTTTTTCGTGATCTTCCTGATCCTGTTCATCCTCGCCGTCCTCGCGCTGGTCGGGATTTTCCACGCGCTGTAGCCAGTCCGGAAACGCGGCCGGGCGTGGCACACTAGGCGGCCATGCCCGGCCTGATTCCCGAACGGTTCATCGACGAACTGCTGGCCCGCGTCGACATCGTCGACGTGGTGCAGCAGCGCGTGCCGCTGAAGCGCGCGGGCCGCGAGTGGACGGCGTGCTGTCCATTCCACGACGAACGCACGCCATCGTTCTACGTCAGCCCGGCCAAGCAGTTCTACCACTGCTTCGGCTGCGGCGCACACGGCAGCGCGATCAAGTTCCTGATGGAATACGAGCACCTCGAGTTCCCCGACGCGGTCGAGGAACTGGCGCAGTCGGTCGGCCTTGCGGTGCCGCACGAGGGCGGCCCTGCGAAACCGCGCGAAGACCACACCGATCTGTACGCGTTGCTGGACGCCGCCGCCACGTTCTACCAGCGCGCGCTGCCGGAAAGCCCAGCGGCCAGGGCGTACTGCAAGAAACGCGGGCTGGACCAGGACATCATCCAGCGCTTCCGGATCGGCTGGGCGCCGGGCGGCTGGGATGCCGTCAAGCGCGCGCTCGGCACCAGCGATGCACGCGTGAAGATGCTGGAACAGGCCGGCATGCTTTCCACCGGCGACGGCGGCAAGCGTTACGACCGCTTCCGCGAACGCCTGATGTTCCCGATCATGGACCGGCGCGGACGGGTGATCGCGTTCGGCGGCAGGATCCTGGACGGCGATGGCCCCAAGTACCTCAATTCACCGGAAACCCCGCTGTTCCACAAGGGCCGCGAACTGTTCGCGTTGTGGCAGGTGCGCCAGGCCAACAGCAAGCTGGAGCGCCTGATCGTGGTCGAGGGTTACATGGACGTGGTGTCGCTGCACCAGGCCGGCGTGACGCAAGCCGTGGCGACGCTCGGCACCGCCACCACCAACGAACATGCGGAACTGCTGTTCCGCGCCGCGCCCGATGTGTTCTTCTGCTTCGACGGCGATCGCGCGGGACGCAGCGCCGCGTGGCGCGCGCTGGAATCGGTGCTGCCACGGATGCGTGATGGCCGCCAGGCCTTCTTCTTGTTTTTGCCGGAAGGCGAAGACCCGGACACGCTGGTGCGCAAGGAAGGCGCCGGCGGTTTCGAGGCGCGCCTGCAGGGCGCCACGCCACTCTCGGAATACTTTTTCTCCCACCTCGCACAGGACATCAACGTCGCGACCCTGGACGGCCGGGCGCGGCTGGCCGAACACGCCAAACCCTTGCTTGCGAAATTGCCGGACGGCGCGTTCCGCGACCTGATGTTCGCCGAACTCGAAAAGCGCACCGGCGTGCGCGGCGAAACTTCGCGCGCGATGCCCGCACCCCGCCGCGATGCCGCGTCACCCGGCGGGGCACCGAGGCGCACCCTGGTGCGCAGCGCGATCGCGATGCTGCTTGCGAATCCGTCACTGGCGCAGGACGTCACGCTGCCCTACGCCTTCGCCGGACTCGACAAGCCCGGCATCCCGTTATTGACCGAACTGCTGGATTTCCTGCAGGCCCGGCCCGGCATCCACACCGCGCTGCTGCTGGAACACTTCGCGGGCCGCGAAGAATCGACGGCATTGCAGAAACTTGCACTCACCGAATTTCCGGGCGAACCGGAAGCACTGCGCGCCGAGTTCACGGACGCCCTGTGCAAGCTCGCCGAGCAAACCACCCAGCAACGCCTCGACGCGTTGATCCGCAAGCAATCGGAAGGCGCGCTCGACGACACGGAGAAAAACGAACTGCGCGAGTTGCTGTCCCGCAAGGCCAAACCGGCTTCTGCGTAGGAGCACGCCGCGGCGTGGCTGCTCTTCGTAGGAGCGCGCCTGCGCGCGATGGAAACGCCTGGCGTCCCCGGTCGCGCGCAGGCGCGCTCCTACAAAACCTTGGCCAGCTCCTTGCCTATTTTCTCCGGCGCATCCGCCGAGGCGTAGCGCCGCGCCACGTTGCCCTCGCGATCGACCAGGAACTTGGTGAAGTTCCACTTGACCGCTTCCGAGCCCAGCACGCCGGGCGCGGCGTGCTTCAAAAACTTGTACAACGGGTGTGCGTGCGCCCCGTTGACGTCGATCTTCGCGAACAGCGGAAACGTCACTTCGTAATTCGTCGAACAGAAGTTGCGGATCGCGTCCGCGTCGCCCGGCTCCTGGTGCCCGAACTGGTTGCACGGAAATCCGAGTATTTCGAACCCCCTGTCCCGGTTCGCGCGATACAAGGCTTCCAGGCCTTCGTACTGCGGCGTGAAACCGCATTTCGAGGCCACGTTGACGATCAGCAACAGCTTGCCGCGGTACGCATCCAGCTTCTGCGGCGTGCCGTCCAGCAGGTGGGCTTCGAAGTCGTAAATGGTGGTCATGGCGGGCACCTCCAAGGCTTGCAGTCTATGACAATGCAGGCCATGGATGACCGGCATAGAAAGCTTCCCCCTTCCAAGGGGAGGGGAATTGAGGGGGATGGCTTTTATGGCGCGTCACGCGCATCACCCGATCGCTGCTCGCGAATACATCCCCTTGTGACTGCATCGCGACCCCCTTCCCATGGAAGGGGGAGAAAACGGCGTCACAGCCAGCGTTGCTGGTAGCGGTTGATGTAGAGCACCTTCACGCACTGTGCCAGCACGAAATACGCCACCACGGTCGCCACCAGCCAGCCGAAATACTGGAGCGGCAACTGGACCATGCCCAGGTACCGGCCAAGCGCGCTGTACGGGATCGCGATCCCGATCGCGATGATCGCACCGGTGAGCGCCAGCACCGGCGCCGACGCCACGCTTTGCAGGAACGGAATCCGGCGGGTGCGGATCATGTGCACGATCAGCGTCTGGGTGGTCAGGCTTTCCACGAACCATCCGGACTGGAAGAACGCCTGGTGGGCAACGGAGTTCGCACCGAACCAGAACCACAGCAGCGCGAAGGTGGCGAGGTCGAACAGCGAGCTGGTGGGTCCCATCCAGCGCATGAAGCGGCCGATGTCGCCGGCGTCCCACTTGCGCGGCTTGCGGATGTATTCCTCGTCCATGCGGTCGAACGGGATCGACAATTGCGAAATGTCGTAGAGCAGGTTCAGCACCAGGATCTGCAGCGGCAGCATCGGCAGGAACGGCAGGAAGATGCTGGCGATCAGCATCGAGAACACGTTGCCGAAGTTGGAGCTGGCCGTCATCTTGATGTACTTGATGATGTTGCCGAAGGTGATGCGGCCTTCCAGCACGCCCTCTTCCAGCACCATCAGGTTTTTTTCCAGCAGGATGATGTCGGCCGACTCCTTGGCGATGTCGGTCGCGGTATCCACCGAAATGCCCACGTCGGCGCGGCGCAAGGCCGCCGCGTCGTTGATGCCGTCGCCGAGGAACCCGACGGTGTGGCCGCGCCGCTGCAGCGATTCGACCACCCGCGATTTCTGCAGCGGCGACATCTTGGCGAACACCGTGGTGCGCGCGACCAGTTCGTCCAGCACCGCGTCGTCCAGCTCCTCGATGTCGTGGCCCAGCACCGAATGGCTGACGTCCAGCCCGACCTCGCGGCAGATCTTGCGGGTGACCGATTCGTTGTCGCCGGTGATCACCTTCACTTCGACGCCGTGGTGGTTCAACGCCGCGATCGCGGTGCGCGCGGTGTCCTTGGGCGGATCGAGGAAGGCCAGGCAGCCGATCGCAACCAGTCCCGCCTCGTCGGCGATGCCGTAGGCGCGGTCGAGCCTCGGCTGGCGCTTGACCGCGACGATCAGCACGCGCAGGCCGTCCTCGTTCAAGTCGTGGGTCATCGCGCGGATGCCTTCGCGGCGATGGTCGGTGAGCGGGATCTCGCGTCCGTCCTCGCGCGCGAATGCACAGATCGACAGCATTTCCTCGACCGCGCCCTTGCACACCAGCAATTCCTCGCCGCTGCCGTCGCCCAACACCACCGACATGCGCCGGCGCTGGAAATCGAACGGAATCTCGTCCACGACCTTCCACTTCGCGAGCGAGTGCTCGAGGTCGCGGTGCGACAGCACCGCCTTGTCCATCAGGTTCTTCAGGCCGGTCTGGAAGTGGCTGTTGAGGTAGCCGTATTCCAGCGCGTCCTCGGATTCCTCGCCGTCGAGGTCGAGGTGCTGCTCCAGCACGATCTTGTCCAGCGTGAGCGTGCCGGTCTTGTCGGTGCACAACACGTCCATCGCGCCGAAGTTCTGGATGGCGTTGAGCTGCTTGACCACCACCTTGCGCTTGCTCATCGCCAGCGCCCCCTTGGCGAGGTTGGCGGTGACGATCAGCGGCAGCATTTCGGGCGTAAGCCCCACCGCAACGGAAATCGCGAACAGGAACGCTTCCAGCCAATCGCCCTTGCCGAAGCCCTGGATCAGAAACACGATCGGCACCATCACCGCCATGAAGCGGATCAGCAGCCACGACACGCTTTTCACGCCGCGGTCGAAGCTGGTCATCTCGCGCTGACCGGTCAGCGTGCGCGCCAGCGAGCCCAGATAGCTGCGCGGCCCGGTCGCCACCACCACCGCAGTGGCGCTGCCGCTGACTACGTTGGTGCCCATGTAGCACACGCTCGGCAAGCCCAGCGGTTCAACGTGCGCATCGGTCCCTTGCGCGTGCGCGGGCGCGGTTTTCTCGACCGGCAGGGATTCGCCGGTCAGGATCGCCTGCGAGATGAACAGGTCCTTGGCGGCCAGCAGGCGCAGGTCGGCGGGCACCATGTCGCCGGCGGAGAGATGCACGATGTCGCCCGCGACCAGCTCGATCACCGGCACCTCGATGCGCTCGGAATGCCCGTCCGAGGCACGCCGCGTCACCGTCGCGGTGTTGCGCACCATCGCCTTCAGTTTTTCTGCCGCGCGCGAGGAGCGGAACTCCTGGGTGAAGCTCAGCACCACGCTGATGCCCACCATCACCGCGATGATGATCGGGCCGGCCAGGTCGCCCGGCGAAGTCGCCAGTTGCACGCCCGCCAGCACCAGCAGCACGATGGTGAACGGGTTCTTGAAGGTGCGCGCAAGTTGCAGCGCCCAGTGCGATGGCCTGTCGTGGACAGCCTCGTTGACGCCGTCGCGGTCGAGGCGCTCCTCGATCTGCTCCTCGTCCAGCCCCTCCAGCGTGGTTTCCAGCGACGCCAGCAACGCCGCGTCACTCGTCCATGCGCTGTCGGCAGCCAGCGGGCGCGCGTGCGCACGGCCCTTGCCGGAAGCGGAAGTCTCGCGGACTTTGGAAAGGCGGGCGGACATCGCACGTTCCCATGACATGGCGGGCGACCACGGAACCGGCGGTGGACCGTGGGACTACATAGCAGGCGGGCGTCGCGTTCGCCGCCGCGACCCGACCACGCGCATCGCGTCGGCGCGCATGCGATACGCATGGACGCGTGGCGGGGGCCGCAGCCCGCTCCACGGAACCCCTGATCAAACATCCGTCACCGTCGCCCGGCGCGTAGCGCCGTCTCGTCTTTTGCGGCGGCCGGCGCCAAGTGCAGGTTTGAATCGCGGCCACAGGCCGCGATTCCTTCGATGACTGGCTGCCGGCCTGCGCCGGTATGACGAGCGAAATCAGGCCCCCCAGGACGGCAAGCATCAGGCCGCCGTCTGCTGTTCCACCCGTGGCGCGGGTACGGTCACGCTCCACTCGCGGCGGCGGCCGTCGCGGCGGTGCGCATGCGCATGACGGACCGCCAGGCGCGCACGAAGAAAATTGCGAAGGAGGTTCATGGCCCTTCTCCTCAAGCAGTGCCGCAGCACCGCGAGGGACGGGCCGGACCACGCCTAGTCTGGGCAGGTACCAGCCGGCCGGGCGCGGTCGCCGCGGATTGGTTCGATTTTGGCCGCCGCCACCCGATGCAAGCGGATGCCGGCGGTGCGACTAGGGTGTACGTCCATGGTCATGTGAAATGGAGGACAGTGCCGGATGGCGCAGAGCGCCGTTCGGCGCGGGCATTGTCGTGCCGGACGGGGGTGCCGTCAACCCCACAATGCGCGACCTGGACCGGGCTTTGCGCCAATTGCCCCGCCAGGCGTGACCGGGCATGCCGCCCGCCTGAACCGTTCGACAACGCCCCGCGTTCAGCGCATGCGTTCGATGCCGTCCGGCATGCGCACCCACGCGTGCATGCGATCTTCGTAGACGGAAACCGTCGGCGCGGGAAACGAGGGATCGGCGAACGCGCCAACCGGAATCGCGATGGTCCCGTCGTCGCCGCCCGTCCAGTAGACGACCGCACCGCACTTCGGACAAAACCGGAACGTCGCCCGCGTGCCCGCGTCCCCGACCCGGTCGTACTCCGTGGCGGTACCCGTGACCGTGACCGCCGCGCGCGGAAAGCGGGCCTGCGCCGCGAACACGCTGCCGGTGCGCCGCTGGCACGCCAGGCAGTGGCAGACGCTGATCCGGACGGGGTCGCCCGCAACCTGCGCCTGCAATTGGCGGCAACTGCAGGATGCGATGCGGCGCGTGGAATGCGTGGTGTCCATGCCCGTCATCCTCGATGGGTGTGTTCGGCGCCGCCAATCACGCGCCCTGCTCCTGCCGGACGATGTCGACGGAAACCTCCACCGCCGGAATCGTTCCCCGGTTTTCGAGCCAGTGGGTCGTGTTCCGGTCCTCGGGCCAGCCGGCGCCCGGGCTGTAGTCCGTGGCGGTTCCGTTGCGATGATCGGTGATCGTTCCCTGCAGGATGTAAACCATGCCGGGCCGGTCCTTGTGATCGTGCACCGGACCGAACACCCCGCCCGGCTCGATGGTGACCGTGCGCATGCGCAACTGGCGCCCCGCCATGCCCTCGATCTCCGGTCCGAGATCCAGCGTGGCCAGCAACTGCACCGTCACGCCTTGCGTTGCCGGAGACAGCGGTTGTTCACCCATGCGACCTCCCGTGCGGATTCATCGAAACGATCGTCAACGACCAGCGTTCTACCCCGTTTTCACGCACAGTCGGGTCAAGGCCAGGGACTTCTGATTCCAGGCGTCCAGGTATTTTGCGTGTGGTGACCGGAGCCGCATGCCCGTCAGCCCAGGAGTTGCGGGTTCAGTTGCCACACGGAATAGCAAAGCGTCGCGGCAAAGCTGACCCAGAGCAGGTAAGGAACGAGCAGTACACCCGCCAACAACCGCACCCGCCAAAAAAGAACAAGCGTCGTCGCAATGAGTACCCACAACAAAACGATGTCTGCAAATGCCGAGGCGCCCAAGTGCCAGCCGAAGAAAAGCCAGCTCCACAGGGCGTTCAACGCGAGCTGCACCAAAAACAGGAGCAGCGGTATGCGAGCGGCACGCAAGCCCTTGGCACGCCAGACCAGCCACGCGGCAATGCCCATGAGCATATATAGAACTGTCCACACCGGCCCAAAAACAGCGGACGGCGGAGCCCAACCGGGACGGACAAGCCCTGTATAAAACGAACGGGCATGTATTGAAGCGGCAGCGCCAATGCCCGCTGCGATGAAGCTGACAACAAGCCAGCCGACAAGGGCGATGATTTGCGTTTTCCGTGACTGGTCGGTCACGCAATGTCTCCTGTGGCAGCTAACGCCCTGGGCAACCGGCACGAGCCCCGCATAGCCGGGTGAGCGCTCGGTTGATCGCGTCGTCGGGCTGCATTACTTGGTACGCCAACGCAAAAGTACAACACCAGCTTGCCGAACCAAACTTGAGAGACTGCCACGGTGCAACCAGATGATGCCACAAATGCCGTACAGGGCCAGCGACGCAGGTGCGTTTGCGGCCCGCATGAGGTGCAGCGCTGCCGGGTCTTTGAAGTGCCAGTACAGCGCATAGCAGCCGTCTACGGAGAACCACGTCGCGACAAGTGCAAGGGGAAGGTGACGCCACCTGTGCTCCAGCACTGCCCTGAGGCTACACGGGGCCATGAGGTACGCGCACAAGGCCATGATGAAACTGATGGGGATATCCCAATCGGGCGCCGGTGTGTACACGGAGCCAAGCACCAGCAGCCCGATCCCAACCGCGAGGCTGGCCAGCTTCCACGGCCGAACGTATTCGATTGGCGCGTAAAAAAATCCCATCTGCTGCTGAATGGCGCTGCCTGTCCAAGGCCACCCGCTCAAAAGGCGAGACCTTCCAAGTCACTATAGCGATTCTTGGTAGACAAGATATCGGGCCACAACCAGCGACCGCACCCTTTGATACTCTGGCACTGCAAACGACCTTGCCGCCGAAGCGAACGGTCATGTCTCGCGCTTCTGGTAGCTGCGACCGCACGCCAATCATGTAATGACCAACCAGCAGCGCGACACTCGCACAGCCAGAAAGGGCAATCAAGCATAAGAGTGCCAGCACTCTCACTTTGCGATCCCCCGTTTTGTGAGGCCCAACGCCCGGAATCAGCGGCGCGAACCCGCGTAGCGGGCTTGCGCCGCTGGATTGGGTTGTTAGGCGCTGCTTTCACTTGGCTGACCGAATAGTTAGAAACCGGCCCGCACCTTGAACTTGTTGGTGATGGTACGCCATTTGCCAAGATGCGCTGCCATGTCGCGCCGCCAGATGGCGCAATGAAATGATTTGACGTTTTGCGGCGAAGCCCCACCTTTGTAATGCTCCGCGAAATAGCCTTGCAGCCAGCCCCGCTTGAAGATGTAAAACTCATCCTCGCCGAGCTGGCTACCTGAAGCGACGAACGTACAGATGATCTTACGATCGAGCTCCGGACTCTTGCCGTGCACGACCTGACGCCCCGACGGTCCGCTTGACCGAATAGTCAGGCGCCAAGGCTACAACTGAACGCCGAACCGCCCAAGCACCCAGACCAAACCAAAGTACAACCCGACTGTGACAACGCACGACGCGGCGAACGCCAGCCAAAACCCCACACCATTTTTGAGCAGGGCCGGCAAGATAAGGAACAGCGGCAGCGACGCCAAGACCAGCCAAAAGATACCGTGCGACAACGATGCGATGGCCTGGACGTTGCCTGTACCGCGATAGAGCCAGACGAACGCGAGCAACGAAGTAAGCGGCAGAGACGCCAGCACTGCAGCCCAGAACGAACTGCGCTTGCCAAGCTCTGAAACAGCCACAACAACAACGGCTGTTACAAGAACCTTGATGGCATATTGCAGCATGCGTTCTTGGCACCTAACGCTTGAAGTAAGCGGCGCGAGCCCCGCGTAGCGGGATCCCTTTCCACCCATCGGAGCATTGAAATGAAATAGACATCACTGCTTGACAGCGAAAGTCATATCAACGCCCAAGGTAACCGGCGCAAAGACCGCATAGCGGGATTTGCGTCCGCTGGATTGAATTGTTAGCCGCCACACTACACCCGCTCCCATGATGCCACTGGGCCGGCACGACGGCGAAACAACGGATGGCATGCGGGAGTGACGACGCGTGACCATTGCGCACGCAGGGCTGGACTGCGAACCGACAGCTTGCTTTGCAGATGAGCCCACTCGTGCGCAAGCTGACCAGAACTGACCGGAATGTGTTGCACCACCCGAACCGTACCGACCTTGGAACGATTGAAACTGTAACCCCGATGCGTGGCCTCGGCGTGAACCGCGGCCAGGTATGCGTTGATAGCCAAGCGAGGATGCGGATGCGAACAGAAACGCTCGAGCTGTGGATGGTGCTTGTAGCCACGGGTCTCGCCGCGAATGACCGCCTTGGCCAGCAAAGCCTCGCGCCACAGAGCAACCAAGCCCTGCGGGTCGAGATATTTTGGATGCAAGGACCATAGGCGCATTTTGTGGCGGCTAACGCCCGAGGTAACCGGCGCAAAGACCGCGTAGCGGAATTTGCCTCCGGCAGAGCGAATAGTTAGGCGCCACGCTGCACTTTGATGAGCTGCGCGCAAAATACCGAAACGCCAACCGCACCCGCCAGCACAAACATAAATGCCGCGCCTGAAATGTGCCAACTCATACGCACTGCCTCGGCGATGGTGATGCCGACCGGAATTGCGATGACGTTGAACAGACTCGATTTTTTGCGGCTCACAACGCGAAAGAGCACAGCCACGACAATTGTGGTTGCCTGACATACAGCAAACGTGAGAGCCAAAGCTGTAATGTTATGCATTGAGGGCTCCAGTGGCTGGTTTGCGTCCGCTGCATTGAGTTTTCAGTCACCGCACTTGCGGGTGAACCATACAGATACGAGCCAAAGCGCCGGCCCCCAGCTGCCGCCGCATGCCGATTGCTCGACGAAAGCAATATCTATGTCGGTGTTTTGCGCGAGCCACTCATTTATTTGCCGGTCGAACTCAGCCGCGTTGCCACCGGTGTTGTGCCCTCTGAAGGTTTGAGGTCTAGTCGGCGACGACACCCAAAATAGCTTTACTTGCATCGTATCATTCCCTGTGTGACGCCCAACGCTTGAGGCAAGCGGCGCAAAGACCGCGCAGCGGGAATTGCGTCCGCTTGACCGAATAGTTAGACAACCGCCAACTTGAGCTTGCCGACCTTTTGCAAGTTGGCATGCTGCTTTGCAACCCAAAGATCGTGATTGTCCTGCATAGTGAGCCAGCTCTCGGGCGAGCGACCCAGCGTCTTGGAAAGCCGAAGCGACATGTCCGGGGTAACACGACTAGTGCCATTGAGAACGCGGCTGAGCGTAGACGCTGCAACATCCAGCTTGGCCGCTAGCTCGCGACCGCTGATGCCGTTGGGCTCAAGATACACGCTGGCGATGAACTCACCAGGATGAGGAGGGTTGTACATGGCCATTAGTGATAATCCTCGTAGTCGAGCACGTAGGCGTTGCCGTCCTTGAACTCGAATGTGATACGGCAGTTGCCGTTGACCGAAATTGACCATCGTGCTTGCAGAGCACCCTTGAGGCGGTGCAGGCGGAAGCCGGGAACGTCCATGTCAGCGATGACCTTGGCGGTGTGTAGAGCGGTCAACTGCATTCGAAGCCGTCTGGCATGGGCCGCCTGGACGCCCGAGGTGTTGCCAGTCTCGAATAGACGACGCAGGCCCTTGTGCCGGAACGACTTGATCATGCCTGTATCGTACCATGTTGCGCACCACGCAACAACGGCTGTCTAGACAGCAGGACTTTCGCTTGGCGATGAGCTGACCTCCGGCGGGCGTTTGCCGGGGATTAGCCAAAGGCCAGAGCCGCCATGGCGTAACGTGTTTACGCCCATTGTTCGCTCCACGCGGAGGTCAGCATGTTTGACGATACTACGGTGTT
>DASURP010000041.1:0-21222 GCA_036279975.1 Rhodanobacteraceae bacterium
GAGAATTTCAGGTAGTGGACGCCGACTTCGCGGTGGGTGTAGCCGAAGGATTTCAGCAGGCCGATCGATTCGCGCTCGGTGTCGATCAGGCGCGACAGCACCATGTGCAGCAGGAACGCCGCGACCGCGAGGAAGATCGGCGGGATCACGATCGACATCGTGCGCAGCTGCCCGAGCTCCTGATCGAGGTAGGCGTTGCTGAGCTGGTCCGCCCGGCCGTAGGCGGCGGTGCCGCCGTAGCGCGCCAGCAGCAGGTCCAGCCGGCGGATCACCTCCGGTTCCGATGCATCCGGCGCCAGCCGCAGGCTGACGTCGTTGAAGGCGCCCTTCATGTCGTAGGCGGCTTCCATGATCGAGCGGTTGATCCAGAGGATGCCGAAGGTGCGGTCATCCTGCATCAGTTGGCCGGGCGCGAGCACGTAGACGAACTCGGGCGAGAGCGCCACGCCGGCGACCGTGAAGATGCGCTTGCGCCCGTTGAGGACCACGGCAAGCTTGTCGCCCGGCGCGTAGCCAAGCGCCTGCGCCATGTTCTCGCTCATTACCAGCTCGTCGCGTCCGCGCACGGGCAGGCGGCCCTGGCGCAGCGCAATACGGTCAAGCCGCGGTTCGCCGTGGTCGGGCAGCGACACCAGCAGCGCGGCCGCCGGCTGCGGCAGCGTCGGGATGTCGAGGGCCGCGTAGCGGGTGATCCGCGTTTCCCAGTCGGCGACGCCGGGGATTTCGCCCATCTGCGCGGCCACCGGCAGCGGCGCACGCCGCAGTTGCGAGAACACGTCCGCGAAGCGGTAGCGCTCGTAATAGCTGTCGCGGGTGTTGCGCAGCGAAGTCATGGCGCCGAAGGTCATGATCACGATCGCGACGCCGCAGGCGATCACCGCCGCGATGGCGGTGGCCTGGCCGCGGGCGTGCCAAAGGTCGCGCAGCAGCTTGCGGTCGAGCGCGCGCATGCTCACCACCTCAGGGAACCGGCGGGTTGCCGGTTTGCGTTCGTGGTCACCTGCGCGATGCGGCCGTTCGCGAACGACGCGACGCGATGGCCCATGTCCGCGATCACGACGTTGTGGGTGATCACCACCGACGTGGTGCCGAGTTCGGCGTTGATGCGTTCGATCGCTTGCAGCACGATCACGCCGGTGGGTGAATCCAGCGCGCCGGTCGGTTCGTCGCAGAGCAGGATTTCAGGCCGCTTGGCGATCGCGCGGGCGATCGCGACGCGCTGCTGCTCGCCGCCGGAGAGTTCCGCCGGGAAATGGTCGGCGCGCTCGGCAAGGCCCACGAGGGCGAGTGCTTCCTCCGGCGCCATCGCGCGGCGGGCGATTTCGGTCACCAGCGCGACGTTTTCGCGCGCGGTGAGGCTCGGGATCAGGTTGTAGAACTGGAACACGAAGCCGACGTGGTCGCGGCGGTAGCGCGTCAGCTCGCGCTCGCTCATGCCCGTCAGGGCGTGGTCGCGGAAGTGCGCCTCGCCTGCCGTCGGCCGGTCGACGCCGCCGAGGATGTTGAGGAAGGTGGACTTGCCCGAACCCGACGGCCCCAGCAGCACGAGCATCTCGCCTTGGTAGATGTCCAGATCGATGCCGCGAAGCGCATGGACCTCGACCGATCCCGAACGATAGACCTTGGTGAGGCCGTGGACGTGGAAGGCCACGGCCGGTCCGGGGTCGGGCTGGAGGGAAGCTGCGCGCATGGATGCCGGTTTAGCGGCGTGCCGCGGCGAAGCGTTGATCCAGCGCAAGTTGACGCTGCGCGCACAAGCGATTCCACAGGTTGGCCGGCCGGTACCGGCGCGCCAGGGGTGCGAAACACGGGATCGGACACTATGATCGCCTTCCCGCAGGCGAACATCACCCATGCTGCTGCTGATCGACAACTACGACAGCTTCACATTCAACCTCGCCCAGTATCTCGGCGAGCTTGGGCAGGACGTGAGGGTGCTGCGCAACGATGCCATCGACGTCCCCGGCATCCGTGCGCTGGCGCCGGAACGCATCGTGATTTCGCCGGGCCCGGGCACGCCCGACCAGGCCGGCGTTTCGCTGGCGTTGATCCGCGAGCTTGCAGGCGCCATTCCGATCCTGGGCGTGTGCCTTGGCCATCAGGCGATCGGGCAGGCATTCGGGGGCCGGGTGATCCGCGCATCGGTAATCATGCACGGCAAGACCTCGCCGATCCGGCACCGTGGCCAAGGCGTGTTCGCGGGATTGCCCGATTCGTTCGAGGCGACACGCTACCATTCACTGGTGGTCGAGCGCGCGAGCCTGCCGGACTGCCTCGACATCACCGCATGGACCGAGCACGCGGACGGTTCGTTCGACGAAATCATGGGCCTGCGCCACAAGGCATTGCCGATCGAGGGCGTGCAGTTCCACCCCGAATCGATCCTGACCGCGAGCGGACACGACCTGCTGCGCAATTTCATCCGCGCGCCCTTGTCCCGAGCGGCATGAACATGCCCATCACGCCGCACGAAGCGCTGCAGCGCACGATCGAGCATCGCGAGATCTTCCACGACGAGA
Organism: Rhodanobacteraceae bacterium; assembly: GCA_036279975.1. Taxonomy (GTDB): domain Bacteria; phylum Pseudomonadota; class Gammaproteobacteria; order Xanthomonadales; family Rhodanobacteraceae; genus 66-474. The sequence goes on from DASURP010000041.1 coordinate 2,520, forward strand.
TGATCGACCTGATGCGCCAGATCATGCGCGGCGAAGTGTCGCCCGCGATGACGGCGGCGATCCTCACCGGTCTCAGGGTCAAGAAGGAGACCGTCGGCGAGATCGCGGGCGCGGCGACCGTGATGCGCGAGCTGGCCGAACGCGTCACGGTGCCGCCGCATCCGCACATGCTGGACATCGTCGGCACCGGTGGTGATGGCGCCCACAGCTTCAATATTTCCACCGCATCGATGTTCGTCGCGGCGGCCGCCGGCGCGCGGGTCGCCAAGCACGGCAATCGTGGCGTGTCGTCGTCGTCGGGCAGTGCCGACGTGCTGGAAGCGCTGGGTGCGAAGATCGACCTCGGTCCCGAACAGGTCGCGCGCTGCATCGAGGAGACCGGCATCGGCTTCATGTTCGCGCCGCGTTTCCATCCCGCCATGAAGGCGGTCGCGCCGGTGCGCCGCGAATTGGGCGTGCGCACGCTGTTCAACATCCTGGGGCCGCTGACCAATCCCGCGAATGCGCAGAATATCCTGATGGGCGTCTTCCATCCGGATCTGGTCGGCATCCAGGTGCGCGTGCTGCAGCGGCTTGGCGTCGAGCGCGCACTGGTGGTGCACGGCAAGGACGGGCTGGACGAAATTTCCCTTGGCGGCGCCACGCTGGTCGGCGAATTGCGCGACGGCGAGGTGCGCGAATACGAAATCGAACCCGAGCAGTTCGGCATCCCGATGGCCTCCAGCCGCAATCTCAAGGTGTCCGACGCTATGGAATCGAAAGCCGTGCTGCTGCAAGTGCTGGACGGCGCGGAGGGCGTCGCACGCAACATCGTGCTGCTGAATGCCGGCGCTGCGCTGTACGCGGCGGGCCTCTCGGCGTCGATCGCCGATGGTATCGTGCGCGCCCGCGCGGCGATCGACGATGGCTCCGCGCGCGCCAGGCTCGACCAGTTCGTGGCAGCGACGCAGCCTTTGTAGGAGCCGGCCTGCCGGCGACAAGGCGGCCATCCGTGACCGGAGCCCCGTGGTCGCGCGCAGGCGCGCTCCTACAATGGCAATCGATGATTCACTTTGCGGACGATCATGAACGACATCCTGAGGCGGATCCTCAAACGCAAGCGCGAGGAAGTCACCGAGCGCAAGGCGCGCGTGCCACTTGCGGAATTGCGCGCGCGCCAGGCGGATGCGGCGCCGCCGCGCGGTTTTGCCGGGGCCATGCAGCGGCGCATCGGGCAAGGGCGGGCCGCGGTGATCGCCGAGGTCAAGCGGGCCAGCCCGTCACGCGGCCTGATCCGTGCGGCTTTCGATCCCGCCGCGTTCGCGCGCAGTTATGCGGCGGGGGGCGCCGCGTGCCTGTCGGTGCTCACCGACGTCGATTTCTTCCAGGGCAGTGACGTGTATCTCGGCGCGGCGCGCGATGCGTGTTCGCTGCCGGTCCTGCGCAAGGACTTCACGGTCGACGTGTACCAGGTGCACGAGGCGCGGGCGATCGGCGCCGACGCGATCCTGCTGATCGCGGTCGCACTGGACAACGCGGCGCTGGTCAACCTGCACGCGCTGGCTATCGAATGCGGGCTCGACGTGCTGGTGGAGGTCCACAACGCCGTCGACCTGCAGCGCGCGCTGACGCTGACGACCCCCGCACGCACGCTGATCGGCATCAACAACCGCGACCTTCGGACCTTCGCAACGAGCATCGAGACGACCCTGCTGCTCAGGCCCGATGTCCCCCCGGATCGCCTGCTGGTAAGCGAGAGCGGCATCGCCACGCGCGATGACGTGGCGCGCCTGCGGGCAGGCGGCGTGCAGGCGTTCCTGGTTGGCGAGGCCTGCATGCGCGCGGACGACCCCGGTGCCGAGCTGGCCCGGCTGTTTGCGGAATCCTGAACGTGGAGCCGGGGGCGCCAATCGGTGGGCAACGCGTCGTACTGTTCGATTTCGACGGCGTGCTGATCCGTGGCGACACCTTCGGCATGTTCATGCGCGAACGTTACGCGCGCGCCCGCTGGCGCAAGGCGCTGGTGCTGCCGGCGATTCCGTGGATGCTGCTGGTACTGCCGTTCTCGTGGCGGCGGGCGTTGCGTACGCTGGTGCACATCGGCCTGCTCGGGATCGACGAGGCGCGCTACCGCGAATTGGCGGGGGCGTTTGCCGATGCGCTGGTGCACCGGCCACGGCAGTTCTGCCGGGAAGGCGTGCGGACCTTGCGCCGGCACCTGGCGGAGGGTGACCGCGTCATCGTCGTGACCGGTTGCGAGGACACGCTGGCACGGGGCGTACTGGAAGGCCTGGGCATCCCCGGTGTCGAAGTGCTGGCCTCGCGCCTGCGTGCGCGGCGCCTCGGCATGCGCGTGGCTTGGCACAACGTCGGGCGTCGCAAGGCAGAAGCTCTGGCGCGGCACGGCATCGAGGCCTGGCAGCGGGCCTACAGCGATTCGTTCGAGGATCTGCCGATGCTGGCGGCGGCCAGGGAGGCGGTACTGGTCAACTCGACGCCGAAGCTGTGCAAGCGGGTGGAAAAGGCGCTGGGGCGCAGCGTGGCCCGGGTCGAGTGGTTTTGAGGCGGGTTCGCCGCCGCACCTCGCGCGCCGCGTTCTTGTCCGTCAAAACCGGATGCCGGTTACAGCCAGGAGTGAACCAGTTGCCCGGCGCTGACCAGCACCACCAGGCTACCCGCCCCGATCATCACGGCTTTCTCCGGGGCGTGGCGCACCAGCCAGGCGGCCATGGGTGCGGCGATCACCCCGCCGCACAACAGTCCAAGCAGTATTGGCCAGTGCTTGATGCCCACGTTCAGCACCAGCGTGATCGAGATGCTGGCGGTGACCACGAACTCGGCCGCACTGACCGAGCCGATCGCGCTGCGCACCGCGTGGCCCCGCGCAACCAGTGTGCTGGTGGCCAGCGCGCCCCAGCCGCCCCCGCCGATCGCATCGAGCAGTCCCGCCACCAGCCCCAGCCAGCCCGGGTGGTGCACCTCGCGGCGGCGCAGCAGCCGGCCCAACGCGCGCGCCACCATCAACGCTCCCATCGCCACCAGATAGACGTTGATGAACGGCCTGATCATTTCCCCGGGCACGTTCGCGAGCAAGGTGGCGCCCAGGGTGCCGCCGATGGCGCCGGCTATCGCGAGGTGCCGGAACAGCTTCCAGTCCACGTTGCGGAACCACGCGTGCGAGAGGCCGGAGACACCGGAGGTGGCCAGTTCCGCGGTATGCACGGTGGCGCTGGCGAGTGCCGGCGGCAGGCCCAGCGCAAGCAGCACCGAGTTGGAGATCAGGCCGTAGGCCATGCCCAGCGCACCGTCGACCAGTTGGGCCAGGAAGCCGATGCCAACGAAAACCAGGAAGGGGTCGTCCATGCGGGCCGCCGGGTCTGGCGGGCCAGTATCCCCGGGGCCGGTTAAGCCGTTGTCAGCCGGGGGAGGCCCCGTCACAACGGGCCATTAACGCGTGCCCCGCACCACGATGGTCTTGCCCGACACGTCGATGCCGCCATCGCTTTCGAGCTGCTTCAGCACGCGGCCGGCCATTTCACGCGAACAACCGACGATACGCGAGAGTTCCTGCCGCGAGATGCGGATCTGGGTGCCGTCCGGGTGGGTCATCGCGTCCGGTTCCTGGCACAAGTCCAGCAGCGTGCGCGCGATGCGGTTGGTGACGTCCATGAAGGCCATCCGGCTGACCTGGCGGGAGGTGCGCAGCAACCGGTGGGTCAGTTGCAGGCCGATCGCGAACAGCACGCGCGGGCAGTCATCGCGCAGCGGGCCGGCGAACAACTGGAACAACTTCTCGTAGCCGATTTCGGCCAGCTCGCAGGCCGAGCGGGTGCGGATCAGCACCTCGCGCTGCGCCTGCTCGACGAACAGGCCCATCTCGCCGATGAACTCGCCGCGGTTGATGTAGGCCAGGATCAACTCGCGCCCCTGCTCGTCCTCGCTGCAGACGGTGACCGAACCGTCGATCACGTAGAACAAGGTGTTGGCAGGGTCGCCGGGGCGCAGGATCGCGGTTTTGCCCGGGTAGCGGCGGCGGTGGCACTGTTCCAGCAGGCGTTGCATTGCTGCCGGATCGGGCGCGAGCATCGCCGGCGCCTGTGACCGTTCAAAAACTTGTTGAAGCAAGTAGCGCAATTCGGACATGGGATCTCTCGACTGCGTCACACTTTTCGCGTGCGAGTCTAACAGCTTTGTGAACGCTTCCGCACATTACCAGAGCGCGGCCCAAAGGGGTGCGTCCGCCATCATTTTCCCGCATACTTTTATCTCTCCACCCCCCCAGGTACGCGTGAGGTTGCCCGGTCTCGCGCGTATCCCCGTTTCCACCGGCTTCGAGGGAACTGCCGTGGTCAAGCCGCTGCCCCGCTTGAAACTGCAGGGGTTCAACAACCTCACCAAAGCGCTCAGCTTCAACATCTACGACATCTGCTACGCGGTCACCAAGGACCAGCGTGACCGCTACATCGATTACATCGATGAAGCCTACGATGCCGACCGCCTGACCCAGATCCTCACGGACGTGGCCGACATCATCGGCGCCACCATCCTCAACATCGCGCGCCAGGACTACGACCCGGAAGGGGCGTCGGTGACGATGCTGATCGCCGAGCACCCGATCGTCGACAAGCTGGGCAAGGACGTGATCGCGGATGCCGTGGTGGCGCACATGGACAAGTCGCACATCACCGTGCACACCTATCCGGAAACGCACCCGCACAACGGCATCGCCACCTTCCGCGCCGACATCGACGTGGCGACCTGCGGCGTGATCTCGCCGCTGAAGGCCTTGAACTACCTGATCGACAGCTTCGAATCGGACATCGTGACGATGGACTACCGGGTGCGCGGCTTCACCCGCGACATCCACGGCAAGAAGCACTACATCGACCACAAGATCAACTCGATCCAGGACTACCTGGCCAGGCACATCCGCCAGAAGTACGAGATGTTCGACGTCAACGTGTACCAGGAGAACATGTTCCACACCAAGATGCACGTGAAGGACTTCGACCTCGACACCTACCTGTTCGAGGCGCACGCGGACGATTTGTCGTTCAAGGACCGGCAGAAGATCGAGTCGCTGCTGAAGCGCGAGATCGAGGAACTGTTCCACGGCCGCAACTTGATGTAGGAGCGCGCCTGCGCGCGACGCTTTCGCCACGTCCCGTCGTCGGCGGTCGCCTGCAGGCAGGCTCCTGCAGGCGATAGGCCACCGCCTTCATCACCGCCGAGGCGCCACCTGATGTAGGAGCGCGCCTGCGCGCGACGTTTCCATCGCGACCGCACCCGGAGCCTTCCCGGTCGCCTGCAGGCAGGCTCCTACAAGCGGTACGCCACGGCTTTCATCACCGCCGATGCGCAGCGCATCAACGCGGGGACCGGGAACGGCAGCGTGGCCCCGCCACGCGCCTGCGCGTTGTCGGCGTGGCGGGCTTCGTCGGCCTGCATCGCGGCAAGGATTGCGCGCGAACGCGCATCGGCGGACGGCAGGCGTTGCAAATGGTCGCCGAGGTGTGCTTCGACCTGGCGCTCGGTTTCGACCACGAAGCCGAGGCTCCAACGGTCGCCGGCCAGCGCCGCCAACGCGCCGATGGCGAAGCTGCCTGCGTACCACAGCGGGTTCAGCAGGCTGGGATGGTCGTCGAGTTCGCGCAGGCGCTCGGCGCACCAGGCCAGGTGATCGGTTTCCTCGGCGGCCGCCGCTTCCAGGTGCGCGCGGGTGGCGGTGTCGCACGCGAGCGCTGCCTGGCCGTCGTACAGCGCCTGGGCGCATACCTCGCCGGTGTGGTTGACGCGCATCAGCCCGGCCGCATGCCGACGGTCGGTGGCATCGAGGTCGGGTCGCGGCTGCGCTTCGCCGGGCGAGGGGCGCGCGGCGACCGCCGCGCCGGCGACGGTATCGAGCGCACGTTGCAGGCCGGCAAACATCCGGTCGAGCGGGGTGTGGTGGCGGGCGTCGGTGTCCATGCCACCCATTGTCGCGCGGTCGGCAAGTCGGCGCGATGCCTGGCCGGAAGCTCGCCAGGATGGATCGGCTGCGGGCGACCGCGTTGGCGGGCCACGCGGCCGCTGGCGGCCCGGCTGGCCCCGGCACCGGGTTCGGCGCCAGGCTTGCAGCGATGGCCCGCGCGGGGCACGGTCTTGCCCCGGAGCAGCCTCCGGGGCCGCCAGCAGGGCACGGCGTCTTGCACTGCACAACGGCGACCGGTATCCTTGGCGGTCTTTCGTTGCCGGCAACCCCGCCGCGCCCCCGTGGCGCGGCCCGCATCACGTGCGGATCAAACAACCCTACGGATCCATCCCATGAAGACGTTCAGTGCCAAGGCCGAGTCGGTCAAGCGTGACTGGCTCATCGTCGATGCCAGTGGCAAGACCTTGGGCCGGCTGTGTTCGGAAATCGCGCAGCGCCTGCGCGGCAAGCACAAGCCGGAATTCACCCCGCACGTGGACACCGGCGACTACATCGTCGTGGTCAACGCGGACAAGGTCGCGGTCACCGGCAACAAGCTGGATGACAAGCAGTACCACCGCTTCACCGGCTATGTCGGCAACCTCAAGACCACCAGCCTCAAGGATCTGCTGGCGACGCATCCCGAGCGCGTGATCGAAATCGGCGTCAAGGGCATGTTGCCGAAAAACCCGCTGGGTCGCGCGATGTTCCGCAAGCTCAAGGTCTATCGAGGCGCCGAGCACCCGCACACCGCACAACAGCCCAAGGCGTTGGAGATCTGATCATGGCGACCCTGCAACAGAATGTCGGCACCGGCCGCCGCAAGACTTCCGCCGCGCGCGTTTTCCTGCGCAAGGGCAATGGCCAGATCCTGGTCAACGGCAAGCCGCTGGACGAGTTCTTCGGCCGCGAAACCTCGCGCATGATCGTGCGCCAGCCGCTGGAACTGACCCAGATGTCCGACAAGTTCGACATCAAGGTCAACGTGGTCGGCGGCGGCATCACCGGGCAGGCCGGCGCGATCCGCCTCGGCATCGCCCGTGCGCTGGTCGAGTACGACGAAACCCTGAAGGCGCCGCTGCGCCGGGCCGGATTCATGACCCGCGACGCCCGGGCGGTCGAGCGCAAGAAGGTCGGCCTGCACAAGGCGCGGCGGGCCACGCAGTTCTCGAAGCGTTAAACTGCGTAGCCCGGATGAAGATGCGCAGCATCAGGATCCGGGAACGCCGCCGTACGCCCACGGGCAGCGCCGCATGCTATCCGGGTTGCGGCTAAACTGTTGGTCGTGGCCCAGGCGGCACGTGAAGGCGCCGATGCCGGACGAAGTCCCGCGGGTGAACGTGGCGCACCCGGCCACGGTCGTTTGCAGTGCAAGGCGTGGCAGGATGCCGGCTTTGGCCAACTTACAGCCCCGTCGCCAAGTGGTAAGGCACCTGACTCTGACTCAGGCATTCGGAGGTTCGAATCCTTCCGGGGCTGCCACATCCATCCACCGGTGCCGTCGGTGATTGGCCGTAAAGACATAAAGCCCGCCCTTTGGCGGGTTTTTCGCTTCTGCATGGCGTGATTTGAGACGAATGTCAAAATTCGTGCCGCGGGGCTGGCCGTATGGTGGAAAAGTCGCTGTCTGGCGACATACCCCCAACCAAGAACCCGGAGGACGACCATGAACGTCTCGATGCAGGCACCCCGTACCCCGCAGCACGACCTGGTGGCGATGACGGCGGCATTGCGCGGCGTCTTGCTGCAGCGCGTTGAGCAAGGCATCCGGTCCAGCGGATTGCAGAACTACTTCTTCTATCTTCTGGCCAAGCGCCTGGTATTCGCCGGACCCCAGACGGCCACAACATTGTCGGAGCAGCTGCGGCAGCCCCCGCACGCCGTCGACGAGAATCTCGCAGCGATGCAGCAGCGGGGCATGGCACGCCGCGAGGGCGATGCCTGGGTGATCACCGATGCCGGACGCGGCGCGCTGACGGCCGCCAACGACACCGGCACGCAGGTGCTGGACGACATCCGCAACGCGATCGGCGCCGAGGCCTGCGACCAGTTGGTGGCGGGCATGCGCGGCGCGCTGGCGGCATTGCGCAAGGCCGCATGACAACCCGGTGGCGGCAGGTCTCCCGGATTGCGTCTTGCTCCATCCGGGCTGCCTGCTGTGCATGACGCCGTGGCAGGGGGTTCGCTAGAACCTCCTGCCATCGCCGACCAGCACCACGTCCGCGCGCCGGTGGGCGAACAACCCCACCGTGACCACGCCCGTGATCTGGTTCCATTCCGACTCCATCCGTTCCGGGTCGGTGATGGCAAGGCCGTGCACGTCGAGGATCCAGTTGCCGTTGTCGGTGACGCAGCCGCTGCGCCACACCGGCGTGCCGCCGCGCCGTTCGATTTCACGCGCGACGTGACTGCGCGCCATCGGGATCACCTCGATCGGCAGCGGAAACTTGCCGAGCACCTCGACGCACTTGTGCGCATCGACGATGCAGACGAATTTCTTCGCGATCGCGGCCAGGATTTTTTCGCGCGTCAGCGCCGCGCCGCCGCCCTTGATCAGGCAGCGCCGCGGATCGCATTCGTCGGCGCCATCCACGTACAGCGGGATTTCGCCCACTGCGTTGGGGTCGAGCACCGGGATGCCGAACCCGCGCAGCAGCGCGCTGGATTGCTCGGAACTCGACACCGCCCCGTCGATGCGTTGCCTGATCCTGCCCAGCGCATTGATGAAATGCTGCACGGTCGATCCGGTCCCGACGCCGACCACCGTGTTGTCTTCGACGAACTCGATCGCGGCTTCGCCGGCTGCGCGTTTTTGCGCGTCAATGTCCACGTCGTTCACTCCAGTGCGAGGATCGCATCCCACTGCTTGCCGGTGACCGGCAACACCGACAGCCGGTTGCCACGCCGGGTCAGCGCGAAATCACCAAGGCCCTTGAGCGCCTTGATCTCGTCCAGCGTGATCACGCGCTGCAACTTACGGACGAAGCGTACGTCCACCAGCGTCCAGCGCGGATCGTCGCGCCTGCTGGCGGCGTCGAAGTATTCGTCCTTCGGGTCGAACTGGCCGGGGTCCGGATACGGCGCGCTCGCCACCCTGGCCAGGCCGGCGACGCCGGGGACGGCGCAACTGGAGTGGTAGATCATCACGGCGTCGCCGCGCCGCATGCAGCGGATGAAGTTGCGCGCCTGGTAGTTGCGTACGCCGTTCCATGGTTCCAGCTTGCGTGCACGCAGATCGTCGATCGAGAACGTGTCCGGCTCGGTTTTCATCAACCAGCGCTGCATGGCGGGTCCTTCATGCCGGTGGGGCCGCGTCGACGCAGGCCAACAGGGCTTCGTCGGTGGCGATGTAGTCGAGCGGGACGTCCCAGGATTCGACCGGGACCGCACCGACCTCCTGGAAAGCGTAGCCGATGCCGACCAGCAGCGGCGATGCGGGTCGCCGCATGTCGCGCAGGAAGGCGAGGCTCGAGTCGTACCAGCCACCGCCGGTGCCGAGCCGGTGGCCGTGCCGGTCGAACGCGAGCAGCGGCAGCAGGATCACCTCCATGGCCCCGGCCGGTTGCAGTGCCCCGGACGGAACGGCGGGTTCGGGGATGCCGAAGCGATTGCTGGTGACTGCGGTGCCTTGTGCGTACCCGGCGAAATGCAGTTGGCGCGCCGCACCGAGCACCGGCAGGAAATAGCGTTGTCCGCGCCGGTGCAACGACGCCACCACAAGGTTGAGTGGCAGCTCGCCGCGGATCGCCCAATAGCCGGCGACGTTGCGGGCGGTCATGAACCCGGGCAACGCTTCGAGGCTGCGCAGCACGCCGGCGGCCGCTTCGACCCGCTGGCGCGCGCCGAGCTCGTTGCGGCGCACCGACATCCGCGCACGCAACAGCGCGCGACTGTCGCCGTTGTGGGGCATCTCATGCACGCAGCGTGTCCTCGGGTTCCGCCCAGCCGACAATCTCCGTGGACGAACTGCGGGATTCGCTGCGCTTCTCCCGCCCTGCGGGTTGTGAGCTATCCCTCATCGAAGCGGCTGTCGATCGCGTGGACGAAGCGGCTGTTGTGAAAAGTCAGGGCAGGGTGCCCGTTCTGGAGTTGCCGAAACGGGTATCCGGTACGGCATCGCGAAGAATGCGGGCGCCGCGATCATGGATGATCGCAAAACAAGTGGCGTCCTCCACGATGACGATGCGCGCCGAGCGACCCTGATCCTCTCAGATCAAGTGGGCAGGCTGGCCGGGTTTTCAGGCTTTCCGCTCGCGGCGGACGTGCACAAGGACCCGGTAACCGCCGGCCCCAGGCCGTACATTAGGAACAAGGCACATTGCTGGGGGCGCGCTGTCGTTCACCGCAGGGGACGCCAGCAGGGTCATTCTAGGGGCGCCGCGAGGGCGTCATCAAGCTTGCGCCGCAGCATTGCAATGTGCTCGCCGGCGCTGTTTGACAACGCCGATTGGCTGCGCCGCAGCATCAGCAGTTCGTGGGTGAGGTCGAGCGCGGCCAGCACCGCGATGCGGTCGTAACCGGGACTGCGCGAGGCGTGCCGGATTTCGCGCATCTTCTGGTTGAGGTGTTCGACCGCGGCCAGCAGGCCTTCGCGTTCGTCCGGTTTGCACCCGACCAGGAATTCACGGTCGAGCAGCTTGACGGTGACGGTGACGGTCTCGTCGGCGGTCATGCAGGTTTCAACCCGCCGCCTCGAGCGATTTCAGCCGCTCGATCATGGCTTCGACACGGGTGCGGGCCTGTTCGTTGCGGGCCATCAGCGCGGCGCGTTCGCCGGCCATCTGGTCGCGCCCGCGCCTGAGGCTGGCGTTTTCTTCGGTCAACCGGCGCAGTCGCTCCAACGCCGCGTCGAGCGAGCGCGACAAGGCCGAGAGTTCTTCTTCGAAGCGGGGGGGCTGGCTGTCCATGGCTGCGACTATACGGGCCTGTCAACGCCGTGCCAAGTGAGCCGCGTTGCTGCCGCGGCGGTTGCCAGGCAAGGTGCGTGCCGCAGCGTCATGGTGGGGCCATGCCCAAGGCACGCGCCGCCGCATGGCGGGCGCCGCGGCACAGCCCTTCGGGCTGTGGCCCTTTGCCCGCATGGCTGTGTCATCACTCGTCGATGTATCGACATACATCCTCACTTGTTCTTCCTTGCCCTGCGGGCAAAGGGCCGACGGCGCGGCCACATGGCACGGCGTCGACAGGCCCAGGGCAAAGCCACCGCGTGGCATGTACCTGCCGGGTCAGGTCAGATCCACGCTGGTCGCGGCGTGGCGGTCCAGGAATTCGAGGCAGGCGTCGGCCACGAGGGGCCGCGAGAACCAGTAGCCCTGGATTTCATCGCAATGCTGCGCGCGCAGGAAGGCGAGCTGTTCGGCGGTCTCCACGCCTTCGGCCACCACCTTGAGCTGCAGCGAGTGGGCCATGGTGATGATGGTCGAGGTGATCGCGGCATCGTCCGGGTCGGTGGTGATGTCGCCCACGAATTCCTGGTCGATCTTGAGGATGTCGATCGGCAGGCGCTTGAGGTAAGCGAGCGAGGAGTAGCCGGTGCCGAAGTCGTCGATCGCGAGGCGCGCACCGATGGACTTCAGTTCGCCCAGCAACCGCACCGATTGTTCGGCGTTGGCCATGACCATGCTCTCGGTGAGTTCCAGCTCCACCTGGTTCGGCGCCACGTCGTGCTCGGCCAGCATGTCGCAGATGTGCAGGGTCAGGTCGGGACGGTTGAGCTGGGCCGCCGACAGGTTGATCGCCATGGTCAGGTTGCGGTGGCCGCCTTCGCGGAAGCGGCGCAGGTCGGCACAGGCGGTCGAAAACACGTAGGCGCTGATGTCGTGGATCTGGCCGGTTTCCTCGGCCAGCGGGATGAACACGCTGGGCGGGATGTCGCCCAGCTCGCGGCTGTGCCAGCGCAGCAGGGCCTCCATGCCGGTGATGCCGCGATCGTCGCGGATCGCCAGCTTGGGCTGGTAAACCATGCTCAGTTCGTTGCGCTCCAGCGCGCGCCGCAAGGCGGTGACCAGCGTGGCGTGGTCGCGTGCGCGTGCGTCCATGCCGGCGTGGTAGACGGCCCAGGTGTTGCGGCCGCGTTCCTTGGCCTGGTACATCGCCGTGTCCGCGCATTTCAAGAGGTCGGCGGGCGTCTGGCCGTGGTCCGGGTACAGCGCGATCCCGATCGAGGGCGAAATCACGGCTTCCTGGGTACTGGTGATGGGCAACGGCCTCGCGAAGGCCTGGATCAGCCGCTGCGCCATTTCCTCGGCGCCCCGGATGTCGACGAGGTTCTCGAGCACGACCGTGAATTCGTCGCCGCCGAGTCGCGCGACCACGTCGGTTTCGCGCACGCACTGGCGCAGGCGCGCCCCGGCCGCCTTCAAGGTGCGGTCGCCGGTGGTGTGGCCGAGTGAATCGTTGATGTGCTTGAAGCGGTCCAGGTCGAGGAACAGCAGGCCGACCTTCTGGCCGCTGCGGCGCGCGCTGATCACCGCCGCGCCCAGGCGTTCGCCCAGCAGCGCCCGGTTGGGCAGGCCGGTGAGGGTGTCGTAGTTGGCGAGGTAGCGCAGTTCCTGTTCGGCGCGCTTGCGGTCGGTGATGTCGGTGAGCACGGCGATCAGGTGGGTGCGTTGGCCCGAGGCGTCGCAGACCTCGTTGAGTTCGACCCAGCTCAGGAATTCCTCGCCGTCCTTGCGCCGTTGCCACAGTTCACCGCGCCAGTGGCCGGTTTCCGCCAGCACCTGGCGCAGGTGGCCGTAGCTTTCGGGGGAATGCCGGCTGCCGTTGAGCACGGAGGCGTCGCGGCCCAGCACTTCGTGTTCGGCGTAGCCGGTCATGCGGGTGAAGGCAGTGTTGACCGAGATGAAGCGATAGTCGAGGTCGACCACCGCGACCGCCTCGCTCATGTTGCGGATCACTTCGGTGGCGATGCGACGGTCACGGTCGGCGGCGCGCAGCCCGCTGATGTCGCGCTCGGTACCGCAGATGCGCAACGGTTTGCCGTCCGCGTCGCGTTCGACGATCCGGCCGCGCGAGATCACCCAGGTCCATTCGTCGTCGCGGCCGCGCACCCTGTGTTCGACTTCGAAGTGCTCGGTGTTGCCGGCGATGTGTTCGGCCAGCGCACGGTCGAGGCTGGGGATGTCGTCGGGGTGCACCATCGTGGCGCGCCACTCTTCGGCGGAGATCGATTCCTCGTGGTGGCCGCCCGGGGCGCCTTCGGGGCCGAGGCGCAGGATCGTGCCGTGTTCGAGGTTCCAGTCCCAGAATTCGTCGCCCGATCCCCACAGCGCCTGGCGCAGGCGGGTCTCGCGCAGGCGCAGCTGGCGGCGATGGCGGGCCTGTTCCTGGTAATGGCTGCGCCAGCCGAGCAGGGTGATCAGGACCAACAGCGCCAGCGCGGCCGCGTAGACGACCCGCATCGGCAGGCCCCACCACCACGCCACCGGAATGTGGAAGCCGAGGCTGGCGGTGCCGCCGGGTGAGCCATCGCGCAGGATCGATTGGACTTCCAGGCGGTAGTTGCCGGGCCGCAGGTCGGTATAGGCGAAAGTATGTTCGGAGGTCGGCCCGACCCAGCCCGGGTGGGGAGAGCCAAGCAGGCGCACGCGATAGCGGTTGTGGGCTGCTGCCGCGTAGTCGAGCGTGCTGAACGTTGCGCGGATGCTGCGATCGTCGGCTTCCAGCGTCAGCGCCTGCGAGGCCGATTGCGGCAATGGCAACTGGCCCCGGCCCGTGTAGAACGCGGTGAACACCACCGGAGCCTGCTGGATCGAGGCCTGCAGCTGCTCCGGGTCGATGATGTCGAAGCCGCGCCCGCCGAACAGCAGGGCGCCTCGTGCGGTGCGCAGGCACGCGCCCGAGTTGTATTCGCTGCCCTGGGTGCCGTCGGCGACGCCGAAGCTGCGGACCCCGCCGGTGCTGGGGTCGAGCCTGGCGATGCCGAGGTTGGTGCTGAACCAGATGTGCCCGCCGGCGTCCTCTAGCATGCAGTCGATGGTGTTGTCGGGAAGTCCGTCGTCAAGGCCATAGCGCTGGAACTCCGCACCGTTGGCGTCGATGTGCCGGAGGCGGTTGAGGCCGGTGAGCGAACCGATCCAGATCTGCCCGTCGCGGGTTACCAGCAGGCTGGCCACGGTGCTGCCCGCCAGCGAGTGGTTGTCGCCCGGGATTTCGCGGAAGGTGCGGACCTTGCCGGAAGCCGGGTCGACCATCGACACGCCCCTGGTGGTGCCGGCCCAGATGTTTCCGGCGTGGTCCTGCGCAAGCACCACCACGTTGTCGCTGCCCAGGCCGTGGGTGCTGGTCCAGTGCCGCACGGCGCGGCCGGCGTGGTAGTGGACCAGCCCGTTGCCGTACGGTGCGACCCAGAGGTCGCCGTTGCCTGCACGCAACAGGGCGCGCACCGGGCCGTTGGCGGGCTTGCCGTCCAGTTGTGCGTAGGCGGCGGTCCCGGTGGCGGGGTCGAAGTGCAGGATGCCGTAGTTGGACGGCAGCAGGAGCGTGCCGTCGGCGTCCGCCACGATGCCGAAAATCCGGATGCTTCCGGTGGCCGTGAGATTGGCCAGGGTCGCGGGGACGCCCTGCGTTCGCGCAGCCGTCGTGGGCGTGGAGGCCGTGTCGTCCGATGCCGTGCGGAGTGCGTCGACGGCGTGGTTCAAGGCGTCGCTGTAGCTGGTGACCTTGCGCGTGGCGGGGGCATAGCGGATCAGGCCAAGACCACTCATCGCCACCCAGAATTGCCCCTCGCCGGCGGGTTGGAATGCGCGCACCAAGGTGCGGATGCGCGGATCGCCGGTCAGGTTGAGCACGGCCCTGATCGGTCCGCTGTCGGGACGGGTCCACACCACGCCGGAAGTAAGCGTGCCAACCCACAGCAGGCCGGTACGATCGACGAATATCGTGGTGATGGGCGCGTCGGGCAAACCGCCGGAGATGCCGAGTGGAGCCGGGCCGACGTGCACCACTGCACCATCCGGATCCATGCGGACCAGGCTGTGGTCGGTGAGCCCGAGCCAGATCCGCCCGGCGTGGTCGGCCACGGCCGACACCACCCCGACGGCGGCGTCGCCGGCCTGGCTCCAGACCGGGGTCAGCGCCCTGTTCCCGCGGTCCACGCCCGCAAGGCCGCTTCCATTGCCAAGCAGCAAGCGGCCCTGCGGGTCGCAAAGGAGGGTGTTGATGTGGGCGCCGGTCGAGGCGAGCAACTTGCCGCTGGCCTTGGCGGGATCCAGCACGATGACCTGGTCGTCCACGCTGGCATAGACCGTGCCGTCGCCGCAGCGGGTGAAGGATTGCACCCACGCCTGCTGGCCGGCGGCTTCACGCCATACCGGACGCAGCGAAGGCGCCGTCGCGCCATTCACCAGCATGTCCACGCCGTGTGACGTTCCGACCAGCACCTTGCCGTCGGGGAGGTTCATGAGGCTGGTGACCGGCGTGCTTTCGCGCTGCACGGCGTCGGCCAGCGGGAGGATCCGGTTGGCCGACGGATCGAACAGGATCAGCCCGCCGCCGGTGGAGCCGATCCACAGGCGTCCGCTGCCGGCATCCGCGAGCGACGTGACCCGGTAATCACCGGGCAGGCTGTCGGTGCGATCCGGGTCGTGGGTGTAGCGCGACAGGGTGTAACCGTCGTAACGGAACAGCCCGCCCTGGGTCGCGAACCACATGAACCCGGAGTGGTCCTGGAAAATCAGCAGGACCGAGTTTTGCGTCAAGCCGTCGCGGTCGTCGAGTTGCTGGAAGTGGTAATTGCGCTGGTAGGCGTACCACGTCGAGGGTGACACCGGCGTGGCGGGCGGAGCGTCGGCCTTCGCCGGCGGCACGCTCGCGAGCCAGCACCAGGCAAGCACGCATGCCAGTGCCACGCAGGGAAACCTGGATGGCTGAAAGGTCACGGCTGGTTCCGTGGAGTGCGGCTCATGGTGGAAAGGACTGGTCCCCGCAAAGTCGTAACCGATGTTGCCTGACCACCATCGATGGCCGGAACTGCCAGACTTGCAGCAAGTTTACTCAAACCGAAGTGGAGGCGTCGTGGGTGGAAGGTCAGGCGGACGCGGGTATGGGGCCGCCTGGCATGACGGCGTTTAGAATGACGGCATGAGCCTGGACGACTTCGCGGAATGGGATGCGGCACTCGCGCAGGCGAAACTCGGCGTCGGGCCTGCCGAGCTGCACGGTTCGGTGACGGGGTTCCTGTGCGCCGGAAGGCCCGGGCGCGCGCACGAGTTGCTGGCTGCGCTGGCCCTGGAAAGCGAGGTGGACAACAGCGGGGGCAGTGGCGCGTTGCACGCATTGCTGGAGCGCGCCGCCGGTGAAATTTCCGCGCGCCTGCGCGCAGGCGAACAGCTCGATCCGTTGTTGCCGAAGGGTACGCTTGCGGCACGCGCGGACGCGGCCGTGGACTGGTGCCGGGGCTTCCTTGGAGGGTTGGGCCTCACCGGGGTGCTGGAGGAACGCGCGGGGGTTCCCGCCGTTCACGAACTGCTGCACGATTTCGGCCAGGTCGCCGCTGCGCACCTTGTCTGCGACGACGATGACGAGGCCGCCCTCGACGACGTGCTGGATTTCATTCGCGGGGGCGTGGTGCACCTGCACGCGGCGTTCGTACCGGCAGGCCGGCCGTGATCGCGCCTGCGGAATTCGCGCGCAGGCGCCGCGAGTTGATGCGGATGGCGGGTCCGGAGGCCGCACTGGTGGTGGCCGCCGCACCACGCCGCATGCGCAACGCGGACGCCGCGTGGCCGTACCGCCAGGATTCCGATTTCCATTACCTCACCGGCTTTCCCGAACCCGACGCGGTGCTCGCGCTGCTGCCCGGCCGGGAGCGGGGCGAAGTCGTGCTGTTCTGCCGCGAGCGCGATCCCGAACGCGAGCGTGTCGACGGCGCCCGGGTCGGACCCGAGGATGCGCTTGCGCGTTACGACATGGACGATGCTTTCCCGGTGGAGGACATCGACGACATCCTGCCAAGCATGCTGGAAGGCCGCACGCGCCTGTATTGCCACTTCGGCCGCGAGAATGAATTCGACGCGCAGTTGTTGCGCTGGCTCAGGCGCCTGCGCGCGGCGCGCGGCGGCGGCGTGGTGCCGCGCGAATTCGTCGCGCTCGGGCACCTGCTGCACGAGTTGCGCCTGTACAAGTCGCCCGCGGAACTGGCGCTGATGCGACGGGCCGCCAGGATCGCCGCCGAAGCGCAACGGGCGGCGGTGCGCGCCGCGCGCCCCGGTGCGGCCGAGTACGAGGTCGAAGCCGCGTTGCTGCACGCGATGCGCGCGCACGGCGCGGTGCCGTCGTACCCACCGACGGTTGCCGGTGGTGCCAACGCCTGCGTGCTGCACTACACCGCCAATCGCGGCCGGCTCGGGCGCGGCGACCTGCTGCTGGTCGATGCCGGCGCGGAACTGGAGTGCTATGCCTCGGACATCACGCGGGTCTGGCCGGTGGGCGGAAAGTTTTCCCGCGAACAGCGCGCGCTGTACGAGGTGGCGCTGGAAGCCCAGTGCGCGGCAATCGAGGAGGTCCGTGCGGGACGGCCGTTCACCGCCGCGCACGATGCGGCCACCCGGATGGTGGTCGCGGGCTTGTGCAAGCTGAAGCTGCTGCGCGGTGGCGTGCGGGGCGCGTTGAAGTCGAAGGAATACCTGCGCTTCTTCCCGCACAAGACCGGCCACTGGATCGGCCTCGACGTGCACGATGTCGGCGACTACCGCATCGATGGCGAACCGCGGATGCTCGAGCCCGGCATGGTGGTGACGGTGGAGCCGGGCATCTACGTTCCGCCGGACGACACCAGCGTGCCCGCGGCTTGGCGCGGCCTCGGAGTGCGCATCGAGGACGATGTCGCGGTGGGCAAGCGCGGCCGCGACGTCCTCACGGCCGGCCTGCCCCGGGCCGTCGCCGAGGTCGAGGCGCTGGCCGGCGCGTGAGGGGACGTCCCCGTGCGTGCATGGGCGGGGTACACTCGGCCGACGTCAAACCGAGGAGATCCCGCATGGCCGGCAACAATGGTGTCTGGACGCGCAACGCTCCGGTTCTGCTGAGCATCCTGCGCATCGTCGCGGCGTTCCTGTTCATGTGCCACGGCCTCGACAAGCTGTTCAGCCTTCCGGCCGGGCCGTTCCAGTTGATCCCTTCGGCCAAGCTGTTCACGCTGGCGCCGGGCCTGGCCGGCGTTCTGGAGGTCGGCGGCGGATTCCTGTTGCTGATCGGATTGTTCTCGCGTCCGCTCGCGTTCATCCTCTCGGGCGAAATGGCGTTCGCCTATTTCATGGCGCATTTCCCCGTCAACCACGTCTTCCCCTACCTCAACGGTGGCGAAAGCGCGGTGTTGTACTGCTTCGTTTTCCTGTACCTGTCCGCCGCGGGGCCGGGGCCGTGGAGCATGGATCGCGCGCTCAGGCGTGCATGAGTCGGGAACCGGGCCATGCACCACAGCCGCCTGTGCAGTTTCATCATCGACTGCAAGGTCGATGACCTGGGCGAGGCCGCGCGTTTCTGGTCCGCGGCCCTGGGCCGGCCGGTCAGGCGGGATGCCGACCCCGCGCAGGACAAGTACGTCGGACTCGCGATGCGCGATGGCGAGCCGATCGTCGAAGTGCAGCGGGTCGATCACGAAAGCCGCGTGCACCTCGACGTCGAAACCGACGACATCGATGCCGAAGTGCGGCGGCTGGAAGCGCTGGGCGCGAAGAAGGTAGCGGCGATCAGGACGTGGGTGGTGATGGAGGCGCCGACCGGCCAGCGCTTTTGCGTGATCCGCCCACAGCGCGACGGGAAGCTGGGGCCGCACGC
>DASURP010000042.1:0-12532 GCA_036279975.1 Rhodanobacteraceae bacterium
AAAAGAGGACCAACCAGCAAAGCTGCCAACCTCATGGATCGATCCCCCTGCTTATGACGGCTAACGCCCGAAATCAGCGGCGCGAACCCGCGTAGCGGGTGAGCGTCCGCTGGATTGAGATGTTAGGCAGCAGTGCACTGATTGACCTCACAAGGCGGGTACGTCCTTCAAGAATGCGAGAGTCCTGTCCCAAGCCAAGCTCGCTGCCTCTGCGTTGTATGCCAGCGAGCGGTCGGGCTCGAAGAACCAGTGCCCAGTGCCGCCGTAACGATAGAAGGTGGCAGCCCGACCAGCACGCTTCAGGGCTTCCGCCAGACTATCAACGTCGGCTTTTGATTCAAACTCGTCATTTTCGGCGAAGTGGCCAAGGTAAGCCGCTCTTGAGCCACTAAATTCCTCTGGCCCGGTTCCATAAAAGACAACAACCTGACGGACGTGTTCAGGATCGGTGACAGAAGCCTCCAGTGCGTAATGCGCCCCGAGCGAGAACCCAATGGCCGCGAGCCCCCGGTTGGCTTGCCCAGTGTGTTCATTGAGGAACATTGCTGCACTTGAGACCTCTGCCCTGGCTTGACGGCGATTGGCCTTGAGCGCTTTGCTGAGCTCCTCCGCAGCGGCAATCGTGCCGGCGACCTTGCCGTGATAAAGATCCGGCGCAAATGCTACGAAACCGGATTCAGCAAGCTGTTTGCAAACTGTCCTTATGGTGTCATTCAACCCCCACCAAGCATGGAGGACCAGTATGCCTGGTCCGGTGCCAGAAGGCGGAATGGCAAGAAAGCCCGGTGGGTGAGAATGTATCAAGTGGAACTCCATCTGGACTTGCCAGTCGCTCGACCTGCTGCCTAACGCCTGAGTTAAGCGGCGGCGAAGCCGTCCGCCTTGAACGAATTGTTAGGCGCATTCGGCCTGTTGGCTATTTCGAAACGCATTTGAAGTGCAAGGTTGCTGCACCTTCATGTACGAACGGAACTGCGTGTTGCGTCTCAACGTTAATGGTCTCAACCGATTGCCCTTTACGAGCGCAAAACTCGTTTGCCTCCTTATATATATCAAGTTTGACGCCCTCCGGCGTGCCGAAGATACCTGCGGCGCTCTGCTTCGATATTAAATACGTTCCACGATCTGCCGGGACAACCCCAGAAGATGCACACCCGACAAGCAGAAGGGTCAGGCAAAGTACGATTGCGAATGCTTTCATGAGCAGTTTCCCGTTTACGATAGAAACTAGGTAACGATGTGAAGCCTAACGCCAATTCTGCCCCAAGATGGGGCGATGCCCCGAGTATTACGCGCGGCGAGCTGCATCGCAACAGGAAAAATCCTGCGCGAAGACAACCGCTTGGCCGTTTGGCACAGGGGCGCCCACAAGCAGGCTCTCCACGTTATCAGCCGGGATGGGGCACTATCGATTTCGCAGAGACGAATGCCGGTGTAATGACGTGCGTGGGACCCGCGCCATGCGGGTTGGACCCGGGATGGCGCACCTACTGGTTCAATCCAGCCTGGTTCGCTGGGAGAACCATCGCCGAGGCGGGCCATTGACGGCTGGTATCGGGTGACGCGGTAGCGGCGGCGGCTGACCGGATCTGGCCGAACCCGGCCCGACGGCTGCTGCCGGAAGGAACGGCCGGCCGGCGTCGTCACTTTGAATCGAGGGCGGCCAATGCTTGCGCCATGCGCTTGCCGGAAACCGGCTCGGCGGTCCTGAGTTCCTGCGCGAACACCGACACGCGCCACTCCTCGGTGAGCCAGCGCAGCGTCTCCACCGCGTCCGACGCAACGCCCGACGCCTGCGCGTCCAGCACCGCACGCCAGTACGGCAGCACCTGTTGCATCCGTGAGTGATCCCGGGCGGGATCGGCGCGCAGTTTTTCGGCGCGCAGGCGCATGGCCTTGAGGTAGCGCGGCAGCTGCGCGAGGCGCGCACGCGGCAATTCGCGCAGGAACCCCGGCGCCAGCAGGGCTTCGAGCTGGCCGCGCAGATCGGCGTAGCTCGCTTGCGCCTGCCCCTTGATTGCAGGCTTCAGCCACGGCTGCAAATCGGCCAACGCCGCGAGAATCGGTTCGGCCAGCTTCAGGCGTTCCAGCGCCGCGCCGAACAGCCCGCGCGCTGCGTCCTCGCGCAAAGCTTGCCAGGCCGCACGGTCGCGAACGTCGAGATCGTGTTCGTGCACGAGATCGGCGAAGGCGCCCTCCACGATGTCCTCGCGCAAGGCCTCGACGCGGCCGTGCGGCGCGAACGCCAGCGCGAGGCGTTTCTGCAGCGGCAATTGTTTTTGCGCGCGCCTGGACTCGCCGGCCAGCGACAAGCGCAGCAGGCGTTCGACGCCCTTGCGGTGCGCGGCGCCGGCCTCGCCGCTGTTCTCGTACACGCGCAAGGCCACTGCGGCGCCCAGATCGACCAGCGCGGGAAAGGCGGGCATGCCGCCGCGCGTTGCGACGACTTCCGGGACTCCGTCGAAATCCCAATCGCGCACGTCTTCGCGGGTCGCGGGACCCTCGGCCTTGCGCGAAAACGCGGCACGCGCGCGCTCGGCCCAGCGCCCGCGCAGCGCGTCGAGATCGCGCCCGGCGGCCAGCAGCTTGCCCGACTCGTCGCGCACTTCGAAACGCATCCGCAGGTATGCAGGCAACTCGACGCCATCGAAGGCGCCGGCAGCCACCGCGACGCCGGTGATCCTTGCGAGGAACGCGGCCAGGCGCGCGGCCAGCGGTTCGTCGCGCGGCGCCTCGGCCTCGACGAATGCGCGCGCGAATTCCGGCGCCGGCACGAAGTTGCGGCGCAGCGCCTTGGGCAAGCCACGCAACAGCGCGGCGACCTTGTCGGCCATCAGGCCCGGCACCAGCCACTCGCAGCGCGCCGCCGGCACGGCGTTCAACAATGCCAGGGGCAGCCGCAGGGTCACGCCGTCGGCCTCGTCGCCCGGCACGAAGCGGTAATCGAAACGCAGGCGCTGGCCCGAAACCTCCATGGATTCCGGGAACGCGCCGGCGTCGCCGTGTGCGCCCGCCTCCAGCACATCGGACAAGGACCAGCGCAACGCGGCACGTTCGGGGGCCGACGCGCGCCGGTACCACGCGTCCAGCCCCGCGCGGGTCGAGATGTCCGCCGGCAGCTTGCCGGCGAAGAAGGCGGCGAGGTCTTCGTCGGACTTCAGCAGGCCTTCCCGGCGCTGCTGTGCCTCCAGCTCGCGCGCTTCGTCCAGTACCCGCGCATTGGCCGCCACGAAATCGGCGCGGCAGTCGATCTCGCAACACGCCAGCGCCTCGCGCAGGAAGATCGCGTGGGCCAGCGCCGGATCCTGCTTCGCAAACATGACACCGCGCCGTTCGACCAGCACCAGCCCGTGCAGCGACACCTGCTCATAGGCCTGCACCGCGCCGCGCGTCCGTGACCAGTGCGGATCGCTGCAGGTTCGCTTCAGCAGGTGCGTGGCCTGGCGCTCGATCCATTCCGGTTCGATGCGCGCGCACTGCATGCCCCAAACCTTGCCCCCGAGGTCCAGGATCTGCGCCACGAACAGCCACGCCGGCGGCTTTTTCGCCAGCGCCGAACCCGGAAACACCTTGAACCTGCGCTCGCGCGTGCCGCGATAAACGCCCTGCTCGTCCTTGCGCGCCACATTGGTGGGCAAGCCGGCCAGCAACGCAAGATGGATGGATTGGTAGGGCCCGGGATCGGGGGTGGGTAATGGGGGCGCGCTTGCGAAACCATCCGGATATTTGCTGTCGGTAGCAGGTCCATTCCGAGCGGAGCGCCCCCGCTGCCCGTCCCCCGTCTTCCGCTCCAAAAGCAACTGCCGATGCAGCTCGCGCCACTCGCGCATGCGCATGAACGACACGAAACGCTTCGCGCACCAGTCGCGCAGTTTCGACTGCGCGAGTTCCTCGTGCGCGGCGCGGTACGCGTTCCAGAGGTCCAGCACTCCGATGAAATCGGATTGCGGGTCGGCGAATGCCGCGTGCGCGGCATCGGCCTGCTGCTGCTTGTCCGCCGGACGTTCGCGCGGATCCTGCGTGCCGAGGAAGGCGACGATCGGCAGCACCTCGCCGAACACGCCCAGCCGGCCCGCCTCGATGAGCATCCGCGCCAACTGCACGTCGATCGGAATGCGCGCGAGCTGCTTGCCCATCGGCGTCAACCGGCGTGCTGCATCGACCGCGCCGATCTCCGCAAGCCTGCGCCAGCCGTCGTTGACGGCGCGCGGATCGGGCGGATCGATGAACGGGAAAACCTCCACGTCACCGAGGCCGAGATCGAGCATGCGCAGGATCACGTCGGCCAAGGCGCTGCGCAGGATCTCGGGGTCGCTGTACGCCGGCCGCGCGGCAAAATCGGCTTCGCCATACAGGCGCACGCAAATGCCGGGCCCGACGCGCCCGCAGCGTCCGGCGCGCTGGTCGGCCGCGGCCCGCGACACCGGCTCGATGCGCAGGCGTTCGATCTGGCTGCGGCGCGAATAGCGCTTGACCCGCGCATCGCCGGAATCCACCACCCAGCGGATGCGCGGCACCGTCAACGAGGTTTCGGCGACATTGGTGGCCAGCACGATGCGGCGCGCCGGACCAGGCTTGAACACGCGATCCTGTTCCTGCACCGACAGCCGCGCATACAACGGCAGCACCTCGGTGTGGCGGTACTGCCGTCGCGCCAGCGCCAGGTGCGCATCGCGGATCTCGCGTTCGCCCGGCAGGAACACCAGCACGTCGCCCTTCGGGTCTTCGCGGGTGACTTCATCGAGCGCCGCGACGACGCGTTCGGCCAGGCCCGCCTCGGCCTCCGGTGGCCGGTAGCGCACCTCCACCGGCCAGGCCCGACCCTCCACGGTCACCACCGGTGCGCCGTCGAAGTGTTCCGCGAAACGCGCGGTGTCGATGGTCGCCGAGGTCACGATCAGCTTCAGGTCGCGGCGGCGGCGCAACAACTGCTTCAGGTAGCCGAGCAGGAAATCGATGTTGAGGCTGCGCTCGTGCGCCTCGTCGAGGATCAGCGTGTCGTAGGCGGACAGCCAGCGGTCGTGCGCCATCTCCGCCAGCAGGATGCCGTCGGTCATGAACTTGACCAGGGTGTTGTCGCCGAGCTGGCGGGAGAAACGCACCTCGTAACCAACGATGCCGCCCGGCTCGCCGCCGAGTTCGTTCGCGACCCGACGCGCCATCGCGCGTGCGGCGAGGCGTCGCGGCTGGGTGCAACCAATCATGCCGGCCACGCCGCGCCCGGCGGCGAGGCACAGCTTCGGCAATTGCGTGGTCTTGCCGGAACCGGTTTCGCCCGCGACCACCAGCACCGGGTGCTTGCGGATCAGCCCCGCGATTTCGTCCACGCGCTGCGTGATCGGCAGGGACGCGTCCAGCGTGACCGGCGGCACCTGCGCGGCACGCGCCTCGCGTGCCGCGACCGACACTGCGATGTCGTGCGCCAGGGCCCGCAACGCGACCGCCGAAGGATTGCGCTGCACCCTGCGCAGGCGTGCGCGCAAACTGCCGGCGTCGCGGCCCAGCGCATTGGCAAGCAGGCGTTCCAGTTCGCGCGGGTTCGGCGGGGCGGCGGGGGGCTTGGCGTCGTCGCGGGTCATCGATCCGTGCATTCCGGAACCTGAAAGTCCAGCCGGTTTGGTGCATCATCGGGATTTTCCCACACCGGACGCCTCCCATGCCGCGCTCGCAGCTCGCCCTCGTCGCCGCCGTCGCCGTCGCCCTCGCACTCGGCGCGTGCTCGCAACAATCGCCGACCACCAGTTCCGCCCCCGCCGCCGCCGCGTCCGCGGCGACCACGCCCGCCCCGGCCAGCACCGCGCCGGTCAGCGGCGTGGACATGGCGGCCATCGACCATGCGGTGAAGCCCGGCGACAACTTCTTCATGTACGCCAATGGCAACTGGTACAAGAACGCGGAAATCCCGGCCGACCGCTCCAGCACAGGCACCTTCTACACCGTCCAGAAACGCACCCGCGAACGCGTCACCGACATCATCAGGAACGCCGCCGCCAGCCATCCGGCGGCTGGCACCAATGCGCGCCGGATTGCCGATTTCTACGCCGCCTGGATGGATACGCAGGCCATCGGGAAACACGGGCTGGAGCCGCTCAAGCCCGAACTCGACGCCATCGACGGCATCCACACGCGCGGCGACCTCGCGCGGGTGCTGGGCAGCCGCCTGCGCCAGGATGTCGATCCCGTGAACGCCACCGATTTCCACACCGACCACCTGTTCGGCCTGTTCGTGGCGCAGGGCCTGACCGATCCTTCGCACAACATCGCCTACCTGCTGCAGGGCGGCCTGTCGATGCCGGACCGCGACTATTACCTGTCCGATTCCGCGACCATGGCCGGCTACCGCGACAAGTACAAGACCTACGTCGCGGCCATGCTGAAGCAGGCGGGCGTCAAGGACGCCGATGCCGCCGCCCGGCGCGTGTTCGACCTGGAAACGAAGATCGCCAAGGCGCAGGCCAGCCTGATCGACAGCCAGGACGTGAGCAAAGCCAACAACCCGTGGTCGCCCGCGGAGTTCGACCGGAAGGCGCCCGGACTCGACTGGAAGGCGTATTTCGAGGCCGCCGGCCTGTCCGGCCAGAAGGCGATCGACGCCTGGCAGCCGGGGGCCATCACGCGCCTTGCAAAACTGGTGCAGGACGCGCCGCTGCAGTCGTGGAAGGACCTTCTGACCTTCCACACCCTCGACCGGCACGCGGCGCTGTTGCCGAAGCCGTTCGCCGACCTTTCCTTCGGATTCCACAGCCACACCCTGAACGGCGTGCCGCAGCAACGCGCGCGCGCCGAACGCGCGGTGGACGCCACCAGCGCCGCGCTGGGCTTTGCCGTGGGCAAGATCTACGTCGAAAAGTATTTCCCGCCAGCGGCCAAGCAGCAGGCCGAGCAACTGGTGCAGAACCTGATCGCGGCGTTCCGCCAGCGCCTCGACACGCTGGCATGGATGACGCCGGCCACCCGCAAGCAAGCCGCCGAAAAACTCGACACCCTCAAGGTCGCGGTGGGTTATCCCGAGCACTGGCCCTCGTATGACGGACTCGCGATCAGCGCGGACGATCCGCTGACCAACGCCCTCAACGTTGCGAAGTTCGATTACCGGCAACGCCTGGCCGTGCTCGGCAAGCCGGTCGACCGCGACCACTGGTGGATGACTCCGCAACTGGTCAACGCGATCAACCTGCCACTGGAGAACGAACTGCAATTCCCGGCCGCGATCCTGCAGCCGCCGTTCTTCGACCCCGGGGCCGACGCGGCGCACAACTACGGCGCCATCGGCGCAGTGATCGGGCACGAGATCAGCCACAGCTTCGACAACCTGGGCTCGCAGTTCGACGCCCAGGGCCGCATGCACGACTGGTGGACACCTGCCGACGCCGAACACTTCAAGCAGGCCACCGCAAAGCTGGTCCAGCAATACGACCAGTACCAGGCCCTGCCCGGCCTCAACATCAGCGGTGAGCAGACGCTGGGCGAAAACATCGCCGACGTATCGGGCCTGACCATCGCCTGGGTCGCCTACCACAAGTCGCTGGACGGCAAGCCGGCGCCGGTGATCGACGGCCTCAGCGGCGACCAGCGGTTGTTCCTGTCGTACGCGCAGACCTGGAGATCGAAGATGCGCGATGCCGCGTTGCGCCAACGCGTCAAGACCGACGTGCACGCGCCCGGCCAGTTCCGCGCCGAGACGGTGCGCAACCTCGACGCCTGGTACAAGGCCTTCGACGTGCAGCCCGGCGCCAGGCTGTACCTGCAGCCGGACCAGCGGGTGAAGATCTGGTAACCCGGCGGGCCGCGATCCGCCCGGGCAGGACGACCTGCCCGGGCCAAGGCCGTTCACGCGGCAGTCGTCATACTGAACGTCGCTGCAATGCGTGGGGCGGCCCCCGCCCCGGAGGTCACGTGCATGCGGTAAGGTTCAAGGGGCAGCGTGACGATTTTCCCCCGCGTCGTTCCGTGCGCTGCCATGCGGCGCGACCAATCCGGAGAGGAGACGACCGCATGACCAGCAAGCTCTACCGCACACTCTGTCTTGCCGTCGGCGTGACCGCCACGGTGGCTTTCGCCGGTTGCACCAATTACGTCAAGCGCAGCGATTTCAATGCCGAAATCGCGAAACTCCATGCCACGGACCAAAGCCTGCAACAACAGATCGATTCGCTGTCGCAGGACATGAAAGAGCACTTCGCCAAATACGACACGCAGATCACCGCGATGCAGGGCCGCATCCAGGTGAACAACATGGCCCACTTCGCATTCAACCAGGCCACGCTGCGCGACCAGGACAAGGCCAAACTGGACGAATTCGCCCAGGTCATGAAGCAGCACCATTCCGATGCGATGGTCACCGTGGAAGGCTTCGCCGACCCGGCCGGCTCGACCGCCTACAACAAACGTTTGGGCATGCAGCGCGCCGACGCGGTGCGTGACTACCTGGTCAAGACCGATGGCATGCCGGCCAGCCAGGTGCGTGCGGTCAGTTACGGCGAAGCCCGCAATCGCCAGGTCAAGCCGGGCGCCACGCGCGACGCCGGCACCCCGAACCGCCGCGCAACGCTGGTGATCGACTTCGCGGGCACCGAGAGCTGAGGCCTCGCTTCCACTGCACGCTGAAGCGCCCGGAGACGATCCGGGCGTTTCGTTTCGCATTCACGCCGGCATCGAACAACCCAGGCGACCCACGCTTCAGGCGATCCCGAGACCCGTGATTTCACCGATGGCGGCAGCGTCGAACCCGGCGAGGCGCGCGAAGGCGCGGCCGCGTTCGGCGTAGTCCCGGAACTCATCGAAGCTGGGCGCGCCGGGCGACAACACCACCACGCCGCCCTGGGCCGCGAGTTCGCGCGAGCGCGCCACTGCGGCCGCGAGCCCGGCGGTCTGCGCGACGGGACATCCAATGCCCGCCTCGCGCAGGGTGCCTGCAATGCGCGGCCCGGCCGCACCTTGCATGACGATCGCATGCGGCGCCCGGGCGCGCAGCGTTTGCGCGAACCCCGTCCAGTCGAGGCCGCGGTCGTGGCCACCCAGGATCAGCGTCACCGCGCGGCCCTGCAGGCTTTCCAGCGCGGCCAGCGCGGCGTCGGGCGTGGTGCTGATCGAATCATCGATCCATTCCACGCCATCACGCACGCCCAGCGGCGTCAGGCGATGCGGCAACGGCTTGAACGCGGCCAGCGACAGCGCCGCGAACCGGGCATCCAGGCCCAGCGCCTCGATGGCAGCCAGTGCGGCGCAGGCGTTGTGCGCGTTGTGCAAGCCATGCAGCGGAAGCCCGGCGAGATCGAACACGCGCTCCGTCCCGTGCAGGATCGCGCCGCCCGCGGCATGCCAGCCGGCCGCGTCCCCGAAGGCAACGCGGTGCGGATGGGAGGCCGTGCGTTCCATCAGCAGCGGGGTTGCGGCATCGACCAGCAGCGTGCGCGACACGTCGGCGAGTTTCAGCTTGTCGGCCACGTAACGCTCGCGGCTGCCGTGCCAGTCGAGGTGCTCCTCGGCGAGGCTGACCACCGCGCCCAGTTCGAGCGGGCCGGCTTCGCCGGTCTGGAAGCTGGACAACTCGATCGCCCACAACCCGGCCTGCTGGCCGTCCAGGTCCAGCAACGGCAAGCCGATGTTGCCGGCGAGCGCGGTGCGCACGCCCAGCGCGCGCGCGAGGTGCGCGATCAGGGCCGTGGTGGTGCTCTTGCCCTTGGTGCCGGTGACCGCCACCACGCGCGCATCGGGGTTCTCGCCGAACCACAACGCCGTGCCCGAGGTGAAGCGCGCGCCGCGTTCGCGCGCGGCCAGGATCTCCGGCCGATAGGCGCTGATGCCGGGCGACTTGACCACGAAATCGTGCGCGGCCAGTGCATCGGCCGCAGGCGCAATGTCGGTCACGCGCACGTCCGTGGCGCCACTGGCACCTGCGACAGCGGCCTCGTCCGCATTGCAGTACAGCGTCAACGGTTTGCCGGGAAACCGCCGGCGCAGTGCCGCCAGCACGCTGCGGCCCTCGCGGCCGTAGCCCCAGACCGCGACGTCGGCGCGCTCAAGCTCCGCGAATCGCATCGAGCGCTCCGCCGAAGCGCGCTGGCACGCCGTGTTCTCCGGATGGCGCGAGCCACGGCTCGAGTCCTGGCGCAGAACCGTCCAGATGCGGCGCGATCTCCTCGCGGAAGCGCGCCACCAGCGCGTCCTCGCGCCATTCCGGCCGCGCCGCCAGCGCGGCCAGTGCGGCGCGGGCTTCGGCGGCCTCGCCCACGCACTCGAACGGCTTGTGGTCGTGGTACTCGATCAGGGCATCGAATCCCGCGGCCAGGGTTTCGTCGTCCAGCAGGTTGCGCCCGAAAATCTTCAGCAGGCGCGGCTTGGGCAGGAACGGCGCCAGCGCCAGGAACACGAAGTGGCACTTCGGGCATTGCCCGCACCAGCGATCGGCGGGCTTGGGCCCGAGGATCCGGAAATTGCGGTTGCAGCTGGAGAACACATCGAAATACTTCACGCCGGATTTTGCGAACGCGCGCGTGACGGCCAGCTCCGGGTAGGGACGCAACAACGAGAAGTAATCCAGGTCGGCCGCGACGTGCGAGCGCAGCCAGTCCGCGAACAGGCGCTCGAACACCCAACCCTTGCTCCACTGGTGG
Organism: Rhodanobacteraceae bacterium; assembly: GCA_036279975.1. Classification (GTDB taxonomy): domain Bacteria; phylum Pseudomonadota; class Gammaproteobacteria; order Xanthomonadales; family Rhodanobacteraceae; genus 66-474. The sequence continues at coordinate 10,617 of DASURP010000042.1, forward strand.
TTGACCTGCCGGCCCGCGTACTCCAGCGTCGCCGCCGACGCGGAACGCTCGTTGGCGAATGCGATGGCATCGAACCCGTACAGCACCGCCGCACACGCCAGGATGGCCGAGTTGATCGCGGTGACCGGGATGTGACCGTTCCACGCGCCCATCCGGTTGTATTCGAACAGCACGGGCGAAAGCTCGCGGCCGATGTTGAGCATCGGCAAGCCGGTGCGGGCTGCCACGCCAGCGATCAGCGGCGATCCGCCGACCCAGGCCGCGGTGGCGTCGATCCCGTGCGCCTTCAGGGCCTCCACCACGACCAGCGAATCCTTGCCGCCGCCGATCGGCACCAGCACGCGATGCGGCAAACCAATTGCTCCCCCTTTCCCGTCACCCCGGCGCGGGGAGGGATCCAGTGTCTTTTCCTTCCCCGGGTCCGGGTTCCGGCCATTCCCCGAAGGAGATGGCGAACCATGGGGAAACGCGATCTTCCCGTGCAGATCGAGGCCGTTGCGATAGGCAAATTCGGCCAGGCCGTGCAGGTACAAGGCATCCAGCAATCCGGCGGTCGCATCGTCGAGTGCACCCGTCTCGACCGCGATCCGCCCCGGTACGCCGGCTTTGTAGTAGCTGACGCCGGCCACGAGGTGCAGGAAACGCAGCGCGGCGTCGAGCGCGGCGCGGCGTGTTTCCGGCAAAGCCGGTGGCTCGGGGAAGCGGATGCTTTCGACCAGCTCGGGACCGGCGTCGAATGCATACACGAGTTCGGCGGCGCCGTCGGCGTAGCTGCAGCGCACGAAACGGAAAACCTGCGCCGCACGCGGATCGGGTGGCGCCTTGGCGGGGGTCGCGTTCATTCGATGAAGGCTGAATCGGCCAGCGTGCGCAGATTGTAGTGAGACGCCATCGCCTCGCCGTACGCGCCGGCCTGCGCGATCAGCAGCACGTCGCCTTCCTCGCTCGCCGGCAAGCGCCGGTCGGCGCCCAGCACGTCGCCCGATTCGCAGATCGGCCCCACGACCTGGTAAAGCGTGGTGGCCGGCTCGTCGAGGCGCGACAGATTCACGATGCCGTGCCACGCGTCGTACAGCGCGGGCCGGATCAACACATGCATCCCGGCGTCGCAACCGAGATAGTTGAGCGCGCCCTTGCGCTTGGTCTGGGTCACGCGTGCCAACAGTACGCCGGCGTCGGCGACCAGCCAGCGCCCCGGTTCCAGCCACAGCTCGTAGTGCGGATAGGCCCGCTTCACTTCCGCCAGTGCCGCATCCAGCGCCGCCAGGTCGAGCTCGGTTTCGCCCGGATGCGAGGGCACGCCGAGGCCACCGCCGAGGTCGAGGCTGCGCACGCTGCCGACACGCTCGGCGAGGCTCGCGAGTTGCCCGCACACGCCCGGCCAGTGCGACGCCTCGAGGATGCCCGAACCAAGGTGCGCGTGCAGCCCGACGATACGCACGTCGCGTTCGCGGGCCAGCGCCAGGAACCGGTCGAACTCATCGAGCGGCAGGCCGAACTTGCTGGTCGCGCCGCCGGTGCGGACCTTGTCGTGGTGGCCGAGTCCGCGTCCAAGGTCGACGCGCAACATGATTTCGCGGCCGGCGAACAATTCCGGCCAGTGCTGCAGCGGATGCAGGGAATCGAGGGTAAGCGGCACGTCGCGTTGCAGAGCCTCCTCGTAATCGCCGCGCGGCGCGAAGTTGGGCGTGAACAGGCGTGGCGATTCGCGCGCATCCTCGACCGCAGCGACGGCCTCCAGCTCACCCGGCGACACGCATTCGAAGCCGACGCCTGCCTGTGCGAGCGCACCCAGCACCGCCGGATGCGGGTTGGCCTTGACGGCGTAGTACACGCGATCCACCGAACCCAGCGCGCGCAGCGCGTGCGCGCGTGCGCGGATCGCCGGCAGGTGGTAAACGTAGCGCGGCGTTGCC
>DASURP010000043.1:0-4182 GCA_036279975.1 Rhodanobacteraceae bacterium
TCGACCGACGCGTAGAACGCGTCCATGTCGACGTGCACGATCTTGCGGAGCGCCAGGGTCACGATGCGCGAAACACGTGGGGAGAAACCGCGATTCTACGCAAACGCGCTCAGCGCCAGAACGGAATGGTCGACACCGCGGAGGGAGCTGGATCACCGCCCGGCGCCACGCCGGCGATGGCAAGCTCGTGTCGTCCCGCCGCGAGTGTCCGCACGTCGATCATCGCCACCAACGCCGGACGATCGGCCTGCGCATCGCTGCCGGCGTCGCAGCGGAGATCCCTCAGGGACTGGTTCACCGCGGGTTCCCCGGGGTGGATGTGGCGATGGTAGCGGAGCCCCCGGAATCCTTGGCCCCGCGACCGCATCCCGATGTGTCAGGACGCCTGCCCCGCCGTGTCCACGGCCGGCTTCGGACGCACCAGCACGCGCACCGCGACGATGCCGAGTTCGTACAGGATCACCATCGGCACCAGCAGCATCAGCATCGAGGTGATGTCGGGCGGCGTGATGACGGCCGCCACCGCGGCTGCCGCGACGATCGCGTAACGCCGCCAGCTCCGGAGCTTCTGCAGGCTCACCAGACCCGTCGCGGCAACGATCACCTGCACCACCGGGATTTCGAAGCACAGCCCGAACGCGAAGAACACCATCATCACGAAGTCGAGGTAGTGCGTGATGTCGGTCATCATCTCGACGCCGCTCGGCGTGACCGCGGTGAGGAACCGGAACGCCGCTGGCAGCACCAGGAAATAGGCGAACGCGCAGCCGCAGTAGAACAACAGCACGGACGCGACCAGCAACGGCCGCGCAAGGCGTTTTTCGTGCCGGTACAGGCCCGGACTCACGAACGCCCACAACTGGTACACGATCACCGGCATGCTGACGAACAGCGCGATGTAGAACGCGAGCTTCAACGGCGTGATGAACGGGCTGGCGACCTGCGTGGCGATCAGGTGCGCGCCGTGCGGCAGGCGCTTGACCAGCGGCTCGGCCAGCCACGTGTACAGCCGGTTGGCGAACGGCACCAGGCAAACCAGTACGATGACGACGCAGGCGATCGCCTTGATCAGCCGCGAACGCAGTTCCAGCAGATGCGAGAAGATGCCCTGCTCGAGGTCGAAACCGGAATCGTCCCCAGGCTCCTGGCCGGGGCCGCGTTCAGGCGTGGCCATCGGAACGCTCCCCGGCGGCGCCCTTGCCGGAGTCCCCGGCGACGGTATCGTTCACCGACGCCTGCGCCGAGTGCGCAGCATCCCTGGCGGCATTCTGTAACGATTCCGCCTGCATCGCGGCCTCCCGCGCTGCGCGCTTGATTTCCTCCATTTCCAGTTCGCGCTCGACCTCGCTGCGCACGCTCTCCCAGCCGACGCGCAGGCGCCGCAACATCGCGCCGGCCATGCGCGCAGCCTTGGGAAGCTTTTCAGGACCCAGCACCACCAGCGCGATCACGGCCAGCAGCAGCAGCTTCGAGAAGCTGAGCTCGATCATCGCGGCACACCACCCCGGTCAATTCGAGTCGTGCTTCGACTCGGCCGGATCGCGCTGTTCCTGCTGCCTGGCGCCGGCCGCGGGCGGATCGGCCTGCAGTTTCTCGCTGGCCTCCGCCGGCTTGGCCTTGTCGTCCTCGTCTTCGCCATGGAATGCTTTCTTGAAGCCACGCATGGCCTTGCCGAGATCGGGGCCGATCTTGGTCAGCTTGCCGGTACCGAAAATCACCAGCACGATTACCAGCAGAGCCAACCAATGCCAGATACTGTCGAAACCCATAAGTACCTCGTGCGGAATCTCGCAAGGCGCCCGCGGATGCGGAACGCCGCTTTCCGCCGTGTCCAAGTGTAGCGCAGCACGCCACCGCAACGTTGTTCCGCAGCGCCCGGGAAACCCGACCCACGCGCGGGTTCCGGGCGATCGACGTTGCCGAATGCGTGCCGCTCCCGTGGCGCTGTGGCAGACTGTGGCGTTGACCGCACCCACTGGCACGACGATGCCCCGCTACCTCGGTTTCGATACCGCTACTGAACGGCCCGGCGCCGCGCGCACGGCGGTGCTGCTGGTCAACCTTGGCACGCCGGCCGCACCCACCACTGATGCGGTGGGCGAATACCTCGCTGAATTCCTGTCCGATCCGCGCGTTGTCGAGTTGCCGCGCTGGCTGTGGTGGCCGGTGCTGCACGGTTACATCCTGCGCACGCGGCCGCGCCGTTCGGCCGAGGCCTACGCCAAGATCTGGCGCGACGACGGCTCGCCGCTGCTGGTTTTCAGCGGGCAACTCGAGCAAGCCGTCCGCGCGGAGATTGTCCGCCGCACGGGCGGCAAGATCACGACGGCATTGGCGATGACCTATGGCGAACCTTCGGTGCGCACGGCCGTGACCGGCCTGATGCAAAACGGCGTGCGCCGGATCCTGGCCATGCCGCTGTTCCCGCAATACTCGGCGACGTCCACCGGCGCGGTGCTGGACGCCGTGGCGCGGACCCTGCAAGGGCTGCGCTGGCCGCCGGAACTTCGCACCCTCGGGGATTATCACGCCGATGCAGGTTACCTGGCGGCGCTGGCCGGCAGCGTGCAGGCGCACTGGGCGCAATACGGGCGGGGCCGGAAATTGCTGCTGAGCTTCCACGGCATTCCGGAGAAGTACGCCGCGGCGGGCGATCCCTATCCCGACCAGTGCCGTGAAACCGCACGCCGCCTCGGCGACGTGCTTGGCCTGGGCGACGGCGACCTGTTGGTGACGTTCCAGTCGCGTCTCGGTCGCCAGCCGTGGCTGCGCCCCTACACCGACGAGACGATCGAGCAGCTTGCGCGGCAGGACATCGACACCCTCGACGTGCTGTGCCCGGGTTTCGCCGTGGATTGCCTGGAGACCCTGGAGGAGATCGCAATGCGCTACCGCGCGTTGTACCTCACCAGCGGCGGCAAGCAGTTCCGTTACATCCCCGCGCTCAACGCGAGCCGCGCGCACGCATCGGCACTGGCCGACATTGCGATGCGGAAAATGGCGGGGTGGGTTGGAGTGACATAAACGAAAAACCCCCGTCTTTCGACGGGGGTTTTGGTTTGAAGCCCCTGGCAGTGTCCTACTCTTGCATGGCGAATGCCAAACTACCATCGGCGCTGGTGCGTTTCACTTCCGAGTTCGGGATGGGATCGGGTGGGACCACACCGCTATGGCCGCCAGGGAATCGGTGCGATGCGCGCACGATTGCGCGCGATCAGCATGGGGTCGGGATGTGACGAGTGTTCAACTCGTTGAGCCAGGACGTATCGTCAAGGCGTGCTCTCCTGCTTTCGTGAGAAGTCCGGTCATGGACGACCGGGCGCCTGTGCAGGGATGCACGTAAACCAAACATCTTGGGGTTATATGGTCAAGCCGCACGGATCATTAGTACGCGTTAGCTCAATGCATTGCTGCACTTCCACACCGCGCCTATCAACCTCGTGGTCTTCGAGGGTCCTTCAGGGGGCTTGTGCCCCGGGAGATCTCATCTTGGTGCGCGCTTCCCGCTTAGATGCTTTCAGCGGTTATCGCTTCCGTACGTAGCTACCCGGCAATGCCATTGGCATGACAACCGGAACACCAGCGGTACGTCCACTCCGGTCCTCTCGTACTAGGAGCAGCCCACCTCAAATCTCCAACGCCCATGGCAGATAGGGACCGAACTGTCTCACGACGTTCTGAACCCAGCTCGCGTACCACTTTAAATGGCGAACAGCCATACCCTTGGGACCGGCTACAGCCCCAGGATGTGATGAGCCGACATCGAGGTGCCAAACACCGCCGTCGATATGAACTCTTGGGCGGTATCAGCCTGTTATCCCCGGCGTACCTTTTATCCGTTAAGCGATGGCCCTTCCATACAGAACCACCGGATCACTAGAACCTACTTTCGTACCTGCTCGACCCGTCAGTCTCGCAGTCAAGCACACTTATCCTCTTATAGACATTGCGCGATGTCCGACCGCGCTGAGTGTACCTTCGTACTCCTCCGTTACTCTTTGGGAGGGGACCGCCCCAGTCAAACTACCCACCATGCACTGTCCCCATCCCGGATTACGAGATTAGGTTAGAGCCCCAAGCATGTCAGGGTGGTATTTCAAGGTTGGCTCCACGTCAGCTAGCGCCGACGCTTCATAGCCTCCCACCTATCCTACACAAACACGCTCAAAGTCCAGTGCAAAG
>DASURP010000044.1:0-48005 GCA_036279975.1 Rhodanobacteraceae bacterium
GGCCAGCACTTCGGCCGCGAGCCGGCCGGCGACGCGCATGCCTTCGATTTCTTCGGGGGTTTTGGGGATGACTGGCATAGGCTTGATCGGGTTTCGGATTCAGCGGCGCATCGAATGCCGGCGCCTTGGCACGAAACTGCCTCGAGGCGTGGCGCGTCCGCTGGATGAAAAGGCAATTATCCACCATCCGCGCCCTGCCTGCAGCGCCTGTTGCCCCCGGAGCCCGGCTTGCGTACAATTGGCCGGCTTTGCGAAAGCAAAACCGCCCACGCCGGGCGTCACCGGCGAATCCACACGCAGGCCAGAAACCGGCACCGGGGTCCTTCGCAAGAGGGTCGTTGCCGCGGGATCTGCGGAAGCCCAACCCCGGAACCTGTCGCGCAATGCGCCGTCGATCACGGCCGCGCCCCTCGATGAAACGAGGCGGGTTCCCACATCGGAGTTTCGAACCATGCCCCAAGTCACCATGCGCCAGATGCTGGAAGCCGGCGTGCATTTCGGCCACCAGACGCGCTACTGGAACCCGAAGATGGCGCCCTTCATCTTCGGCGCCCGCGGCAAGATCCACATCATCAACCTCGAAGCGACGGTGCCGAAGTTCACCGACGCGATGAACTACATTTCCGGGCTCGCCCAGAAGCGCCGCACCGTGCTGTTCGTCGGCACCAAGCGCTCGGCGCGCGAGGCGATCGGCGAGGAAGCCCGGCGTTGCGGCATGCCCTACGTCAACGCCCGCTGGCTGGGTGGCATGCTGACCAACTTCCGTACCGTCAAGCAGTCGGTGGCGCGCCTGAAGGAACTGGAAGCCGCCGAAACCGACGGCACCTTCGACAAGCTGGTCAAGCACGAAGTGTTGTCGCTGCGCCGCGAACGCGACAAGCTGGAGAGGTCACTGGGCGGCATCAAGGACATGAAGAACCTGCCCGACGCGCTGTTCGTGATCGACATCGGCCACGAGAACATCGCCGTGCAGGAGGCCAGGAAGCTCGGCATCCCGGTGGTCGCGGTGGTCGACACCAACTACGACCCGTCGCTGGTCGATTACGCCATCCCCGGCAACGACGACGCGATCCGCGCGGTGCAGCTGTACGCGCGCGCCGCCGCCGACGCGGTGCTGGAAGGCAAGGCCGCGGCGCCGATCCAGGCCCGCGGTGACGACAGCGAATTCGTCGAACTGGATGCCGAGGGCAATCCGGTCGCCGGCAAGGATGACGATCGCAAGTCCAATCGCCGCCCACCCAGGAAGACCGCGTCGAAGGGCCCTGCCCGCGCCGAAGCGGCCGAAGCCGGCAAGGACGACGCGGAGTAAGCACGCCCCCGCCCGTCCATGAGCAGCCCCTCGTCCCGCTGACGAGGGGTTCGAGCCGCAAGGTTGCGGCACAAGACAATTCAGAGGTAGCAACATGGATATCACCGCCGCAATGGTCAAGGAACTGCGCGAGCGCTCCGGTGCCGGCATGATGGAGTGCAAGAAGGCGCTCACCCAGAACAACGGCGACATCGACGCGTCGATCGAATGGCTGCGCAAGCAGGGGCTCGCCAAGGCCGGCAAGAAAGCCGACCGCGTGGCCGCCGAAGGCCGCATCGCGCTGGCCCGGTCGGCCGGCAGCGGCGTGCTGGTCGAGATCAACTCGGAAACCGACTTCGTCGCCAAGGACGAGAATTTCCTGAAGTTCACCGATGCAGTAGCGCAAACCGCGCTCGCGAGCGGCGCCAAGGACGCCGAGGCACTGAAGACCGCCGGGCTCGGCGGCGGCAGCGTCGAGGAGGCCCGCCAGGCGCTGGTCGCCAAGATCGGCGAGAACGTGCAGATACGCCGGCTGGTGCGCATCGACTACGCACCCAACCTCGGCGCCTACGTGCATGGCGGCCGCATCGGCGTGCTGGTGGCGCTGGAAGGCGGCGATGCCGAACTTGCCCGCGGCATTGCCATGCACATCGCCGCGATGAACCCGCAATACGTCGCGCCCGGGAACGTGCCGGCCGATCTTGTCGCCAAGGAAAAGGAAATCTCGCTGGCGCAGATGAGCGCCAAGGACAAGCAGAAGCCCGCCGAGATCCAGGAAAAGATGATCGCCGGCAAGGTCAGGAAGACCCTCAACGAAATCTCGCTGACCGGGCAGCCCTATGTGCTGGACACCAACGCCAGCGTCGGCGACACGCTGGCGAAGGCGAATGCCAGCGTGCTGTCGTTCCACCGCATCGCGGTCGGCGAAGGCATCGAGAAGGTGGTCGAGGATTACGCTGCCGAAGTGATGAAGCAGGCCGGCCTGGCGTAACGCACGCTGGCCCGCTGGTGCACTCAAGAGGCCGCGAGCCATCGCGGCCTCTTGCTTTTGCGCGCGGTGGACGGGGTATCATCGCCGGCGACAGCAGCATCGCCACGCTGGCCGTGGCGATGTCCGCAAGGATCGCGGGCCAGCGGTATTCGCCGCTGGCCGTCCATCGCACCGGGGACGTGCAATGGCACTCATCGCGTCGTTCTATACCGGGTTGAAGCGCCGCAACGTGATCCGGGCCGGCGTGTTCTACGCCGCCAGTGCCTGGCTGCTGGTGCAGGTTGCAACGCAGGTCTTTCCATTCTTCCACGTCTCCGACTGGGTCGTGCGGTGGATCGTGGTCGCGGCCGTGGCCGGGTTTCCGTTCGCGATCGTCTTTTCGTGGTTCTACGAGTGGACGCCGCGCGGCTTCCGGCCGGAAAGCGAAGTCCCGCCGGACCAGTCCATCGCGCGCCAGACCAGCCGCCGGCTCGATCGGGCCATCATCGTGGTGCTGGCGCTGGCGGTGGTGGCGCTGGTCACCGACCGGTTCGTGCTGCACCGGGACGCGACTCCCGTCGCGGCGAAATCCGTCGCCGTGTTGCCGCTCGCCAACGAGAGCGGCAATCCCGACGACGAATACTTCTCGGACGGATTGTCCGAACAGTTGATCGTCGAACTGGCGCAGATTCCCGGCCTGAAGGTCATCGGGCGGAGTTCCTCGTTCCGCTTCAAGGGCAGCCACGGGCCGATCGCGGCCATTGCCAAAAAGCTTGGCGTCGCCACGCTGCTGGAAGGCACGGTCCGTCGCGAGAACGGGCGCGCACGCATCACGGTCGAACTGGTCAACGCAGCGGATGGCCGGGAGCTGTGGTCGCAAACCTTCGATCGCCCGCTGGACGACATCTTCGCGATCCAGTCCGGAATCGCACAGGGCGTCGCCGACGCACTGCGCGTCAAGTTGTTCTCTGGCGCGGGGCAGACACGCCCCAAACACCATGTGCCCGGCTTTGAGACCTACGACCACTACCTGCGCGGCCGGCAGCTCCTCGCGGGAAGTCTCAGTTCCGGGCACATCGCCGGCGCGATCAAGGCTTTTGGGCAAGCGACCGCGATGGACCCGGACTACGCGGCGGCCTTCGCGGGACTGGCGATGGCGGAAAGTTTCATGGCAGAGAGCACTCCCGATCCGGTCGAGGCATTGGTGCTCCGCCGCCGCGCGATGGCCCACGCCGAGCGGGCGGTGGCCCTCGATCCCGCGCTCGGCGATGCCTACGCCACGCGGGGCTATCTGCGCGAATCCGACCAGTGGGACTGGGATGGGGCGCTGTCGGACCTGGAAAAAGCGCTGCAGCTGGATCCGCAGGACGCCCGGACGCAACTGCGCTACGGCTATCTGCTGGCAACCCTGGGCCGCCTGCCGGAGGCTGCCGACGCCTACCGCAAGGCCATCCAGGAAGACCCGCTGTTCACGCCACCCTGGTACTGGCTGGGGCGGGTCCAAGCCGCGCAGGGCGATTTCGCCGGTGCGGAGCGGGCGATGCACCGCATCCTCGCCATCAACCCCGACGATCCCGACGCGGCGCGCTATCTGGCGTATCTGTCGCTTCTGCAGGGCAATCCTGCCAAGGCGTTGGAGGTCTTTGCGAAGCTCGACAGCGCTACCGGCACCGCCATGGCCGAACATGACCTGGGCCATCCGGAGCGCGCGCAGCACGCGCTGGACCTGCTGATCGCGAAGTACGGGAAGGTCGCAGCGTTCGACATCGCCGAGGTCTACGCGTGGTCGGGTGATCCCGACCAGGCCTTCCGCTGGCTCGACCGCGCGGTGGACCAACACGATGTGGAAATCGTGACGCTCAAGTACGCCCCGTTTCTGCGCAACCTGCATTCCGATCCGCGTTTCAACCAACTGCTGGCGAAACTGAAGTTGCCAACGGAGCCGACGCCGCGATAGCGACGGATCCGGCGCTCGCCAGTTGTCCGGCAACATGCGGCACCACTTGCACCGGTTGCCGACAGAGAGATCAGGGATACAGGGAACGCTTTCGAGCCCATGACCTCGAACCCCTTCGCGACCGAAGGCTCATCGTCCCCGCGCAGGCAGGGATCCAGCGCCTTCTGACGGTAAACGACAAAGACACCGGATTCCAGTCGGCCGGGTAATGCGCCCCGGGCTCCGCATCCACCACTACAATCGGCGCGTTTGCCACCCATGGAGCCCGCCGCATGGCCGCGAAGCCGAAGCTGTCGTCCAAGTACCGGCGCATCCTGTTGAAGCTGTCCGGCGAGGCGCTGATGGGTTCCGCCGACTACGGTATCGACCCCGAGGTGATCGGCCGCATCGCGGACGAGGTCCTGGAAGCCCGCGCCGCCGGCGTCGAGGTCGGCGTGGTGATCGGCGGCGGCAACATCTTCCGCGGGGCGGGCCTGGCCGAGGCCGGCATGGACCGCGTGACCGGCGACCACATGGGCATGCTGGCCACCGTGATGAATGCACTGGCCATGCAGGATGCGCTGGAGAAACGCGGCGGCTTCGCACGGGTGATGAGTGCGATCCAGATCCACGACGTGTGCGAGGACTTCATCCGCCGCCGCGCGATCCGGCATCTTGAAAAGGGCCGCATCGTGCTGTTCGCCGGCGGCACCGGCAACCCGTTCTTCACCACCGATTCCGCCGCCGCGTTGCGCGCGATCGAGGTCGGCGCCGACCTGCTGCTGAAGGCCACCAAGGTGGATGGCGTGTACAGCGCCGACCCGAAGAAGAAAAAGGACGCGCGACGCTTCGAGAAGGTCAGCTACGAGGAAGTGATCGCGCGGAATCTCAAAGTGATGGACACCGCCGCGATAGCACTGTGCCGCGACCACGGCCTGCCGCTGCGCATCTACGACATGACCTGCGCAGGCAACCTCATGCGCATCCTCATGGGCGAATCGATCGGCACGCTGGTCGCGGACTGATCCGCGGTCTGGACCGTGCGATCATCCCCGTCGCGGGGTGTTCGGCAGCGGCTATATACTTTCCATATTTGCTACCGGCAGACATTGCATGCTCGATGACATCAAACGCGACAGCCAGACCCGCATGGGCAAGAGCATCGAGGCGTTGCGCCACGAGTTGTCGCACCTGCGCACCGGGCGCGCCAGCACCGCGCTGGTGGACGGCATCAAGGTGAACTATTACGGTTCGGACGTGCCGATCAACCAGGTCGCGACGGTGGCCGTGACGGATGCACGTTCGCTGACCATCACGCCCTACGAGAAGACCATGGTCGCGCCGGTCGAGAAAGCCATCATGGCATCCGATCTCGGCGTGACCCCCACCACCGCCGGCACCACGATCCGCCTCAACATGCCGCCGCTGACCGAGGAGCGCCGCAAGGAATTGGCCAAGCACGTCGGACACTCGGGCGAGAACGCCAAGGTCGCGGTACGCAACATCCGCCGCGATGCGCTCCAGCAGATCAAGAACCTCCTGAAGGACAAGCAGATCAGCGAGGACGAGGAACGCCGCGGCCAGGACGAGGTGCAGAAGCTGACCGACCACTTCATCAAGGAAGTCGATACCGCGGTGCAGGGGAAAGAGCAGGAACTCCTGGCCATCTGACCGGAAACCGGGCCCCGAATGGACGCCGCAAGCGACAAGCTGTTGCGCCCCGGACACGCCGGAGCCGATGGCGCGGCTGGACCCGCGGCCGTGGCCGCACGGATCAAGCCGGACCAGCCCGGGGCCGGCGACGAAGGCCGCGCCGCGGTGCCGCGCCACATCGCGATCGTGATGGATGGCAATGGGCGCTGGGCGCGCCGCCGCGCGCAGCCGCGCAGTTTCGGCCACCGCGCCGGCCAGAAGGCGGTGCGCACCACGGTGGCGTATTGCCTGCGCCACGGCGTGGAAGTACTGACCCTGTTTGCATTTTCCTCGGAGAACTGGAAGCGCCCCGACGCCGAGGTCGGCGCCCTGATGGACCTGTTCCTGAAGGCGCTGGACAGGGAAATCGACGAGTTGCACCAGAACCAGGTGCGGGTCCGCTTTGTCGGCGAACTGTCCGCGTTTTCCGAGGCCATCCGCACCCGCATGCAGCTTGCCGCGATCCGCACGGCGGACAACGCGCGGCTGGCCCTCAACATCTGCGTCAATTACGGCGGCCGCTGGGACACCGCGCAGGCCGCGCGCCGCGCCGCGGAAGCGGTCGCACGCGGCGAACTCGATCCGGCGACCATCGACGAGCACGTCCTGGCGCCCTTCTTCTGCCTCGCCGACGTCCCGCCACCGGACCTGTTCATCCGCACCGGCGGCGAACACCGCGTCAGCAATTTCCTGCTCTGGCAACTCGCCTACACGGAACTGCATTTCACCAATACCCTGTGGCCAGATGTGGACGACGCCGAACTCGACCGCGCCCTCGATGACTACGCCCGCCGCGAGCGCCGCTTCGGCTGTGCGCCTGCCCCCGCCGCCGCGCGAGCGGGTTGACCGTTGCTTATGCTGAAGCAGCGAGTCATCACCGCCCTGATCCTTTCGCCACTGATCCTCGCGCTGATCTTCCTGACCAGGGCGTCGGTGTTCGCGACCCTGCTGGGGCTGATCTTCCTGTTGGGCATGTGGGAATGGACCCGGTTGGCCGGCGTACGCGGCCATCCCCTGCGGCTGGTCGCACTGCTCGGCTACGCGATCGTTTTCGCGCTGCTCTGGCAGGTGTGCAAGACGCCGTGGTGGTGGGCGCCGGTGCTCGCCGGCCTGTTGTGGTGGCTGCTGGCGCTGACCTGGCTCGGCCACCATCGTTTCGCGGCGTCGCCGGGCCCCGGCCACGCGTTGCTGAAACTGATCGCGGGAGCGCTGGTGGCGGCACCGGCCTGGTGCGCGGTCGTGGTGATGCACGGCGACTTGGCCGAACCCCATGCCGGACGGGGCGAGTGGTGGGTGCTGTTCCTCGCCTGCATCGTGGTGGCAGCCGACATCGGTGCCTATTCGGCGGGCCGGCGCTGGGGCCGGGTGAAACTCGCCCCCACGATCAGCCCCGGCAAGACCCGCGAAGGGGTGTACGGCGCACTGGTGTGTTCAGGGATCGTCGGTGTCGTCGGCGGTGTCTTGCTGGAGGTGCCCACGGACCGGCTGCCCGCGATCGTCGCGCTGGCCCTGCTGACGGTGCTGTTCTCGATCATCGGCGACCTGTTCGAAAGCCTGATCAAGCGCCACGCCGGGGTGAAGGATTCCGGCACCCTGTTTCCCGGGCACGGCGGGGTGTTCGACCGCATGGACTCGATCGTCGCGGCCTTGCCGGTGTTCGTGCTGGGGAAATTCCTGCTGGGATTGTAGGTACGCCGTTCCCGATCCGGAACTTGCAGTGCTCCCGCGCGGTCGATGAACCGTCGTGCTTTCCCGGCACGCCCGGCCTTCAGGCCGGTTGCTTTATCATGGCGTGGCCAGTGGATTCTTTCCCGATTACATGAGCGACCTCCTGAATATTCTCGGTTCCGCCTGGTGGATGATCGTCACCCTCGGCATCCTGGTGACCTTCCACGAGTTCGGGCACTTCTGGGTGGCGCGCCGCTGCGGCGTCAAGGTGCTGCGTTTTTCCGTGGGCTTCGGCAGCCCGATCAAGTCGTGGTACGGCAAGGACGGCACCGAGTACTGCGTGGCGTGGATCCCGCTGGGCGGCTACGTGAAGATGCTGGACGCGCGCGAAGGCGTGGTCCCCCCCGCCGATCGCCCGCGCGAGTTCACCGGCAAGCCGATCTGGCAGCGCATCCTGATCGTGCTGGCCGGCCCGGGTTTCAACCTGATCTTCGCGGTGGCCGCGTTCTGGGCCATGCTGGTGATCGGCAAGCCCGACTTCCAGCCGCTGGTCGGCGATGTCACGCATCTCGCGGCGCAGGCGGGCGTCCAGCGCGGCGACCGGATCCTGAGCGTGGACGGCCAGCCGGTCTCGAACTGGACCGATCTCGGCTTGTCGCTGGCGAACGCCGCGCAAACGCACCGGGCGACGCCGCTGGAACTGCGCACACCCGATGGCGACGTGCAGACGCGCGTCCTGCACTTCGACAAACTGCCGCCGCACCCGAGCGACCGCACCATCGTCGAGCAGACCGGCATGATGCCGCTGCAGCGCAGCCTGCCCCCGGTAGTCGGCCAGGTGGTTCCCGACAGCGCCGCGCATGCCGCCGGGCTCGCGCCGGGCGACCGCATCGTCAGCATCGACGGCACCGCAATCGGCGACTGGAACCAGCTGGTCGACACCACCCGCAAGCTTGCCCGCGCCGACCAGTTGCTGACCCTGGTCGTCGAACGCGGCGACCGGTCGATGACGGTGCGCCTGCAACCGCGCCTTGCGCGCGAGCCCGACGGCACCCAAGCCTGGCTGATCGGCATCGCCGTCAGGCCCACCGCCGCGAAATACGACACCGTGCTCCGGCGTGGACCGCTGCAGGCCGTCCCTGCGGCATTCGGGCAGATGTGGAACATCACCGCAACGACCGTGAAGATGCTGGGCCACATGCTGACCGGCCAGGCCTCGCTGTCCAACCTGTCCGGCCCGATCTCCATCGCGCAGTACGCGCAGACCTCCGCGGAAATGGGACCGGCGTGGTTCCTGTACTTCCTCGGCATCATCTCGCTCAGCCTCGGCATCATGAACCTGCTGCCGATCCCCATCCTCGACGGCGGCCACCTGCTCTACTACCTGATCGAACTGGTCAAGGGCAGCCCGCTGTCCGAGCGCGCGATGGCGGCTGGCCAGTACATGGGCATGGCCCTGCTGGTGATGCTGATGGGACTCGCTTTCTACAACGACATCCTGCGGATCTTTTCGTGAACGCACGCCCCCGCGCGACCCTGCATTGACCGGGCGCGGGCGATGCCAGAGTTGACTGTCCTGCTTTCCCACGCGCGGCCGGCCCTGTACGATGCACGGTTTGCGCCAAGCCCCGAGTTCCGGAATCGACGATGAAACGAGTCGCCGCACTGATCCTGTTCGCCGCCCTCTCTGCCCCGGTCGCGGCGTACGCGTTCCAGCCTTTCACGGTCAGCGACATCCGCATCGAGGGGCTGCAGCGCATCGCCGCCGGCACCGTCCTGAGCTACCTGCCGATCGAACCCGGCCAGACCATGTCCGACGCGACCGCCCAAAAGGCGATCCATGACCTGTTCAAGACCGGTTTCTTCAGCGACGTCGAGCTGCAGCGGCAGGGCAACATCCTGATCGTGAAGGTGACCGAACGCCCTTCGATCGCCAGCCTGACCGTGCGCGGCAACAAGGACATCAAGACCGACCAGCTCATGAAGGGCCTGAAATCCGCCGGCCTGGCCGAAGGCCAGACCTTCGATCGCCTGACCCTCGACCAATTGCGCCAACAGCTGGTCGCCCAGTACAACGATCGTGGCAAGTACAACGTCGTGGTCGAACCGCACGTCACCCGCCTCGACCGCAACCGAGTCGCCATCGACATCGAGATCAAGGAAGGCAAGGCCGCCAAGATCCAGGAAATCAACATCGTCGGCAACCAGGCGTTCACGGACCGGCAGATCCGCGACGGCTGGGAATCGGGCACCCCTGACTGGACGTCCTGGTACTCCAACAACGACCAGTACTCGCGTGAAAAGCTGTCCGGCGACCTCACCAAGCTCTCCTCCTACTACCTCGACCGCGGCTACGCCGACTTCAACATCAGCTCCGCGCAGGTCACGATCAGCCCGGACAAGCGCAACATCTACATTGCCGCCGCCATCCACGAGGGCGAGATCTACAAGATTTCGGACATCCACCTGCTGGGCACCCTGATCCTGCCCGAGGAGGCGCTGCGCAGGGTGCTGAGGATCAAGCCCGGCGAGGTGTTCGACCGGCACAGCATCGAGCTTTCATCCGACGCGATCACCGACGTGCTGTCCAACATCGGCTACGCGTTCGCCAAGGTTTCGCCGTTGCCGAAGGTCGACGAAAACAACCACACCGTCGACCTCACCTTCTACGTCGAGCCCGGTCCGCGGGTGTACGTGCGCCGCATCAATTTCAAGGGCAATACCCAGACCCAGGACCAGGTCCTGCGCCGCGAGATGCGCCAGTTCGAAGGCGCCTGGTATTCGCAGGCGGCCATCGACCGCTCCAAAGTGCGCCTGCAGCGCCTCGGGTTCTTCAGTGATGTCAGCGTCGACACCGTGAAGGTGCCCGGCACCACCGACGAGGTCGACCTCAACGTCAAGGTCAAGGAGGAGGCCTCCGGACAGTTCCAGTTCGGCGTCGGCTACTCACAGGTATCGGGCATCATCCTCAGCACGTCGATCGCCAACAACAACTTCCTCGGCAGCGGCAACCGGGTCTCGGCGACGTTTTCCAAGAGCCTGTTCCTGAAGCAGTACCAGGTGTCGTTCTACAACCCGTACCTGACCGACAGCGGCATCGGCATCGGCTACAACGCCAGCGTGCTGAAGCTGAACCAGGGCGAGCAGAACATCGCCTCGTACCTGTCCGACACCGACTCGTTCAACACCTACCTGAGCTTCCCGATCAGCGAAACCGACAGCATCAACGTCGGCATCGGCGTCAACAAGACCAGGCTGGACCTGATCCCGGGCTACACACCGCAGGTGTTCTTCGACCAGATCAACAAGATCGGCCACTACACCATCCACAGCGCGCCGCTGAACATCAGCTATTCGCACGACACGCTCAACAAGTTCTTCAAGCCGACCCGCGGCGGCCTGCAACAGGTCAGCGCGGAAATAGGGTTGCCGGGCGGCACCGTGCCCTACTACAAGCTGACCTTGTCCAGCAGCGACTATTTCCCGTTGCCGTTCGGCTTCGTCGGACACCTTTCGGGCACGCTCGGCTACGGCAAGGCGTACTCGAAGGACATCTCCGTGCAGTACGCCGACGCCCAGGGCACCATCCACACGATGTCGTTCCCGTTCTTCCAGAACTATTACGCCGGCGGCGTACGCGACGTGCGCGGTTTCCAGGACAACACGCTGGGGCCGCGCATCTGTTCGGGGCTCATCGGCGCCAACGGCCAGGCGGATCCCACCGCCATCGGCACCAATGGCAACTGCGTTGGCGGGTTCTACTTCCGTCCGCAGCCGGTCGGTGGCGCATTCAAGGTGTTGGGCAGCAGCGAACTGGTGCTGCCGTTCTTCAAGGACAACCCCAAGGCGCGCATCTCGCTGTTCGCCGACGTCGGCAACGTCTATGCCAACTACGGCGATTTCGACGCCTCCACCCTGCGCGCCTCGGTCGGCATCTCGCTGCAATGGATCGCGCCGGTTGGCCCGATCGTGATCAACCTGGCCAAGCCGGTACGCGACCAGCCGGGTGACAAGCCGTACGAGGAGACGTTGCAGTTTTATTTCGGCCGGACATTCTGACGGCCTCCATAACCTGCTGCGCTCGGCAGCTTGCGTGCCGGCGGTGCCCGGAATGCTCATGTACTGACGTGTACACTCCGCTTCCTGCGCTCCGACGTCGCACAACCTGCCTTCGCTCGCGACGGTTCCAGAGGCCGTCAGCGATGCGGGAACCCTCGTGGCGGCGCAAGCACGGATCCACTGCATTGCGCGAGACGAATGGAACCAGCAACCGGCTACCGGATCGACGAACTGGCGCAGCGCTTCGGGCTCGAAGCACGGGGCGATGACGCGCGCGTCATCCACGGAGTCGCGCCGCTGGCGCGCGCGGGACACGGCCAACTGGCCTTCCTCGCCAATCCGCGCTACGCCGCGGACCTGAAGCGCACCCTTGCGGGTGTGGTGGTGTTGCGTCCCGAACACGCCGACGCCAGCCCCGTGCCGGTGCTGATCGCCAGCGATCCCTACCTCGCCTTCGCTCGCATCGCCGCATTGTTCGAAAACGCGCCGGCCATCCACAGCGGCATCCATCCCGGCGCGGTGGTCGAAGACGGCGCGCACATCGACCCGTCCGCCAGCGTGGGTCCGGGTTGCGTCGTTGCGGCCGGCGCGATCATCGAGGCGGGCGCGGTGCTGGGGCCGCACTGCGTGGCCGGCGCAGGTTGCACCGTCGGCGCCCAATCCCGACTTGGCGCCCACGTCACGCTGGTGACGCGGGTCAGCCTCGGCAAGCGCGTGCTGGTCCATCCGGGCGCCGTGCTGGGTGCAGACGGTTTCGGGATTGCGCGCGACGCCGAGGGCTGGGTCAAGGTGCCGCAGCTAGGTGGCGTGCGCATCGGCGACGACTGCGAGATCGGAGCCAACACCACCATCGACCGGGGCGCACTGGAAGACACGGTGCTCGAGGAAGACGTGCGGCTGGACAACCAGATCCAGATCGCGCACAACGTGCACATCGGTGCGCACACGGCGCTGGCCGGCTGCGCCGCGGTCGCCGGCAGCGCCAGGATCGGTCGCGACTGCCTGATCGGCGGCAGCGCCGGGGTGCTGGGCCACCTCGAAGTCGCCGATGGCGTTACCATCACGGCGATGACCCTGGTGACGCACTCCATCCGGGAACCCGGCGTGTATTCTTCCGGTGCGCCGCTGCAGGAAAACCGTACCTGGCGCCGCAACGCCGCGCGCATGCGCCAGCTCGACGCGATGGCGCGCCGGATCGCCGCACTGGAAAAGCAACTGGAAGCCATGCACAAGGGAAGCCATTGATGAACGACACCGCCACTCCCATGACCCTGCCGGTCGACGCGGAACGAATCGCGGCGATCCTGCCGCACCGTTACCCGTTCCTGCTGGTCGACCGCGTGGTCGAGTTCACGCCCGGGAAGGGCCTGGTCGCGATCAAGAACGTCACCCTCAACGAGCCGTTTTTCACGGGCCATTTCCCGGGTCATCCCGTGATGCCGGGCGTGCTGATCGTGGAGGCGCTCGCACAGGCATCCGGCTTGTTGATCGGACTGTCCGGCACGCACGCCGACAGGGACAATCGCATCTTCTACCTCGCCAAGGTCGACAACGCGCGCTTCATGAAGCCGGTGCTGCCGGGCGACCAGTTGCGCCTGGAGGTGCAACTGAAGCGCCTGATCCGCAGCATGGGTATCTTCACCGCGCGCGCGCTGGTCGACGGCAAGGAAGTAGCGACCTGCGAGCTGATGTGCGCGGAATCGACCCGGTGAGCCGAGCCCCGGCAGGCGTCCATCCCACCGCGATCGTCGCCGCGGACGCGCGACTTGCCGACGACATTGCCGTCGGTCCCTACACCGTGATCGGCGCGGGCGTCGAAATCGACGTGGGCTGCCGGGTCGGCGCGCACGCTCTGATCCAGGGCCAGACCCGCATCGGCCGCGACAACCGCATCGATGCGTACGCCTCGATCGGCGGCGACCCGCAGGACAAGAAATACAGGGGCGAGCGCAGCGAACTCGTGATCGGCGAGGGCAACACCTTCCACGAATTCGTCACCATCAACCGCGGCACCGCCGAGGGCGGCGGCGTCACCCGCATCGGCGACGACAACTGGGTGATGGCCTACGTGCACGTCGCGCACGACTGCCAGATCGGCAGCCACACGATTTTCGCCAACAACGCGACACTGGCCGGCCACGTCGAGATCGGCGACTGGGTGGTGCTGGGGGGCTTTGCCGGCGTGCACCAGTTCTGCAAGATCGGCGCGCACGCCTTTGCCGCGATGTACTCGGCCATCAACCGCGACGTGCCGCCCTTCATCTACGTCGCGGGCCAGTTCGCCGAACCGCGCGGCGTCAATGCCGAGGGCCTGAAGCGGCGCGGCTTCGATACCCAGCGCATCGCGGCCATCAAGCGCGCCTATCGCACGCTCTACATGTCGCACAAGACGCTCGGGGAAGCACGCGCGGCACTCGCCGGACAGGCCGACGCCAGTGAGGACGTACGCGCGTTCTGCGACTTCATCGACCGCAGCGAGCGATCGCTGGTGCGGTGAGGCTCGGGGGAGCGTGGCGACTGCATCGTGCCTGCCGGCCCCGCGCCCGGCAAAGCCGAACCAGGCAACCCGCGTCTTTGCTTCTACAATGCGCATCCTTGGCTGCACGTACGCAGCGGACACCCATCACGACGCTGGATTTCTGCTCGCGCAGGAATGACAGCAAGAACCACATGTCTCTACCGATTCCCGAGTCCCGAGTCCCGAGTCCCGTCATTGCACTGGTCGCCGGCGAGGATTCCGGTGACCAGCTCGGTGCCGACCTGGTCGTGGCGTTGCGGGCGCGCGCACCCGGGGCACGGTTCGTCGGCATCGGCGGACCACGCATGCGTGCGGCCGGGTTCGACGCCTGGCACGACATCGACGAACTGTCGGTGATGGGCCTCGCCGAGGTGCTGCGCGACCTGCCGCGCCTGCTGCGCCTGCGCGCGTCGCTGGCCGGCCGCCTGATCGCGCTGAAGCCGGACGTGTTCATCGGCATCGACGCACCGGACTTCAACCTCGGCCTCGAAAAAAAACTGAAACGCGCCGGCATCCGCACCGTGCACTACGTCAGCCCGTCGATCTGGGCCTGGCGCGAAGGCCGCGCGGACACCATCGGCCACTCGGCCGATTGCGTGTTGTGCCTGTTTCCCATGGAGCCGCCGATCTACGCCAGGCACGGCGTCGATGCGCAATTCGTCGGACACCCGCTGGCCGACCGCTTTCCGCTCGTTCCCGATCGGGATGCCGCGCGCCGGGAACTTGGCCTCGCTGTCGATGCGCCGGTGCTGGCCGTGTTGCCCGGCAGCCGTGCCTCGGAAATCAAGCGGCTCGGTGCGATCTTCCTCGACGCCGCGCGGCGCGTCGCCGACGAGATACCGGGCTTGCAGGTCGTGATTCCGGCGGCGAATGCGCGGTGCCGTGATGCCATCCAGGCACTGTTGGACAATGCCGGACCCGTGCTTCTGGACAGCCACGCCCATCGCGCGATGGTGGCCGCCGACGTGGTATTGCTCGCGTCGGGCACCGCCGCACTCGAGGCCATGCTGGCAAAACGCCCGATGGTGGTCGGCTACCGCATCGCGGCGCTGACCCACACCCTGGTCAAGGGCCTCGGGATGCTGAAGACCGAGCGCTACTCGCTGCCCAACATCCTCGCCGGCAAGGCGCTGGTGCCCGAACTGATGCAACGTGATTGCACGCCCGCGAAACTGGCGAACGCCGTACTGGCGTGGTTCCGCGATCCCCCCCGTCGCGACGAACTCGTGCATGAATTCGAGCGGATGCACCTGGTTCTGCACGCGGGCGGTGGTGGCGCCGTGGCGGCGGCGCGCGCGATCCTGCAGGCTCCCGCGGCATCCCGCGAAGCTGCCCGAGCCCCATGACGATCGCAACCCCGTGCTTCCTTTCCCCGCTATCCCGCCGCGGTTGGCTGGCCGCGTTCACCATCGGCGTGCTGCTGTTCACCCTTCGCTTTGGTCCGTTGGCCGAACAGACGGCGCTCGAAGGCGCGTTCGCGGCGTGCATCCTCGTAGGTCTGGTCGGGCTGGCCTTCGCCGCGAGCGGACGGCCCGCGTTCGGGTTGGTCGCCGGCTGCCTGCCCATGCTGCTGGTGGCGGTCGCCGCCAACCTGAAATTCAAATACCTCTCGACGCCGCTGCTGGCGCCCGACCTCGTGTATTACTTCAACGCGGAAATCGGCGAGACGCTGCTGCGCTATCCCTTCATCATCGCGGCGATCGTTGCGGCCGTCGTGCTGGTGCCATTGCTGCTGGTCGTATTGTGGCGCAGCGATGCCCGGCCGGCTTCCGGCACACCGGTGCGCGCGGTGCGCGTGCTCGGACTGGTTGCGGCGACTGTGGTGCTTGTCGTGACGCTGTACCCCAAAGGCCCGTTCGCGCACGTGTACGACAAGGGCATGTGGAAGGCGATGAACGACAAGAGCTTCGTGTCGGATTTCATCGTCTCGATCCGCAACGCACACGTGCGTGAACCACCATTCCAGCCAGTGGACGCTGCGCGCGACGACTGGCGCGATCTCGCGACGAACGCACGGACCACGACACGCAAGCCCGACATTGTCGCCGTGCTCGAGGAAAGCACGTTCGACCCGCGCATGCTGGCGGCCTGCACGTCGACGCTGTGCGATGCGCGCATGTTCCACGCCGACGCCGACACCATCGCGCACGGCTGGATGAACGTGCACACATGGGGCGGCGGCACCTGGACCAGCGAATTCGCGTTCCTGACGGGCATGCCGCATACCCTGTTCGGCCCGGCCGGTGTCTACGCGCCGTTCAACCTCGCCCCGCGCATCCGCTACACCCTGCCGCGCCTGCTCGGCGCCGACGGCTATCGGACCGTCGGCATCTACCCCACCGACGGCGATTTCATGAACGGCCGCGACGCCTATGCCGATTACGGTTTCGATGCATTCCATGGCGGTCGTGAATTGAAGCTCGGCTGGGGCGCCACCGACGCCGAGGTATTCCGCGCATTCGAGCACGTCTTCGAAATCGAGAAGGCCAAGGCGGGCGGCAAGCCGGTATTCGTGTTCGTGCTGACCCTGCACCAGCACGGTCCGCACATGACGCAGCTGCACGAATTGCCGGCACCCTACGATCAACCACTGTTTCCCGGCAAGCTTGCGCCGGGCAACCCACCACTGGACGACTGGCTGAACCTCAACCTCGCCAACTACCTGCAGCGCCTGTCGATGTCCGACGCAGCAATGACCCGGCTGGAATCCTTCCTGCGCCACGACGACCGCCCAGCGTTGTTGTTGCACTTCGGCGACCACCAGCCGTCGTTCGACGGCGCGATCAACACACTCGTCAAGACGGTGCCTGCCACGGTGCCGGATTCGCAATACGTGACGTATTACATGCTGAAGGGGTTCAACCTGCCGACCGTGCGCGAGCGCTACCCCGTCCTCGACATCGCCTACCTGGGCTCCCTGTTGCTCGACGCCGCGAGCCTGCCGCGCAACCCTTTCTTCATCGCCAACACGTTGTTGCGCGACCGTTGCGACGGCCACGACCTCGATTGCCACAACGCCGCGTTGCGTGACTCCTACCGCGCATGGGTATTCGGCAAGCTGGGCGACCTGGAATGATTGCGCACGTCGCCGGAGTGGACGAGGCGGGCCGCGGCCCGCTGGCCGGGCCGGTCGTGGTGGCCGCGGTGATCCTGGATCCCGCGCGGCCCATCGACGGCCTCGCGGACTCCAAGCAGCTCTCGGAAAGGCGCCGCGAACGCCTGTACCCGTTGATCGTGGCGCGCGCGCTGGCGCATGCCGTCGTGCGCGTGGAAGCCGATGAAATCGACCGCATCAACATCCTCAATGCCACGCTCGCCGGCATGGCCCGCGCGCTGCATGCGCTGGCGGTCAGGCCGAACCGCGCGCTGATCGACGGCAACCGCCTGCCGGCGTCGCTGCCCTGCCCGGCCCGCGCGATCGTGGGCGGCGACGTGACGGAGCCTGCAATCAGCGCCGCCTCGATCCTCGCCAAGGTCAGCCGCGACCACATCCTCGACGGATACGATGCACGCTGGCCCGGCTACGGTTTCGCGCAGCACAAGGGCTACCCCACCGCGGCGCACCTCGAGGCCCTGCGCTGCCTCGGACCGTGCCCCGAACACCGCCGCAGCTTCGCGCCGGTGCGGTCAGCATACGCGCAAATGGAACTCGTGCTCAGCGGAACAAGCGGCCGGGTGCTCGCCTGATCCAACGCAGCAAACTCACGACGTGAGACGACCTGGCGTTGGAAACGACAAAGGCCGGTTGCCCGGCCTTGTCTGATCTGGTGCATCTTTCAGCTTTGAAGCTGATCAGCTTGTTAGCGGAAAGAGTGCATTTCCTGATCTGCCAGTGCGGTCTGGACGACGACCGTTGCAAATGTGGGTCAAGGGGGAATTTCATGGAACGGGTCAAATATCGTCTCGCACTCGACATCGGCGCCAATTCACTGGGCTGGTGTGTTTACGTGGCATCACGCCTAGAGCGTAACAGATCAGGAAATGCGCTCTGGCCGAAACCCGCGCTTGCCGTATTCGCGTAGCCCGTGTTGTCAAGCTTGCCGCCCCCGCGTTCCGGCAATAGGCTTGCACGAATACCGCGAACGCCTACATGCCGATCCGCTACGTCCACCTGCGCGTGCACAGCGAATATTCGCTGCGTGATTCCACCATCCGCATTCCGGAAAAACCGGAGTATGGCGATCCGGCCAAGGCCAAGCACGCCAACCTGGTCAGCCGCGCGGTGGAGTTGGGGTTGCCGGCGCTGGCGCTGACCGACGATTCGAACCTTTTCGCGCAGATCAAGTTCCATACCGCGGCTGAAAAAGCCGGGATCAAGCCGATCGTGGGTTGCGACCTGTGGATCGCCAATCCCGAGGACGCGACCCGCCCCGACCGCCTGACCCTGCTGTGCCGCGACCACGCCGGCTACCTCAACCTGACGCGCCTGGTCTCGCGCGGCTGGCTGGAAGGCCAGCATGCCGGGCGCGCGCAGATCCAGCCCGAATGGCTGGAGGGCGCGGTCGCCGGGCTGTTCGCGATCGTGGGACGCGATGGCGCCTGCGGACGACTTCTGGTCGCGCAGCGCGAGCGCGATGCGCGAACCGGGCTCGATGCGCTGCGCCATCATTTCGGGGACGGCCTGTACGTCGAACTCACGCACACCCGGCGCGACGGCGAGGACGCTTTCAACGCGCAGGCGCTGCAACTCGCGGCGGCGCTCGACCTGCCGGTGCTCGCCAGCAACGACGTGCGCTTCCTCGACGCCGACGATTTCGAGGCCCACGAGGCGCGCGTGTGCATCCAGCAGGGCTATCAATTGTCCGACGCGCGGCGCCCGCGCGACTATTCGCCCGAGCAGTGGCTGAAGTCCGCCGAGGCCATGGCGGAACTGTTCGCCGACCTCCCCGGGGCGCTGGACAACACCGTCGAGCTCGCGAAGCGCTGCAACCTCGAACTCTCGTTCGGCAAGTATTACCTGCCGGCCTTTCCTGTCCCGGAAAAGCACACGCTGGAGTCGTGGATCGGCAGCCAGGCGCGCGCAGGCCTCGAGCAACGCCTCGCCGAATGCGGCCTCGCCGCGGGCCACACCCGCGAGGATTACGAATCGCGCCTCGAACTCGAGCTGGACGTGATCGGCAAGATGGGCTTCGCCGGTTACTTCCTGATCGTCTCCGACTTCATCGGCTGGGCCAAGACGGAAGACATTCCCGTCGGCCCGGGTCGTGGCTCCGGCGCAGGCTCGGTGGTGGCATGGTGTCTCAGGATCACCGACCTCGATCCGTTGCGCTTCGGCCTGCTGTTCGAGCGCTTCCTCAATCCCGAGCGCGTGTCGATGCCCGATTTCGACGTCGATTTCTGCATGGAACGCCGCGACGAGGTGATCGCCTACGTCGCCGACAAGTACGGCCGCGACCAGGTCAGCCAGATCATCACCTACGGCTCGATGGCGGCCAAGGCCGTGCTGCGCGACTGCGGGCGCGTGCTGGGCATGCCCTACGGACAGGTGGACAAGATCGCCAAGCTGATCCCGCGCATGCCGCTGGACCTGACCCTCGGCGACGCGCTGGGCCGCAGCGAAAAATCGAAGAAGGAACCCGACCGCGTGGTGCGCGAGTTCTGCGACCTGTACCAGCAGGACGACGAAGCGCGCACCCTGATCGACCTTGCCCTGAAGCTGGAAGGCCTGGCGCGCAATGCCGGCAAGCACGCCGGCGGCGTGGTGATCGCGCCGACCCCGCTCACCGATTTCGCGCCGCTGTATTGCGAACCCGGCGGCACCGGCATCGTCACGCAATACGACAAGAACGACGTCGAGGCGGTGGGACTGGTCAAGTTCGACTTCCTCGGCCTGCGCACGCTCACCATCATCGACTGGGCGGTCAAGGCCATCAACGCGCGCCGCGCCGGATCGGGCGAGGCGCCGCTCGACATCGCCGCGCTGCCGCTGGACGACCCCGAGGTCTTCCGGATGTTCCGCGAAGCCCGCACCGTCGCGGTGTTCCAGTTCGAAGGCGGCGGCATGCAGCGGCTGCTCAAGGACGCGCAACCCGATCGCTTCGAGGACCTGATCGCGCTGAACTCGCTGTTCCGCCCCGGCCCGATGGACCTGATCCCGAGCTACGTCGCGCGCAAGCTCGGACGCGAACCGGTCAGCTACCCCGATCCGCGCGTGGAACCGGTGTTGCGCGAAACCTTCGGCATCATGGTGTACCAGGAACAGGTGATGCAGATGGCGCAGATCGTCGGCGGCTACTCGCTGGGCGCCGCCGACCTGTTGCGTCGCGCGATGGGCAAGAAGGTGCCTGCCGAAATGGCCAAGCACCGCACGATCTTCCGTGACGGCGCGATGCAGAACGGCGTCCCCGAAAGGAAGGCCGATGCGATCTTCGACCAGATGGAAAAGTTCGCAGGCTACGGCTTCAACAAATCGCACGCCGCCGCGTATTCGCTGGTCGCCTACCAGACCGCGTGGCTGAAGGTGCACTACCCCGCCGAGTTCATGGCGGCGACCATGTCTTCGGACATGGACTCCACCGACAAGCTGGTACAGTTCATCGAGGATGCGCGCAACACCGGCCTCGAGGTGCTGCCGCCCGACGTCAATGCCTCCGATTACCACTTCATCGCGATCCCGCGCGACGCCGGATCCGGTGACGGCGCGCGCGACGCGATCCGCTACGGCCTCGGCGCGATCAAGGGCGTGGGCCGCGCGGTGTGCGAAGCGATCGTGGCTGCGCGCGCGTCCGGCGGTTCGTTCCGCGACCTCGCCGACTTCTGCGCACGCATGGACTCCGGCAAATTGAACAAGCGCGTGTTCGAGGCATTGATCCAGTCCGGGGCCATGGATTCACTGGGAACGAACCGCGCCACGCTCACCGCGCAACTGCCGGAAGCGGTGAAAGCCGCCGAACAAAGCCTGCGTGACCGCGAGGCCGGCCAGAACGACATGTTCGGCGCCGCACTGGCGCCGGTCGCGTCCGTATCAATCGCAACCCCCGCGCAACCGCCATGGCCCCTGGAACGCAAGCTCGCCGGGGAACGCGCCACCCTGGGGCATTATCTTTCCGGCCACCCCACCGACCCCTGGCGTGAAGTGCTGGCGCAACTCGCGACCTGCCCCATCCGCGAGATCGCCGAACGCTACGAACCCCCTGCAGCGCGTGCTGGCGATGACGGTGAAAGCCGCTGGCGGCGCGCGCCGGAAACGCCATGGGCGGTCGCGGGCATGGTCGTCAAGGTGTTCCGGCATGGCGAATCCGGTGCCGGCGTGCGCATCGAGGACTGGTCGGGCGCGATGACGATCAACTTCTTCCGCGATGCGATGGAACAATACGGCGCGCTGGTACAGCCCGACGCGATCCTGGTCATCGAGGGCGGGCTCGCGTTCGACGAATTCCGCGGCGAATTGCGCATCCGTGCGCGTCGCGTGTGGACACTGGACGAGGCCTGCGAGGTCGGTACGCGCGTGTTGCGGATCGGCGTCAACGGCATCGATGCCGGGTTCGTGGCCACTTTCAAACGCGCGCTGGCCGGACACTGCGGCGGGCGTACGCCGCTGCTGCTGACCGGCTACCGCAACGCCACCGGCAGCGCCGACCTGCGGCTCGGCGAAGATTGGAGGGTGCGGGTCAACACCGGACTGTTGCGAAGTCTGGCCGAGGTGCCTGGCGTCAAGTCGGTGCAGCCGTCATTGTCGCGTCCCGCGCTGGATTGAAAACCGGGGTCAGGGTGCAATTCCCAACCTGACTGGCGCCATACGTCAGCAATCGATGTTTCTTGTCATTCCGGGGCTGCCCGCGACGTCTGCGGACGGAACCCGGAATCGATCTGGTGTTTGTCGGGCCTGTCAAACCGATTCCGGGCTCGCCTGCGATGAAGCCGCAGGCACCCCGGAATGACGAGAAGTGTCTATTGATCGTGTGCATGAGACTTGCCGAGATACGACGCCAATCAGGATTGCCAATTCGCCCAAATGACAGGGCGGCGCGGAAAACGGGAAATTGCACCCTGGCCCCGCTTTCCGTGTCGCTATAATCGCGGCTGCGCCGTAATCCCGGGCAGGGCATGAATCCCAATTTCCTCGACTTCGAACAACCAATCGCCGAGCTCGAAGACAAGCTGCGCGAGCTGACCACCGCGGGCCACGACAGCGCCATCGACGTGGACGACGAGGTCGGCAAGCTGCGCTCCAAGCTGCGCGTGAAGACCGCCGAGATCTTCCGCGACCTCACGCCCTGGCAGATCACGCAACTGTCGCGACACCCGGGGCGCCCGTACACCAAGGATTATGTCGCGGTGATCTGCGATGAATTCCACGAACTCGCGGGCGACCGCATGTATGCCGACGACGCTGCGATCGTGGGCGGGCTCGCGCGCATCGTGGGCCGGCCGGTGGTGGTGGTCGGCCACCAGAAAGGCCGCGACATCAAGTCCAAGGTGTACCGGAATTTCGGCATGCCGAAACCCGAGGGCTATCGCAAGGCGTTGCGCCTGATGCAGTTGGCTGAACGTTTCGGGCTGCCGATCCTGACCTTCATCGACACCCCCGGCGCCTACCCCGGCGTCGGCGCCGAGGAACGCGGCCAGAGCGAGGCCATCGCGCGCAACCTCGAGGAGATGGCGGAACTGAAGGTGCCGGTCGTGTGCACCGTGATCGGCGAAGGCGGTTCCGGCGGCGCGCTGGCGATCGGCGTCGGCGATCGCGTCAACATGCTGCAGTATTCCACCTACTCGGTGATTTCGCCCGAAGGTTGCGCGTCGATCCTGTGGAAGAACGCCGGGCGCGCCCGCGACGCCGCCGAGGCGCTGGGCCTCACCGCACCGCGCCTCAAGGAACTCGGCCTGATCGACAAGGTCATCCGCGAGCCTACCGGCGGCGCGCACCGCAACCCGCGCTCGATGGCGATACGCCTGAAGGCCGTGCTCATCAACCAGCTCGATGAGTTGCAGGCATTGCCGGTCGACGATCTGCTGGCGCAGCGCTACCAGAAGCTGCGCAAGTACGGAACGTACCAGGAATAGCGGAACCCGGAAAAGCGCGACGATGTCCACCCCTTTCCACCGGAAGGGGGTCGCCCCGAAGCGGCAGGGGCATGCGGTTTCCACGATACGTACGCCGGTGTCATGAACCAGCCGGGGCGGAACGTCAGCCGCTTGGTCAACGCGCTACCATCGACCCGACCACGTCGCGGAGCCATGTCATGCCCAACGAATCCGCCGCCAAGCTCGCAGTCCTGATCGACGCGGACAACGCGCAGCCGTCACTGCTCGACGCGCTGCTGGCGGAAGTCGCCAAGTACGGTACCGCGCACGTCAAGCGCGCCTACGGGGACTGGACCGACAATCACCTGAAAAGCTGGAAGGACACGCTGCTGAAGCAGTCGATCCAGCCGATGCAGCAGTTCGGTTACACGCGCGGCAAGAATTCCACGGATTCCGCGTTGATCATCGATGCCATGGATCTGCTGTATTCCGGACGCTTCGACGGCTTCTGCATCGTCTCCAGCGACAGCGACTTCACCCGGCTGGCCGGGCGCCTGCGCGAATCCGGGCTGACCGTATATGGCTTCGGCGAACGCAAGACGCCGGAGCCTTTCGTCGCCGCGTGCGACAAATTCGTCTACGTCGAGAACCTCTCCGGAAAACCCGACCAGCCGACGCCGGAAAAGCCACGCACGGCCACGCAACTGAAGCAGGATTCCGGGTTGGTGAACCTGTTGCGCAACGCGGTGGAGGCCGCCTCGGACGACGAGGGTTGGGCCGGCCTCGGCCCGGTCGGCTCCATCATCAACAAGCAGCGTCCCGACTTCGATGCGCGCAGCTACGGCTACGGCAAGCTGAGCGACCTGATCGCCGCGACGACACTCTTCGATATCGAGCGGCGTAGCGCTGGCGAAGGTCGCACCAAGACCATCCACGTCCGCAATCGCGCAAAAACCGGCAAGGCTTGAACCGTGTGGACGGATGACCTGCGGACGCAGCTCCGGGCGAACGTACCGCCCGTCCTGTGCGTGGCCTTCAGCGGCGGCCCCGATTCGACCGCGCTGCTGCACGCGCTGGCACAGCTGCCCGAAGCGCGTTCCCGAAGTTTGTGCGCGCTGCACGTCGACCATGGCCTGCACCCCGACAGCGGCCGCTGGGCAGAACACTGCCGCGCGTTCTGCCAATCGTTAGGCGTGCCGTTGGCAACGCTGCGCGTCACGGTTGACGACCCGCTGGGCGAGGGCATCGAGGCGGCGGCGCGACGCGCACGTTACGCAGCCTTCGCCGAAGACCTGCGCGCTGGCGAATGGCTGGCGCTGGCCCACCACCGTGACGACCAGGTCGAGACCGTGCTGTTGAAACTGCTGCGCGGCGCGGGCCCGGAGGGGTTGGGCGGGATGCGGCCGCAACGTCCTTGCGGGCGCGGCCAGTTGTGGCGGCCCTTGCTTGAAACACCACGCGAAACATTGTGCAACTATCTGACAAAGCAAGGCATTTCAGCCATCGACGATCCGGCCAATCGCGAGCCGCGCTTCGTCCGCAACGTGCTGCGCCAGGAGGTCCTTCCAACCCTCGACCTGCATTGGCCGCAAGCGCGGGCGGCGATCCTGCACACCGCCAAATTGTGCAGGACCGCGGCGGACCACATCGCGCAGGAAGCCGCCTCGCGGCTGGACGTCTTGCGGCTCCGGGATGGCGCCCTCGACGCAGACGGCTGGCTGGCGTTGCCGGATGCCCTGCGCGCGCCGGTGCTCGACGCCTGGCTGCACGCACTCGGGCTGCCCATTCCGCCCGACGCGCCACGTCGGGAGCTGGAACGGCAGACCGCGCAGGCGGCCGACGATCGCGTACCCGTGATCGCGTGGCCGGGCGCGGAAGTGCGCGTCTGGGACATGCAGTTGCACGCCACGCCTCCACTCCCGCCCCTGCCCGAGGGCTGGCAGGCCACCTGGAACGGCGCCCCACTGGCCCTGCCCGCAGGCTGCGGCGTGCTACGCCTGGTCACAACCAACGAAGCCGATGCCGGCGCAAACCTGGAACCGCCGCTGACGCTATGTTTCCGGCGCGGCGGCGAGCGGATCAAGCCCGCTGGCGACCCGCATACGCGCGAATTGCGCGACCTGTTCCAGCACGCGCGCATCCCGCCGTGGCTGCGCCCACGCTGTCCGCTGGTCTTCGAAAACGGGGTATTGATCGCGGTCGCCGACCTGTGGTCCAGCGCACGCGGCAAGGCGATTTTCGATGGCTGCGGTGCACGTCCGTCGTGGCAGCGGCCGCCGTGGCTGAACGCGTCGTGATTCCGTGACACAGCATTCAGTTTGTATAGGGGTGTGCTGCGATAACACGATCCTGGAACACACGAGGAAACCAACATGAAAACCACGCATGTCGCCATGTCGATCGCACTCGCCATTGCCGGTGCCGGCCTGATCGCCCCGCCCGCGCTGGCCGACCCGCCGCCGTGGGCGCCTGCACACGGCTGGCGTGCCAAACACCAGTACGTCTATTACCCGTCGGCCGGGGTGTATTACGAGCCGGCCTCGCGCATGTGGTTCTGGTTGGGTGGCGATGGCTGGCAGGCCGGCATCAGCCTGCCGCTGGCGCTGCATGGTTACGTGCAGACCGGCGGCGTGGACATCGCGCTGGACGTCGCTCGCCCGTACCTGCGCAACGATTACGTGAGGCAGCGCTACGGCGGGCATCAGCGCCAATGGTGGCGCGACGACGACGGGGGACATGGCCACAAGCGCAAGCATGGCCACGGGCACGGCCACGGCGGCTGACGCGTCGCGAACTGCGCGACTCGGTCAGGGTGCGTGCGCCCACGGATGAAGAGCGGCAGGTGCCGGCGAGGCTGCCGCAATCGCGGTAGCGGAACGGGCGCGGTTCGCACCCGGCCAGTCATTCGCGGATCGCACGCGCGGCATGCGCACCCAGCCGCTCGGCGCCGGATCTTCCCTTGCCGGGCCACCCCGAAATCTTCGTGATCGTCGATCTCGCGCACGTCGCCACGATCCCGAACCGCCCAGCGGCGCGCCGGCGCGGGGACATGGCTGGCCGCATCGGGTAGGCTTCGCGATCACAGCCTGGGCAATCCGACAGGTCAGCCATGCTCGCCAGTCCAGCGATTTCGCGCAACCAGACCCTGGTCGAGGAAATCGGCAACAGCGTCAGTCATGGACTGGGGCTCTTGCTCGCAATCCTTGCACTGCCGATGTTGGTCCAGAACGCGGTGCGCAATGGCCCGGTTTCGGCGGTGGTGGGATCGGCCGTGTTTGGCGGCAGCGTGATCGCCCTGTACCTGGCGTCGGTCCTCTACCACGCAACCTGGCATCGACGCACGAAAAACGTACTGCGCGTCGTGGACCACGCGGCCATCTACATACTCATTGCCGGCACCTACACGCCGTTCACGCTGGGCGTGTTGCGCGGCACCTGGGGCTGGATCCTCTTCGGACTGGTATGGAGCATGGCCTTGCTGGGTGTGTTGTTCAAAACCTTCGCGGGCATGCGATTCCCCCGCGTATCCACGTTGTTGTATGTCGCCATGGGCTGGGTCGTGCTGATCGCCATCCAGCCGCTTTGGCAACGCCTGCCCATAGGCGGCTGGGCCTGGCTGTTGGCGGGCGGCTTGGCCTACACGTTTGGCGTGATCTTCTTCGCACTGGACGCCCGCGTGCGCTACTGCCATTGCATATGGCACCTGTTCGTCGTGGTTGGCACGACCTGCCATTTCGTGGCGGTGCTGCGGTACGCATATTGACGCGAGCCACAGTTGAACGGTCACGGACCGCGAGGTACGCGGCTGCAGCCTGGACGCGACCCGTTTTTGCCGTCATCCCCGCGAAAGCGGGAACCCAGTGACTTCCGCAACAGTGCAACCAACCCATGCACCGGGAAACGCCCAACGAATCCATCGACCTTCACGCCTACCTCGAACGGATCGGCCTGTGCCAACCCGTCGCACCCAACCTGCAAACCCTGCGCGCCATCATCGCCGCACACGTCGCCGCGATTCCGTTCGAGAACCTCGATCCCTTCCTCGGCGTGTCGCCGGCGCTGGACATCGCATCCGTGCAGCGCAAGCTGGTGCGCGGCAGCCGCGGCGGCTATTGCTTCAAACAGTACCGACTGCTGAGCGATGTGCTGCGCGTGATCGGTTTTGAAGTCACCGACCTGGCCGCGCGAGTGCCGTGGGGACAGCCGGAAGACGCGATCACTGCGCGCA
Organism: Rhodanobacteraceae bacterium; assembly: GCA_036279975.1. GTDB lineage: Bacteria > Pseudomonadota > Gammaproteobacteria > Xanthomonadales > Rhodanobacteraceae > 66-474. Next base: position 27,324 of record DASURP010000044.1, read on the forward strand.
CCCACATGCTGCTGCGCGTCGAAGCCGAGGGGAAATCATGGCTGGCCGACGCCGGCTTCGGCGGCAACACGCCTACCGGACCGCTGCAACTCGTTTTTCGACATCGAACAGGCCAAGCCGCACGAACCCTTCCGGCTGGTCCGCCACGACGACGGCGACTGGCGATTGCAACTGTTCGCGGCCGATGCGTGGCAGACGCTGTACCGCTTCACCCTGCAGCCGCAATTTCCGGCCGATTACCGCATCAGCAACTACTGGACATCCACCAACCCCGGTTCGCACTTCGTCACGGGCCTCACCGCCGCCCGCGCATTGGCCGGCCGGAGGCTCACGCTGCGCAACCGCGAATTCGCGGTACACCCCGCCGGCGGCGCGACCCAGCGGCGCAGCCTGCATGACGCCCGGGAAATCCGCACCGTGCTGGAGCACGAATTCCTGATCCGCCTGCCCGTGCATCCGAGCCCCGACCACCGGTTGGACGCCTTGCCGGAATGAGCGATGGCCGAACTGCGTTGTCGCCAGGGGCGGCCACCCGTGACGCGTTCCATCCCGAATCCGCACGCACTGCGGAAGCGGCCCGTCGCAAGGCGCCCGGCTGGTGCAGGCGGCCAGACCCGCCTCAAGCCCGCCACCACGCCATGCCTGCGGCGTCAGCCACCCTTGTCGCTGCCTGCCTTTGCCTTGCCGCGCAGCGCCCGGATCGCCTTGGCATCGATCGTCTGGATGCGGATGATCTGGCATCGGTCACCGCCCGCGATCACGTAATCGCGGTTCGAGTCGACCAGCCCATCCTGCGAGGTCAGGGCGATCATGAACGTGTTCTGCAGGCCGATGCACGATCCCGCCAGCGACAACAGGTACGCCTGGGCCGGACCGGTCCAGACCACCACGGAGCCAAGCCGGTTCGAGTCCCAGCTGTACAGCGAAGTGAACCGGAACCAGGGCACGTCCCGCTGCACGTATTTGTCGTAGTCGACCGCGGCGGATGCACGCCGCGCCGGCGCGTCGCGCGTTGGCTGCTGCGCACACCCCGCGAGCGCGGCCAGCAACAACAATGGAATCCATTTCGAAAGACGCATGATCGGGGTCCTGCAGTGGAGGTGCTCCCACACCGGTTGCGACCGTACGGGTCCGGGAATGTTCAATGACCGGTGTGAAGCCACGCCGGACCCGCGCGTCGAAGCGCAGGTCCGAACATGCCTACTTGAGCAGCGCCGTCAACTGGTCGAGCTGGGCGCGGTAGTTGTCCAGCACCCTGGCGGTGACCGCCGCGTACTGGTCGGCGCGGCTCCAGTCGCGCGCATCGAGCGCCTCGTGCACGGCGGGAATGGTCTTGGGCGCATATCCGGTCAGCTCGCCCGGCGCCTGGATCATGTTCCTGTACCACGGCCGTCCCGGCAGGCCCTGCTCGTCCAGCAGCCGTTGCTCCAGCGTGCCCATCAACCGGTTGACCTGCACGAGCTGCCCGGCCGGAATGTCCAGCCCATTTTCCGCGCGGACACCATAAGCCTTTTCATAGGCTTGCGCGCTCTCCTTCAACTTCTTCGCCGCTGTATCCAGTGGCGTGAAGTCGATCTTCGGCACATCCGACAGGCGCTCGGGCGGCGCGACCGGATGCAAGGGATCCGATGCCAGCTTGTACGCGCCGGCGTCGAGCAGCTTGTGCTGCGCGTCGGCGGCCTTGCGCGCCTCGTCCGCCTGCTTGTGGAGCTGGCCGATGTAGCGATCCAGCGTGCTGCTGAAATCGCTGAAGCGCATTGGCAGCACCTCGGCATCGGCGCTGCGCATCACGATGTGGCCGGCCACCTTGGCCAAGGCGACGCCGTACTCGAAGGTCGGATCGCCGAAGCGGATGAAGTGGTCGAAGGAGTCGTAACGCGAGTGGTAGACGCCACCCTGATCGGCTTCGCCACCGAATCCAAGATCCAGCGTGGCGATACCGAGATGTTCGAGGAAGGCGCTGTAGTCGGAACCCGAACCCAGGGGCGAGATCGGAATGTCGCCGCCCTTGGCCGCCAGCCTGGCGATTTCCTTGAGCCGCGGCCTGGCGTCCTTTTTCGCGGCCTCGACCAGGATGTGCGCGCGCAGCCGCTGCTGCACGCTCGCATCCTTCTCGGGATCGGCCACGCCGGCGGCGACCTGGTTGACCAGGTGCTGGTAGGAATGGCTGCCGCCGGCAAACAGGATCCCGCGTCCATTGGTATCGGAGTTGAGGTACAAAACGGCCTTGTCCTGGAGTTCCCTGGCGTGCGCCTCCGCCCACTCGGTCGAACCGAGCAAACCGGGCTCCTCGCCGTCCCAGCTCGCATACACGATGGTGCGCTGCGGCCGCCAGCCCTGCTTGTAGAGTTGTCCCATGGCCTTGGCTTCGCCCAGCATCGCGACGGTGCCGGCCAACGGATCGAACGCGCCGAATACCCAGCCGTCGTGATGGTTGCCGCGGACCACCCACTGGTCCGCAGCGCCGGAGCCCGGCAGCTTCGCGATCACGTCGTAAACGGGTTTGCGGCTCCAGTCGGACTTCACGACCATGTGCACCCTGGCCGGACCCGCGCCGGCGTGGTACGTGAACGGCAATGCGCCGCGCCAGCTGGCCGGCGCGACCGGACCGCCGATCGCCTCCAGCAAGGGCGTGGCATCGGCGTAGGAAATCGGCAGCACCGGAATCTTGAGGATGGTCTTGGCCCCATCGACCGGCACGTGCCTGGCACCGGGCGTCGAGGCGTAGCCGGGCGTGGTCGGGTCGCCGGGGTAAAGCTGCATCTTGGCCACCGAGCCACGCTGCACGCCTTCCGGCGGCCGCGACGCCCCTTTCGGATACGGGTCGCTGTGGAAATAACCGTCGTCGCGCGGGTCGGAATAGATCAGGCAACCAATAGCGCCGTGCTCATAGGCAAGCTCGGGCTTCAAGCCGCGCCAGCCGCCGCCGTAACGCACGATCACGATCTTGCCCTTGACGCTGACCCCGAGCCGCGCCAGTTCCTTGTAGTCGTCGGGCATGCCGTAGTTGACGTACACCAGTTCGCCGGTGACGTCACCGTCCGCGCCATAGACGTTGTAAGGCGGCAACGCACCCGGCAAAGCGGAAGTGCGATCGCCCTTGACCGGCGGTTCGTGCAACGTCGCCTTGAATTTCGTCGGCGCGACCAGTTCCACCAGCTCATGCGTCGGCGTCGGATACAGCACGTCGAAAGTCTCGATGTGGGCATCCCAGCCCCAGTCCTTGAACTGCGCCAGCATCCATTCGGCGTTGGCCTTGTCGTGCGGCGAGCCGACCTGGTTGGGTTCGGACGACAGCCGCTTCAGCCATTCGCGCATGTCGTCGGCGTTCAACAGCGCGTCGAAGCGCGCCTCGAGCTGGCGCTGTTGCACGGCGCCCGCGGCGGTGAAACCGAGCATGTCCTGCCCCGCAGTCGCGGCCGCGGCGGGCGGCGTCGCCGCACCTGCGCTGCACGTCAAGGCGAGGCAGGCCAGCGCCACCGCGATTTTGCCTGGTCGAATCTGCTTCATTGCCAACCCTCCGCTCAGCGTCCCGGAACCGGATTCCCCCCGTCATCGCATACATTTCACGCGGGCGAACCCACCCTTTTTACGCCGGCTTCGCGAACATTGCATAGGACAATCGTCATGCCCAGGCCCCGAGCCAACCCAATGCACGGCGTGCAGGTCCGGTGCACGATGGTCTCCGTCGTCGTGCTGCGTGGCACCGGCGCCGCAACGCAAATGCTGGTGGTGCGCCGTGCCGGCGAATACCTGCACGGCGTGTGGAGCTACATCGCCGGCCACGTCGCCGCGGGCGAGACCGGCTGGCAGGCCGCCCGGCGCGAGCTGCGCGAAGAAACCGGGCTGGTGCCGGACATGTTCCATGCAACCAGCTTCTGCGAACAGTTCTATGCCGCCGCCAGCAACTGCATCGAAATCGTTCCCGCCTTCGTGGCGCGGGTCGCGATCGATGCCGAGGCGCGACTCAATGCCGAACACTCGGCATCGCGCTGGGTTTCGCTCGCGGAAGCGGCCGGCCTGTTGCCGTTCGGCAGCCAGCGCGAGCTGCTTGCCCACGTCGAGCGCGAATTCATCCAGCGGCAACCCCCGGCGTTCCTGCGCCTGCCGGCGGAGTGAGAAACCCGCAGGTCAGGCGCGGACGCGGCCCAGCAGTTTCCTGGCCGCGTACGCAACGATCAGGCCGAACACCAGCGTCGCAACGAGGTTCATGGCCAGCGCCGCGGCCGAAAAGTGATTGATCCGGCGCCAGGCCGGAAGCGGCATCACCACGTAATCCATCACCACGAACACCACCACCCCGTACGCCAGGCCCGCCATGGCCCAACGCGCGGTCAGCCAGCGCAGGCGCGTGGCGGCAATCACGAAGATCGCGGCAATCACGATCGACATGCCCCATTGCAGGCACAGACCCAGCCACGCACTCTGCGCGCCGCCCTGCAAGGCGGCCTTGCCCTGCACCCCGCCGGCGACGAACCTCAGGATCACGCGCGGATCGAGCATGTTGATCAACGCGGCCGCGCCGATGTCGACCGTGCCGGCAACCAGGCCTCCGACGAGGATGGCGAGCGCGACCCGTGTACGCGCGCCCGACGCCGGGCCGGGCTGCAATGTCTGCGTGGACATGGGGGTTCCTCGCAGGGGACGGACAGGGATATTCCCCTGCCGGCGGGGCGTTTGGAAGTGACCTTGGCCATGCTCCCGGCACAGGATTGCCGCGAGGCAGAGCGCCTTGCTAAGGTGGACGCCCGGTCCGTTGCGCGGATCCAATCGCCGCGCAACGGCAGCGCGTGTTCCAGCGGACCGGCAGCGTGCAGGCAGTGCCCACCACGAATCCGGCCGCCCGGACCGTGGCATCCTGTTGCAGGAAACGCATGAGGTGACCTGGTCTTGACGCACGACTGGCTTTCGCAAGGTCAATTCTTCGGCAACTCCACCCTTGCCTGGATCATCGCCGGTGTGGCGGCGTTGCTTGGGTACATCGTTGCGCAGGGCTTTGCCCTGTTCCTCGGAGCGAGGCTTCGCAAGCTCGCCGACCGCACGCAGCGCCGCGGCCTGCACGTGGCCGCGGACGTCGTGGCGGCCACGCGTGGTTGGCTGCTGCTGTTGATCGCGATCGTGGCGGCGCTGGGGTTCCTGCATCTCGGCGCGACCAGCGCGCAGGGCAGGTTCTCGCCCCACTGGTGGTTGCGCATCGCGCTGTTCACCCTGGTGGGCGTCCAGCTCGCGTTGTGGATCAGCCGGCTGCTGGTGTCGTGGCTGAACCGCGCGGCCAACCGCGACGCGGCGCGCCCCGTGAACCCGGTGATCCTGGGGGTGCTCAAATGGGGCGTCCAGTTCATCGTGTGGGTGACGCTGGTCCTCGCGGTGTTGAGCGAAGCGAGCGTCAACATCACCGCCTTCGTCGCCAGCCTCGGGGTAGGCGGCGTGGCCGTGGCACTGGCCTTGCAGAACGTGCTGGGCGACATGTTCGCTTCGGTCGCGATCGGCCTGGACAAACCGTTCGAAGTCGGCGATTACATCGGATTCGGCGCCGAACAAGGCACCGTCAAGCGTGTCGGCGTGAAATCCACCCGGATCCTGTCGCTTGCGGGGGAAGAGCTGTCGGTCTCCAATGCGGTGCTGCTGCAGAGCCCCATCCACAATTACTCGCGTCGCCAGGAGCGCCGGATCCTGTTCACGTTCAGGCTGCCGTTCGATACCCCGCGCGACAAGCTCCCGGTCCTGAACGAGCGGGTACGCGCGATCATCGAAGCCGAGGACCAGACGCGCTTCGACCGCGGCTATCTGTCCAGCTTCGGCCAATTCGGCCTGGAATTCGAGTTCGTGTATTCCGTGCTGGTCCCGGATTACAACGTGTACGTGGCAATCCAGCAGCGCATCAACCTTGCCATGCTGGCTGCCTGCGACGAGCTCGGCATCGAGCTCGCCACGCCCGGCACGGCAGCCGGCGGCCAGCCGATTGCGGCGACCCCTTCCTGACGACGGCGCCCGCTGCGCCGGGCGACGCGCGCCGCGCGGTCGTGACCGTTTCTACACATGGCCTGTCGATAATCGAGCGTGCTCGACGCGCGTCGCACGCAGCGGCGTCACGACGGGCGGCAGATGGAGACCGGCATGAACAGAACCGCCAACGTTTCCGCCCTGGGCTACGGCGCCTTTGCGTTGACCCTGTGGATGAACAGCATGACGCCCGCGGGCTGGTTCGCCCAACCCTGGGACAACAGCCTGCTGCTGCTGTTGACGGTGGCGCTTGGTGGTTGCGTGCTGGCAATCGCCGGCATCCTGCGATGGTTCCGCGGCAGCACCCTCGACATGCTCCTGTTCATGACCTTCGCCGCGTACTGGTGGGCCGCCGCGTCCTACCACGGCGCCCTGGCCGATGGAGCTTACGTGCCGACCTCCACCGGATTCCTCGGCTGGTACTACATGGTCTGGGCGTTCCTGGCGTTCTGCATGTGGGTCGCGGCTTGCCGCGACGGCGTCGCACGCATGCTGTTCACGCTCGGCCTGTGGCTTTCCCTGTTCGCGTTCGCCCTGTCGGAATGGGCCCATCTCGAAGCCTTGACGGTGTTGGGTGGCTACCTCGGCCTGGTCACCGCCGTGGTCGGCATCTATATCTGCGCCGCCGAGGTGATCAACGAAACCCACGGCCATGGCGTACTCCCACTCGGCGAAAGCACCACCGATCGCGGATCCGGCACACCTTGAAAACGCTGCATTCGATGCGGCTGTCGTGAAAAGCCAGTCCAGGAATGGACGTTCTGATGTCCTCGAACCGGGGAAGCTCCAGCCGGCAACCTCGTCCAACAAAGCGTCGATCAGGGACGACCGCACGAATTGCCTTGCTGGTGCGCCGCCGCATCCCGTGCTACTTTTGCGGCATGGCATCACCACGCGTCATCAAGAAGTACCCGAACCGTCGGCTGTACGACACCCGCGTCTCCAGCTACATCACCCTGGAGGAAGTGCGGCAGCTGGTGCTGTCCGGGGAGAATTTCGAAGTCCGTGATGCCAAGACCAGCGAGGATCTGACGCGCGCCGTACTGCTGCAGATCATCGCCGAGCACGAACAGCACGGCCAGCCGATTTTTTCCACGCAACTGTTGTCGCAGATCATCCGCTTCTATGGCGATGCCATGCAGGGCTTCGTGGGCGGCTACCTCGAAAACAGCCTCAAGGTGTTCCTGGAACAGCAGCACAAGTTCCGCGACCAGTTGAACAACCTGCTCGGCCAGACCCCCTGGTCGATGTTGAACGACATCACGGAACGCAACATCGATCTGTGGAAATCCCTGCAGGCTGGCGGCGGCAGTCCGCCAAAGGCCACGCCTGCCGCCGATCCGGAACCGGACAAGCCCTCCCGCAAGCGCCGTTGACACCCCGCCGCGGGCTCCGTACCATCGCTCGATTGCTGCGGCGCAACACATGCCGCTGCGCGTCATAAGCTTCGTGAAAATCAGGCCCCTGGGTCCCAGGCAATGGACGCTGGCCGCATGGCCGTTCTTGGTCCTCGCGATCATGGATGATCGCAAATACAGTGAGACAGCAATGAACAAACGTGTAGTCGTCGTGACCGGTGGCATCGGCGGGCTGGGCACCGCCATCTGCAAGCAACTCGCAAGCGATGGCCGCCAGGTCATCGCCGCCGACCTCGGCAACCGCCAGGAGCGCCTCGCCGCTTTCCGCGAGGAAACCCGCGAGTTCAATGGCAGCATCGTGTTCGCGCCCGCCGACGTCGCGCACTTCGACGACTGCGCCAATCTCGTCAGGCACGTCACCGACGAATACGGCAGCGTGGACATCGTGGTCAACGCCGCCGGCATCACCCGCGACACCAGCCTCAAGAAGATGAGCCAGGCGCAGTGGACGGACCTGATGCACGTCAACCTCGACGGCGTGTTCAACATGTGCCGCAACGTCGTTGACGGGATGAGCGAGCGCGGTTTCGGGCGCATCGTCAACATTTCTTCGGTGAACGGCCAGACCGGCCAGTTCGGCCAGACCAACTACTCCGCGGCCAAGGCCGGCATGCACGGATTCACGATGGCGCTGGCGCGCGAAGTCGCGAAGAAAGGCGTCACCGTCAACAGCGTTTCACCCGGCTACTGCAAGACCGAGATGGTGATGAAAGTGCCGGAGGAAATCCGCGCCCAGATCGTCGCCCAGATCCCGGTTGGACGCCTGGGCGAGCCCTCCGAAATCGCCCGCACCGTCGCCTTCCTCACCGCCGACGACGCCGGCTTCATCACCGGTGCCAACATCCCGGTGAACGGCGGCTACTTCATGTCGTTCTGAGCGGTTCCATGGCGATACGGTCGCCATGGCTTTTCGGTGTGGATACCAACGCAGCTCGACCATGCTGTCATTGCGTACCTGGTGCGCGGTACCCGGCGGAACGCGCAGGCCTTCGCCCGGTTGCAATCGGTGCGTTTCGCCTTCCAGTTCCAGCATCACTTCGCCAGCAAGAACGCAGAAGAAGTGGCACAAACGCGTGTGGCGGTGACGCTGCTCCGCGGTGCCGGGCGGCATGCGCTCTTCGATCACGCTGAGGCCATCGCCCGCCAGCAGGTGCCGGCCATCACAGGCGTCGCCCCCACCGGTATGTTCCGCCGACTTCGTGCTGACGGGCTTCATGGTCATGCCCTCAGCCGCCCAACCCAGCCAGGCGCGCGTGCAACAGGTCCAGGCGCATATCGGCATGCGCGCCGGGCGAGGTGCGCGCGGCGAGGCTTTGTTCCGGCGTGCGGCCCTGCCCTGCAGCGCTCGCAGCTTCGGCGGCAGCGCGATAGGCGTGGCGGAAAGGCACGCCCTTGGCCGCCTGCTCGATGGCAACATCCGTGGCGTACATCGCGGGCTCGATGGCGGCGCGCATCACGGCCGCGTTCCATTGCATGCGCGAGAGCAGATCCGGCACCAACTCCAGTGCCATCAACCCGCGGTGGACGCCATGGAAAATGCCGCCCTTGCTGAATTGCAAGTCGCGCTGGTAACCCGAGGGCAACGACAGCAATTGTTCGACCTCCGTGCGGGCGGCGGCGACGCTGGCGTAGCTGGCGCGCAACAGCTCGACCACGTCCGGATTGCGCTTGTTGGGCATGATCGACGAGCCGGTGGTGTATTCGGGCGGCAGACTCGCGAAATCGAACTCTGCGGTCGTGAACAACGACAGGTCCCAGGCGAGGCGGCGTACGCCCAGCAACGCGCTGCCGATCGCTTCCAGCACCGCCATCTCGAACTTGCCGCGCGAGAGCTGCGCATAAATCGCGCTTACCTGCATGCGTGCGAAACCCAGTGTGCGCGTGGTGTGGTCGCGATCGAGTTTCAGGTTCACGCCATATCCCGCTGCGCTGCCGAGCGGGTTGGCATCGACCCATGCCAGGGTATCGCGCGCGCGTCGCGCGTCGTCGATGAAGCCCTCCGCGAAACCGGCAAACCACATCGCGGTGGACGACACCACGGCGCGCTGCAGGTGCGTGTAGCCAGGCATCGGAAAGGACTCGCTCGCTGCGCGATCGAGGCAAACCCGCGCAGCCGACTTGCAATGCGCCTGCAACTCCGAAAGCTTTTCCTTCAGCCACAGGCGCGTCGCCACCAGGACCTGGTCGTTGCGGCTGCGTCCGGTGTGCACCCTGCGCCCCACGTCGCCGAGCCGTTCGGTCAGGCGCGCCTCGATGGCGGAATGGCCATCTTCGAAACGCTCGTCCAGCACGAAGGCGCCGCTTCGAAAATCGTCCGCCAGCGCGTCGAGTTCGTGCTTCAGTGCGTCCGCCTCGCCGTCGCTGAGCACGCGGATATTGGCAAGTCCCTCGACATGCGCCTTGCTGGCCGTGATGTCGTGCAGGAAAAACTCGCGATCCAGCAACACGTCGTCACCGGCCAGGAAACGCATCACCCTAGCATCGATCTTGCTGTCGGATTTTTGCCAGAGCGGTTGGGTCATGTCGGTATCGCCGTGTACTCGTCGAGGCCAAGCGCCAGGTTGATATTCTGCATGGCCTGCGTGGCAGCACCTTTCAACAGATTGTCGAGCGTGGCAACGGTCACCACGCGCCGGCCGTCCGCAGACACCGCAAAGCCGCCGATCTCGACATGGTGCCTGCCGGCGATGCGGCTGACCCAGGGTGGATCGCCCGAGATGTGCACCAATGACTCGCCGGAATACGCATTGTGAAAACGCGTCAGTACGTCTTCCCTCTTCATCAAACGCGACAGGTACAGGTTGGCCGTTACGGTCAACCCGCGGAAGTGCGGCGCCACGTGCGGCATGAATTCCACCGGGACGCCAAGATGGAAGGACGCCTCTCTTTCGTGCACGTGCCCCGTCAGCGCATACGGCATCAGGTTGTCGCGAAGCTTCCCGGGATCGTTCTTGTCGGAAGGCGTGGTGCCTGCGCCGGAATAGCCCGAGACGCCGAAACATACCGGCGGCGCGGCCAGCACGTCCCTCAGCGGCGCGACCATCAGTTCGATCGCGGTGGCATAGCAACCCGGATTGCTGATGCGCCTTTCCCCACGCCACTTGTCGCGCGTGAGTTCCGGCAGGCCGTAGTACCACCCGCGATCGAAGCGGTAATCGGCAGACAGGTCGGCGATCAACGTATCCGGCGCCGCTGCATCGATCGCTTCCACGTACGGCGCGGCATTGCCGTTGGGCAGCGCCAGGACCACGACCTCTGCGCGCTTCGTGGCGACCGCTTGCGGGTCGAGGTTCTCGTAACGCAATCCTCCCGTGTACGCGTCGTTGTTTGCATCGACGCGCTGCCCTTCCAATTCACGTGAGGAAACAAAGGCCAGTTCCAGCGTCGGATGCGCCGCGACCAGGCGGATCAGTTCCGCGCCGGCATGGCCGCGTGCGCCGACGATCCCGATTGTTTTCTTCACCGCATTCATTTCATTCCACCAGGGTCGGCTGCCGCAGCGCACAATGCGCCACGCAGCGCTCGATGGCTCCAAAATCGGCACCAAGACCGTACCAGAAGACCTTGAAGCCTTCTTCCTTGAAACATCCGTCCGACTGCTCGTGGTAGAACGCATTGACTTGATTGCCGTGGCGCGAACGCCAGTACAGCTGCGGATTCCCGGCACGCATCACCAGCCACACCGCGCGGCCCAGCCCCTCGCCTTGCGCATCGTCCAGCACCGCGAACTTGTCGAGGTACGGGATTCCATCTTCCATGGTCAGGATCATCGCCGCACGGTAATTCTCGCTGACATAGATGCGGCACGGCCGGGTGCGCTCGAAGTAGTCGCCCACGAGTTTGCGCGGCGCGAAACTGGAATCGACCAGGCTGCGCAGGCGTTCGCGATCCACGCCATCCCACGAGTCGAAGCGCAGCACTTTTTCACCGCGCCGCACCAGCGTGCCGGACCCTTTGTGGGTGAACAGTTCCTTGGCCAGCTCGGCCGGGCGCGTGATCGACACCGACGAGGTGGGCGGCAGGTCGCGCAGCAGGTCGGCGATCTGTTCGAGCTTCAGGCGCATGCCGCCCGAAACCCACGACTGCGCCATCAAATGCGCGTACTCGGTGGACAGGTTGATCGAATCGATGATCCTGCCATTGCCGCCAAGCAGGCCGCCAGTGCCGGTGAGGAACACGATCTTGTACGGCTGCAGCACGCACACCAGTCCCCTGGCGGCGGAGTCGGCATTGATGTTGAGGATCTGGCCCTCCCCGGTTTCGCCGAGGCTGGCGATCACCGGGATGGAGCCCATGCGCAGGCTGGCTTCGATGGGGGCAAGCTCGATCCCGTCGACCCTGCCAACCAGCCCGAATTTCTCGCGGTCGAGATAGCTCGCGGCGAACACACCCGAGACCACGGAAGTCGCGCGCGTATCCATCGCATGCAACGCGTCGACCAGCGCGAGGTTCTGCTGGTGGAACACCCGCCGCACGATGCCCAGTGCCGCAGGCGGCGTCACGCGCAGGCCGTCGATGGTGCGCTTTTCGATGCCGGCCCGGACCAGTTCCCCGTCGAGCTGCGGACCCGCGCCGTGCAGCACGATCGGGGTGAGGCCCACCCGCTGCAGGAAGGTCAGCGACGAGGCCAGTTCCGTCATTTCATCGCGCAGCACCGCCCCGCCGACCTTGACCACGGCGAAACGCTTGGCGTCCAGCTGCGAAAAGCGCCTGAGGTATTGCTGGACTTCCCTGGCGCTGCCCATCGCCGACAACAGTCGCACGATGGTCTGGCGGGTGTCGAGTTGCGCGTTCATGCCGTATCCCCCGTGACGATGCGATGAACGGCTTCCGCATGCGCGCGCAACTGTTCGAGCGCGACCCATTCATCGGCACTGTGGGCCTGCGCGATGTCGCCGGGGCCGTACACGAAGGCGGTGTAGCCGGCCTGCGAGAACAGCGCGGCTTCGGTCCAGAAATCGACCGCACCGCCCACCGCCACGCCGAGTCTCCCGGCAAGCGCCCGCGCAGCGTGCTGGCTGGCCTCGACGTTGGTGGTGTCGGCGGGCAGCGGCGGCCCGCGGAACATTTCGCGCAGTTCCGCCGGCGCCTGTGCCACCAGCGTGCGCATGCGATCCAGCAAGTCATCCATGTCCATCGAGGGCAACGGACGCATGCCGAAGCGCACTTCGGCCGAAGGGGCGATCATGTTGGCCTTGATCCCGCCCTCGATGCGCCCGAGGTTGAAGCGCAGGCCGTGCAAACCACCGAAATTCTTTCCCGATTGCCTTTCGGCGTAATCGAGCGCGGCATGGCTCCAGCGCACGGCCTGGTGCAGTGCGCTGTCGGACGGCTGCTGTGCGGACGAGGCATGCCCGGCGCGCCCCGCGAAAGCCGCGTGCACCGACTGGATGCCGCGGTGCGCGAGCACTGCCTTGCAGCGGGTCGGTTCGGCCACGATGACTGCGTCAAAAGTCCGGGCCGGAGACCGGGGGCCCGGGGCCCGGGCAGCATCGAGGAAGGCGCGGATGCAGCGCGGACCGGCGCCCTCCTCGTCCGTCGTGAACAGCAGCGCCATGTCGCCCCTGTCGGCGTTGGCCACCGCCAACAACGTTGCTGCCGCGCCCTTGATGTCGCAGGCGCCGAGGCCGATCGCACGATCCCCCGCCACCCGCAACTCGAAGGGACTCGCAGTCCATTGTGGCGAATCCGGCACCGTGTCGAGGTGCACGTTGAACAACAACTCCGGCGTGCCGCGTGTTGCGAACAACGAAACGGCGCCCGCACCGTGGTCGCTGACGCAAACGTCGAACCCGGGCAAGCGTGCGCGCAGGTAATCGAAGATGCCGCCGGTGCCGATCGCGCGTGGCGGGTTGCGCGTGTCGAACCCGACCAGCGCGCGCAGGTGCCCCAGGGTGGCGTCGAGCAGCGCACTCATCCGCGATTGACCTCGGCCCACAAGCTGCTGCTCATGCCGTACAACTTGATGAAGCCTTCCGCCTCGGCCACGCCCCAGTCCGCGGTTTGCGCGTAGGTCGCGTCCCTGGCGCGCAGGATGTGCGGCGACTCGACCGCCACCGCCTGCACGCTTCCGCCGGCCGTCTCCAGGGTCACTTCACCCTCGACGCAACGTTGCGACGACGCGAGGAACGCTTCGAGGTCGGCCTTCAGCGGATCGTGGAAGAAGCCTTCATAGACCAGCTCCACCCACTTGCGCGCGGCGCCCGGCTTGAACCGGTTCTGCTGTTTGCTCAATACGGCCTCTTCCAGCGCGCGATGCGCGGCCAGCAACGCGACCAGTCCGGGTGCCTCGTAAACGATGCGTCCCTTCAAACCGATGGTGGTGTCACCGGTATAAAGGCCACGCCCGACGCCGTACGGCGCGAGCGCCTGGTTCAACTTCGCCAGCAGCATGGGGCCGGCGACGCGCCGGCCGTCCAGCGTACGGGCTTCGCCATTGAAGAAGCCAAGCTTCACCTGCAACGGTTCGGAAGGCCACTCCCCGCGCGGCTTGCACCAGCCGCGCGCGCCCGCGCCGGGGGGCTGCCACTTGTCGATCTCGCCGCCCGACAGGGTCACGCCCAACAGGTTTTCGTTGATGGTGTAGGCCTGCTGCTTCGCACGCACCCCGAAGCCGCGCTCCTGCAGGAACGCCTGTTCGTACGCACGCGTCTGGGTGTGTTGCTTCTGGATCTCGCGGATCGGCGCGACGATCCCGTAATCGCCCAGCGCCTTCACGGCCAGGTCGAAACGCACCTGGTCGTTGCCCATGCCGGTGCAACCGTGGGCGATCGCGCGGGTGCCGAGTTCCGCCGCGCGCTTCAATGCCGCCTCCACGATCAGGTAGCGATCCGAGACCAGCAACGGGTACTGGCCCTGGTAACCCTCGCCCGCCCACACGAACGGTTTGACGAAGTGGTCCCACAGCGCCGGTCCGCCATCGACCGTGACGTGCGAAGCCACGCCAAGCTCCCGGGCGCGCGCTTCGATGTAGGCGCGTTCCTCCGCGCCGACGCCGCCGGTATCCGCGAACACGGTGTGCACGGCCCAATCGCGCTCCCTGAGGTACGGCACGCAGAAACTGGTGTCGAGGCCGCCGGAAAAGGCGAGAACGATGTCCTTGCTCATGGTGTGGATGCCCCGCAAAGGTCAGGTGTTTTCGACGACGATGCGCGGCTCGCAACGCACCTGGAAATTGACGGACGCGGCGATGAAGCAGGCGTGGTGCGCGTCCTCGTGTGCTGCCCGCGCCTTGCCCGGATCACTGGCCGCGCCGATCGTCACCACCGGATGCAGCACTACTTCGCTGAAATTGCCACCGTTGCCTTCGGTCACCAGCGTGCCTTCCGCGGCATCCACGTAGGCCGTCACCACCACGCCGGCGAGCGTGGCCAAGTGCAGGTACGCCAGCATGTGGCAGGTGGACAGCGCCGCCACCAGCATGTCCTCGGGGTTGTGCCGCGCGGCGTCGCCGCGGAACATCGGGTCGGACGAACCCGCGATGTCCGGCTTGCCTTCGATCCGGATCACGTGCTCACGACCGTAATTGCGGTAGCCGTCGGTACCGCTGCCGCGGTTGCCCATCCATTCGACGCCGACACGATAGTGGTGCTCGCGACCTGTCATGGCTGCAACTCCGGTTGTGACACGAGTGTTGCCATCACCGCCTTTTGCGCGTGCAGGCGGTTTTCCGCCTCGTCGATCGCGATGCAGTACGGCGCGTCCATCACCGCGTCGGTGGCCTTGATGTTGCGCCGCAGCGGCAGGCAATGGCTGAACACGGCGTGGTTCGTGAGCGCCATCTTGGCCTCGTCGACGATGAAGTGTTTGTGCGCTTCGCGGATCGGCTGCTCTTCTTCCCAACGCCCGAAGAACGGCAGCGCGCCCCAGCTCTTGGCGTACACCGCGTCGGCGCCACGATACGCAGCCTCGATGTCGTGGCTCACCCGCAAGGAACCACCGTTCTCGCGTGCGTTTTGTTCGCCACACGCCATGTAGCGTTCGTCCAGCACATAGCCCGGCGTCGGGCACAGCAGGGTCACGTCCATGCCCAGCCTGGTCGCGATCAACAGCGCGGAATTGGCCACCGCGGTGTTGAGCGGCTTCGGGTGCCAGGTCCAGGTCAGCACGTATTTCCTGCCGCGCAAATCGTTGCCGAGGTGCTCGCGCAAGGCCAGCGCGTGTGCGAGTTCCTGGCAGGGATGGGTGATGGTTTCCATGTTGACCACCGGCACCGTGGCATGGCGCGCGAAGGCCTTGAGCACGCGGTCCTCGCGATCGACCGACCAGTCCCTGAACTTCGGGAAGGCGCGCACGCCGATCATGTCCACGTAGCGCGACAGCACCCGCGCGACTTCGGCCACGTGCTCCTCGGCTTCGCCGTCCATCACCGCGCCCGCCTCGAACTCGATCGGCCAGGCGTCCTTGCCCGGCGACAGCACCACCGCATGGCCGCCCAGCTGGAACGCGCCCAGCTCGAAACTGGTGCGGGTCCGCATCGAGGGATTGAAGAACAGCAGCGCGATCGACTTGCCGGCCAGTTGCGTGCCCGCAGGCGAACGCTTGAACGCGGCAGCCTGTTCCAGCAACGCGTCGATTTCGGCGCGGCTCCAGTCCTGGGTGGTGACGAAATGGCGAAGCGTCATGGGGAATCCTGGTTCATCCGTCCGTGGACCTGGATCGCGGCCATTCCCTGACCGGGATGATGGTGGGCGCTTGTGCCACCCCTGAAGCAGCAACAAAAAACCCGGCACGGGGGCCGGGTTTCGTCAAAGCGATGAAGCCAAAACGCGTGACTGCCTACCCGGCCGGATGTGCCTGTTCCGGTCGGCGCGCGCGCGACGTCATCCCCGCGGCCGCGCGGGCGCTGGTCAGGATGATCGGGTTGCTGGCGGTGGATGTGACCATGTGCATGCCGGGACGACGCGATGAAATCGTCGCATACCTCCCGCGGCAGTGCAACAACTCCCGTCGGGCAGGCGGGGATGAAGATCAGTCTGCCGGCGCCACCGTGATCCGGACCCGCAGGCGTTCACCCGGGTCGTAAGGCAGGCGCGACATGTAAACATCGCCACGGTAGCGGTACTCGACGTCATACCCGACGATCTGCTGCTGGGGCGCGTAGCTGACCGGCCGGCAGACTGTCTGTTGCGTGGTATAGCTGCGATCGTGCGCCGCGGATACGCGGTTGCCGATCGCGCCACCCGCCACGGCGCCGGCCACGGTGGCCGCCTTGCGCCCATCGCCCTTGCCCACCGTGTTGCCCAGCACTCCCCCGACTATCGCGCCGAGCACGGTTCCGCCGGTATGGTTGTCGTCCTGCCGGGTCACGGTCTGCGGATAGCACTCCTGCTGCGGCGCCTGGGCGACCGTACCGTACACGGGATCGACCCGCAGCACTTCGGCCCAGCCGTAATGGACGTTGGCCGCCGCCACCGGGGGCGGTGGCGGGTAACCCTGCGCGTTCGCTGCCACCGCAAACCCCAACAGGAGCGAGGCAATGATGATCTTGGACATGTCGTGCTCCAGCGCCCGTCGTGTACGGGCCAGACTGCTGCTCTGGCCCGTATTGAACCACCTCGAGCCTGAATAGCCGCTCAAGCAAAGGACGCAACCTGATAAAATCACTTGATTATTTTGCCCGATCGCGGGAACCGCGAAACCCATGGCGTTACGCCTCTACAACTCGTTGACGCGTCGGGTCGAACCCTTCGCGCCCGGCAATCCTGAACGGGTGACGATGTACCTGTGCGGCCCCACCGTGTACAGCTACGTGCACATCGGCAATGCGCGCGGCCCGGTGGTGTTCGACGTGCTGGCGCGGCTGCTGCGCCGCAAGTACCCGCGGCTGGTGTACGCCCGCAACATCACCGACGTGGACGACAAGATCAACGCCGCCGCGGCCAAGGCCGGGGTGCCGATCGCGACCATCGCGAACCGCTACGCCGCGGTCTACCGCGAGGACATCGCCAGGCTCGGCGTCGTCCCGCCCGATGTCGAACCGCTGGCGACGCAACACATCGAGCAGATCATCGCGATGTGCGAGGCGCTGATCGCGTCCGGGCACGCGTATGCGGCCGACGGGCACGTACTCTTCGACGTCGCCAGTTTCGGCGACTACGGCAAGCTTTCCGGACGCTCCACCGACGAGCTGATCGCAGGTGCGCGCGTCGATGTCGCGCCGTACAAGAAGAACCCGGTCGATTTCGTGCTGTGGAAGCCCTCGTCCGCGGAACTCCCCGGCTGGGACAGCCCGTGGGGGCGCGGCCGGCCCGGCTGGCACATCGAATGCTCGGTGATGGCGGCGGAGCACCTCGGCGAGACCATCGACATCCACGCCGGCGGCGTGGACCTGGTGTTTCCGCACCACGAGAACGAGATCGCGCAATCCACCTGCGCGCACGCCGGCAGGCCTTTCGCGCGCTACTGGCTGCACAACGGCATGCTCACCTTCGGCGGCGCCAAGATGAGCAAGTCGGTCGGCAACGTGAAGCAATTGCATGCATTGCTGCAACAGTACCCGCCCGAGGCGCTGCGTTACGCACTGCTCTCCGCGCATTACCGGCAGCCATTGGACTGGTCGGAAGCACTGATCGAGCAAAGCATCGCGACGCTGGATCGGCTTTACGGCACGTTGCGGGAGCTTGCCGAATACGACGTCGCGCCCGATCCCGCCACCGGCGGCGATATCGACATCGCGCTCGAGGACGACCTCAACACGCCCGTGGCGCTCGCGTCCCTCAATGGTCTCGCTGCGGAAGCCCGCCACGTCCTGGAAAACGAACCCAGGCCGTTTTCCGATGCGGCGCGCGCCGAACTGCGTCGCATCAAGGCCGATCTGCTCGGATGCGGCCAGATGCTCGGCTTGTTGCAACAGGATCCCGAGGCCTGGTTCAAACGCGGGACGGAACACGTGGACCCGGCGCATGTCGAAAGCCTGATCGAGGCGCGCCGCGCCGCCCGCGCGGCGCGCGACTTCGCCCGCGCCGACGCCATCCGCGACGAACTCGCGGCCATGGGCGTTGCGATCGAGGACGGCCCGCAGGGCACCCGCTGGAAAGTGACGCAACGATGAAATGCCGTTCGCGGCACGATCAGCCGAGCTGCGCGATAATCCATCCATGAACGATCTTGCCGTCAACACCGCCATCGACGCGCAACGCGAAATCGTCGAGGAATTCGCCTTCTTCGAGGACTGGACCGGGCGCTACCAGTACCTGATCGACCTCGGACGCAAGCTGCCGCCGCTTGCGGAGTCGGAGATGACCGACGCCAACAAGGTCGATGGCTGCCAGTCGCAGGTGTGGATCGTGGTTTCCGGCGATGCCGGGCGGCTCGACCTGCGTGCCGCCAGCGATTCGGCCATCGTTTCCGGACTGGTCGCACTGTTGCTGCGGGTCTACGCGGGACGCAGCGCCCGCGAAATCCTCGACACCGATCCATCGTTCATCAACGCGATCGGATTGGGCAAGCACCTCTCGCCGACCCGTTCCAACGGCCTCGCCTCGATGGTCAAGACCATCAAGGCGCGCGCCGGGCAGGCAATCGCCCGGCAAGCCTGAGTTCCGCGCAGGCTTCAATGCTGCATGAAAAGCGGCATGCCGGCCCACGTCAGCGCGTAGCGGGTCACGCCGCCCAGCATCCATTCGCTGAAGCGGCTGCGTCCGTAGGCGCCCATCACGAACAGGTCGGCCTGGAATTCCAGCGCTTCCTCGAGTAGCGCGCCGCCCGCATCGTCGCGCTTGGCGTCGATCGTGCGCTGTTCGACGTGCGCACCGTGCCGGCCCAGGTACTCGACGACATTGAACGGCGGCTCCCATTCCAGCCCCGGGTATTTCTCGCGTTCTTCGCCGCGCAACAGCAGCACCTCCCTGCCCTGCAGGAACGGCAACGCCGAATGCACGGCGCGCATCGCTTCCGGGGAACCGTTCCAGCCGATCGCGACCCGGGCGATCTCGTCGTAGCGCGACCCGCGCTGTGGCAGCACGATGCACGGCACGCCAGCCCGCAACACCAGGCCCGGGATGTCCCATGACCCGCCCTCGCTGCCCTTCGCATGGTCGAGTACCAGCAGGTCGTGGCGCGTGGAGGCCTGCACCATGGCATCGGTGACGTCACCCTCCACCACGACCCATTCGGCATGGGCGACACCCATCGAGGCCGCCCAGTCCAGGAACGATTTCCTGGCTTGCACCGCCTCCTTGAAGTACTGGCGGGCGTTTTCCAGGACGGTGCTTATCAGTCCGGGTTCGACCGCGGGGGCGAAATACATCGGTGCGGGGCAGACATACACCCCCGTGACCGACGCGCCGAAGCCGACCGCCATGCGCACCCCGTAATAGGCCGCAGGCGTGCGTTCCTGGAAATCCCTGGCATAAATGAGGATGTCTTTCATGTGCCTCGCTCCGCATTCGGGAACCGCGCAGCCTGCGGCTGCATCGGGGCGTCAGCATGGAACGACACGGGGTTGCGGCATTGATCCCCGTCAACCGCCATGGCATTGCCGTTTGGCGCCTCCACTCGGCGTACGCGCCATGGCCGGCCGGACAGGCTGGCCATGGCACCGGGACTGGTCTTCCGACCGGGGCACAGCATGCCCTGCACCGCCGCGAAAAATCCACTTGCAATATTCGGGCAAACCGGTAAGATAGTAATTACTCACTATCTTTATTTCTGGATTCGAAGCATGCACGCACGCCCCAGGCACCTTCCCGCCGCCGAGCGGCGCGAGGCAACCGTCGAAGCAGTGGTCGAACTGGCGGCCACGCAAAACCCCGGCGACATCACGACCGCCGCCATCGCCGGGCGGATGGGCGTCACGCAGGGCGCCTTGTTCCGCCACTTCCCGAGCAAGGACGCGATCATGCAGTCGGTGATGGTCTGGGTGGGGGACCGCGTGTTCGAGCGCGTCGACAAGGCGGTCGCGGCCGCCGCCTCGCCGGTGGCGGCCCTCGAAGCCGCATTCATGGCCCACGTCGACTTCGTATCGAAGCATCCGGGCGTGCCGCGGATGCTGTTCGGGGAGCTGCAGCACGCGAAGGACACACCCGCCAAACGCGTCGCGCAGACATTGCTTCGCCAGTACGGCACGCGCCTGAGGCCCTTGCTGGATGCCGGCAAGGCCCAGGGCGAACTCGACCCCGGACTGGACGTGGACGCCGCGGTGATCGCCTACATCGGCATGTTCCAGGGACTGGTGATGCGCACGCTGATGGCCGGCGGCGCGCCGCACATGCGCGACGACGCGGCGCGCGTGTTCGCGATCTATCGCCGCGGCATCGCG
>DASURP010000045.1:0-10346 GCA_036279975.1 Rhodanobacteraceae bacterium
ACCTGAGCAAACGCGTGACAATTGTCAGTCGCAACGCTTGATACGCGCGGATGGCACACCGGCGAACCGAGTGCCAAGCTGTGGCAGACTTGCGCAGCCATACGAGCGACACAAAAAGGAGTGGCGGGTGAGCGACAACGATTCCAGCAAGGACCTGTTGCACGAGCTGCGCATCGGGCGCGGTCAGCGCGACGATGACGATTCGCACGGCCCGCGCTGGCCGTGGATCGTCGGCATCGTGGTGGTCATCCTCATCGCGGCAGGCGTTGCCGCGTTTGCGCTGCGCTCCAAGGCTGTGACCGTTCAGACCGCGACCGCCGTGGCGCTGTCGTCCGCGGGCAGCGACGCGGCGGTGCTGCAGGCGACCGGCTACGTGGTTGCGCGGCGCAAGGCAACGGTGGCGGCGCAGATCATCGGCACGTTGACCTCCGTATCGGTGGAAGAGGGCGAACACGTCGAGCAGGGGCAGGTCCTGGCGCGGATCGATGACACCCAGTATGTCGCCCAGCTGGACGCCGCCAGGGCGCAATACGCGGCGTCGCAGGCGCAGGTCGCGAAAGCGCGCGCGACGCTGCAGCAGGATCGCGACAACGCCGCGCGGATGAACAAGATGGTCGCGAAGGGCTATGTTTCGAAGCAGGACGCCGAACAGGCCAATACCCAGGTTGCGACCGATCGCGCGGCGATGGATGCTGCAGCCAAGCAAGCTGCAGCTTCGGCGGCCAACATCACGCTGGCCAAGGTCAATGTCGGCTACACCGTCATCCATGCGCCGTTTCCCGGCGTCGTCACGGTCAAGGATGCCGAGGTCGGCCAGATCGTTTCGCCGTATACGGTGGGTGGCGGCGGCATTGCCACCATCGTGGACATGAATTCGCTGGAAGTCGACGTGGACGTCAACGAGACTTACATCAGCCGGGTCAAGCCGGACATGCCGGTGCAGGCGGTGCTGGATGCCTACCCCGACTGGAAGATCCCCGCGCACGTGATCGCGATCATCCCCAGTGCCGACCGCAGCAAGGCCACCGTGAAAGTGCGGATCGCGCTGGAAACGAAAGACCCCCGCATCCTGCCGGAAATGGGGGTGCGGGTGTCGTTCCTCGAAAAGAACGGTGGGGACCACCAGCCGCTGCCCGGCGTGCTGGTTCCGAAAACGGCGGTGGTCAAGCGCGACGGCAAGGACGTGGTGTTCGTGGTGAAGGAGGGTCGCGCCGCGCGCACGGACGTGACGACCGGCGCGGACTTCTCGGATTTGAAGCAGGTGACGCAAGGATTGAACGCAGGCGCCGAGGTCGTGACCACGCCGCCCGCGGATTTGAAGGATGGCGAGAAGGTGCAGGTGGGTGGAGATCAATGACTGGCGAGACGGCGCACCCGGCTTGTCATTCCGGGGCCGGCTGCAAGCCGGAACCCGGAACCGGTGGCGTGGGCCTGGAAACCGATTCCGGGTTCGCCCCTTCGGGTCGCCCCCGGAATGACGAAGTGTTTGCAGGCGAGCGCGTAGCGCGGGACGAGGGTACGGTGTTCGCGCATTGTGAAAGATTGCGTGCGTGCCGAACCCTCATCCGGCCCTTCGGGCCACCTTCTCCCGGTGGGAGAAGGGAACAGCAGTGAGGAGACAACGATGAATGCAGCAGTGGCGGAAGTGAAAAAGGACAGCGGTCCGCTGGTGGAAATCCGCGGCCTGTCCAAGACCTACACGCGCGGCAAGCAGAAGCTCGAGGTGCTGCACCACATCGACCTCGACATTGCGCGCGGCGATTTCTTCGCGCTGATGGGCCCGTCGGGCTCGGGCAAGACCACCCTGCTGAACCTGATCGGCGGCCTCGATTCGCCCACCGACGGCAGCCTTTCCGTGGATGGCAAGCGCATCGACCGGATGGGCGAGGGCCAGCTGGCGCGCTGGCGCGCCGGCAACGTCGGCTTCGTGTTCCAGTTCTACAACCTGATGCCGGCGCTCTCCGCGCAGCGGAACGTGGAACTGCCGCTGTTGCTGACCAGACTTTCTGGCAAGCAGCGCAAGCGCAATGCCGCCATCGCGCTGCAGCTGGTCGGGCTGTCGGATCGCGCCTCGCACAAGCCTTCGGAATTGTCGGGTGGCCAGCAACAACGCGTCGCGATCGCGCGCGCGATCGTGTCGGATCCGACCCTGCTGGTGTGCGACGAGCCGACCGGCGATCTCGACCGCCAGTCGGCCGAGGACGTATTGACCTTGCTGCAACGCCTCAACCGCGAACACGGCAAGACCGTCGTGATGGTCACCCACGATCCCAAGGCCGCCGAGTACGCCTCGCACACCCTGCACCTGGACAAGGGCACGCTGGTCGAGCAGTCGCACGCGGCCTGAGCGGGAGTCACGCCATGAAATACTTCCATCTGGTCTGGAGTGCGCTGTTCCGGCGCAAGACCCGCACGATCCTGACGCTGGTGTCGATCATCGCGGCGTTCCTGTTGTTCGGCCTGCTCGATTCGGTGCGCGTGGCCTTTACCGCGGGCAACAACGTGGCCGGCGCCGGTCGCCTGGTGGTGACGTCGCGCATGTCGATGCAGCAGGCACTGCCGGAGAGCCTCGGCGCGCGCATCGCCAACGTGCCGGGCGTCAGTTCGGTGGCGTATGCCAACTGGTTTGCGGGCGTCTACCAGGATCCCAAGAACCAGGTCTTCAGTTTCGCGGTCAGCCCGGATTACCTGGATCTGTATCCGGAAATCGTGCTGCCGGCCGACCAGCGCGCGGCGTGGGACCGCACCCGCACCGGCGCGATCGTGGGCGCCGCGCTGGCCAGGCGCTTCGGCTGGAAGATCGGTGACAAGATTCCATTGCAGTCCACGATCTGGCCGTCCAAATCCAGCGGCAACAACACCTGGACCTTCGACATCACTGGCATCTTCCACGCCAGGGACAAGAAGGACGCCGGCAACGAACAGACGCTGATGTTCCACTGGAAGTACTTCGACGAGAACAACCAGTTCGGCTCCGGCGAGGTGCACTGGTACGTCGTGAAGGTGGCCGATCCGGCGCACGCGGATTCCGTGGCCAGTGCCATCGACGCGCTGTCCGCCAATTCCGACCACGAAACCCGCACGCAAACCGAGCAGGCCTTCCAGGCATCCTTCATCAAGCAGTTGATCAACATCGGCTTCGTGGTGGCGGCGATCATGGGCGCGGTGTTCTTCACGCTGCTGCTGTTGACCGGCAACACCATGATGCAGGCGGTGCGCGAACGCACGTCGGAACTCGCGGTGCTGAAGACGATCGGCTTTTCCGGACGCGCCGTACTGGCGATGGTGCTGAGCGAAGGCGTGCTGATGCTGTTGTTCGGCGGCCTGATCGGCCTGGGGCTGGTGGCGGTGATCGTGCCCGGCATGGCCGCGGCCAGCGGCGGCATGGTGCCGATCCACGGCGTCGCCGGCCAGACTTGGGCGCTCGGGATCGGCCTGATGGTCGTGATCGGCCTGATCGTCGGCCTCGTGCCGGCGTGGCGCGCGATGCGCCTGAACATCGTCGATGCGTTGAGCGGGCGCTAAAGGAACGATCATGAAAAGATTCCTGATCAACTTCGGTCTGGTGGTGCTGGCGGTGGTCGCGCTGGCGGTCTGGGTAAGGCTGCCCTGGTTCGGCGCGTTGATCCTCGCGGTGCTGTTCGCGCTGTGGATGGCGCTGACGCGCAGCGGTCGGCAGGCGGCCTCGGTGACGAAGGTCGGCATCGGCACGTTGCGGGATCGACTCGGTTCCTCGCTGGTGATCGTGATCGGCATCGCCGGCGTGGTCGGCGTGCTGGTGGCGCTGCTGGCGATGGGCGAGGGCCTGCAGGCCACGCTCAACAGCGGCGGTCGCAACGACACCGCGATCGTGTTGCGCGGCGGTGCGGTTTCGGAATCGCAGTCGGTGCTGGTGCGCGACGACGTGGACGTGATCGAGCAGGCGGCGGGCGTTGCGCGCGATGCTTCGGGCAAGCCGATGGCATCGGCCGAACTGGTGGTGGCGGCCAACCTGCGCCTGCGCAATTCACAGGACGAAGCCGCCGCGCAACTGCGTGGGGTGGATGACGGCGCGTGGGCGTTGCGGCCGGATTTGAAGATCGTGGAAGGCCGCAAGTTCAGGCCCGGCATGCGCGAACTGGTGGTGGGCGAAGCGGCCCATCGGCAATTCGCGGGGCTCGACGTCGGCAAGGACATCAAGCTCGGCACCCAGGTCTGGAAGGTGGTCGGCATGTTCCAGAGCGACGGTGCCTGGAATTCCGAACTCTGGGCCGACCGCCAGACGGTGGCTTCCGCGTACCGGCGCGGCAATAGTGCCGAATCGGTGTTGGTGAAACTGACCGGCCCGTCCGCGTTCGCCCAGTTCAAGGCCATGCTGGCCGCCGATCCGCGCCTGAAGGTCGAGGCCAGCACCACCCGTGATTATTTTGCCAAGCAGTCGGAAGGCCTGAGCAAGATCATCCGCGTGGTGGGCCTGACGGTCGGCATCATCATGGCGATCGGAGCCCTGTTCGGCGCGCTCAACTGCATGTTCGCGGCGGTGGCGTCGCGCGCGCGCGAAATCGCCACGCTGCGCGCGATCGGATTCCGCGGCACGCCGGTGGTGGTGTCGGTGATGCTGGAGACGATGCTGCTGGCGTTGGTCGGCGGCGTGCTGGGCGCGCTGATCGTGTGGCTGATCTTCAACGGCTACCATGCCTCCACCCTGAGCGGCTTCACCCAGTTGATGTTCCAGTTCAAGGTTGGCCCCGACTTGATCTGGACCGGCCTGAAGTGGGCGCTGGCCATTGGTTTCGTCGGCGGCTTGTTTCCCGCCGTGCGCGCCGCGCGGCTGCCGGTGACGACGGCGTTGCGGGAGTTGTGAGAGTGGTCGCGAGCAGGCTCGCTCCTACGGGAAGAGGTTCGTGCAAGGCCCGCCTTTTGTAGGAGCCGGCCTGCCGGCGACCCGAATCACAACATCCGCCACGGCACGAAGATGGCCGCGAGGATCGCGATCAGGAGCATCCACTTGGTCGCGTAGTAGAGCCTGCGATTGCGTTGCTTCAGCGCCTTGCCGGCGTTGCGCACCGCAACGGCATACTTGAAGACATGGTTGATTCCGCCGGTGCGGTCGCCGGCTTCGTTGGGGGACGCGCCGGCGTGCAGCAGCGTGCGCGCGACCGCGCGGTTCAACGCTTGCGCCCAGCGGTATTTCATCGGGCGCTCGAAATCACAGAACAGGATGATGCGGTCCTGGTCGGTCTCGTTGGCGGCCCAGTGGACATAGGTTTCGTCGAACAGCACGCCCTCGCCGTCGCGCCAGCTGTAGGGTTTGCCGTCCACCTTGATCCAGCACCGGTCGTCGTTGGGCGTGATCAAACCCAGGTGGTAGCGCAGCGAGCCGGCGAACGGATCGCGGTGCTGGCCGAGCCTGCTGCCGGGCGGCAATTGCGTGAACGCGGCGGCCTTGATGTGCGGCGCCGCGCGCAGCAGTTCGAGCGTGCGCGGGCACAACCGTTCGGCCGACGGGTGCGGCGCGTCGTCGTACCACTTGAGGTAGAAGCGCTTCCAGCCGGTGCGGAAGAACGAATAGAAGCCGGCGTCGTTGGGCTGGTCGGAGGCCTTGATGTGGCTGGCCCCGGCAAGCGCGACGGCCTCGTCGCGGATGGCCTGCCAGTTGCCGCGCAGGTTTTCCAGTTCGGGGAAGTCCGCGGGCGCGAGGTAGGGTGTCGTCGGTACGCGCGAAAACGCGTACATCAACACGTTGATCGGCGCCATGAACGTCGAGTGGTCGGTGATCTGGCGCAGGAGCCGGTGCCGTACCCGGCCGCGGAAGTGCACGTACAGCGCGCATGCGGCGAGGGCGGCAAGGACGATCCACTTGATCATGGAATCTGCAAACGGAACATCGAATGGGTGCAGCGATTTTACTCCACGGCGGCTCCGCGTCGCCGGAGGGCTGTCGACGCAGTGTGGGCAAAACGCCCCGGATCACGTGGCACGGCGTTGGCGGGCCTTCTGTCCCGAGTGCGCCAGCGTGATGACGGCGACGCCGACAAGGATCACCACCATGCCGCCGATTTCGGCGCCGCCCACGTGTTCGCCCGCGATCAGTGCGCCCAGCAGGACCGCCACCGGCGGATTCACGTAGGCGTAGCTTGCGGTCAATGCCGGGCGCGCGTGCTTGACCAGGAACAGGTACGCGGAAAAAGCGATGATCGATCCGAATACGGCCAGATACGCAATCGCCAGGATCGCTGCGGCCGGTGGGTGCGCGGGCAGGCGCTCGCCAGTCAGCCACGCGGTCAAAGCCAGTGCGGGCGCCGCACACAACATTTGCGCGGCGACGTTCATCGGACCCTCGGGCATGTCCTGATGGCGACTCCAGATGGATCCGAACGCCCACGCAAGCGTCGCGACCAGCAACGCTGCCGCCGCCCATGGCGCGGCACGCATCGCGCCGCCGCTGTTCAGGACGATCACGCCAACGAAGCCGATCACCAGCCCCACGATTTCGCCGCGACTCGGGCGTTCCTTGTAGGCGAACAGGAACAGCGCGATGAACAGCGGTTCGCTGGCGATGGCGATCGCGGCGATGCCGGAGGTGACGCTTTGTTCCGCGAAACACACGAAACCATTGCCGAACAGCAGCAGCAACACGCCGGTGATCGCCGCGTTGCGCCATTGGCGCCGCGTCGGCGGCTTGACGCCGCGCAGGCGCAGCCATCCGTACATCGCGATGCCGGCTGCAAAAAAACGCAAGGCGGCCATCGCGAACGGCGGGAAACCGGTCAGCCCGATGCGGATACCAAGGTAGGTCGATCCCCAGATCACGTATACCGACACCAGCGCCAGCGGAATCAGCCAGCGGCGTTGCAGCGTGGCGCCTGCGGCAGCAGACACGGCGATGTCGTGCATGGCGAATCGACCATTGCGCCGGGTGCGGCGCAGAAAGAAACGAAAAACGCCTCCCGCGAGAGGAGGCGTGGTGCCATTCTAATTCGTGCACTTTCGCGGCGGCGCGTACTTCGTCATGAAAGTTTCGCGACGCAGCGTTGCATGGCATTCAACACGCGCCGGGTTTCGCCTTGCGCGGCCGACCGGCTCGTGATGCGGAGTGTCCGCGACCTGTCCGCGGACACTTGCAGAGCGACACGTTCAAGTACATGTCATTGAAATAACAGTACAAAATATGCGGTTGCGGTTGGCATCGGACTTGCTCAGAGAAAGGGGTGGCCGCACCGACGCGGCTGGAGACTGGGGCCTGTCAGCGCCATGCCACGTGGCCGCGCCGTTGGCCGTTTGCCCGCAGGGCAAGGAAGAGTGAGGAAGATGTATGTCGATACATAGACGAGCGATGACGCAGCCATGCGGGCAAAGGGCCCCGGCCCGAAGGGTTGCTCCGCAGCGGCCGCCATCCATCGGCGCGCGCCTTGACCATGGAACCATCATGGTGCTGCGGCGCGCGCCTCGTCTGGCGACCGCTGCGGAAGCAACGCGGCTCGCGTGGCATGGCGCTGACAGGCCCCTGCCATGAGCATCCGCGACACCTCCGCAACCGACCGCATCATCGAGAAGCGCGTCAGCAAGAAAAAGCTGGGGATCCTCTCCGGCATCGGTGTCGTGGTGCTGATCCTGCTGGTCTGGCTGGTGCCCGGCGCCGTGCGGCTGTTCTCCGCGGGTGCTTCGGTGAGCGCATCGCGCCTGCAGCTGGCCACCGTGGAACGCGGCGCGTTCGTGCGCGACATCGCGGCCGACGGACGCGTGGTGGCGGCAGTCAGTCCCACGCTGTACGCCAACGCCGGTGGCGCGGTGGCCCTGGAGGTTCACGCCGGCGACAAGGTCAAGAAAGGCCAGGTGCTGGCGGTGATTGCCAGCCCCGAGCTCACCAACAAGCTGGCGCAGGAAGAGAACAACGAGGACGCGATGGAGGTCGCGTACCAGCAGGCGAAGATCGACGCCAACCAGCAGCGCTCGAAGCTGCAGGGCACGTTCGAAAACGCGCAGATCGACGAACAGAGCGCCGCGCGCGACCTGAAGCGCTACCAGGAAGCCTTCGAAAAAGGTGCGGTGTCGCAGCTCGACGTCGACCGCCACCGCGATGCGCTGGAAAAGGCGCAGATCGAATTGCGCCACGCCAAGAGCAACCTCGGCATGGATGATTCCAGCCTCAATCTGGAAATTCAGGCCAAGAAGCTGGCCTACGAACGGCAGAAATTGCTGGTCGCTGACCTGAAACGCCAGGTCGACGACCTGAACGTGCGCTCGCCGGTCGACGGCCAGGTCGGTCAGTTGTTCATCGCACAGACCGCGACGGTTCCTAAGGACGCCAAGCTCTTGACCGTGGTGGACCTGTCCGCGCTGGAAGTGCAGGTGAACGTGCCGGAAAGCTTCGCGCGCGACCTTGCGCCCGGCATGCCCGCCGTGATCAGCGGCAACGGCCAGGACTGGAAGGGCGCGGTCAGTGCGATTTCGCCCGAGGTCGTGAATGGCGAGGTGGTCGCGCGGGTGCGCTTCGAGGGCAGCAAGCCGAAGCAGCTGCGCCAGAACCAGCGCCTGTCGGTGCGCATCGTGCTCGACAAGCGCGACAACGTTCTGACCGTCGCGCGCGGCTCGTTCGTGGATGAATCCGGCGGCCGCTATGCCTACGTCGTGCGCGACGGCATCGCCTACAAGACGCCGGTGACGCTGGGCCCGAGCTCCATCGACAAGGTCGAGATCCTGCAGGGCCTGAAAGCCGGCGACAAGGTCGTGATTTCCGGAACCAGCAACTTCAACGGCGCGGCGAAAGTCGCGATCAGCAACTGAATTTGGATTTCCCCTCTCCCTCCGGGGGAGGGGCAGGGGTGAGTGTTCGGGTTGCGCGAGATGGATCATTGCGCGGGTTCCGAACCCTCATCCGGCCCTTCGGGCCACCTTCTCCCGGAGGGAGAAGGGATAGGTCAGCCCCTCTCCCGGTGGGAGAGGGGAGATGAACACCACCAACCGAGGAACCAACCATGCTCAAGATGACCCACCTGTCCAAGGTTTACCGCACCGAAGTGGTGGAGACCTACGCCCTGCGCGACTTCAACATCGACGTGAAGGAAGGCGAATTCGTCGCGGTGATGGGGCCGTCGGGCTCCGGCAAGACCACCTTCCTGACCATCGCGGGCCTGCTGGAAAGTTTCACCGGCGGTGAATACCTGCTGGACGGAGTCGATGTCAGCAACCTCGGCGACAACGCGCGTTCGAAGATCCGCAATGAAAAGATAGGGTTCGTGTTCCAGAGCTTCAACCTGATCCCCGACCTCAACGTGCACGACAACGTCGAGGTGCCGTTGCGCTATCGCGGCATGAAGTCCGCCGAGCGCCAGCAGCGCATCCAGGAATCGCTGGAACGCGTCGGCCTGGCCTCGCGCATGAAGCATTACCCGGCGGAACTCTCCGGCGGCCAGCAGCAGCGCGTCGCGATCGCACGTGCGCTGGCCGGCTCGCCGCGGCTGCTGCTCGCGGACGAACCGACCGGCAACCTCGACACGCAGATGGCGCGCGGGGTGATGGAGCTGCTCGAGGAAATCCACCGCGGCGGCGCCACCATCGTGATGGTCACCCACGACCCCGAACTGGCCGCGCGTGCCCAGCGCAGCGTGCACATCATCGACGGCCAGGCCGTCGACATCGCCGAGGAACCGCGCTTCCACACACACGCAGAACGCGCGGCCGCCAATCCTGCGCAGGCCAATGTGTGAAAACAGGCCAGGGGGACGGGGTCACCCGAACTTCGAGGAACGCAACCATGATCCGCAAAATCGTCACCATCGTCGCCGCCATCGCGATCAACTGCGCGGTGCTCGCGTGGTTCCACGCGTGGAGTGCCGCGGTCGTTGCCGCGGCCACTCCGCCGGACAGCATGCGGGAGGTCGTGACGCTGCCCGTCATCAACGTGCATCCGAGTGCCGGGCAACTGCGCGCGCTGCGGAAGGCGCGTGCGCAGGCAACCACGGATCAGGCGAATGCGGACGGCGGCATCGCCTGCCTCGCCATGCCGTATTACTCGTTCGCGGCGCCGTGCGGCACGGCGGCAAATGGCTGACGAATCGGCGGCTGGCGAGGCGTGCTTGACAAGTGTTCCTTCTCCCGCCGGGAGAAGGTGCCCCGAAGGGGCGGATGGGGGTTCGGTTGACGCGGCTGGTTGCGCAAGACCCGGACCCTCACCCCCAGCCCCTCTCCCGGTGGGAGAGGGGAGCAAAAGCGGAGTGACCACGATGTTCGCCTACTACCTCGATCTCGCGTTGCGCAGCCTGAAGCGCAACAAGGCACTCACCGCGCTGATGATCCTGACCATCGGTTTCGGCGTGGCGGCGTCGATGACCACCTGGTCGGTGTTCCGCGCGGTGTCGGGCGAT
>DASURP010000046.1:0-16614 GCA_036279975.1 Rhodanobacteraceae bacterium
TCGAGTTTCAGCGCCCGTCCGGCGCAATCCAGGGTCGTCGTCGTGTCGAACATCAGGGTGCCTGCTTGTCGAGTCGTGCCAGGATGTCCTGGAAACGCGGCAACGCGCGCAAGCCATCGAGATCGCTGTCGTGCTCCAGCCACTCGCGGAAACCGCCGCCGGTCGCGATCGCGCGTTCCAGCAAATCGAGCGCGCGCCCGGTGTCGCCAAGGTGGGCGAAAGTGCAGGCCGCATTGTAGAGCGTGCCGAAATCGTCCGGCTGCAAGCGTAGCGCCGCTTCGAGGTTCCGGCGCGCGCCATCGACGTCGCCCAGGCGCACCTGCATGCCGGCCGCCAGATAGAGCGCACGGCCGTTTTCCGGATCGGCCGCGACCTCGGCCAGCGCGGAGGGCAGGGCCAGCCGCGCCAAGGCGTCGCCCCGTGCCTTGTCGCCCAGCGAATCCGCGGCGTTGATAGCGAGCGCGAGCGCCTGGAATTCGTCCGGGCGCACGCGGTGGGCCTCCTCGAATTGCTCGACCGCCCGCGCATACAGGCCGCGCGCATAGCAATGCCGCCCGAAATAGTAATGCGCCTCGTAGAGTTCCGGGTTCAATTCGATCGCCCGCTCGAACGCGGCCACGGCCTCCGCGTCGTCGCCTGCCAGCGACAGCGTATTGGCGTGTGCGACGTGCGCCTCGGCCAGGTCCGGCGCCAGTTCCAGCGCCCGTCGTGCCGCCAGCAGTGCTTCTTCCAGCACGTCTCCCGGCTTGAGGATACGCCATATCAGCAGCTGCGCCAGCGAGTCGGCCAGCCCGGCGTGCGCCTGCGCGTAGCCGGGATCCAGCACGATCGCGCGACGGAACATTTCCGGCGCCTTGGTCCAGTCGTCGCTGCTCTTGACCGACTGGATCTGCCGCCCCCGCAGGTAGAACTCGTAGGCGCGCATGTCGTTCGGGGGGCAACGGCAAACGTCGAGCTTTTCCCCCTGCAACGAGACCCGCAAGGCGCCCGCCACGCTGAGTGCGATCTCTTCCTGGATCGCGAAGATGTCCCGCAATTGCCGGTTGAAATTTTCCGACCACAGGTGATAGCCGTTGCCGGCGTCGATCAACTGCGCGGTGACGCGCACGCGGTCGCCCGACTTGCGCACGCTGCCTTCCATGATCGCGGCGACGTTGAGCGCGCGGCCGATTTCACGCGCATCGGCGTCACCGTCGCGATAACGGAACGAGGAGGTGCGTGACGCCACGCGCAGGTCGCGGATCGAGGTCAACGCGTTGATCACTTCCTCGGCCAGTCCGTCGCAAAAGTAGCCCTGGTCCTTCGCCTCGCTCAAGTCGGCGAACGGCAGCACCGCCACCGACGCCCCGGGTGCCCTGGCCGGCTGCGCCGCCGTTCCGGGATCGGTCACAGGCCCGGTGCGCTCGATGCCATGCGGACCGACGTCGTACACCCAGGCCAGCACGCAAACCAGCAGGAAGCCGAGCACCAGCAACACGATCAGCAATCGCATCGACCATGCCGGCAGGCCAAGCGGCTCGAAGGTGTTGTCGGCGACCTGGATCAGGAGCCAGCCGACCACGATGTAAGCCGCCGCCACGCGGAACACCCGCCGGCGGCGGAACTCGGCGAAGAATTGCTTCAGTGGCTGGATCCTGTCGCTCATGTTGGATGCTTCCAACCCACCCGGCCGGCCGGTGCAAATCCGCCCCGGCATGCCCGGGTCGCATGGCCCGGAAATACTACACGAGAGCTACACGAAGAAAGGCCGCCCGGGGGCGGCCTTTCCGCTGCCGGTCGCCCGGAAAATCGATCAGGGCTTGCGCGTCCGCTTGCTTCCCGACGCAACGCCCATGGCGATGCCGATGCCCGGCAGCGACGCGTTGCAGCCGCCGGCGCCGGATTTGCAGGCCATCAGTGCTGCCCCGCCGGATGGCTGGACGGCGGCACCGGTGCAACCCCGGGCACGGCAGCGGGCTTGCCGCCGCCGCTGCCGGCGTTGTTGTCGCGCGGATGCCAGTCCTTGGGCGGACCGGGTTCGCGGCCTTCCATGATCGCGGCGATCTGTTCCTTGTCGATGGTCTCGTACTGCAGCAGCGCCGCGGCCATCGCGTGCAGCCTTTCGATGTCGTCGGTGAGGATCTGGCGCGCGCGGTTGTAGGCGGTATCGATGACCTCGCGCACCGCGATGTCGATCTTGCGCGAGGTTTCATCCGAGACATTCTTGTGCTGGCTCACCGAGCGGCCGAGGAACACTTCTTCCTCGTCCTCCGCATAGGTCATCGGACCCAGCGCCGACGACAGGCCGTACTTGGTGACCATGTCGCGCGCCAATTGCGTTGCGCGCTGGATATCGTTGGACGCACCGGTGGTGACCTTCTCGCTACCGAAAATCAGTTCCTCGGCGACACGTCCGCCGAACAGGCTGGCCAGCTTGCTTTCCAGCGACAACTTGCTGTGGCTGTAGCGGTCCGCCTCGGGCAGGAACATGGTGACGCCGAGCGCGCGGCCGCGCGGGATGATGGTGACCTTGTGCACCGGGTCGTGGTCGGGCACCGAAAGGCCCACGATCGCGTGGCCGGACTCGTGGTACGCCGTGAGTTTCTTTTCTTCCTCGCTCATGATCATGGAGCGCCGCTCGGAGCCCATCATGATCTTGTCCTTGGCGCGCTCGAAGAAATCCATGCGCACGTCGCGCGCGTTCTCGCGCGCCGCGAACAGCGCGGCTTCGTTGACCAGGTTGGCGAGGTCGGCGCCCGAGAACCCGGGCGTGCCGCGCGCGATCGTGAGCGGATCGACGTCGGCCGCGATCGGCACCTTGCGCATGTGCACCTTGAGGATCTGCTCGCGGCCCTTCAGGTCGGGCAACGGCACGATCACCTGGCGGTCGAAGCGGCCCGGCCTGAGCAGCGCGGGGTCGAGCACGTCCGGGCGGTTGGTGGCCGCGATCACGATCACGCCTTCCGAACCCTCGAAGCCGTCCATCTCGACCAGCAACTGGTTCAAGGTCTGCTCGCGTTCGTCGTGGCCGCCGCCGAGGCCGGCGCCGCGATGGCGGCCGACCGCGTCGATCTCGTCGATGAAGATGATGCAGGGTGCGTGCTTCTTGGCCTGCTCGAACATGTCGCGCACGCGCGCGGCGCCGACGCCGACGAACATCTCGACGAAGTCGGAACCCGAGATCGAGAAGAACGGCACCTTGGCCTCGCCCGCGATGGCCTTCGCCAGCAGGGTCTTGCCGGTGCCGGGCGAGCCGACCATCAGCACGCCGCGCGGGATCTTGCCGCCCAGCTTGGTGAACTTGGACGGATCGCGCAGGAAATCGACCAGCTCGGACACTTCTTCCTTGGCTTCCTCGCAACCGGCCACGTCATTGAACGTGACCTTGATCTGGTCCTCGCCCTGCAACTTGGCGCGCGATCGCCCGAAGCTCATCGCCCCGCGTCCGCCCGCGCCCTGCTGCATCTGGCGCATGAACCAGATCAGGATCGCAATGAAGATCAGGATCGGACCCCAGTCCAGCAGCAATCGCCACAGCGAGAAGCCGTTGTCGCCGGGCTTCTGGGTGGTCTTGACGCGATGCGAATCCAGCAGCTGCTGCAACTGGTTGTCGCCGAAAACCGGCAGCACGGTGCGCAGCGAACTGCCGTCCTTGAGCTTGCCGGTGATCACGGTCGGCAGGTTCGGACTGGCGGTGATCGAGGCGACGTTGTCGTTCTTCACCTGCTGCACGAACTCGGAGTAGGACATCTGCTGTTCGGTGCCGGCCAGACGCGGGCTGAGGCTCTGGTAAACCAGCAGCACGATCACCGCCACGGCCACCCACAACAGGCCCTGCTTGGCCAGTTCATTCATCGGGGGCTTCATGCGCGCATACCTCCGTCACGGGCACCCGCGGGCGCCGTGCGCAACTTCTCGATTGAACCGACTGCCAAGCCACTCAACCCACTCATGCCTCACCTTTCCATCCTGACGCCAGCGCGTAAACTTCACGTGAACGCGCCCGCGATGCCTTGGGCTTGCGCAGTGTCACCCGGGCAAAGCCGCCGCGCAAGTCGCGCAGGTATTCGTCGAAGCCGCGTCCCTGGAACAACTTCACCAGAAACGCGCCTTCGGGTTTCAAGCACTTGCGCGCGAAATCTGCCGCGAGTCCGGCCAAGTGCATGGCCCGCGCCTGATCCGCCACTTCGATACCGCTGATATTGGGCGCCAGGTCCGACAGCACAAGGTCCACCGGGGCGCCTTCCAGGCTGGCCATCAGGGCCTCGAAAACAGGCTCCTCGCGGAAATCGCCCTGGATGAACTCCACCCCGCCGATGCCCTGCATGGGCAGGATGTCCAGCGCAAATACCCGCCCCGCGCCGCCCAGCCGCTGGCGCACCAGTTGCGACCAGCCGCCCGGCGCCGCGCCCAGGTCCACCACCACCATGCCGGGCTTCAGCAGGCGGTCGCGGGCCAGCAGTTCGTCCAGCTTGAACGCGGCGCGCGAACGCAAGCCTTCGGCTTGCGCGCGCTTGACGTAGGCGTCGCCGAAATGTTCCTTCAACCAGCGCGCGCTGCTCTTGGATCTTGCCATGGTGGTCTCACGCCAGGCACGGCACGCATCAGCCGCGGCGCCGATAAGGTTTCCTCGTGCCCATGATACCCTGACAAGTCGTCGCAACCAGCGCGAATGCTGAACGCATGGCCTTGAAAACCTCCCAGATCCGTTACCTGCGCGGCCTCGCGCACCCGCTGAAACCGGTGTTGCTGCTGGGCGGCAAGGGCGTGACCGCCGGCGTGCTGAAGGAATTGGAACAGGCCCTGGACGACCACGAGCTGATCAAGGTCAGGCTGAACGGCGCGGACCGCGCCGCGCGCGCCGCCGAGGCCGCCGAGCTGGTCGCTTCCAGCCACGCCGAAACCGTACAGGCCATCGGCCGCATCGCGGTGCTGTATCGGCGCAACGACGAAAAGCCGCAAATCGCGTTGCCGAAGTGATCGTGGTTGGTAGCATCACCACATTGGTCGTCATTCCGGACGAGGCGAAGCCGCGATCGTGAATCCAGTGATTTTGCGCCTCCTCGATTCAGGCACCGGGTTCCGGCTTTCGCCGGAATGACGAACCAGAGACCCGTCCGATGGAACTAAACCTCGAACGCCCGCGTGATTACCTGTTCGTGCGCCATGCCGATGCACGCAGCGTGGTGGTGGCCGACCGGCCGTTCCACGCCAGCCTGATCCTGACCCGCAACAAGGTCATCGACGACTGGGGCGTCACCGACATTGCCGCGATGACGCCCGCACACGCCGAGCCCATCCTCGCGCTCCAGCCCGACGTGGTGCTGCTGGGCACCGGCGCGCACCAGGCCTTTCCATCGCAGGCGGTGCTGGCCGCTTTCCTGCAACGCGGCATCGGGGTGGAGGCGATGGACAACGCCGCCGCCGCGCGCACCTGGGACATCCTCGCCAGCGAAGGCCGCAACGTGGTCGCTGCGTTTGTTTTGTGCGATCGTCCCTGATCGCCGGCGCACGCGCAATGTCGGCACCTGGTTGATCCCGTTCCACGAATCATTGGAACGGCCATGGAGCCGCCATCCATGGCCAAGAACTCCGTGGCCTGAATTTCAACAACAGCCGCTTCGGACAAGCGGCAGCGCAACGCGTCCACAAATCATCGCGACGGCAGATAGCCCATCGGATCCACCGGCTTGCCGTTCTTGCGGATCTCGAAATGCAATTCGACGCGCGGCGCGCCGCTTGCGCCCATCAGCGCGATTTCCTGCCCGGCGGCGACGCGCTCGCCTTCCTTGACCAGCCGTTTGCTGTTGTGGCCGTAGGCCGACAGGTACGTGTCGTCGTGCTTGATGATGACGAGTTCACCGTACCCGATCAGGCCGTTGCCGCTGTACACCACGGTGCCCGCGGCGGCCGCGCGCACGGGTTCGTCCAGATCGCCGGCGATGTCGATGCCGGCGCCATCGCCGCCGCTGCCCGCCTGGAAGCCGCCGATCACCTTGCCGCTCGCGGGCCAGCGCCATGCAATGCCGGCCACGTTGCGGGTCGCGTCCGGCGGCGGCGTGGTCGCGGCGGCGACTTCCGGTTGCGTGGCCGCGGCGGGTGGCGGCATGACGGATTCCGCGGGCGCGGCCGGTGTCGCAACGGGGGCCGCCACGATCGAGCCCGGACTTGCCGGCACAACACCACCCGCGGTGACGGACTGCTGCGTGACCGGTCCGAACACGGGTTGCGTGGGCGGCGGCGCGGCCGATGCGGTCGCGCCCGCTGGTTGTGCCGACGGCGCTGCCTGCAGCTGCAACACCTGGCCGGGATGGATCAGGTACGGTTGCGGGATGGCGTTCTGCGCCGCCAGCGCGCGGAAATCGAGTCCATGCGCAAACGCGATGCTGTACAGGGTGTCGCCCGGCGCGACCGTGTACTGACCGTTGCTGACGCTGCCGTTGGCGTGACCGCCGAGGCCGAAGGTCTGGGCGCCGGCGCTGCTTGCCGCGGGTGGCGGCGAAGATTCCGCCGCGGCCGGCGGGCTGCTGCCGCCGAATGAATAGTTGGCCACCGGCGCCGGACTCGACGCGCATCCCGCCAGCAATGCCGCCACGGCGAGCAGCGCCGACCCTCGTCTGGAAAATTTCATCGCGGACATGTCGCGGGCAAGGATAACCGACCGGCAGCCGCGCGCGTACCCCGCAAGCCGGCGTGTCCGGTCACGGGCGGGACTGCCTGTCGACTGGAGGAAATCGCTGGCGTGGTTCAGGCGCCGCGTTCGCGGAAACGATCGGTCGCGCCGATCAGTTCGTGCGCGTTGCCCGGTTCGAACGCCGAATGGCCCGCGTCGGGGGTGATGCGCAAATCCGCCTCGGGCCATGCGCGGTGCAGGTCCCAGGCGCTGCGGATCGGGCAGACCACGTCATAGCGGCCCTGCACGATCACCGCCGGAATGCGGCGCAGGCGCGCTGCATTGCGCAACAACTGGTCGTCATGCTCGAAGAAGCCACGATTGACGAAGTAGTGGTTCTCGATGCCGGCGAAGGCCAGCGCAAAGGCGTCGCCGGCACTCGCGGCGACGTACGCCTCGTCCTGCAGCAGGAAACTGGTCGAGGCTTCCCATACCGACCACGCGCGCGCCGCGGCCAGCCGCACCGCGGGGTCGGCCGAGGCCAGGCGCCTGTGGTAGGCCTCCATCAGGTCGCCATGCTCGTTCGCCGGAATCGCCGCGAGGTATTTTTCCCAGGCATCCGGAAACAGCATGTCGCAGCCCTTCTGGTAGAACCATTCCAGTTCCATCCGCCGCAACATGAAGATGCCGCGCAGCACCAGTTCGGTGACGCGTTCGGGATGGGTCTCCGCGTAAGCCAGGGCCAGCGTCGAACCCCACGAGCCGCCGAATACCTGCCAGCGGTCGATCCGCAACAGCTCACGCAGGCGCTCGATGTCGGCCACCAGGTCCCAGGTCGTGTTGTCACGCAACTCCGCGTGCGGCGTGGAGCGTCCGCAACCGCGCTGGTCGAACAACACGATGCGGTAGACCTTGGGATCGAAAAACCGCCGGCACTTCGCATTGCAGCCCGCACCCGGCCCGCCATGCAGGAACACCACCGGCTTGCCGTGCGGGTTGCCACACTGTTCGTAATACAGCGTGTGCAGCGGCGAAACCTGCAGCTTGCCGCTGTCGAACGGCTCGATCTCGGGATACAGGCTGCGACGGTTGCCGGGCATGTCCATGTGCGGCATTCCATTGAAGGATTGATTCCCGTTAGCCTAGCACTCCACCCCGCCCCCACGCGCCCGCCCGCAATGAAGACATCGTTTCCCAAGAAGGACATCAAGGTTGTTTTGCTCGAAGGCATCCATGCCAGCGCGGTGGAGGCGTTCCAGGCTGCCGGTTACAGCCACATCGAGCGCCACGACAAGGCCCTGCCGCGCGCGCAATTGTTCGAGGCGATCGCCGACGCGCACATCGTGGGGCTGCGCTCGCGCACCCAGCTCGACGCCGAGGCCGTCGCGCAGACGCGGCGGCTGCTCGCGGTGGGCTGCTTCTGCATCGGCACCAACCAGGTGGACCTGCACCAGGTTCGTGAACTGGGCGTGCCGGTGTTCAATGCGCCGTACTCGAATACCCGCAGCGTCGCCGAGCTGGTGATCGCCGAGGCGATCCTGTTGATGCGGCGCGTGCCCGAGCGCAACGCCGCGTGCCACCGTGGCGGCTGGGCCAAATCCGCGGACGGCAGCTACGAGGTACGCGGCAAGACCCTCGGCATCGTCGGCTACGGCCACATCGGCACCCAGGTCGGGGTGCTGGCCGAGTCGCTGGGCATGCACGTGCTGTATCACGACATCGAGGCCAAGCTCGCGTTGGGCAACGCCGCGCCGGCGCACGGCCTCGGCGACCTGCTGGCGCGTGCGGACATCGTGACCCTGCACGTGCCGCAAACACCGGAAACAGCAAACATGATCGGCGCCGAGGAGATCGCGCGCATGCGCCGTGGCGCGATGCTGATCAACGCCTCACGCGGCAACGTGGTCGAAATCGACGCACTGGCCCAGGCCCTGCACGAGGGCCGGCTGGCCGGCGCCGCGGTGGACGTGTTCCCCAGCGAGCCGAAAAGCCGCGACGAGGAATTCGTCTCGCCGCTGCGCGAATTCGACAACGTGCTGCTGACCCCGCACGTGGGCGGCAGCACCCAGGAAGCCCAGCTCAACATCGGCACCGAGGTGGCGTCCAAGCTGGTGCGTTACAGCGACAACGGCTCGACCCTGTCGGCCGTGAACTTCCCCGAGGTCAACCTGCCCGAACACGCCGGCAGCCGCCGCCTGCTGCACATCCACCACAACGTACCGGGCGTGCTGTCGCGCATCAACGAGGTGTTCTCGGCCGGCGGCGTCAACATCAACGGCCAGTACCTGCAGACCGAGGGCGACCTCGGCTACGTGGTGATCGACATTTCCGCGTCCGAGGAACAATCGGAATCGCTGCGCGAACAGCTGTCGGCGATTCCGGGGACCGTCAGGACGCGGCTGCTGTATTAGCCACAAGTGGCCTGCCGCGCGGACCAGCCCACGCCGCCATCCCGGCCTGCGCCGTGATGACGAACGTGTGTGGTTGGTCGGGGCGGCGGGATTCGAACCCACGACCCCCTGCCCCCCAGGCAGATGCGCTACCAGGCTGCGCTACGCCCCGACCGAATCGCCATGATAGCGGATCGTGGCGCGCAACGTCCCGAAGGTCTTGCTGGCGCGCGGCTCAGCGCAGGATCTGCAGCAACTGCTCCAGCTCCAGCCGCATCTGGTGCACGATCTGCTGGGAGATCGAGGCTTCCATCTTGCCCTGCTGGCCTTCCAGCCGCGCCCGGGCCCCGGTGATGGTGAAGCCCTGGTCGTACAGCAGGGCGCGGATCTGGCGGATCATCAGCACGTCGTGGCGCTGGTAATAGCGCCGGTTGCCGCGCCGCTTGACCGGGTTCAGCGCGGGGAATTCCTGCTCCCAGTAGCGCAGCACGTGCGGCTTGACCGCGCACAGCTCGCTGACCTCGCCAATCGTGAAGTACCGCTTGGCGGGAATCGCGGGGAGCTCGTTATTGTTGCCCTGATCCAGCATGGTTCTCGACCCTCAGTTTCAGCTTCTGCCCCGGGCGGAACGTCACCACGCGGCGAGCGGAAATCGGAATCTCCTCGCCGGTCTTGGGATTGCGCCCTGGCCGCTGATTCTTGTTGCGCAGGTCGAAATTGCCGAACCCCGACAATTTGACCTGCTCCCCCTGCTCGAGCGCCTCGCGCAGCACCTCGAAAAAGGCGTCCACGCACTCCCTGGCCTCACGTT
Source organism: Rhodanobacteraceae bacterium (assembly GCA_036279975.1). Classification (GTDB taxonomy): domain Bacteria; phylum Pseudomonadota; class Gammaproteobacteria; order Xanthomonadales; family Rhodanobacteraceae; genus 66-474. Next base: position 9,794 of record DASURP010000046.1, read on the forward strand.
TGTTCAGGCCAACGTCGAGGAACAGCCGCTCGGCCATCTCCGCCTTGGTCAGCGTCATCTCACTTCCTCAAAGTAGCCCCGAATTCGCGTTCCAGCAGCTTGACCACTTCCGCCACGCCCTGGTCCGCGTCCTGATCTGTAAGCGTGCGTGAACTGTCCTGCAAAATCAAGCCGATGGCAAGACTCTTTCGACCGGAACTCATGCCCGGACCTCGAAAACAGTCGAACAGTACCACTTCGTTCAACATTGTTCGCAAACCTGAACGAATCGTAGTCGCGATTCGGTTCCATGCCACGCCCTCGTCCACCACGACCGCGATGTCGCGTCGGATCGACGGAAACCGTGCCAGCGGATTCGCCTTGGGTATCAACCGCTTGCGCAATGCTTCCAGACCCAGTTCGAAGACCTGCGTCTCCGGCACCTCGAGCTGGCGCTGCAGCGCCGGGTGCAACTCGCCGAGCGCGCCCACCGCCACGCCATCGCGCAGCACGCGCGCGCCGCGGCCGGGGTGCAACCAGGGCGGCAGGCCGTCACGATCGAACGACCACGCCTCCGGCGCACCCGACAAGTCGATCAAGGCCTGCAGATCACCCTTGATGTCGAAGAAGTCGAGCCCGCGCTTCGCCTCGCCCCACTGTTCGGCACGCGCGCTGCCGCAAGCCACGGCCGCGAGCATCGCGGTTTCCAGCGGCGCAGCAGATACGGCTTCCGCAGGAGCCAGCCTGCTGGCGACCGTGGCGCCGGAATCGCGTGCAGGCACGCTCCTGCGAAAAACAACCCCCGACTCGAACAACCGCACCCGTGCCTGCTGGCGGTTGCGGTTGCGCTTGAGTGCTTCCAGCAGGCCCGGCAGCAGCGACGTGCGCATCACCGCCAGGTCGGCGGATAGTGGATTGGCCAGCGGCACGGCGTGCGCATCGAGCTGCCAGGTTTGCAGCAGTTTCGGATCGACGAAGGCATAGCAGACCGCCTCGTTGTAATCACGCGCGGCGAGGCCGGCGCCGAGGGCCGCGACGGGCAGGTTGGCCTCGTCGTCGCGCGGCGCGGGCGGCGTGCCCGCGGGCAGGCGCTGCGGGATGGCTTCGTAGCCGTGGATACGCGCGACTTCCTCGATCAGGTCCTCTTCGCGCTCGATGTCGAAGCGGCGCGATGGCGGCGTGACCCGCCAGCCGTCGGCGCCTGTTTCCACCCGCATGCCGAGCGCCGTGAGGATGCGTTCGACGGCGGCATCCTCGATCGGGATGCCCAGCACGCGCACGATGCGGGCGCGGCGCAGGGTCACCGGCCCGCTGCGTGGCAGGTATTCCGGCAAGGCGGCCTCGAGGACTTCGCCGGGTTTGCCGCCTGCGATCTCGATCAGCAGCGCGGTGGCGCGCTCGAGCGCGGCGCGCGGCAATTCGGGATCCACGCCGCGTTCGAAGCGATGCGCGGCGTCGGTCGTCAGGCCCAGTTTGCGGGCGCGGCCCATGACGGCCGCGGGCGCGAAATGCGCGGCCTCCAGGAACACGTCGCGGGTGGTTTCGGTGACGCGGGAATCGAAGCCGCCCATCACGCCGGCCACCGCCAGCAGCCTGGCCGCATCGGCGATCACCAGGAATCCCGGATCGAGCTTCGCGTCGTTGCCATCCAGCAGTTTCAGCGTTTCGCTGGCGCGCGCGTGCCGCACCACGATCCCGCCAGTGAGCCTGGACTCGTCGAAGGCGTGCATGGGCTGGCCGGTTTCCAGCATCACGTAGTTGCCGACATCGACCGCCACGTTGATGGGCTTGACGCCCGCCGCGCGCAACCGCTGGGCCATCCACGCGGGCGTGCCCGCCGCCATGTCGATTCCACGCACGGTCCGGCCGAGGTAACGCGGGCAATCGGCGCCGGCTTCGAGGCGAATCGGGCGCGGCGCGGCGAGCGCGGCTTCCACGGCCGGCACCTCGAAACGTTCGGCGCGCACCCCGAATTCGGCAGCCACCTCGTCGGCAAGCCCGAGCATGCCGAGGCAGTCGCCGCGATTGGGGGTGAGTTCGACCTCGATGGATGCATCCGGCAAGCCGAGACAGTCCGCCAGCGTTTGGCCGAGCGGCGCATCGGCCGGCAACTCCAGCAGGCCGGATGCGTCGGCGTCGATGCCGAGCTCCTTGGCGGAACACAACATGCCGCGCGATTCGACGCCCCGCAGCCTGGCGGCCTTGATCGTGCTGCCGTTCGGCAACTTCGCGCCTGGTGTCGCCAGCGGCGCCACCAGGCCCGCGCGCGCGTTCGGCGCGCCGCAAACGATCTGCACTTCGCCGCTGCCGGTATCGACGCGGCACACCTGCAGTTTGTCGGCATCCGGGTGCGGCGCGCAGGCGACGATGCGCGCGACGACCACGCCCTCCAGCGCCGCGCCGATGGTGTCGACTCCGGCCACTTCCAGCCCGCTCATGGTCAGGCGCTTCACCAACGCATCACGATCGGCGCGGATGTCGACGAGCGAGCGCAACCAGCTTTCGGAGAATTTCATGGCAGAACCGGGACTCGGGACCCGGGACTCGGGACCCGGCGAAGTATCGCGCTGCTTCGTATCAAGCTCTTTTCCCACGGGGCTCTGGGCCCGTCCGCATTTCCAATGTCACGCTTCCGGGCACGCATCGGTTGCGGGCTTTTTCGAGTCCCGGGTCGCGAGTCCCGTATCCCGTAATCCATCATGCAAACTGCCTCAAGAAACGCACGTCGTTTTCAAAGAATGAACGCAGGTCGGCGATGCCGTAACGCAGCATCGCCAAACGCTCCACGCCCATCCCGAACGCAAAACCGGTGTAGCGCCCGGGGTCGATGCCGCAATTGGCCAGCACGTTGGGATGCACCATGCCGCAACCCAGCACCTCCAGCCAGCGCTCGCCGCCTTGATCGTCATGGCCCCAGCGTATGTCCACTTCCGCGGACGGCTCGGTGAACGGGAAGTAGCTGGGCCGGAGTCGCATCGCCAGGTCGCGCCCGAAAAACGCGTTCGCGAAGGCCGACAACGTGCCCTTCAGGTCGGCGAAGGTGGCGGACTCGTCCACCAGCAGGCCCTCGACCTGATGGAACATCGGCGAATGGGTCTGGTCGGAGTCGCTGCGATAGACCTTGCCCGGCGCGATGATGCGGATCGGCGGCTGCCGGCCCTGCATCGTGCGGACCTGCACCGGCGAGGTGTGGGTGCGCAGCAGGCGTCCGTCGCCGAAGTAGAACGTGTCGTGCATCGCCCGCGCGGGATGGTGCGCGGGAAAATTCAGCGCCTCGAAGTTGTGCCAGTCGTCCTCGATTTCCGGACCCTCCACCACCGAGTAGCCGAGCTGCGCGAAGATCGCCTCGATGCGCCCAAGCGTGCGGGTCAGCGGATGGATCGTGCCGCGCGAACCGTTGCGGCCGGGCTGGGTGACGTCGATGCCTTCAGACACCAGCCGTTGCTCCAGCGCCGCGTTTTCCAGGGCCTGCCCGCGCGCCGCGATCGCATCGGCAATCTTTTCCTTGGCGGCGTTGACCTCGGCGCCGCGCGCCTTGCGCTGGTCCGGCGGCAGCTTGCCGAGCGCTTTCAGTTCCACGGTGATCGCGCCGTTCTTGCCCAGCAGCGCCACGCGCTGCGCCTCCACGGCGTCGAGCGTGGCGGCCGCCGCGATCGCGGCCAGCGCTGCATCGGTGCGTTGCGCCAAGGTACCCATCGCCGCCCTTCAATGCACAAAAGAAAAGCGGGGAGAAGGCAAGGCCTTCTCCCCGCTCGCTTGCATCATAGCCGCCGGCACGAAGCGCCGGAACGGTTCGCTCAAGCAGCGAGGCTGGCCTTGGCCTTCCCGGCGATCGCACCGAACGCGGCGATGTCGTGCACCGCGAGATCGGCCAGCACCTTGCGGTCGATCGTGATGCCGGCCTTGTCGAGGCCCGCGATCAGGCGGCTGTAGGACAGGCCGAACTGGCGCGCGGCCGCGTTGATGCGCACGATCCACAACGCACGGAACTGGCGCTTCTTCTGCTTGCGGCCAATGTAGGCGTACTGCCGGGCCTTGGTGACGGCCTGCTTGGCGACGCGATAGACCTTGCGGCGGGCGTTGTAGTAGCCCTTGGCGGCCTTCAGGGTTTTCTTGTGACGCGCACGCGCGGTGACGCCACGCTTGACTCGTGCCATGGTCGTCTCTCCTTACGCGTACGGCAGCATGCGCGCGACACGCTTGGTGTCGGACTCATGCACGTGGTTGGGCGCGCGCAGGCCGCGTTTGCGCTTGGTGGCCTTCTTGGTCAGGATGTGCGACTTGAAGGCATGGCCGGCCTTGAACTTGCCGGTCGCGGTCTTGCGGAACCGCTTGGCGGCGGCCCGGTTGGTCTTGATCTTTGGCATGTCTGCCACTCCGTTTTGGTTTTGGTGACTGGCCCGGGCGGCGATGCTGCGACCGCGCTTTCCATCCATGCCCTTGCCGGCTTGTGTCTTGAAGCCCCGTGAAACCGGGCTTCCGATTTGCCATCCCTCCATCCGGGAGGGGCGGCTTTTCAACCTTGACCGCGATGATCGCGAGCAGGCTCGCTCCTACTTCTTCTTCGGACTGATCATCATGGTCATTTGCCGCCCTTCCATGCGCGGGAACTGGTCGACGACTCCGATCTCGACGATGTCGTTCTGGATCCGGCGGGCCAATTCGATCCCCAGTTCCTGGTGCCGCATTTCGCGGCCGCGGAAGCGGATGTTGACCTTGACCTTGTCGCCTTCGTCCAGGAACCGCTGCATGTTGCGCAGCTTGATGTTGTAGTCGCCGACGTCCGTGGTCGGGCGGAACTTCACTTCCTTGATCTCGACCTGCTTCGACTTCTTGCGCGCAGCGTTGGCCTTCTTTTGCTGCTCGAACTTGAACTTGCCGAAGTCCATGATCCGGCACACGGGGGGCTCGGCGGTCGGCTGGATCTCGACCAGATCCAGGCCAGCATCCTCTGCCATGGCCAATGCCTCGTCGCGTTCGAGGATCCCGACCTGTTCGCCATCGGCGCCGATCACCCGCACGCGCGGGACACGGATCTCATGGTTGCGCCGATTGCTCTTGTTTTCGGTGACGATACCGACTTCTCCTTTCAAGTTCGCCAGCGATGCCTGGCGTGCATTCCGTCAGCGTGGACCGGGTTCGGCCTGCAGGCGTTCGACGAAGGCAGGCAGCGCCATGCTGCCAAGGTCTTCACCGGAACGGGTACGCACGGAAATGGCGCCCTTCTCCTTCTCGCGGTCGCCGACCACGAGCAGCCAAGGCACCTTCTGCAACGTATGCTCGCGGATTTTATAGCCGATTTTCTCATTGCGCAAATCGGCCTCGACCCGGAAACCGGCCTCGTTCAGACTTCGGGCGACGCCCCCGGCATAGTCCGCCTGGGCGTCGGTGATGTTCAGCACCACGGCCTGGACCGGCGCCAGCCAGGTCGGGAAGTTGCCGGCATGGTGCTCGATCAGGATCCCGAGGAACCGCTCCATCGACCCGACGATGGCCCGGTGCAGCATCACCGGGGTGTGGCGCTGGGAGTCCTCGCCCACGTACTCGGCGCCAAGCCGGCCCGGCATCGAGAAGTCCACCTGCATGGTGCCGAGCTGCCAGTCGCGGCCGATCGCGTCGCGCAGGTGGTACTCGATCTTGGGGCCGTAGAAGGCGCCCTCGCCCGGCAATTCCTTCCACTCGGCGCCGGCCCGGCGCAGGGCGGCGCGCAGGGCCTCCTCGGCCTTGTCCCAGATCGCGTCGTCACCGATCCGCGCCTCGGGGCGCAGCGCCAGCGCGAGCTCCACGTCCCTGAAGCCGAAATCCGCGTACACCTTCAGCGCCTGGCGGTGGAAATCCACCACTTCCTGCTCGATCTGGTCTTCGGTGCAGAAGATGTGGCCATCGTCCTGGATGAAGTTGCGCACCCGCAACAAGCCGTGCAGCGCGCCCGAAGGTTCGTTGCGGGTGCACGAACCGAACTCGCCGATCCGGATGGGCAAGTCACGGTAGCTGTGCAAGCTGTTGTTGAAAATCAGCACGTGGCCCGGGCAGTTCATGGGCTTCACCGCGTAGGTGCGCTTCTCCGACTCGGTGAAGAACATGTTGTCCTTGTAGTTGTCCCAGTGGCCGGACTTCTTCCACAGGGATACATCGAGGATCGACGGGCATTTGACTTCCTCGTAGCCCGAGTCGCGATAGACGCGGCGCATGTACTGTTCGACCTGCTGCCACAGCGTCCAGCCCCTGGCGTGCCAGAACGCCATGCCGGGCGCCTCTTCCTGCATGTGGAACAGGTCGAGCTGGCGGCCGAGCTTGCGATGGTCGCGCTTCTCGGCTTCCTCGATGCGGGTCAGGTAGGCCTTCAGGTCCTTGTCGTTCAACCACGCCGTGCCGTAGATGCGGCTGAGCATCGCGTTGCCGGAATCGCCGCGCCAATACGCGCCCGCGGTCTTCATCAGCTTGAACGCCTTCAGGCGCCCGGTGTCCGGCACGTGCGGGCCACGGCAGAGGTCGGTGAACTCGCCCTGCGAATACAGCGACAATTCCTCGTTCGCGGGGATCGACTCGATGATCTCGGCCTTGTAGGCCTCGCCGAGGCCGCGGAAGAACTGCACCGCGTCGTCGCGCTGCTTCACGCTGCGACTGAGCGGCAGCGACTCCTTCGCGATCTTGTGCATTTCGGCTTCGATCGCGGGCAGGTCCTCGGGCTTGAACGGCTCACCCCTGGGCGCGAAGTCGTAATAGAAGCCGTCCTCGATCACCGGCCCGATCGTCACCTGGGTGCCGGGATACAGCCGCTGTACTGCCTGCGCCAGCAGGTGCGCCGTGGAGTGGCGGATGATCTCCAGCGCCTCGGGCGA
>DASURP010000047.1:0-34356 GCA_036279975.1 Rhodanobacteraceae bacterium
GCCCTTGTAGCCGCCGTCCACCGGGTAGTCCTCGGAACACCCCGTCCACGCGATGGTCAGGTCGGTGAACGTCATGGTGCCGCTGTTCTGCGACGAACCGCTGCCACCCAGGTCGCCGTTCCAGCCCGCGCGTGCGTTGCCGACAATCCTGACCCGGGTTACCGTCGTGGTCCCCGACAAGCCGCCGGCCTGGATCCCCTGCTCGGCGAACCCGTGCACGTTCAGGTCCTGCAACGTCAGATTCCGGATGCCCGAAGCATGAATGGCCATCTTCGCCCACTCGCCGTATGGAGCACGTTTCGAACACGCGCTTACACCCTGGCCCGGCAGCGGGTAGTCCTCGATGCAATTCGAGTGATCGGTCAGATCGAGGCATTTGATCACGACATCATGCCCGCCGGACAGGTCGAAAATACGACGCAATCCGCCGTTGCCCCACAATTCCGGCGGTGCACTGCAGTCGCCGGTGATCGTGGTCGGGTGCGCCGCGTCGATCCCGCTCGGGATATTGCGGATGTAGCAAAGCGGCGTGCCGTCCGCGCGGCAATTGCCCAGGTTCGTACCCCCTGCACCGTACCCGATTTCATAACTGCCGCTGTGGATGTAAAGCGTATCGCCCGGTTTCAGCCGGCTCGCCCCGGGCCCCGGCGGCAAGGCCCACATCGGGCCATTGAACGCGCAGGCCCGTGTGTGGCCGCTGCGCGAATAGGCCGCATCGGTGTCCCCCGCGCATTGTGAGGCCGTACCACCGTCGGCACGCACATACCAGGTCGTGGCAAGTGCGGCTGGCGTGATGCACATCAGCGCCGCGATGCCGGTAGCCCCTGTCAACCAATGCCCGATTTTCATCTGGACCTCCCGTCTCGCGACGGTGAAAACATCGGCTGCGGTCACTGTGGCCCCGTGCGGGCTCGTGCCGCGGCCATGGCTGATCCTATGCCAAAAACTGCCCGACCGGTCAGCACGGGCGGTAGCATGGCGGAGCCAGGCGCCCGGCAAACGCCATCGCGTTGCAGCCGTTGGCGCAGGTTTTCCCGGGTGCCCCTTTCGCGCTTGTCTTCCGCTAGCCTGTGTCCCCCAGCGAGCCACATGATCGACGGTTGCATGCCGTGCCCGTCACGGCCCGACTTCATGCCCCGAACGCGACGTCCGCAAGATGAAACTGCCGAACTTCTTCATCGTTGGCGCACCCAAATGCGGGACCACGGCCCTGTACGAATACCTGCGCGTACATCCGCAGGTATACATGCGCGTCAAGGAACCGCACTATTTCGCGTTCGACCTTCCCGGGTACCGCAATGTTTCCGATTGGGATGAATATCAAGCCCTGTTCAGGGATGCTCCCGCGTCCGCGCTGGCGGTAGGTGATATTTCCGTTTACTACCTTTATTCGAATGTAGCGATTGCACGGTTGTACCAGAAGTTCCCGTCGGCCCGTATCCTGGTGTTGCTCAGGAACCCGTTCGACCTCGCCGTTTCCATGCACGCCCAGGCGTTGCGGTCGCGCAACGAATCGGTGACCAGTTTTGCCAAGGCCTGGGCACTGTGCGGCGACCGTCGCGCGGGACAAGGCATACCCAGGAGTTGCACCGATGTGGCAACGCTGTATTACGACCGCATTCCGCTGCTCGGTTCCCAGTTGCAGCGGGTTTTCGACACCTGTCCGCGGCAACAGGTTCGATGGTGGTTCTACGAAGACTTCGCGACGGATCCGCGCCACGTGTACCTGGAGATGCTGGCGTTCCTCGGGCTCGACGATGATGGCCGCACCGAATTCCCCCGCCACAATCCCCGCAGGCGCGCACGCTCGCAAATCGTCGCGCAGTTCACCCAGAAAACACCGGAGCTGGTGACGTGGGCGGTCAGGCAATTCAAGCGCGCCACGGGCATCAAACAACTTGGCATCATCGATGCCCTGCAGCGGGCCAACTGGGTTCCCGCCGGCAAAGCGCAGTTGCCGCCCGAGTTGCTGGATGACATGCGCGCCGTATTCGAGCCTGATATCCACCTCCTCGAGAGCCTGACCGGCAGGAACCTGGATCACTGGCTGCACGACATGGCGTCGGACGCCCACTGAGCCAAACCCCGGGCCGGTCGGGCGCAGGCCTTTCGATCATCGGCCCGCCGGCAGTCGCCGCTCCCACGCCAGCGCCGTGCGCGCGATCAAATCCAGGTCATCGCAGCGGGGGCTCCATCCGAGGACCGTGCGTATCCTGTCCGAAACCGCCACCAGCGACGGCGGATCGCCGGCCCGCCGCGCTTCTTCGACGAACGGAACCGGCACGCCGCTGGCCCTCCCGACGGCATCCAGCACCTCGCGCACGGAGTACCCGTGGCCGTAGCCGCAATTCAGGGTGGTCGAGGCGCCGCCCGTGCGCAGATAACGCAATGCATCCAGATGCGCACGGGCCAGGTCGTCCACGTGGATGTAATCACGTACCCCGGTGCCATCCGGCGTAGCGTAGTCCGTTCCGAAAATGGACAGCCGCGGCCGCTTGCCGAGTGCGGCTTCGCAGGCCACTTTCACCAGCAGCGTGGCGTTTTTGGTCGATTGCCCGACGCGCCCTTCCGGATCGCAGCCGGCCACGTTGAAATAGCGCAACGCAACGTAGCGCGGTCCGCCTGCCGCAGCGAGATCACGCAGCATCCATTCGCTCATCAACTTGGAACTGCCGTACGGATTGATCGGGGCGGTCGGCGTCGCCTCGCTTGCCTTGCCGCCCTCCGGAATGCCGTATACCGCCGCGGTCGAGGAAAACACGATCTGTCTCACACCTGCGTCCCGGCAGCATTCCAGCAGGTTGCGGGTGGCGCAGGTGTTGTTGCCGTAGTAACGCAGGGGATCGGCCACCGACTCCGGCACGATGGTGCGTGCGGCGAAGTGCATCACGGTATCGACGGCGTGTGCGCGCAGCAGCTCCGCCACCCGTTCCCGGTCCCCGACGTTGCCGACCACCAGCTCCGCGCCGACCACGGCTTCCCGGAAACCGGTGGAAAGGTCGTCCAGCACGACCACGCGCTCGCCTGCCTCGACCAGTTGCAACAGCACGTGGCTGCCGATGTAACCGGCGCCGCCGGTGACCAGGATCTTGCTGGACAGTGGCATGTGCTCCCTCGCCTCGTCAGGGTCGGTGATTGGTCAGGCACCGGCCGGCGGGCGGCGATGCAAACCGGATTGTAAGGCACCGTTCCGGGTTTTCCTGCGGCCTCCTGCGTCCGCGGTCCGTCCGGGGGGGCCGGGATGGCACGCCAACCATCCACGGATGGAATCTCCGGGGACGTGCCCTAGTCGTAACCGTAAGTACGCAACTCGTCACCAAGCACGGACAGCAGCACGCGCTGTTGCGAGTCGTCGAGATCCTTGCGCCACTTGTAGTTGGTGCTTTCCACCTTGTGGCGCGACAACGAACGCTCGAAACGCGCGCTCCAGTCCAGCCCGCAGAAATCCGCCACGTCGCGGAACGTCTCGCGCGGATGCTCCGCGAAGTCTTCGTAGCGCACGTCCATGAAGCTGGAAGCAGGTACGGCTCCCCTGGCGGATTCCGCCGCACGCATCAGGATCTTCCACTGGATGCCGGCCAGCGCCACGAACGAGCGGCCATGCCTCTCCCACTCCTGCTGCAACGAGGGATCGAGTGGCCCCCAGCGCCACTGCTCCGGACCCTGCCAGCCACGCCAGAAATCGACCTGCAACAACGAATTGGCGACCGCTCGCCCATCACGGTAGACGTGGATGAAACGGGCGTCGGGAAATACCGCATGCAGGAACCCGGCGCGGGGCCAGCCCGTGATCTTGACCAGCAGGCGCGGGCGCCCCGGCGTGACCAGGCCGGCCACTGCCTTTTGCAACCGGGATATGACCCGGGGCGTGGCGTCGTCGGCGTGCAAATCCCGGAAGGGCTGCGAAAAACCCCGGAAATAGCGATCCCAGAATTCGTAGCATTCGGCGGATTCCCAGCGGCGCTTCAGCAGCGCGCCAATGACGGGTACGTCGATTCCGCGCATCAAGGCCCGGTGCCGCGCCAGCCGCCCCGGATGGCGATCGCACAACGTCGACATCCACGCCACGCGTGGATGTCCGGTGAACATCTGGTGGAACAGACTGGAACCGCTGCGCCCCGCACCGATGACAAATATGGGTTTTTCGATCATGGGGCCGCCTGTCGTGTGGGATGCAACAACCCGCACTACCGCCGGGGATGCGAAGCGTGCCCTGGGGCCGGGGGAACCAAGCCTACCGGTTTTCCCGCGTGCGGTGTGCCTCGCCGGAAGCAATGCCCGGGCGCGCGGGGCTGTGCTAGCCTGATCCACACGCCGCGGCCGGATGGATACGCGGAAACGCCTGGGACTTGCGTGCCGGGAAAGCAGCACAGGTTCCTGGATATTCGTGAATTGGTCCTGGGGGGTATCTTCGGCCGTGAGCCCGCACGCGATTTACCGTTCCCTGGCCATCCCGGTGCGCTGGGCTTCGCACTGGTCCGGCACGGCCCTGCGGCGGGCCCAGGCGATCCGGAAACCACGCATCCTCATGTACCACATCGTCGGCGACGGGGAGGTTTCCACCCGTCAGTTCGAGTGGCAAGTCAAGTTCCTGCGCGAACAGTTCGAGCCGATCGGACTGGCGGAACTGGCCGACCGGATCCAGGCGGGATCGGTGACCGGACGTGAAACGGTGGTCACCTTCGACGACGGTGTACGCAATCACTTCACGGTGGCATGGCCGTTGTTGCGCGCATACCGGGTCCCGGCAACGTTTTTCGTTTGCCCCGGCCTGACCGAATCGGGCGAGTGGCTGTGGCGCACCGAACTGCGGATGCGGTTGCGCCTGCTGAACGATGCCGAACGGGCCGAAGCTGCGCGGGACGCGGGTTGCCCGGTACAAGCAGTCGAACCGGTCATGGAATGGACCAAACGCCTGGCCATGCAGGATCGGCTTGTGTTCCAGCGCGACATCGAGAAGCGGACCCGCGGTTTTTCGGCTTCCCGCGAGGATACCGATCGTCACGCACCCTTGACGTGGGAACAGTTGCGGCAGATGGACGCAAACCTCATCACCATCGGCAGCCACACCAACACACACCCGATGCTGCCGATGCTGGACGCAGCCTCGCTGGAGCAGGAAATCGCCGGCAGCCGCCGCATGCTCGAACAGCATCTGGATCGCCGCGTGGATCTGTTCAGTTATCCGAACGGCGCGAACAACATGGCCGTAGTGGACATGGTCCGGCGGCACTACCGCGCCGCAGTCACCACGGAAAAATCCTTCGCGGCGGCAAGCAGCGACCTGGTATTGCTTCCCCGCATCCCCGGGGGTGGCTCGCGCGCAACCTTCACCCGTCGCCTGCACAGGCCCCGTGCCTGAAAACCCGCGCGTCCCGATTCCACACCTGGCGCCCGACGAAACGACCCGTACACCGGAGTTCGAAGTCCCTGCGGCACGGCGCAGGTCGCTGACATGCCCGGTGTCACGCGGGCAGGCCCGCCGGCGAGCCAGGCAGGGCCGTGGGGCGACCGGGCCCGCGGGCGTCCCGTCCGACGACGGAGCCGGGCCACCTGCCGTGCCGATGAAACGACGCAACCCCGTGGCGTTAATATGGCACCAAGGCTACGGCATGCCCGAACGTCGAGCCAGAAGACCCGATGGAGACCCTGCCACCGCGGGCAATTGCGCGTGTGAAAGGTCGTCACCGACCCGCAGTCATGGTCTGCACGGAGCCGCAGGCCTTGCGCCCTGCCTCGACCGTACATAAGGAAATGCAAGGCGGATCCCATGCACACGCCAGGAACCAACCAGTACCGGATCAACGCCCGGATCTACCACAGCGCCGGCATCGGGCGCGAGTACGCGAACGACCTGCTGATGCGCGCCGAGGCGGTCGCCCTGCTCAGCCACCAACCGGCGTTCGCCCACAAGGACGTGCTCGACATCGGCGTCGGCACGGGTCGCACCGCGATTTACCTGGCGCCCATCGCGAACCATTACGAAGCCATCGATTATTCACCGGTGATGGTGCGCGAGTTCCGGGACAACCTGCCGGGGATCCCGGTCACCCTGGCCGACATGCGCGACCTGTCGCAGTTTGCGGATGCCGGTTTCGATTTCGTGCTGGCATCGAACAACGTGTTCGATGCAATCGGCCACGAGGATCGACTGCAGACCTTGCGGGAATGCCACCGGGTGCTGCGCCCCGGCGGCATGCTGATGTTTTCGTCCCACAACGCCGACGCTCGCGGCGCCAGGCGCGCGCTGGCGATCGAGCTGTCCCGCAACCCCGTCACGCAGGCGCAACTCCTGGCCCACTGGTGCCTCGCATTGGTGAACCACGCCCGCCTGCGACATCAGCAGGTCTTCACGGACACCTACGCCATCATCAACGACAGCGCCCATGATTGCGGGTTGCTGCACTACTACATCGGTCCCGGCCACCAACGGCAGCAACTGAGGGACGAGGGTTTCGAACCCCTGGAGGTCTTCGACCGTTTCGGCGCCCCGGTGCCGCCCGGGGCGCCCACCGCACACAGCCAATGGCTGCTGTACGTGGCCCGGCGTCTTGCAGTATCGTGACCATTCGGAACATCGATGGGAAGGGCGGAGTGATGAACAGGAACGCCGGTACCGGATCGGGCGGTCTGGTTGCCCAGACCATCACGATCGCCAACGACGTGGCGGCCAGGCACGCCATCGATGTCGACCAGCAGGCCCGCTTCCCCACCGAAACCTTCGCCGCGCTGCGTGAAGCACGGTTGCTCTCGGCAGCCGTGCCGAAGGCGTTCGGCGGCCAGGGCGCAGGAATGCTGGAGCTGGGCAACCAGTGCTCGGCGCTGGCGCAGGGCTGCAGTTCGTCCGGCATGGTGCTGGCGATGCACCACATCCAGGTGGCCTGCCTCGCGCGCCACGGTGCTGATTCTGCGTATTTCCAGAAGTACCTGCGCGAGAACCTGGCCGGAAATCAGGAACTGATCGCCTCGATCACTTCGGAGGTCGGCACCTTCGGCGATACCCGTTCCAGCGTCTGCGCGGTGGAAGTGGATGGTGGCACGATGAAACTGGACAAGGACGCCACCACGGTGTCCTACGGCGCGCACGCCGACGCCCAGCTCGTGACCTGCCGGCGTGCCGCCGACGCGGCCGCGAGCGACCAGGTGCTGGTGTTGTTCCCGAACGGCTCCTACACATTGGAGCAGACCGGCACCTGGGACACGCTGGGGATGCGCGGCACCTGCAGCCCGGGCGCGAAGTTCTCCGGGCACGGCAAGGCCGAGCAGATCCTGCCGGGCTCGTTCGCCGATTCCTCGGCGCAGACGATGGTGCCGTACTCGCACATCCTGTGGTCGGCGCTGTGGACCGGCATCGCCACCGACGCGGTCGGCCGCGCCGCCGCCTGCGTGCGCGGGGCCGCGCGGCGCAAGCCCGGCAGCGTGCCGCCCAACGCCGCGGCGCTGGCGCGTGCGTACGTCGACCTGCAGACCATGCGCAACAACTGGCAGGCCTGCGCGGTCGAATTCGATGCGATGACCGCGGCTGACGACGAGGCCGCGCGCGAAACGCTGGGTTCGATGAACTGGGCGCTCAAGATGAACCAGTTGAAGATGGCCTGCTCGGAAGCCGCGCCCCGCCTTTGTCATCAGGCCCTCGAGATCATCGGCATCCTCGGTTACAAGAACGACACGCCTTTCAGCGTCGGGCGGCATTACCGCGACGTGCTGTCCGCCGCGCTGATGGTTTCCAACGGCCGCATCGCAGGCAAAAGCGCCTCGATGCTGCTGGTGGTCAAGGAGGTCTGAAGCCATGCCGGCTACCGCATACGACGCCGAAAAGTTCTTCCGCGGGCTGGTCGATGCCGGCCTGATCATCCCGGTCGGCGTACCGGGCATCTTCGGCCGCAACCACGTGTTCGAGGACGTGCTGGAGCGCTTCAACAAGCAGGTCACCGACCTCGCCAGGGACGACGGCGCCGAATACTTCGTGTACCCGCCCGCGATCGACCGCAAGGTGCTGGAAAAGACCGATTACATGGACAGCTTCCCGGATCTGGCCGGGACGGTGTTCAGCTTCAAGGGCAAGGAACTCACCGCGCGCCAGCTCTCGGAGGCCATCCACAACGGCGAGAACTGGGAGCAGTACCAGAACATGACCGACGTGGTGTTGAACCCCGCCGCGTGCTACCCGGTCTATCCCAGCTTCACCGGCACGGTGCCGAAGGAAGGCAAGCTGGTGACGATGTTCAACTGGGTGTTCCGCAACGAACCATCGCAGGAACCCACCCGCATGCAGTCGTTCCGGGTACGCGAGTTCGTGCGCTGCGGCACGCCGGAACAGGTCGTCGAATGGCGCGACATGTGGTTGCAGCGCGGCTTGCACCTGCTGGAGTCACTGGGCCTGCCGGTCAAGTCGGAAGTCGCGTCGGATCCGTTCTTCGGCAAGGGTGGCAAGATGCTGGCGATGTCGCAGCGCCAGCAACAATTGAAGTTCGAGGTGCTGGCGCCGGTGATTTCCGAGGAAAAGCCGACCGCGATGTGCTCGTTCAACTTCCACCAGGAACACTTCGGCGAAGCCTTCAGGATCCGCACCGAGGATGGCGAAGTCGCCAACACCGCGTGCCTGGGCTTCGGGCTGGAGCGCGTGGCGATGGCGTTGTTCCAGGCGCACGGGTTCGACCCCGAACAATGGCCGTCCGAGGTCCACGACCAGCTCTGGGCCTGAGCGCGACATGAAAGTGCTCGACCTCGATGCCGACCACTACACGCGGCACATGCTGCACGCGGAGGATCGCGTGTGGGTCGAGAAGAACTGCTATGTCGACATCTGGATCGAACTGGTCCACGCGCTCGGTTGCGAGCCGCTGGCGATGCTGCCGTTCGTCAACGCCATCGATTTCGTTGGCGACCAGTGGACCTTCTTCAAGCCGAAGCACGACGAACTGCGTGCGTTGTACGGCATCGACGTGCAGGAACTCAACTGCTGGCGCCCGTTGCTCGAGCACGCCGTGGAACACCTGGGCGCGGGCCGCCTGATCGCGACCGAAGCCGACGCGTGGTGGCTGCCGGACGTCACCGGCACCGACTATCGCACCCAGCACACCAAGTCCTCGATCATCCTCAACGACCTCGATGTGGCCAACCGGACACTCGGCTACTTCCACAACGCCGGGTATTTCAAGCTCGGCGGCGAGGATTTCGCACGCACCTTCCGCCTCGACAGCGAACCCGATCCGGCCTTCATGCCGCTGTTCGCCGAGCTGGTGCGCATCGACAAGCTGCGCCTGCTGCCGGATGCGGAACTGAAGGCACAATCGGCGGAGCTGCTGGCCAGGCACGCGGCGCAGATGCCGGGCAACAATCCGGTCGAACGCTTCGCGGCCCGCTTCCAGCGCGACCTGCCGGCCTTGCAGGAGCAAGGGCTGGCGTACTACCACGCCTGGGCGTTCGCCACGGTGCGGCAACTGGGCGCGGCCGCGGAGCTGTCCATGCTGCACCTGCGCTGGCTGGACGCCCGGCGCCATGCCGTCACGGCGGACGCCTGGGATACCATCAACCAGGGAACCAAAACCTTCATCCTGAAGGCCGCGCGTGCGGTCAACAGTCGTCGGAGCCTCGACGCTGCCCCCTATTTCGACGCCTGGGCCAAGGCGTGGCAGCAGGCGCGTGATGCCCTGCAGGCGGGTTGAAGCGACACTTCGGCAAGCTTTTTGCTTATCATTCGGTCAGGAAATGAGAACTGGCTCACAGTTGTAGCAACTGTGGTCGCCACATCCGCCGGACACCAATCGGGAGCAGGTCGTGGGGAACGAAGACAGAATCCGCAAGATATTGAAAGATCATGGTCGTTTGGCCAAGGATGTCGACGCGTTGGACGATAATGCCGACTTGTACCAGGCCGGCATGACCTCCCATGCGTCGGTCAACGTGATGCTGGCGCTGGAAGGGGAATTCGATGTCGAGTTCCCCGACGAAATGCTGAAGCGGAGCAGTTTCGAATCCATTGCCGCCATCGCGAGCGCGGTCGAGAGCCTGACCGCGAATCCGGCATGACCCGCGTGCGGGGCGTCGAGGGCAGTCGACGCACCGCGCTGGACAGCGGCTGGCAAATCGCCGCTGCGGCACCGGGCACGCCACGCGAAGCGCTCGCGTCGCTCGCATGGCTGCCGGCCAGTGTGCCTGGCACGGCGGCGGGCGCCTTGCGTGCGGCCGGCCGCTGGGATTTTCAGCATTCGCGCGATTTCGATGCCGAAGACTGGTGGTGGCGCCTGCGTTTCAAGGCCGACTCCGGCCCGGGCGTACTCGGCTTCGACGGGCTCGCGACCCTTGCCGAGGCCTGGCTGGACGGCAAGCCGATCCTCGCCAGCGACAACATGTTTCGCGCACATGAGGCCAAGGTGTCGCTGGGCGGCGAGCATGAACTGCTGATCCGTTGTCGCGCACTGGCGCCGGAATTGGCCGGGCGCCGGCCGCGTCCGCGCTGGCGGGTACCGATGCTGGAACAGCAGCAACTGCGCTGGTTCCGCACCACCCTGCTCGGTCGCACGCCCGGCTGGTCTCCGGCCTGCCCCGCGGTCGGCCCGTGGCGCGGCGTGTGGCTGGAACAGCGTGCGCTGGAGGTCGGGCGCGTGCAGTTGGACGCCCGCGTCGACGGCGCCGATGGCCGCGTCGAGGTCACGGCGCCGCTGGACGATCGCGTCGAACGCGCCACGCTGGTCGTCGAACGCGATGGCGTCAGCGCGCGCGCGCCGCTGGCCAGGCGCGATGATGGTTGGCACGTCGCCGCCAGCGTCGCATCGCCCGCGCTGTGGTGGCCGCATACCCACGGCGAACCTGCCTTGTACCGCGCGTCGCTGGAACTGCATCACGCCGGTGGCGACGTGCGTGCCGACCTTGGCCGTATCGGATTCCGCAGTATCCAGATCGACCGCGGCGCGGGCGACGATTTCCGGGTCGTGGTCAACGGCGTACTGGTGTTCTGCCGCGGCGCCTGCTGGACACCCCTCGATCCGGTGACGCTGTCGGCGTCGCCGGAGGCGTACCGCGCCGCGGTTGCACAGGCACGTGCGGCCGGCATGAACATGCTGCGGGTCGGCGGCGCCATGGTATACGAGGACGACGCGTTCCTCGACGCGCTGGACGAGGCGGGCATCCTGCTGTGGCAGGACTGCATGTTCGCGAACATGGATTATCCCGAGGACGAGGCATTCGTCGCGAACGTGCTGGCCGAGGTCGACCAGCAACTCGACCGCCTGCGACCGCACGCGTGCCTCGCGCTGGTCTGCGGCAACAGCGAAGTCGAGCAGCAGGCCGCAATGTGCGGCGCGCCGCGCGGGCATTGGTCGCCGCCCCTGTTCCACGACACACTCGCGGCCCGTATGCGCGCGCACCGGATCCCCTACGTGCCATCCAGTGCCACGGGCGGCGCGTTTCCGCATGCCGCCGACGCAGGTCCGACCTCCTATTACGGCGTCGGCGCCTACCTGCGTGGTTTCGACGACGCGCGCCGCAGCCGCGTGCGCTTTGCATCCGAGTGCCTGGCCTTCGCCAATATCCCCGATGATTCCGGCTTGCCGAAAGCCGGCGTGCGCGTCCACCACCCGCTGTGGAAGCAGCGCACGCCACGCGACCTCGGCGCGGGCTGGGATTTCGACGACGTGCGCGACCATTACGTGCAGCGCTTGTACGGCGTCGATCCGACCGCTCTGCGCAGCGTCGATCACGAACGTTACCTCGCGCTGGGACGCGCCGCGACCGGAGCGGCGATGGCGCGTTGCTTCGCGGAATGGCGGCGCGCGGATTCGCCAACGCGTGGCGCGCTGGTCTGGTTCCTGCGCGACCCATGGCCCGGCGCGGGCTGGGGCGTGGTCGATGCGAACGGCGATCCCAAGCCGTGCTGGTTTGCGTTGCAGCGCGCGCTGGCGCCGATCGCGCTGGCCTTCACCGACGAGGGCGTGGACGGCATCGCGCTGCATGTCTGCAACGACCCGGCGGCGCCACTGGATGCGCGCATCGAAATCGACCTGTACCGGAATGGCGAGGTTCCGGTTGGACACGCAGCCAGCGAGGTGCGCGTGCCCGCGCACGGCACGCTCGACATCCCCGCCGCTGGCCTGTTCGAGGAGTGGCTGGATCTTTCGTATGCGTATCGGTTCGGGCCGCCGCTGGCCGATGTCGTCCATGCCAGGCTGCTGCGCAACGGCGCGCCGCCGACAGACGCGTTCTGGTTCCCGGCGGGGCAGGGGTTCCACCGTGAAGCGGACGTCGGCCTGAGCGCCGCCATCGAACCGGGTGACGACGCCACCTTGACGCTGCGCCTCGGCACGCGCCGGTTCGCGCAGTCGGTCTCCATCCATGCACCGGGCTACGCGCCCGACGACGACGGTTTCCACCTCGCCCCGGGCCAGGTGCGCAGCGTACGGTTGCAACCGCATGGCGATGGCGACCGCAAGCCGGCGCGCGGAAGCGTGACCGCGTTGAATGCCGAAACCGGCACGGGGTTCGCGCTGCCATGAACGACAACGCGCCGGCCATCCAGGCAGACGGCGTACGCATCCGCGGCGATGACTACGTGGCCGAAGCCGGCTGGTTCGGCCCCGAAGCTCGTCCCCGCTTCGGCTGGCTGTACCGGCCCGACACGCCTGCCCGGAACGGGATCGGTGTCGTGATCGTGCCACCGTTCGGACGCGAGGAAATCTGTGCCCACCGCAGCCTGCGTCACCTGGCCGAAGACATGGCCGGCGCGGGTTTCACTGCCGTGCGCTTCGACCTCGACGGCACCGGCGACAGTGCCGGCGGCGACGGCGATCCGGGGCGCGTCGAGGCGTGGCTGGCCAGCGTCCACGACGCCTGCGACCTCGCCCGCGGCGCCGGTGCCGCGCACCTCGTCCTGGTCGGCGTCCGTCTCGGCGCTACCCTGGCTGCCCTCGCCGCAGGCAAACGCACGGACGTCGGTGCGCTCGTGGCTTTCAACGCGGTCATCCATGGCAAGGCGTACCTGCGTGAATTGCGTGCCTTCCAGATGGCGATGAACCTGCAACCTTCGCCGCAAGCGGCCGCCGCAAGCGGACAGGAATCCAGCGGGTTCCTGCTCGGCGACGAGGCCTGCGCAGCTCTCAAGGCGATCGACCTCGTCGCGCTGGACGCGCCGCCTGCCCCCATCGTCGAGGTGGTCGAGCGCGATGACCTGTCCGGACGCGATGACTGGTCGACGCACTTGCAGGGGTTGGGGGCACGCGTGCACGTGCACCGCGCCGGCGGCTACGTCGACATGCTGGCCGATCCCCACGCCAACCGCGTCGCACGGGAATTCATCGGGATCTGCATCGCGTGTGCGCGCAGCCTTCCGGATGCAACAGGTGCGGCACCTTCAGCGCAAACGCAATCGTTGCGATCGGTCATCACGCTGCGCGTGGGCGATGCCGCGGTCGTGGAGGAAGTTGTGGCCCCCGGCGAGGGCATGTTCGGCATCCTGGCGCGGCCACCAGCCGGCACGGCCGAACGCGGCGTGCTGATGTTCAATGCGGGCGCCATCCGGCATATCGGCTCGAACCGCACGGACGTGCCTCTGTCGCGCCGGCTCGCGGCGGCCGGATTGCAGGTCCTGCGCGCCGACCTCACCGGTATCGGCGACAGCACGGCACGTGCAGGCGAGGCGGAAAACATCGTGTATGGCCCGCATTGCCTCGCCGACGCGGAGGTTCTGGTGGCGTGGCTGCGCGCGCGCGGCGTCCGCGAACTCTCGGCCGGCGGCATGTGTTCGGGAGCCTGGCTGGCCTTGCGCGCGGCCATGGCCGGCCAGCCCATCGCGCGTGCGTATCTGGTCAATTGCGGCGTATTCACCCCGACGGTGGCCTTCGACCCGGAGGGCAGCAGCCTGTTCGGCGACATCGCGCACTACAACCAATCGGTCCGGTCGTCCCGTGCATGGCGCAAGCTGCTGCGCGGCCAGGTTGCGTTCGGCACCATCATGCGCGTCGCCGGCTGGCACATGGCGTCGCGCGGCAAACGCCTGCTGCGCGAAGCCGCACGCCGTGTGGGGTTACCCTTGCGCGGCGACCTCGGCGGGGAACTCACGAAGCTGGCGCGGCGCGGTGTTGCCGTGCACTTCCTGTATGCGGCCAACGACCCGGGACTCACCATCCTGCGCACCGCAGCGGGCTCGGTGCTGCCGCGCTGGTGTCGCGCCGGGGTGTTCGCCACGCGCGTCTTCGATGGCCCCGACCACACCTTCACGCAACGCTGGGCCCAGCAGCTGCTCGACCAGACACTGCTGACAGTCCTGAAGGCCCCCGCCAGGAATCCGCGATGATCCTGCAAACCCGATACCCGGTCGCGGCCACCCCCCGACCCGCCGTGACGCACGGCGCGGGATTTGCCACCACCGGCTTCTGGTTCGGTCCGGCCGACCGGCCACTGGCGGGCTGGTGGACCGCACCGGAGCAGGCCTCGTGCGACGGCGTGGTGATCGCGCAACCGCTCGGCTACGAGTATTGGTCCTGCCACCGCAGCCTGCGTGCCCTGGCCGAATCGCTGGCGCGTGCGGGATGGCACGTGTTGCGTTTCGACTGGGACGGGACGGGGGATTCCGCGGGCGACGCCACCGACCCGAATCGTGTCGCGCAGTGGCGCGCCAGCCTTGCCCACGCGGCGGCGGCGATGCGCGCTGCGGGGGTGGAGCGCATCGCGCTTGTTGGCTTGCGGCTCGGCGCGACACTGGCGTTGCTCGATGCCGCCGCGCTCGGCGTCGACGAGGTGATCGCCTGCGCGCCGGTGGCCTCGGGCAAGCGCTGGCTGCGTGAATTGCGCATGCTGGCCATCGCCGATCCGGAACAACCCGACACCGTGATCTACTCGGGGCTCGTGATCGACGGCGAAACCGCGGCCGGACTGGCCGAGATCGATCCGGTCAGGACTGCGCCTTGCCGCGTGGCGCGCACACTGCTGGTCACGCGTTCGGATCCCGCCGACACCAAGTTGACCCAGTCGCTGCGGGCCGACGGCCGCAGCGTCGACGTGCACGCCTGCGAAGCGATGCAAACCATGCTGGACGTGCCCGCCGGCGAAGACAGCGTGCCGGCAGGCTGGATCGAGCCGATCCTCGCCTGGCTCGGCCTGCCGCAGGCTTCCGCCATCGGGGCCAGGCCGGAGATTCGCCAGGCCGCCGAAATCGCGTGGCAAGGCAGCAAGGTCATGGCCAATTTCACGATGATCGACGACCTCGCTGCAGTCCGTTGCCATCCGGTGGGCCACGAACCCGACACCGTGGTGGTGTTTCTCAACTCGGGCGCGGATCCGCATGTCGGACCCGGACGCGCGTGGGTCGAATACTCACGCTCGCTGGCGTTGCTGGGGTACGCCTGCGTGCAACCGGATTTCACCGCCTTCGGCGAAAGCCCCGACGGCGGACGCCCGCCCGGCCGCCCCTACGACCCGCACTGCATCGACGACACCGCGAGGATGGCCGCGGCATTGCGCCATCGTTACCGGCGCGTGGTACTGGCCGGACTATGCGTCGGCGCATGGATTGCCATGCACGTCGCGCAATCGATACCCGTCGACGGTATCTTCGCCCTCAACCCACAGCTATGGTGGAATCCGAAGCTGCCCATCATCATCCGCATCCCCGACACCATCGCGTGGCGCGCACCGATGCGCAAACGCGGCCAGCGCCTGGCGAAGTTCGGGCTGTGGTCGTTGCTGGATGCGTTCACGATCCGACCCATGGCGTCGCGATGGATGATCGCATTGCGTCGGCGGCGCATTCCTGTGATGTTGTCCTTCGCCGAAGGCGACGACGGCCTCGCCTTCCTCCGCAACCGCTGCGCCCGGCGTATCACGCGCGAGTCGCGGCATGGCCTGCTGACCGTGGAAGAGGTGTCAGGCATCGACCACCCGATGTTCCGCAGATGGCGGCGCCCGGCCATCGTCGAACAGATGACGCGGTTCCTCGCACATTTGCCCGAGCCGTCCACACCCGGCGATGGTTGAAGTGGAGACACGGGGACAAGCACGCGGTGGCCTGCGCACGCTCGAATGTGGCGACGTCGCGGCGCGGCTGGTCGTGGTGATGCTGCACGGCCGCAACATGCAGGCAGCCGACCTCGCGCCGTTCGGGGCGTCGCTGGGGATCGATGCGCACTTCGTGTTTCCCGACGCACCCCTGGCAACAGATCCCGGGCGCACATGGTGGCCGGTGGATTCCGAGGCGCGCCTGCGTGCACGGGGCGCACGCGACCTGCACGCGATGGATCCACCGGGGCGCACACAAGCGCGCACCGCCCTGCACGCACTGTGCGAAACCGTGGCCCATGGCAAGCGGCTGGCGCTGGTCGGTTTCTCGCAGGGCGGGATGCTGGCGCTGGACTACGTGCTGCACGGCGGGCGCGCGGATGCGCTGGCGCTGCTGTCGTCCACGCGGATCGCCTTCGACGAATGGCGCCCCTTGCTGCCGCGGCTGTCGGGCCTGCCCGTGCTGGTGGCACACGGGCGTGCCGACGAGGAGTTGTCGTTCGCGGCCGGCGAAGCCCTGCGCGATGCGGTGCGAGCGGGCGGCGCGGACGTCACCTGGTTTCCGTTCGAAGGCGGGCACGGCATTCCCCTGCCGGCCTGGCGCGCGTTGCGCAAGTTCCTGACCGCCAACCTGGTGGCCCCGACATGAATCGTGCACCCGCCATTATCGTTATGCTTGCCGCCGTCTCCAGGGAACCCGCAGATGAGTGCTGAAGCCAAGCTGGCGCACGCGATCGACCCGCATTTGTTCCGCCGGGTGATGGGGCGTTTCGCGACCGGCGTAACGGTGGTGAGCTTCCTGCGCGAAGGCAAGCCTGCCGGCATGACGGTGAACGCGTTCCTGTCGGTCTCGCTCACTCCGCCGCTGATCCTGGTCTCGGTGCGCAAGACGTCGAGTTTCGTCGAACACGTCAGGGTCGGCAGCCGTTGCGGCGTCAACATCCTCTCGGAAACACAGCGCAAGCTGGGACCGCACTTCGCCAACCACCCGGAGCAGGACGTCGACGTGCATTTCCAGGACCACGCCGGCACGCCCTTGCTGGACGGCAGCCTCGCGCAGATCGTGGCGCGGGTCGTGGACATCCATCCGGCCGGCGACCACTTGTTGTTCATCGCCGAAATCGAGCACCTCGCGTACGGCCCCGATGCGCAACCCCTGATCTTCTTCTCGGGCCGCTACAAGCAGATCCACGCGCACGATCCGATAGTGCAGTGGCACGCCGAGGACGGCTGGTGATGGGCGCTTCGCTGCGGCCCCCGACGCAACGCGCCAGCGACCAGGCGCGCTTGCTGCACGAGCGGCTCGTTGCGGCCGCCAGGTCGCTGCAACCACTGCTGGCCGAACACGCGGACGAAACCGAACGCGAGCGGCGCATCGCCGCCGCCTGCATCGACGCCCTGACCGACGCCGGCCTGTTCCGGATGCTGACGCCGAAACGCTGTGGCGGCCACGAGGTGGGCGCGCGCACCTGGCTCGACGTGGTGGCGCTGATTGCCGAGGCCTGCGGTTCCACCGCCTGGGTACTGAGCCTGCTCACGCACGCCGCCTGGTTCGCGGGGATGCTGGGCGACAAGGCGCGCTCCGAAATATTCGGCAAGGATCCGGACACGCGTATCGCCGGCGTGTTCGCGCCCAGCGAGGACATGCGCCGCGAGGACGATGGCCTCAGGGTTTCCGGCAAGTGGTTCTGGGCTTCCGGGTCGCTGCACGCGAGTTGGGCGATGCTGGGCGTGCTGGAACGCGACGCGCAGTCACGCGTGCTCGACCACTGGCTGGGCTTCGTGCCGATACGCGAGCTGCGGATCGAAAATACCTGGTATGCCTCGGGCATGAAGGGCACCGGCAGCAACTGCCTTGTCGCCGAGGACCTGTTCATTCCCGCGCACCGGTTGATGTCGCTGCGGCAGGCGATCGCGGGGACCATTCCGAACACGCATCTCGGCGAGACCGTGTACCGTTCGGCCTGCGTACCGATGATGGTGCTGGCCCTGCTGGGACCACAGCTCGGGCTGGCGCGCGCCGCACTGCAACACACCACCGCCGTGGCCGGCCGCCGCAGCATTCCGTACACGATTTACCAGCGCGAGGCCGATTCGCCGGCGTTCCAGATGCAGATCGCGGAAGCCGCGCTCAAGATCGACAGCGCACACCTGCACGCCTACCGCATCGCCGACGAGATCGACGCGTTCGCACGCCGCGGCCAGCGCATGGACCTGACCACCCGCGCGCGGGCCCGCGCCAGCGCCGGCTACGTCGGCAAGCTGGTCACCGAAGCCATCAACACCCTCATCTCGGCCTACGGTGCAGGCGCCTTCGCCGACGCCAACCCGCTGCAACGCATCTGGCGTGACGCCAACACGGCCGCGCGCCACGCCCTGGTACTGCCGCCGGTGTGCGAGGAGATCTACGGCAAGGCGCTGCTGGGGCTGGACAACAACATCACGCCGCTGATCTGACCGAACCTGCGCGTCCTACCGCGTCGTCACCACGCCCACGCCCCAGATCGCAAACGCCAAGGCCAACAGGATCACCAGCACGAAGTAATAGCGCGCGAGATTGCGGCGCTGCGCGGGTTGCGGCCGCGGGCGCTGCGGCCTGCGCTCGTGGCCCCCGCCGGCGCGCGTGAAGAAAGGCCCATCCTGATGCAGGGAAACATCGGGCCGCCGTGAAGTCATGGTTGCCGCGGGCAGGCGACCGTAGCGGTGCTCGAAGGCGAGCGCGGCGCCATACAGGCGGTTCAGGCGCTGCAGCCGCAGCGGACCCTCATCGTCGGTGAACTCATGGCGATCCGGGTGCAACTGGGCAACGCGCCGCCGATAGGCCCGCTTCAGGGCATCGAGGTCGCTGACCCCGGGTGCCAGACCCAATTCCTCGTACAACGTCAGAAAGTCGGTATCGCCCGCCATGGCGCCAGTATCTACCGGCAGGCCCGCGCCCGGAAGCCGGCGCAGCCGCGTGGCGGACCGTTGCAGCCCATCACCTCGCCCCGCGCCCGAACAGCACGACTTCGACCGTCTGCACCAGGATCGCCAGATCGAACACGAAGTTGTGGTTCTTCACGTAGAAAAGGTCGAATTTCAATTTCTCCTCGGCATCCTCCAACGACGAACCATAGGGATAGCGCAGCTGCGCCCAACCGGTCAAGCCGGGCTTCACGCAATGCCTGAGCGAGTAATAACGGATGCGGGTGTTGAAGTCGTCCACGAACTGCGGCCGTTCCGGGCGCGGGCCGATGACGCTCATGTCACCGCGCAGCACGTTCCACAGCTGCGGCAATTCGTCCAGCCGGGTCTTGCGGATGAAGCGCCCGACCCGGGTCACCCGGTCGTCGTTCTTGCTGGCCCAGCGCGCCACGCCGTCGCGTTCGGCGTCGGTACGCATGCTGCGGAACTTGATGACCGGGAACGCCTTGCCGTTCTCTCCCACGCGCTCCTGGCGGTACAGGATCGGTGCACCACGGCCCGACTCCAGGCGGATCGCCAAGGCGGTCGCCAGCATGAACGGCCAGGTCGCCAACAACACCAGGGCCGCAGTGCCCATGTCGAAGGCGCGCTTGATGGTGCGGCGCGCGGGCGAGATGTTGAAGCCGTCGGAGAACACCAGCCAGGACGGGTTGGTGAGATCCATCTTGATCTTGCCGGCTTCGCGTTCGAAAAACTCCGCGAGTTCGGTGACCGCCACCCCGCGTTGCTTGCATTCGAGCAGGGCGTCCACCGGCAGGGTGCCGCGACGATCATCCGGGCCCACCACGATCTCGTCGATGCCCAGCCTGCCCGCCCATTGGCACAGCGGCCCGTCGGGATGCAGCAAGGATGGAGCCGGGATGGTCACCGGATCGGCGCCGATCGACACGTAGCCCAGGATCTTGAAGCCGCGCTGGTCGGTCTTGCGGCGCATCTTGCGCAACACTTCGCCGGCGCGTTCGCCGGCGCCGAGCATCACCACCCGCCGCTTGAACAGGTCGGCATCGACGAAGCCCAGGAACGCCACCCGCCACAGGGCCACGACCAGATAACCCACCAGCAGCGCGATGCCCAGCACGCCACGCCCGATGTAGGCAACGGGAGCCGCGTAGTACAGGACCATCAGCAATACGCCGCCCAGCACGAAGGCGACCCCTTGCCGGCTCAGCCGCCCCAGCCAGCTGGCGCGCAGGTGCACCTGATAGAGCCCCAGCGCGGCCATCGCGATGACCAGCACCAGCGCGACCAGGGGCGCGCGCCAATGCAGGGTGCGGCCGAATGCGGCCTGGGTGTCCAGGTCCCCGAAATAACGCAGCGCCACCGCCGCATAGACGCAGCCCACCAGCAACGCGAACTCGACGACCACGAGCAGCAGCTGCCATCGCAGTGCACGTGGTCGGAACAATCGGAACATGGCCGGCCCCCTGTTCGGACCCGCTGCGCGTCGGCAAGGCTTACGCTGGGCGGGCAGTTCTTATACTACAAATGTGACGTAGTTCAAGTTTTTTGTTGAGACGGGGCTCCATGCAAAAAACATGCCCGGATCGAACCTGGTGAAGTCGACGCGCGCTGCCTTCAACCACAAATCCCTGTATCGTGCGGTTTTTTGACACGCCGCAGAGGATTGATCCCCCATGTGTGGAATCGTCGCCGCCTGCACCCAGCGCGATGTGGTGCCCATCCTGCTGGCTGGCCTGCACGCCCTCGAATACCGCGGTTATGACTCGGCCGGGCTGGCGGTGCTGGAGGACGGCCGGATGACCCGGCTGCGGACCCCCGGCAAGGTCGCCGAACTGGATGCGTTGTGGCGGACGTCCTCCCTGCACGGCCGCACCGGCATCGCCCATACCCGCTGGGCCACCCATGGTGCACCCAACGAGGCCAACGCGCACCCGCACGTCTCGCACGACGCGGTCGCCGTCGTCCACAACGGCATCATCGAAAACCACGCGGAACTGCGCGCCGAACTGCAGGCCGCCGGCTACGACTTCAGCTCGGAAACCGACACGGAAGTCATCGCGCACCTCGTGCACAAGCTGATGTCGGATGGGGCGGGGCTGCGTGAAGCGGTCAGTGCCGCCACCCGCCGCCTGCGCGGCGCCTACGCGATCGCGGTGCTGCATCGCGACCATCCCGGCCACGTGGTCGGTGCCCGGCGCGGCAGTCCGCTATGCGTGGGCGTCGGCATCGGCGAGCACTTCCTGGGCTCGGACGTGCAGGCGCTGATCCAGGTCACCAACCGCATCGTGTACCTGGAAGACGGCGACGTGGTGGAGATCACCCCGGACGCCCTGGACATCCACGCCGCCGACGGCAGCGCGGTCACGCGCAACGTCCGCGAGAGCGACCTGTCGCTGGATGCGGTCGAGCGCGGCCAGTTCCGCCACTACATGCTCAAGGAAATCTTCGAGCAGCCCTCGGCCGTCGCCAACACCCTCGAAGGCCGCATCGCCGATGACCGGGTCCTGCCCAACATCTTCGGCGTGGACGCGGATGCACTGTTGCGGCGCGTGCGCCACGTGCACATCGTGGCCTGCGGCACCAGCTACCACGCCGGCATGGTCGCGCGCTACTGGCTGGAGGGCATCGCCGGCATCCCGTGCACCGTCGAAGTCGCCAGCGAATACCGCTATCGCCACGTGGTGGTGATGCCCGACACGCTGTTCCTCGCCATCTCGCAGTCGGGCGAAACCGCCGACACGCTGGCGGCGCTGCGCGATGGCCGCGAGCGCGGCTACCTCGGGTCGTTCGCGGTCTGCAACGTGCCGGAGTCGAGCCTGGTGCGCGAATCCGAACTCACCCTGATGACCCGCGCCGGCCCCGAGATCGGGGTCGCCTCGACCAAGGCCTTCACCACCCAGCTCGCCGCGCTGGCGTTGCTCACGCTGGAACTGGCGCGCATCCGCGGCATCGCCGCCGACAAGCTGGCCGGACTGGTGGGCGAACTCGCCAGCCTGCCGCGCCGGCTCGACGATGCGCTGCAACTGGCGCCCATGATCGCGCAACTTGCCGAGGCCTTCGTGGACAAGCGCCACGCGTTGTTCCTCGGCCGCGGCGCACACTACCCGGTGGCGATGGAAGGCGCCTTGAAGCTCAAGGAAATCTCCTACATCCACGCCGAAGCGTACCCCGCCGGCGAACTCAAGCACGGCCCACTGGCGCTGGTCGACGAGGACATGCCGGTGATCGCGGTGGCGCCCAACAACCAGCTGCTGGAAAAACTTAAATCCAATCTCGAGGAAGTACGCGCGCGCGGCGGCCAGTTGTACGTGTTCGCCGACGCCGATGCCGACCTGTCGTTGAACGGCAGCCGCGGCCAATTGCTGAAGGTGGACTCGGGTGGCAATTTCATCGCGCCGGCGGTGCTTACCGTACCTCTGCAACTGCTGGCGTACCACGTCGCTGTGCTGCGCGGCACCGACGTGGACCAGCCGCGCAACCTCGCCAAGTCCGTTACCGTGGAGTAACCCATCGTCTCGATCCCGGTTCCGAAGGGGGAAGACAACTCCACCCCCTTCCGGAGGAAGGGGGGCGCCGCGCAGCGGCGGGGGGATGCCGGCTCGCGCGTCAGGACGTGACGAACGGAATCGCGTCCAGATCGACGTTGCCGCCACTCAGGACGAGGCCGACGCGCCGGCCGCGGAACCGTTCGGGCGATTCGAGCAGCGCTGCCAGCACGGTGGCCGAGGACGGCTCGACCGTCTGTTTCAGTTCCGCCCACAGCAGGCGCATCGCGGCCAGCGTGGCGGCATCATCGACGGTCATGATTTCGATGCGGTGCGCGCGCAGCAGCGTGAAATTCGGCGCGCCGATGGTCGCACGCAAACCATCGCACACGGTGTGCGGCACCACGTCGGTGACGCGCTCGCCACGCTGCAGCGATTGCAACGCATCGTCGGCGCCCGTGGGTTCGGCGCCGAGCAGGCTCGTACCCGGCGCCTGCGCGGCCAGAGCGATCGCGCAGCCCGACGCAAGGCCGCCGCCACCGACCGGGACGACCACGGCATCGAGACCCGGCGCCTGTTGCAACAACTCCAGCGCGAGCGTGCCCTGTCCCGCGATCACGTGCGCATCGGCATAGGGATGCACCAGCGTCGCGCCGGTCTCGCGCTGCACGCGTGCACAAGTCTCCTCGCGCGCAGCCTGCGTCGCCGCACAACGGTGGATGATGCCGCCGGCGCGCTCGATGTTCGCGAGCTTGGCGGCGACTGCGCCCTCCGGCACCACGACGTGCGCCGGGATCCCGCGGGTCGCCGCGGCCAGTGCCAAGGCCGCGCCATGGTTGCCGGAGGAATGCGTGACCACGCCACGCCGGGCCGCATCGTCGTCCAGCGACCACACCGCATTGCAGGCACCACGAAACTTGAAGGCGCCGCCGCGTTGCAGGTGTTCGCACTTGAAAAACAGCGCAGCGCCGCTGCGCTCGTCCAGCCCGGGCGAACGCAGCACCGGCGTCACGCCGGCATGCGGGGCAATCCGCGCCGCCGCGGCGCGGATGTCCTCGAGGGTCGGGGCGATGAACCCGGGCATGGGTGGGCGATTCCACTACATGAACAGACATGCATTGTCGCACCGGCGCACGCGGCGCGGCTGTAACATGCGCGGATGGACACACCCAACACCGCCCCCAACCCGGCCGCGGACGCCACCGTCCGCCTCGCCGATTACCGCCCCCCGGCCTGGCGCGTCAGCCAGGTCGAGCTGAAGTTCGAGCTTGGCATCGATGCAACCCTGGTCCATTCCAGGCTCACCCTCGCCCGCGATCGCGACGAGCCCTTGCGGCTCGACGGCGAGGAAGTGGAACTCATCGCCGCGCGCCTGGACGGCCGCCTGCTCGCAGCCGGCGACTATGCGCTGGACGCCGCCGGCCTGACGATTCCCGGCGCGCGCGACGGCAGCGTGCTGGAAATCGACGCGCGCATCGCGCCGGTTCGCAACAGCCAACTGTCGGGGTTGTACCTCTCGGGCACGCGCACCGCCGGCTTCCTGCTGACCCAGTGCGAAGCGCAGGGCTTTCGCCGCATCACGTTCTTTCCCGACCGCCCGGACGTGCTGGCGCGCTATGACGTCACCCTGGCCGCCGACCGGGACCGCTTCCCGGTGCTGCTTGCGGGCGGCGAGCTGACCGCTGCGGGCGAACTCGAGGGCGGCCGCCATTTCGCACGCTTTGTCGATCCGCACCCGAAACCCAGCTACCTGTTCGCGCTGGTCGCGGGCCGCCTGGAAAAGATCGAACGCCCTTACCGCACCGCCGATGGCCACGATGTGACACTGCGGCTGTGGGCCGAAGCCGACGCTATCGGCCGCTGCCACTACGCGATGGACGCGCTGCAGCGTGCGATGCGCTGGGATGAGCAGGCCTTCGGACGCAACTACGACCTGCCGGTGTTCAACGTGGTCGCCACCCACGACTTCAACATGGGCGCGATGGAGAACAAGGGCCTCAACATCTTCAACTCGAAGTACCTGCTGGCCGACCCCGACACCACCACCGATGACGAGTACCGCCGCATCGAGGCCGTGATCGGCCACGAATATTTCCACAACTGGAGCGGCAACCGCGTGACCTGCCGCGACTGGTTCCAGTTGAGCCTGAAGGAAGGCTTCACGGTGTTCCGTGAACATTCCTTCTGCGAAGCGATGCACTCGGCCGCGCTGAAACGCATCGAGGACGTCGCCACGCTGCGGCGCGTGCAGTTCTCCGAGGATGCAGGTCCACTTGCGCATCCGGTGCGCCCGGCCGAATACCGGGCGATCGACAACTTCTACACTGCGACGGTGTACGAGAAGGGCGCGGAACTGATCCGCATGCTCGCGGGCCGGCTTGGCCCGGACGGCTTCCGGCGCGGCACCGACCTGTATTTCTCGCGCTTCGACGGCCAGGCCGTCACCATCGACGACCTGCTCGCGGCGCTGGGCGAAGCCAACGGCGTGGACCTGTCGCCTTATCTTGCCTGGTACGCCCAAGCCGGCACACCCGAACTGCACGCGAGCGGCAGCTACGATGCCGCGGCAAAACGCTACGTGTTGACGCTTTCCCAACGCACCCCGCCGACGCCCGGCCAGGCGCTCAAGCAAGCGCTGCCGATCCCGGTCAAGGCCGCGCTGTTCGACGACGACGGCGCGCGCATCCGGGTCCGGAACGAAAGCATGCAGGCCGGCGACGAATGCGTGCTGGAACTGACCGGCGCGGAACAGCGCTTCGCGTTCGATGACGTGCCGGTTCAACCGACGCCATCGTTGTGCCGGGGCTTCTCGGCGCCGGTGCGCGTCGTGTTCGACTACACCCCCGCGCAGCTTGCCCTGCTGGTGCACCACGAAAGCGAAGGCTTCGACCGCTGGAACGCCGCCCAGCAGCTTGCCGCGCGCGGCTTCGATGAAGTCCTCGCTGGCGATACTGCGCATTTGGCGTGCGAAGCCTGGCTGGATGCGTTGGCGCGCTGCTTTGCAATGCGCGCAGAGACCGATCCGGCGCTGCTGGCCGACCTGCTGACGCCACCCTCCGAACTCGAACTCGGCACCCGCCATGCACCCTTCGATCCGGATGCCGTGCATGCCGCACGCGAGGCGCTGGAACACGCGTTGGCGCAGTGCCTCGGCGCTGCGCTTGCCGTCGCGTACCACGAACTGCACGCAGGCGAGTCCGGCGCGCTGGACCCGAACGCGGTCGCACGACGGCGCCTGAAAGCGCGCGTGCTGGCCTTGCTGGCGCGCCACGATGTGGCCGGCGGCGCCGAACTGGCGTTTGCGCAATTCCGCGATGCCCACGGCATGACCGATCGCCTGGCCGCACTGGCCGTGCTGGTGCGCAGCGGCGCACCGCAGGCCGCCGAGGGCCTGCGCCTGTATCGCGAGCGCTTCGACGGCGACGCGCTGACCCTGGACAAGTGGCTGATGTTGCAGGCCACCAACCCAATGCATGCCACGCTGGAACGCGTGCAGGCACTGGAATCCGATCCCGCGTTCACGCTGGCCAATCCCAACCGGGTGCAGTCGCTGCTGGGGGCCTTCGCGCGAGCCAACCCGGTCGCGTTCCACCGCCCGGATGGCGCCGGGCACCGCCACTTCGCCGACAAGCTGGTCGAGATCGATTCGCGCAATCCGCAACTGGCCGCGCGCCTGGCCAAGGCCTTCGAGGACTGGACGCGCCTGGAGCCCGTGCGCAGGGCGTCGGCGGAAGCGGCCCTGCGCGCCACGGTGGCGCGGCAGCAACACTCGCCGGACCTCGGCGAGATCCTGGCCCGCACCCTCGCGGCAGGCGACGCCGCAGGCTGAATGCACCGCTGCAAGCCGGCGCGCAAAGGCGTACCATCGGGTACAGGAAATACCCAAACCCGGAGGCACGCCATGTTCGCAGCATTTCGACCCAAGGCATGGCGCCGTCTTGCCCGCAGCGCGGCCCTCGGCGCCGGCAGTCTCATCCTGGCCGGCTGTGCAACCGGCTATGCGTTCGTGCAACCCGATGTCGCGGGCGGCGGTGGCTACTACACCAGTGACGGCCCGTATTCGGGGCAGGGCTATTACGGCTATTACGGCACCGGCCCCTATTACCCCGGCACCAGCGGTTTCGGCTACTACAACGGCACCAACCCGTACGGCGGCGCGTTCGGCTGGTACTCCGGTTACGGCTACTGGTCGCCGTTCGGCTTCAACCTCGGCATCTCGAACATCTGGAATTTCCCGGGCTACTGGGGGCCGTGGTACACCAGCGGCTTTCCGGTCCGGGGATGCTGGTACGCCTGCCACCGGCACCACCGTCACGATCCGGATGCCACGGCATCGAAGCCGTGGCTGAAACCCGACCACGCCCCCGTTCCGCCCGGCGTGGCAAGTAGTCCGGTGCCACCGGTTGCCGTACCGGCCCGCCCGATGGAAGGCTTTGCCACCCGGCGCCCGCTTGAATCGGCTGCGTTCGCCCCGCACGATTTCGCGCGCGGGCCAAGGTCGCGGGCTTCCATTCCGCCGCGCCCGGTCGGCATGCCGGCCCGGCCCGTTTACACCCCGTCGGCACCCGTGACGCGGGCCTTCAGCCCACGCCCGGCCGCGCCCATGCGGGCCCCAACGGCCGTACCACCCGGGTTCTCCGCGCCGCCGCGTGCCGTCTTCAGGTCCGCGCCGCCGCCGCCCCCCAGGCAAACCAAACGGCCCGCAAACCAGACCCCCTAGGCCCGAATGCGTCGGCCCAGCCGGCGTTCGGTCGCCCAAAGCAAACGGGGAGCACCATGGCGCTCCCCGTCGTTTCGCGTGCTGTCCGGCCGTTCAGGCCGGCAGACCCGCGATCACGTCGTCCAGTTCGTGCAGCTGGCGCTCGATGGGCTTCAGCATCTGCTGCTGGCCCGCATTCGGACAGGTTTCGCGGATCTGATCGGCCTCGAGTTCCAGCTCGGCCATCTGGACCAGCGCATCGTGATGCTTGCGCACCGCGTCCCATTCCTCATTGGTCATTTCGGCGAAGCTCATTTCAAGCACTCCTCTTTTTTTGCGGCAACGGCGACCTTCAGCCCTTCAAGTGGCGTTCACCCGCCGCCGCTGATACTCTTCGCCGAAAGGGGCTGTTGTGATTGGACTCGCCACTTCGGCACCCGATGTTTTTTCCAAATCTGGCGCCCGGAACTCGGTTACTCTGGATTCCCCCTGTTCCTGATGACCGCCGGGCGCCAGTTCCTTTTCGCACCTGTCCATGGTGCTCCCCGTCGATGCGAAACCGGCCTTGTGATCCGGCTTCTTGCCGCTCGCAGCGGCAGCGTTGGCGGGTGCGCACGAGTATTTGTGCACACGGCGTGCCAATCCATCGGGAAACGCACCCGGAATTTGCAAGAGATTGTTACACTGCGCGGTAGGCGCGGGATGACGTGCGCTGGACACGTCCGCGGTAACCTTTCGCAACAAACCGGATCCCGATTGCAAACGGGTTGTCACATTTCTGCACATCCGGCAGTGGGTTCACGCGTTGCAATCGGAAACAAGTGACACGCCATGACCGGTTATGACGTGATTGTGGTGGGCGTCGGGCGAGACAACGCGTTTGCGATTTGCCGGGGGCAAATCGTGCGTTGGCAAGCGCCCGAGGCAGGAAGCCGAGGGCAGGGGCACTTGGCGAGAACAGGACGTTCGAGCCTGGTGACCGCGCGTGGCCGCCCTGCCAGTGATCGTTTCAGGCAAGTGAATCCATGAACACCCATGACGTCATCGTGGTGGGCGGTGGCCACGCCGGCACCGAAGCCGCCCTCGCTTCCGCGCGCTGCGGCGCGCGCACGCTGCTGCTCACGCACAATATCGAGACCATCGGGCAGATGAGCTGCAATCCCGCGATCGGCGGGATCGGCAAAGGTCACCTGGTCAAGGAGGTCGATGCGCTCGGTGGCGCGATGGCGCACGCGGCGGATCTCGCCGGCATCCAGTGGCGCACGTTGAATGCGTCGAAAGGCCCCGCGGTGCGCGCAACGCGCTGCCAGGCCGATCGCGCGTTGTACAAGGCCGCGATCCGGCGCATCGTCGAGGGGCAACCGAATCTCGAAATCTTCCAGCAGTCGGTGGACGACCTGGTGATCGAACACGGCCGCGTCACCGGTGTCGTCACGCAGATGGGTTTGACGATCCATGCACCACGCGTGGTATTGACGGTCGGCACATTCCTCGCCGGCAAGATCCACATCGGCCTCGAAAATCATGCGGGCGGTCGCGCCGGCGATCCGCCTGCGACCACCTTGGCCAAGCGCCTGCGCGAATTGCCGCTGGGCGCCGATCGCCTGAAGACCGGCACGCCGCCGCGCATCGACGCGCGCACGCTGGATTATTCGGTGTTCGAGGAACAGCCAGGCGACGATCCGTTGCCGGTGTTCTCGTACCTCGGTTCGCGCGAGGAACATCCACGCCAGGTGCCGTGCTGGATCACGCATACCTGCGAACGCACGCACGAGATCATCCGCGCCGGCCTCGACCGTTCGCCGCTCTACACCGGCAAGATCGAAGGCACCGGCCCGCGCTACTGCCCGTCCATCGAAGACAAAGTGGTGCGTTTCGCCGACAGGGCCTCGCACCAGATCTTCATCGAGCCGGAAGGACTGGACGCAATCGAGATTTATCCGAACGGCATCTCGACCTCACTGCCGTTCGACGTGCAGGTCGAGTTGGTGCATTCGATCCCCGGCTTCGAACGCGCGCACATCACGCGTCCGGGCTACGCGATCGAATACGACTATTTCGATCCGCGCGGGCTGCAGCCGTGGCTGGAAACCAAAGCCGTCGCCGGCTTGTACTTCGCGGGCCAGATCAATGGCACCACCGGCTACGAGGAAGCCGCGGCGCAAGGTTTGGTTGCGGGCCTCAACGCCGCCCGCGCCGCATGCGGTGAACAGCCCTGGTGGCCGCGCCGCGACGAGGCTTATACGGGCGTGCTGATCGACGACCTCACCACCAACGGCACCGTCGAGCCGTACCGGATGTTCACCTCGCGCGCCGAATACCGGCTGCACCTGCGCGAAGACAACGCCGACGTGCGCCTGACCGAAAAAGGTTTCGAGCTGGGCGTGGTGCCGCAGCAACGCTTGGATGCGATGCGCGCGAAACGCGATGCGGTGGAACGCGAAACCGCACGTCTGAAAGTCCTGTGGGCGGCACCTGCCAACGCACTGGGTGCGGCATTGCAATCGCAATGCGGCGTCACGCTTGCGCACGAAGCCACCGCCTTGGACCTGCTGCGCCGTCCCGAACTGGATTACGCCGCGCTGACGGGTACGGATGGATTCGGTCCGGCAGTCGAGCGCGCGGACGTCGCCGCGCAGGTGGAAGTGCAGGCGAAATATGCGGGCTACCTCGATCGCCAGCGCGACGAGATCGAATGCCAGCGCCGCCACGAATCCACGCCGATACCGGAAGGTTTCGACTACGATCGCGTGCGTGGTTTGTCCGCCGAAGTGTTGCTGAAGCTGAAGCGCGTGCGTCCGGCCACGCTCGGCCAGGCGCGCCGCATCGGCGGTGTGACGCCCGCGGCCATTTCGCTGTTGCTGGTACACCTGCACCGGCAGCGCGACCCTCGCGCAGCCCGGGATTCCGCGGCATAGCCGCTGCATTCGTCCATTCGCGTCCCAGCATGTCCGGACGCGGTTAACGCGCCCGCTGCAACCATCCAGTCACCGTCTTCGCGCGATGCGTTCGTCCTCGCGCGCCACCCATGTTTCGAAGCAGGGGAAGCCAGGCAGGCCGGCTCGCGTCGGCGCGCCATGCCCACGGAGGAACCGGCCCGCGGATGATCCGCGAATCCACCGCCAATTGGACACGCAGCCTGTACCGACCCCTGCGTCGCGCCGGACTGCGTGCATCGCGCAAGCTGATCGCGGCTCCGCCGCGTCCGGTGCGGCAGCCCGAACGCTACCCGGCACTGGACAACGCGCGCTTCGTGCTGATTGCACTGGTGGTGGTTGGACACCTGCTCGAGCAAATGGTCGACGCGGGACCGCTGGCCGCGGCACTGTACCGCTGGATCTACCTGTTCCACATGCCGGCCTTCGTACTGATTTCCGGCGCGGTATCGAAACCGAACCTGACCCGCCGCCGCGTGTCGGGGCTGGTGACGGGCCTGCTGCTTCCGTACTGCATCTTCCAGACCCTGTACCCCGCCTGGGATGCGTGGCTGTTCCACACCGGCGATTGGTCGCAGGGTTACCTGACGCCTTGCTGGCTGCTTTGGTACCTGCCGAGCCTCGCGTGCTGGCGGCTGCTGCTGCCGCCGTTCGCACGTCTGAGATTCGCCTTGCCGCTGGCGGTGGCGATCGCACTGGCGGCAGGTGCGGCACGTGGATTGGTTACCCGCTGTCGCTGTCGCGCATCCTGGTGTTCTTCCCATTGTTCCTGCTGGGTCACCGGCTCGGCGCCCGCCGCCTGCAGCACCTCGGGGCCAGTGGTCTGCGCAAGTGCATCGCGATCGTGGTGCTGGCCGCCGCCGCGGGTGCATGGTGGCTGCGCGACCTTGATCCGGAATGGCTGTACGCCGCGGTCGGCTACGCGGCCTTGCAGGTGGCGGCGTTGCCGGGTGCGGGCGAACGGCCGGCGCTGCTGTGCGCCTCGGCCCTGTGTGCGCTCGCGGTGCTCGCGCTGGTGCCGCGCCGGTTCTCGCGTACGGGCCTTGGCCGGCACAGCCTGACCGTCTACCTGATGCACGGCTTCGCGGTGCGTGGCTTGCTTGCAGCGGGTGCGTTCGAATGGCTGGCCGGGGCCATCTCCCCCATCGCGGGGGTCGTGGCGTGCCTGGCTGCGGGCGCCGCGCTGGCCGCCGCCCTGTCCACCACGCGGATCGCCGCCCGGCTGGCGGCGCCACTGACGCGGCCAGCGGCCTGGTGAAGCAGCCAACGTGAGGCCATACGCCTACGGATGGAACAATTCAAACGCTTGTATTAGGCTTGGCCGGTCTCGCCTTCCGGCGATCCAGGAGTTCCAAGGCCATGCTCCGTCCGAGTCGTCTCGCCTGCGCCGTCGCGCTGGCGCTCGCAAGTTCCGCCGCTTTCGCGCAATCCGCGCCGCCGGTCCAGCCGTCCAGCCATGCCGGCCTGTTCGACAACATGGTCGTATTCGGCGACAGCCTCAGCGACGACGGCAATCTTTCGCTGGTGGCCCAGCTTCCCTTCATTGTGCGATTCACCACCAACCCGGGCCAGACCGGCGTCGAAAACGTCGCCGACTACTTTGGCGTGTCGATGACGCCCGCGCTCGCGGGCGGCTCCGACTTCGCGTTCGGCGGCGCCGGCATCCTCAACAATTCGCCGGGCACGCCGGCGGGCGTACCGACCCTGCCGACCCAGCTCGGCATGTACCTGCAGTCCACCGGTGGCGCGGCCGACCCGGACACGCTGTACGCGGTGTGGGGCGGCGCCAACGACATCTTCTACAACGCCACCATGGCGCAACTCGACCCCGCCACCTTCACGCCGGCCCAGGTGCAGGCCAACCTGCAACTCGCCGCCCTGACCGAACTCGGAATGATCCAGCAGCTCGGCCAGGCCGGCGCGCGCTACGTGATGGTATTCAACCTGCCCAACATCGGGCTCACCCCGTCCGGGATGGCACAGGGCCCGCAAGCCTCGGCACAGCTCACCGGCCTGTCGCTCCTCTACAACAACACCTTGAACGCGGGACTGGCCAGTACCGGCATCAACATCATCCCGGTCAACACCTTCGCGCTGCTCAACGAGATCATCGCCGATCCCGGCCGCTACGGATTCAGCAACGTCACCACGCCTGCCTGCACCGGCAGCGCGTTCGGATGCCTGCCGGCCGGGACGCCGGGCGCCACCAGCACCTACCAGCCCGGCACCGAGAGCACCTACCTGTTCGCCGACGGCGTGCATCCAACCACCGCGGCGCACGCGATGCTGGCGCAATACGCCGAATCGATCGTCATCGCGCCCGGCCAGATGTCGCTGCTGGGCGAGGCGCCGCTCGCGATCAACGCCAGCGTCAATCGCACCATCATCGGCCAGGCCACCCACGGCCTCGCCAACGCCCCCGGCAATGGTTTGCGGGTGTGGGCCAATTACGACCATGCGCGCCAGCGCCTCGATGCGCAGGTGAATTCGCCCAAGAGCAGCAACGACGTCAACACCCTCAGCATCGGCGCCGACATCCACCCGACCGGCGTGATGACCGCCGGCATGGCACTGACCATCGGCCAGCAGAAGGATGACTTCGCGGACAATGCGGGCGGCTTCAAACTGCAGGACCTGCTCGCCAGCGGCTACGTGACGTGGGGCTGGGACCAGGCCTACGTCGGCGCGATCGGCAGCTTCGGGCACCTCGGTTACAGCGACATCCACCGCAACATCCCGATCGGGCCGGCCATGCGCCATGAATCCGGCAGCACCTCGGGCTCGCATGTCGCATTCACGTTGACCGGTGGCTGGTGGTTCGACCTCGGCAACTGGCGCACCGGTCCGTACGCGGACGTGGGCTGGCAGCACGCCCACGTCAGCGGTTTCAGCGAAGACGGCGGGGATGCCACCGCGATGGCCTTCGGCCGGCAGGATCGCCGCTCCCTGATCGGCACGCTGGGCTGGCAGCTGACCGCCAACCTGCAGGCCGGCAGCACGCAGCTGCATCCTTTCGCGCGGGTCGCGTGGAACCACGACGACGACGCCGATCCCAACGAAGTGCGTGGCGGCCTGGTATCGATGCCGGGCACCTTCGTGCTGCCCGGCTTCACGCCCGATGGCAACTGGGGCAGCGCGGGCATCGGCCTCGCCGCCGACTTCTCGCCGAACTTCTCGGGCTGGATCGGCTACGAAGGGCGGTTCTCCGATTCCAGCCAGCGCCTGGACAGCCTGAACCTCGGCGCCCGGCTGCGCTTCTGAGCGTCCCCTCGCAACGAAAAGGCCGCGCATCGCAATGACGCGCGGCCTTTTTCATGTGCAGGCGAAAGGGCTCAACGCTTCTTGCTGAACCGCTCGTATTGCGCCTCGGCCTGATCGTGCAAGGCCCTGGTCTCGGCATTGGACAGCGTCCCGGTCTTGCCGCCGCTGAGCTTCTGGTTCAGCACCAGCACCCCGTTGTCACCCCAGCCGACCCGTGCCGTCGAAGTCGGGGATGCATCCGCCTTGGGCATCTGCTCCTGAACCACCACCCAGGGAAGGCCATCGCGATAGGCATATTGGGATTTGGTGAAGCCCTTGTCGGCCTGGTTGGTCTGTTCGATGATGAACTGGATGCCCTGATCGTTGCGGAATACCTGCCAGCTGTGCGATTCGCCGATCTTGCTGGAGGTTCCGGATTTCACCGCCATGCCACCGGTCTGGCGCTTGGCCTGGTTGAATGCATCCAGCATCTTCTCCGCCGCCGTCGGTTCGGCCACCAGCACCAGATCGACGTTGGCAGGCTGCCCGCGCGTCAGCACCGGTTGCTGCAACCTGGTGCTGTAGGTACGGCCGCCGTCCTGCATGGTCGCCTGCAACACATACAAGTCGTTCGGATTGATGGCAGATGCCGAGAACGGGATCCGGAAAGCCTGCGGGAACACCGGCGGCCGGAAATCCTGCTTGTTCACCGTGACGCCCGGCTGCTTGCTGACGTTGACCAGCGAAAGCTCCAGGACCGCCTGCGCCGTGATCGGGGTCGGCGGATTCGGAACCGTGACCGCACCGGTCACCGCGGTCGCCGCGGTCGCGGGCATGCCGGCTTGTGAAACCGCCGGCGCGGCGGTGGTGGCGGACTCGCCGCCACCCGATGAATTGGACGCATTGCAGCCGGCAAGAATCAGGGCGGCAAGCAACCACGGCGCTGCAGCAAGCTTTTGCATGGATATTCCTCGGAATACGGGGTCGGCAATTCGTGCCGGAGGGCGACCCGTCGCGGTCGCGGCGCCCTCTACGGACAGAACTTTCATGTTACTGCGCGACGTTGCGCGATGAAAGGGCG
>DASURP010000048.1:0-14334 GCA_036279975.1 Rhodanobacteraceae bacterium
GCCAAGACCGCGCACTTCTGTTCCATGTGCGGCCCCAAGTTCTGCTCGATGAAGATCACCCAGGACGTGCGCGACTACGCGCGCGAGCACGGCGTCGATGCGCTGGCCGCGATCGACGAAGGCATGGCCGAAAAGGCGGCCGAATTCCGCGAGCAGGGCAGCGAGATCTACCGCGCCGAATAGACGTACTCCGTATCCAGCTTGCGCTGCCAGCCCGCTGCACGACGACCATGAAACTCCCGGTTCCTTTCATCCAGCTTCCATTGAAATTCGATGCCGAGGCCCTGGCGGCCGAGATCGGCGGTCTTGACGAGGCTTTATGGCAGCCGCATCCGAACGGGTTCCCGGGAAATTCCGCGCTGCCCCTGGTGGCGGTCGACGGCGATCCCGCGCGCGGCAATGATTTGTGCGGCCCCATGCGCCCGACCCCCATCCTCGAAAAATGCCCGTATCTCCGCCAGGCGATCGGCAGCCTGGATGCGGTGATCGGACGCGTTCGCCTCATGCGGCTCGAGGGAGGTGCAGAAGTCACCCCGCACATCGACATCAAGTACTACTGGAACGAGCGGGTACGCGTGCATGTGCCGATCCTGACCAACCCTTCCGTGTTGTTTTTCTGTGGCGACACGCAGGTCCACATGGGGGCCGGTGAGTGCTGGATTTTCGATACCTGGCGCCGGCACCGCGTCATCAACGGCGCCGGCACGACGCGCGTGCATCTCGTGATCGATACGGTCGGGAGCCCTGCGTTTGGCGAGATGGTCCGTGCCGGCCGCACCCATACCGCGCCAACCGCTGGGTGGAACTGGCGCTTCGTCGCGCCGGGCGATGCCGTTCACGAACCGGTTTACGAGTCGGTCAACCTGATGTCGCCGATGACCTATTGGGAGTTGCAGGGAGTGGTTTCCTTCCTGCTCGGCGAAGCCGAGCCGCATCCCCGATTGCCGGCGGTCGCGCAAGCCGCGAACGAATTCGTGCTCTCCTGGCGTGCCTTGTGGTACGGCCACGGGTCGGACCCAGCGGCACGGAAGGAGTACCAGCATCTGCTGGTCGATTTCCTGGCACAGATGCGGCGCTTGACCGTCGGCATGCGGCTCAAGAACCAGGCGCCGTTGTTGAATGCGATCATCGGGCTGCTGGCACAGGCCGTGCGTGTGGATTCCGG
Source organism: Rhodanobacteraceae bacterium (assembly GCA_036279975.1). Classification (GTDB taxonomy): domain Bacteria; phylum Pseudomonadota; class Gammaproteobacteria; order Xanthomonadales; family Rhodanobacteraceae; genus 66-474. The sequence continues at coordinate 1,166 of DASURP010000048.1, forward strand.
CGGAGCGATCGATGGTGACGGTGGCGAACGGGGCACGGCCCAAACCGGAGGCGGGACAGTCCAGACGCCCCGCCGGAAGGATTCACCGGACGACCGCGACGTCTTCGATCGACCGGTCTTCATCGTCTGCCCGCCGCGTTCGGGATCCTCGCTGCTGTTTGAAACGCTCGCCCTGAGTCCGAGCGTGTGCACGATCGGGGGCGAGAGCCACGGAATAATCGAAGGCGGCCGGCAGGCAACCGGACTCGGAGCGGCTGCCCGTGGCTATGTTTCCAATCGTCTCGACGCGGACGACGCTGCGCCGGAAACAATCAGCTCGATACAGGAACGATTTCGCAAGCAGATCCTCGATCGACAGGGCCAAAAGCGTCACGGCCGCATCCGCTTGCTCGAAAAAACGCCGAAGAATGCCTTGCGGATACCCTTCTTCACGAAGATTTTTCCGGACGCGTTGTTCATCTACCTGCACCGCGATCCGCGCGAAGTATTGGCCAGCATGATGGAAGTATGGGAATCGGACCGTTTCTGCACCTATCCGCAATTGCCCGATTGGACCGGTTTGCCATGGTCGCTGGTGTTGGTGCCCGGCTGGCGCGATTTGATCGGCAAATCCTTGCCGGAGATTGTCGCGGTGCAATGGGCGACGACCACGCGGATCCTGCTGGACGATCTGGAAGCGCTTCCGCCACGGCAGTGGTGCGTGGCGCGTTATGACTCGCTGCTGGAGGATCCGCGGAGAGAGGTCGAGCGCTTGTGCAAATGCGTCGACATCGAATGGGACCATCCGTTGCCGGCGACCTTGCCCCACTCCCGCCACACCGTGTCCGCGCCCCGACAGGGCAAGTGGCGTGCACGCGCACGGGATGTCGAGCAGGCACTGGCGCTGGTCCGTGCAACCGCCGAGCGGGCGGCCTGCGTCGCCTGCCGGGAGCCGATCGGCGGAGACGGGCCGAGGCCACGCGACAGCATTACACTCAGGGAGCAAACCCCGGAAATTTCATGACGAAGGAGTTCGCACATGGCCGTCAAGTCGAAGCCTTTCCTCACCGACATCAAGACACTGCGCAGGCGGGCGCGCGAGCATATCCACAAGGGCGCCATCACCGCGGGGTACAAGGCCGACCGCGAAACGGTGCTGAAGGTGCTCAATGAAGCGCTGGCCACCGAGATCGTGTGCGTGTTGCGTTACAAGTACCACTATTACATGGCGTCCGGCATCAACGCCAAGGCGATTGCCGACGAGTTCCTGCAGCATGCGAACGAGGAGCAGGGCCACGCGGACCTGATCTCCCTGCGCATCACCCAACTCGGAGGCGCGCCGAACCTGTCGCCCGCAGGCTTGCTCACGCGCAGCCATTCGGAATACGTCGAAGGCGAGGACCTGGTCGACATGATCAAGGAAGACCTGGTCGCCGAGCGGATCGCGATCGAAAGCTACAGCGAGATCATCCGCTATCTCGGCAACGACGATCCCACCACCCGCCGCATGATGGAGGACATCCTGGCCATGGAGGAGGAGCACGCCGAGGACCTCTCGACCATGCTCGCCGAGCTGGGCCACCAGGGCGAGCCGGCGCGGCCGCGCAAACGCCGATAAGTCCGTGGCGCGACCGGTTGCAGGACGCGGGCATGGCCCGCGAGCCGCGATTGGGTGCGGATGGCGCGGGAAAGGTACGCGCAATGTGCGTCCGCTATCCTGCGCGCGCATGAATACCCACCCACAATCCCGCACGCCGTGGCGCTGGCTGTTGCTGTGGTGTGTGTTGCTGCTGCCGCTGGCGGTGCTGTTGCCGCCGATCCCGATCGACGAGACGCGTTACCTCACGGCCGCCTGGGAGATGTTCAATTCCGGGCAATGGCTGGTGCCGACCGTCAATGGCGCGTGGTATTCGGACAAGTCGCCCTTGCTGTTCTGGCTGATCGCGGGCGGCTGGGAAATCCTCGGTGTGCACACCTGGGTCGCCCGGGTCGAGGCCCTGATCGTCGCGCTCGGCATGTTGCTGGCGCTGCGCCGCCTGGCGATGCGGCTCGGGATGGATGCGCGGGGCGCCAATGCCGCGATGTGGCTGCTGGCGGGCTGCCTCGGTTTCACGGTATTCAGCACCGCAATCATGTTCGACCTGTTGCTGTCGCTGTGCGTGCTCGGCGCGCTGCATGCGCTGCTCGATCTCGATGCGGGCCGCTGGAAGCGCGGCATCGTCGTGCTGGGTTTGACGATCGGGTTCGGCATCCTGGCGAAGGGCCCGGTGCTGCTGCTGCACGTCGTCGCGGTCGCGCTGCTGGCACCGTTGTGGAGCGGCACGGCGAGGGCGCACAAGGCACGCTGGTACTTCGCGTTGCTGGCGGGATTGCTGATCGGCGTGGCGATCCTGCTTGCGTGGCTGCTGCCGGCCGCCTGGCATGCGGGCCCGAGTTACTGGCAGCCGCTGGTGGACAAGGTCACCGGCCGGATTGCAAGGAGTTTTGCCCATCGGCGACCGTTCTGGTGGTACCTGCCGCTGGTGCCGGTGTTGCTGTTGCCGTGGCTGCTGACCCTGCGCGCGCCACGTGCGGCGTGGGCCGGGTTGTGGCGCGGCCGCTTCGGGCGCTTCCTGTGGTGCTGGTGGGTGCTGCCGTTCATTGCGTTTTCGGCGATCAGCGGCAAGCAGGTTCACTACTTGTTGCCGCTGTTGCCGGCGTGGGCATTGGCGGGCGCGTGGTTGTTGCAGCAAGCCGGCGCACGGCTGCGGCCGCTGCTGTTCGCGCTGCTGGCGTTGCTGGCCGCCGCGCTGATCGCAGCGGCGCCGTGGCAGGCTGCAAAAACCTACGGGTATCCGCCGCAACCCGCGATCGCGGTGTTTGCGCTGGTCGGATTGATCGTCGCGGCCGGCGTCTGGCGTCTGTGGGGGCGCGATGCGCGCGGGCTGGCCCTGTCCGCCACCGCGCTGGTTTCGGCGGGGATGCTGGCGGGCGCGCTGGCGTTGTTGCCGTCGCTGGACATCGAACCCGAAGCCGCATTCGTGAAGCAGGCGTTGCATGCGCATGTACCGGTTGCGACCGTCGGGTGGAACAACGGCTTGCTGGGTTACACCGGCCGGTTGCATCAACCGGTGCCATGGATTCCCCGCAACCGGATCCACGCCTGGTCGCGCGCGCATCCCGACGGCATCCTCCTGACCAGCGATCGCGGCGACGAGCCCAGGAACGTTGCGCCGTTCCAGACCTGGCCGTATTTCCTGTCGGGCAGCCACAGGATCGCAGCGTGGCGTGCCGCGCAGGTGCAGGCAGCGGCGCACTGACTTTTGCCACGTGCAATCGCGCCGTGGCGGGGTTACGCTCGGGCGGTTGTCTTCGGAGGGAAACACCATGCTGCGCATCCGCACGTTGTCGGCCGTGATCGTCGGCGCATTCGCGACTGCCGTTGCTTTTGCCGCGCCGCCACCCGTCGACACCCATCCCGAGTTGCACGAAATTGCCGGGGCCGTGCAGGCATCCAACCTGCGCGCCACCGACACCGCGCTGGTCGGCTTCGGTACCCGCCACACCCTGTCGGCCACCACCTCGAAAACCCGCGGCATCGGCGCGGCGCGACGCTGGGTCGCGGGGTGGTTCGAAACGATCTCGAAGGGTTGTGACGGCTGCCTCGAAATCGTGACCCCTTCGCAGGTCTTCACCGGCAAGCGCATGCCGAAAGCCGGCGCCGAGGTGATGGACGTGGTCGCGATCCAGCGCGGCACGGGCGATCCGGACCGGGTGATCGTGATGACTGCGCACCTGGATTCGCGCAACGCGGACGTGATGGACGCGACCGGCGATGCGCCTGGCGCCAACGACGATGCCGCTGGCGTTGCCGCGCTGATCGAGACCGCGCGGGTGCTGTCGAAATACAAATTCCCCGCGACGCTGGTGTATTCGGCCGATTCCGGCGAGGAGCAGGGGTTGTACGGCGGCAAGATCATCGCGCAATACGCGGCCGACCACGGCTGGAATGTCGAGGCCAACCTCAACAACGACATGGTCGGCAATTCGCACGGCGGCAACGGCGTGTACGACCCGCACACCATCCGGGTGTTCTCGGAAGGCACCAAGACCAACGAAACCCTGCAACAGGCCGCCTACCGCCGCTACCACGGCGGTGGGGTGGACTCGCCCTCGCGCAACATCGCGCGCTACATGCAGACGCTGGCTGAACAGTACCTCGACGACTTCCACGTGCGCATGGTTTACCGCACCGACCGTTGGGGCCGCTCGGGCGACCAGGTGCCGTTCCTCGAACAGGGCTTCCCCGCAGTGCGCCTGTCGGAATCGCAGGAGGATTATTCCCACCAGCACCAGAACGTCACCGAGGTGAACGGCGTCAAGCACGGTGACGTGATTTCCGGCGTGGACTTCGATTACCTCGCCAACGTTACCCGCCTCGACGCGATCACGATGGCGTCGCTGGCGATGGCGCCGATGCCGCCGTCCGGTCTCGGCGTGAAGGGTGCCGTGGCTTACGACACCACCTTGTCGTGGAAGCCGTCGGCGGGCGCGGCCAGTTACAAGGCGTGGTGGCGCGAGACCACGGCGCCGCAGTGGCAACACGCGCAGGATGCGGGCGATGCCGATGCCGTGGTGCTGAAAAACGTGATCCTCGACGATTGGTTCTTCGGCGTGTCGGCGGTCAGCCAGGATGGTTGGGAGAGCCCGGTGGAGTTCCCGGGCTTTGCCGGCAGCTTCGCGCGTTCGCCCAGGCTCGGCCCCGACGGCAAACCGGTGGATGCCCTGTACCCCAGCCTGTCCGGGAAATGGGGCGGCGACGCAGTCGGCCCGCCGTCCTGGCGCAAGACGCCCGGAGGGCGCGGCAACCGGTAAGCAAGGCTCCCAGGGCCTGGCCACGTTGGTGCGCGATCGTGGCACACTCTCGCCATGGGCAGCCACGGGAACAACGCCATGACCCGCATCGTCGCCGCCATCCTCGTCGCCATCGGCCTGGTCGTGGGTGGCTGGTTCATCGGCAACGGGTTCGCGCACCGCCACCCGCAGCGTTACGTGGTCGTCAAGGGGCTCGCCGAGCGCAACGTCAAGGCCGACATCGCGTTGTGGCAGATCCACTTCGCCGCAACCGGCAACCAGCTTGCCGACGTGCAGGCACAAGTGCAGCATGACGACGCGGTGGTGACCGCCTTCCTGCAGCAACACAAGCTGGGTCCGGACGCGATCGCGTTCAGGGACGTGCAGGTGACCGATCGGGCCGCGCGCATCTATGGCAGCGAGCAGTTCAAGACCCGCTTCGTCGTCACCGGCATCCTCATGGTGCGCACCGGCAACGTCAACGCCGTTGCGGCGGCCGCACAGGACACCGGTGCGTTGATCGCCCAGGGGATCGTGCTCGGCAATCCCGAGGGCGGCATGGATCAGGGCCCGAACTATCTGTTCGACGGCATCAATGCCCTGAAGCCGGCGATGATTGCCGAGGCCACGAAAAACGCGCGTTCGGCCGCTGAGCAGTTTGCGCGCGACTCGCACAGCAAGCTCGGCGGCATCCTGAGCGCCAACCAGGGCGTGTTCGAAATCCTGCCGCGCGACAAGGCGCCGATGCTGCAGCAGGACAAACAGATCGACAAGACCGTACGGGTGGTGTCGACGCTGAATTACGGGCTCGTGGACTGACTGTTCGCGCGCAGGCGCGTTCCTACGAATTGCGTTGTCGTGGTTTCGCGCGATGGCGAGCGCCCGGAGCATGGAATGCGCAGGGCGGGAGTCACACGACGAGACAGGGAAGTCGAGTCGATGTGACCTGGCATCCCGGCACGCGTCAGGAACGTTTTTGGGTTCGATGGGTCGGCACCGCCGACCACGGATCGTCGGGCCACGGATGCTTCGGGTACCGCCCCTTCAATTCCCGTTTCACTTCGGCGTAGGTGTGGTTCCAGAAGCCGCGCAGGTCCCGGGTGACCTGGATCGGACGGCCGCCCGGCGAGAGCAGGTGCAGGGTGACCGGCACGCGGCCGTCGGCGATGCACGGGGTTTCGGCGAGGCCGAACAGCTCCTGCAATTTCACCGCGAGCACCGGCGAAGCGGCGCCCGCATCGTCGTGGAACGCCGGGGCGTAATCAAGGCGACGGGTCATTCCGCTCGGCACCGTGAGCGCGTCGGGCGCCAGTTCGTCCAGCAACTTGCGCCGCTTCCAGCCCAGCAGCGTGGCGAATGCGACCGACAATTCGTCCGCGGACAGCGCGGCGAGCTTGCGCTTGCCGGCGAGCGCTGGCGCAAGCCAGGTTTCCAGCGAGTCCAGCAACGCCGCGTCGGAGACGTCGGGCAGGTCGGTCTGCGGCATCGCCGCACGCAACCAGACGCTGCGTGCACGCAAACGCAGCATCGCCTCGCTCCATGGCAAAACGGCCAGGCCGCGAGCACGGATCGCGGCCAGCAGTGCCGGCAACGCGTCTTCCGCGCCCGCGTGGACCGCGCGCCGTTCCAGCACCAGCGCATCGAAGCGGCGCTCCTCGAAGGCTTCCACCACGTCGTTCGCGTTCATGCGCACGACGCGCTCGCGCACGAAGTATCGTGCGTAATCGCGCTCGAGCAGTGCGGGATCGAAGGGTGCGGCGGCAAGTATCAAACTGTCGCGGGCATCGAAGCGCGCCTCGGCGACGATCAGCCACGGCTCGCCGATCAGCGCCGACACCTCGTGCAGGCGCGCGCCGCGGCCGTTGGCCAGCCGGTAGCGGCGTGGGTCTTTCTCGTCCCGCCTGGCCACGCGCTCGGGGAACGCATGCACGAGCAGGGTGCCCACGGCCAGTGCGTCCGGCGTGCCACTGGCGCCGTGACGGATGCCGAGGCGTTTGCGCCAGTCACGCGCGGCGTGCTCGAGCGCGGACAACGCCCCGGAATCGACATGGCGCGGTGCGCGCGCACCGCCGTCGCGATGACGGTGCAACGCGTCGACGCGCATGCGCAGGTCGTCGTTGAACCCGCCGCGCAGTGGCGGGCGTGCCTCCAGCACCGCGATCAGGTCGGCGACGAGCGCGCGCAGCGTGGCGGGCGCACGCAGCGCGGCGGCGGCGAGTCGCGGGTTGGCGCCCAACTGCAGCATCTCCCTGCCCAGCGGCGTGATGCGCGCATCTTCGTCCAGTGCACCAAGGCGTTGCAGCAAATCACGCGCCGCCGCCTGGGCGCCGGCTGGCGGTGCATCCAGCCATCGCAATGCCGATCCATCGCCCGCACCCCAGGCGGCCAGTTCCAGCGCCAACGCCGACAGCTCGGTTTGCGCGATCTCGGGCGTGCGCGCGCTTTCCAGCCGGCGGCTCTGCGGCCACAGGCGCCAGGCGACGCCCGGGGCGAGCCGGCCCGCGCGGCCGGCGCGCTGGTCGGCCGAGGCCTGCGAAATGTTCACCGTCACAAGGCGGGTGAACCCTGAATTCGGGTCGAAGCGGGGTTCGCGCGCGAGCCCGGAGTCGATCACCGCGTGTACGCCCGGCACGGTGATCGAGGACTCGGCGACGTTGGTGGCCAGGATGACGCGGCGGGTGCCGGCTTCGGGTTGGGCCAGCACGGCCTGCTGTTCGGCGAGCGGGAGTTCGCCGTGCAGGGGCAGGATTTCCAGGGCTTCTCCCCCCTCCCGCCGGGAGAGGGCATCTTCCAGCATCCGCTGCGCCTGTGCGATCTCGCGGCGCCCCGGCAGGAATACCAGCACGTCGCCATCGGATTCTTCCAGCGCCCGCTGCACGACGCGGCGAAGCTGCGCGGATTCGTTCTCGCCACGACGCGTGGGCGGATATTCGATTCGCACCGGATACGCGCGGCCTGCGCTGCGCAGCAGGGGCGCGGACAGCCACCGCGGGATGCGCGTATCGTCCAGCGTCGCCGACATCACCACGAGGCGCAGGTCCGGGCGCAGCGATGCCTGCACGTCCAGCGCCAATGCCGCACCCAGGTCGCCGGCGAGGTGCCGTTCGTGGAACTCGTCGAACACGATCGCACCAACATCGGGCAGCTCCGGGTCGTCCTGCAACATCCGGGTCAGGATGCCTTCGGTGACGACTTCGATGCGGGTTACATCCGAGATGCGCGATTCGAAGCGGATGCGGTACCCCACCGTCTGGCCGACCGCCTCGCCGCGCTGCGCGGCCATGAATCCGGCCGCGGCGCGCGCCGCGATCCGGCGCGGCTCCAGCATCACGATCTTGCGGCCCGCCAGCCAACCCTCGCCGAGCAATGCGGGCGGTACCTGCGTGGTCTTGCCGGCGCCGGGCGGTGCTTCCAGCACCAGCCTGGGGTGCACGGCCAGCGACGCGCGGATGCCAGGCAGCAGCGGAGCAATCGGGAGGTCGTGGGTGGTGCCGCGCATCCGGCCATTCTAGGGTTACGCGGAGCGTCCGTTGTCGGTGCAGTCCGGGGTGTCAAACATCGCTGCGCGGTTTGTTACGATTCCCGATTTCAGGTTCCAGGTTCCCGTCATGCAGCTGATCGACATCGGCGCCAACCTTACCCACGAATCCTTCCGCCACGACCTGGGAGCGGTGCTGGAACGCGCCCGCGAGGCCGGGGTGGAACGGATGGTCGTCACCGGCGCCTCGCGCGAAGGCAGCCTGCAGGCGCTGGAACTCGCACGCGGGCATCCCGGAACCCTGTTTGCGACGGCCGGGGTGCATCCGCACCATGCGGGTGATTATGCTGCGGAGACGGACGCGCTGCTGCGCGAGCTGGTGCGCGAACCGGAAGTGCGCGCGGTGGGGGAGACCGGCCTGGATTACTACCGCGACCTGTCGCCGCGCCCGGCGCAGCGCGCGGTGTTCGAGCGGCAGCTTGCGATCGCCGTGGATCTAGGCATGCCGCTGTTCCTGCACCAGCGCGATGCCCACGCGGATTTCCTGGCGTTGTTGAAATCTGCACGCGACCGGGTACCGGGCGTGGTGGTGCACTGCTTCACCGACGAACGCCGGGCGCTGTTCGACTATCTCGACCTCGATTGCCACATCGGCATCACCGGTTGGGTCTGCGACGAGCGCCGCGGGACGCACCTGCGCGAGCTGGTGCGCGAGATTCCCACGCGACGCCTGATGCTGGAGACCGACGCGCCGTACCTGTTGCCGCGCGACGTGCGTCCGCAGCCATCCCATCGCCGCAACGAGCCGATGTACCTCGCGCACATCTGCGGGGTGGTGGCGGCGTTGCGCGGCGAAGATGCGGAACTCACCGCAGCGAACGCCACCGAAGCTTCAAAAGCATTTTTCAGATTGCCTTGTTGACTCGCGAAATCGAGATTAAACCCCTCTCCCTTCGGGAAAGCGTGCCCCGAAGGGGCGGGTGAGGGTTCGGACTCGCGCAATTCCTCCGCGCCACGCGTATTCGTACCCTCATTCCTACTCCTCTCCCGGAGGGAAGATGGGTATAGTCATCTCGTGATGCGCCCCGCGCGGAGCGCGAGGTTCCAGCGCACCGGCCGCAGCCGCTCGTCCGCGCCCCACGCGGCGAGCAGTTCGTCCGCAACTTCCGCAACCGCGTCACGCCCGGTTTCCCTCGCGTGCTTTTGCGCCGCCGACCACGAAGCCAGGTACGCGAGCAATTGCCGTGCGGTCCAGTCCACGCGCATCCCGAATGCCGGGGGCGCGACCGCGGCGAACGGGATGTCCAGCGTGGCGTAGCCCGAGTCCACCAGTCGCCGTTCGGGCGACCAGTACGCCCCGAGGATACCGTCGTACAGCCGCGCGATCACGGCGTCGACCGCGGGCGTGACGCTGCAATTCGCGTAGCACCATGCCGCGAACAGCGCATCGGGTCGCGCGACGCGCCGTACTTCATCAAGGAAGGCCGCGAGATCGAACCAGTGCAGTGCCTGCGCGACGCTGACGGCATCGATGGAGTGGCCGGGGATCGAAGTATGTTCGGCTGCCTCATTGACGTATTCGATGCGGGGGTGCGCGACGGCGTTGTCGAGTTGCGTTTTGCTGGGATCGGCCGCGACCACGTGTTCGAAGTGTGCGGCCAGCGCGACACTGGCCTGGCCATTGCCGCAACCGGCATCCCACGCGCGGCCACGCGACGGCGCCTGCTCCGCGATCCATGCGAACAGCGCATCGGGGTAGTGCGGGCGGGCCTGCACGTACAGACCGGCGTGGCCGGAAAAATGATCCTTGAAAGTCATGGCCCGGGCCGCGTGCGCGCCAGCGTGCCGTCGAGCACCCGCATGGCGCCGGGCGCGAGCTTGCCCAGGGCGTGGTCACCGATGCGGATACGGATCAGGCGCAGCGTCGGCAGCCCTGCCGCGGCGGTCATCCGCCGCACCTGGCGGTTGCGGCCTTCGTGGATGGTCAGTTCGATCCACGCATCCGGAACGGTCTTGCGATAGCGCACCGGCGGGACGCGCGGCCACAGCCAGTCCGGCGCCGCGTCCAGCAGCCGTGCGCTGGCCGGGCGCGTGATCCCGTCGTTCAGTTCGACGCCCGCGCACAAGCGTTGCAAAGCGTGCGCGTCCGGCACGCCTTCCACCTGCGCGAGGTAGGTCCTGGGCAGCTTGTGGCGTGGGTCGGTGATGCGGTGCGCCAGGGCGCCGTCGTCGGTCAACAGCAACAAGCCTTCGGAATCGAAGTCGAGTCGCCCGGCGGGATACACCTTGGGCGGCAGCCCGAATTCCGCCAGTGTGCGGCGCGGCGGCACACTGCGGTCGGTGAACTGGCACAGCACGTTGAAGGGTTTGTTGAAGGCGATCAGCATCGGTCGGCGGGTCGGAGCCGGCGGCAATCCGCGCAGCCGCACGTTGCCAGCACGGGTCGCACGAAGCGGCGCTGCATCAATCCGTCGCGGCAGCCGCAGGCTTCACGAACTTCAAGGTCATCCGGTCCGACTCGCCGATGGCCAGGTACTTGTCGCGATCGACGTCACGGAGCGCGAGCCTGGGCGGCAGCGTCCACACGCCATTCGGGTGGTCGCGATCGTCCTTCGGATTGGCGTTGATTTCGCTTTTTGCCAGCAGCTTGAACCCGGCATCGGTGGCCAGCTTGATCACGTAGTCCTCCGGCAGGTAGCCGCTGGCCACGACTTCCTTGACGGTCTTCCCGGGGGCGGCGCGGTGGTCGGTGACGCCCAGGATGCCGCCCGGTTTCAACACCGCAAAAAACGCCTCGAACATCTTGCCTGCCGTGCCGGCCTCGGCCCAGTTGTGCACGTTGCGGAACGTCAGCACCATGTCGGCCGATCCGGCCGGTCCCAACACCGGCGCCTCGCCGTCGAACACCACTTGTCGCGCCGCGCCGAATTCGTCCGGATCCGATGCAAACAGTTTTTCAAGCGCCGACTTGCCTGCCGCCGCTTGGCCGGTGGACCTGCGCGACTCGGCGACGGCCGCCACGTAAGTTCCCTGGCCCCGCATCAGTGGTGCCAGGATCGCTGCATACCAACCGCCGCTCGGGGTGATTTCGATGACGGTCTGGCCGGGACGGAGGCCGAAGAATTCGAGGGTTGCGCGCGGGTGGCGATACCGGTCGCGCGCCTTGTCGGCGGGCGTACGCCAGCTTCCCGCCAGCACGCTGTCGATGCGCCCGGAGAACGCATCGGTCGTTGTCGCCGGCGGCGCGGCCTGGGTGCCGGTGGTGGACACGGGTGCCGAAACCGCGGCACCGGCGTTCGGTTGACCGGAACACGCAACCAGCAAGACCGCGAGCGGCAGCAGCAAGCCAAGTCGTTGCACGGCGGTTCTCCGGAACGGGGACGGTCAGCATACGCTACTTTGGCGTGGGCGAGGACGTGGCGGTCGCTGGCGGCGGGATGTCCGTCGCGTCCCGGTCGGCGTCGATGGGCGCGGGACGGGACCGCGGGATTTCACGCCGCTTGGCGCCGCCGCGCCAACACGCGACAATGACCGTTTCTGCGCAACGAGTGCCGAGGCCTGCATGTCCGATAACCCCAGGATCATCTACACGCTGACCGACGAGGCGCCGTTCCTGGCCACGGCTTCGCTGTTGCCCATCATCGAGGCCTTCACCGGCCCGGCCGGGGTGAAGCTGGAGACCCGCGACATCTCGTTGGCGGGCCGCATCCTGGCGCAGTTCCACGACGTGCTGGAGGACGGCCAGAGGGTGCCGGACGACCTGCTCGAACTGGGCCGGCTGGCGCTGCAACCCGAAGCCAACATCATCAAGCTGCCCAACATCAGTGCTTCGTTGCCGCAGGTGAAAGCGGCGATCAGGGAGCTGCAGGGCAAGGGTTACGCGCTGCCGGAGTACCCGGACGAACCGCGCGGCGACGTGGCGCTCATCAACACCAAGGCGCGCTACGACAAGGTCAAGGGCAGCGCGGTGAACCCGGTGTTGCGCCAGGGCAATTCCGATCGGCGCGCGCCGGCGTCCGTCAAGGATTACGCCCGCAAGCACCCCCACAGGATGGGTGCGTGGAGCCGGGATTCGAAAACCCATGTCGCGCACATGGAGTCGGGCGATTTCTACGGTTCGGAAAAATCCGCGACGCTGGCCGGAGCCGGCAGCCTGAAGATCGTGCTGGACGGCGCCGATGGCAGGCAGCGCGTATTGAAGGAATCGGTGCAGGTCCGGGCGGGGGAAATCGTCGATGCGGCGGTGCTGTCGCGGCGTGCGCTGGCCGCGTTCATCGACACCCAGATCGCCGATGCCAAGGCACGCGGCGTGCTGTTCTCGGTGCACTTCAAGGCCACCATGATGAAGGTGTCCGATCCCATCATGTTCGGGGTGGTGGTGGAGGAATTCTTCCGCGACGTGCTGGCGACCCACGGCGAGGCGCTGCAGCAGGCGGGCTTCAATCCCAACAACGGGCTGGGCGACCTTTACGCCTGTCTCGCGAAGCTGCCGGAAGCAACCCGGGCCGCGGTCAAGGCCGGCATCGCGGCCGAATACGCCAAACGCCCGGCACTCGCGATGGTCGATTCCGGCAAAGGCATCACCAACCTGCACGTGCCATCCGACATCATCATCGATGCCTCGATGCCGGCGATGATCCGCGATTCGGGCAAGATGTGGAACGCGCAGGGCGAGCGCCAGGACTGCAAGGCCATCATCCCCGATCGCTGCTACGCCGGCATCTATGCGGAGGTGATCGAGGACTGCAAGGCCAATGGCGCGTTCGATCCGGCCACCATGGGCAGCGTGCCCAACGTCGGCCTGATGGCCGACAAGGCCGAGGAATACGGCTCGCACGACAAGACCTTCCAGATGCCGGTGGCTGGCGTGGTGCGGGTC
>DASURP010000049.1:0-46701 GCA_036279975.1 Rhodanobacteraceae bacterium
TCGGGAAGCGTGATCGTGATCATGGGTTGAAACCGTGGATCGGAATCGGGGCCGCGGGCCGGAAGCTGACAAACATCGCCGTCATTCCGGACGCTGCGAAGCTGCGATCCGGAACCCAGCGACTTTGCTTTTGCACCGAAAGTCACCAGGTTCCGGGTCCCGCCGCGATGAAGCCGCGGCGGCCCCGGAATGACGATCTACGAATTTACGACAAGACGAATCGCGGGCACAAAAAAAGGACGCGCGTGGCGTCCTCGTGGAGCCGCGCACGGATCGGATCAGAAGGTCGTAGTTTCCATGTCGCACGCTCGGCCGGCAGTTGTCTGCAGGCCACCTTGGTCAGCACGATTGCAACGTTAGTGCAGGCCCGGCGCCGCGTCAACGCACGGACAGGCCAACCCGCGGGAAGCATCACGGCGATGCTTCCCACGGCATCGAGGCTACGGCTTGCCCGGCCCCTTGGCGCGCACCGCCTTCACCTGGTCGGCCGTGACCGGCTTGCCCTGGTTGCCCCACGAGGTGCGCTCGTGGTTGGCGATGTCGGCAACATCGGCATCGCTCAACATGGATCCGAACCCCGGCATGGCGCTCGGATAAGTCGTGCCGCCGATGGTCCGGCCGTGCGCACCGTGCAGGATCGTGTCGATCTGCACCGCCGGATCGGGATCCAGGACGACCGGATCGTCCTTCAGCGGCGGGAACGCGCCCGGAAGGCCCATGCCCGTGGCCTGATGGCATGCCGCACAGGTGCTGGTGTACAACGACGCACCGCGGGCCGGGTCGAACTTGTACGGGCCAGCCGGGCCGGCTGCATTGGGCGCCGCCGCGGGAGTCGGGACGGCCCCGGTCTTCGCCGCGGTGATCGGCGGCTTCTCCGCTGCGATCGCCGCGGCATCGCCCACCTGCAGCACGCCCTGCGCGCCGATGATGGCGTGGGCCATATCGTGATCCACAAAAACATAGTTGCCGGGCTGGTCGAGGGTGATATCGAAGATCGCGCCCGCACCCGGGCCGACGCTATACGTGGAAACACCGCTCACGGCATCCGCGGCATCGCCACCGGGATAAACCTTGTCGAAGATGCCGCCGATCACGTGGAACGAACTCCACAGATCCGGCCCGGCATTGACGAAGTAGATGCGCACGAGGCCGCCCGGCGTGGCCGGCAGCGGATGATCCTTGTACTGGAAGGCGACGCCGTTGAACACGACTTCATCGGGCCGCTCTTCCTTCATCTTCTCGAAATCCGGACCCATCAGCTTTCCGGAGATCTGCTGCGTGTACCACTCGCTCTGCACGATCACGTAGCTTTCCGCGGCCGGCGGCAGCGGCGTCGCCGGATCGACGATGATCGCGCCGTACATGCCGTTGCCGATGTGCAGCAGCACCGGCGGCGTGCCGCAGTGGTACAGGAACGCGCCCGGCACCCTGGCGACGAACGAATAGGTCATCGATTCGCCGGGCTTCAATTCCGCGTAATGCAGGTTCGGCGGCGTAATCGCGGAGTGGAAATCCAGCGAATGCTCCATCGTGCCCTTGTTGGTGTAGGTGACGTTGACCGTCTGCCCCTGGCGCACATGGATCACCGGCCCCGGCACGCTGGCGCCGAAGGTCCAGGCCTGGTATTCGACGCCGCTGGCGATCGAGACGGCCTTGTCGGTCGATTCGATCTGCACGTCGACGCTGTCGCCGGGTTGCAGCGGCGGCAAGCGCGCATCCCGCGCGTGCCGGACCGGCTCGGTCGAAGCCAGCGACAACGGCGAGACCGCGGCGGCGGCGGCAGCAGGCGTCGGGGCCTTCACGTGCAGGCTGCTCTGCAGGCCCGCAACCAGGAAGAACACCAGCACCGCGATGCCGAACAGGGCCGCTCCCTGCACCCGCCAGGACACGGGATGGACGGCGGCCGGCAACGGCTCGCGGCGCCATTCGGAAAACCGGCGCCAACCCGGCCACGCACGCAGGATGTAGAAATCGAGGCTGTACGGGCTGGGGCCGGAGCGGCTGTTGATCACCATCAGCGCGATGAACACCAGCACGTAGACGATGCCGGCGCCCATGTTGGTGGCGCCCACCGTGTACGGGCCACCGAAGCCTTCGGCAGTACTCCAGATCAGGAGGCTGAACAAGGCGCCGGCCACGTACGCGGTCTTGCGCGCGAACCCCAGCACCAGCGCGAGCGCCAACGCGGTCTCGGCGATGCGGGTCAGCCACACGAACAGCGATGCATGCGGCGTGACCAGCGCGATCCACATGTCGAACCACCAGGCCGACCAGCCCGGTTGTCCCTGCGCGGCGTTGTGCAGGTAACCGACGTAGTGCACGGCGAAGGCGGAGGTCCAGGTGAACGCGGCATTCGCCACCCATATCAACCCGAAGGCGACCCGCAACGCGGTCCTGGCCATCGCCGGCCAGGCTTCGGAAAATTGCCCGCGCTCCTGTTCCTGAGACATGTAGTTCGTCCTCCCAATGCTTGCAGGATGTGGTGTTGGCCACGGTGTGTCGCGGGGGCTGCGATCACGTTTCGAACCCGCCACCCGCCGCATCGGCGCACGACGTGCCGCCCGGCGCCAGCCGCGTACCGCTGAGCATGGTAAGCCGCAGGTGAAAGCGCCGTCATGGCGCCGCTCATTGAGCGCCACCCGGGATCACGCTATAGTTCGCGACCCGCATGTCCCCGCATGCGGGGCATCACGCCATCTCTCTTGCCGGTTGCTGCAAGCTGGGCGTGTCCATCGCGCCAGGCGCGGCCGTGTTGTCCGTTGCACCGGGGGCAGTTAGCTCAGCGGTAGAGCACTACCTTGACATGGTAGGGGTCACAGGTTCGATCCCTGTACTGCCCACCAATAAATCAACGACTTATCGGACAGGTTCGCGGCGGGTACGGAAATAGTACGGAAAAGCGCGCTGCGAAACGCTCCGGAAGCGTGCGACGAAACGACAACGGATGGCCTTGGATCACGATGCGCCGCCTGCAATGTTGCGCGCGCATTTGTAAGCGTCCCCAGTCACCAATTCCGCGCCCCAATACCTTTGCGTGACGTGCGTCCAGACGATCGCATTGGCGCCCCATCGCGCAGCCTGCTCGCGCGCTTCGGTCTTGGCATTCCGGACGCCAGTTGACTGCCCGACGCCGTCCACCAATGACGAGCCATGCACAGTGCCTAGCGAGTGACAGCCCGACACCATACCCGCGCCGACTTCAGCAACACGCGCCGCTTGCGGTGATGGCATCGTCGCGCACCCTGCCAGCGCGCAGGCCGCGAATGCGAACAGCACCCCCACGGAAATTTTCATGCCGTGCTCCTCTCGCAGTTCATGGGTTCGCCGGCGCAATGGCGGCATCGCAACGGTAAGCCTTGCCGCTCACGGAGGGGGCATATCCGGCGCGGAGTGAATCCCACACGATGTTTGTGGCCCCCAGTTTCGCGGCTTTCTCGCGCGCCTCATTCTGTGCGTTTGCTTCGCCAGCCGACGCTGCCAATCCGCCCCAACCGGACGTGCCAGTTACCTCGCCGACGAATGCGCAGCCCTTGACCATGGCAGCATCCGCATCCTGCACCGCCAAAGCCTCACGTGTCGGCGTGACTGCGCACCCCGCTAGAGCGATGGTGAAGAGCGTCGCAGACAGCGTTACGATCCTGATGCGGTTCATTAGTTGGCCCCAGCCATGACGGTTCTAATCCTGGCAAGCATGGATGGTGCCAACTGGCGCGGGCGCCAACCGCACCCGATGCCTAGAGACAAAGCCTAACCGTCACTTTTCACGGTCGAAGCCGGGCACGCCGAACCTGCCCAGCAGGCCGAACAGGTAACCGCCTTCGCGGGCCTCAAGTTCGGAATCGCGGTCAAGGTATCGCTGGAACGTGCGCCAGCGCATCCACTTCGGCTTCATCGGTTCGCCGAACAGGTCGCTGAAGGTGTCGCCGATCTTCCGCCGAAGTGCCCACCGCTGCGCATTGACCCGTTCCAAGCCGCCGACTCGCTGGCAGGCATACGTGGGTTTCGGCTTGATCGCCTCCCGGTGGCAAAACCAGTCGATGCCAGGCCATTTGTAGAGCTTCAACGCGCGCCGTCCGGTGTATGGGCAGCGCATGTACCAGCGTCGCCCGCCGTAATGGCATGGCACAGTCACCAGCCAGATATGGCACTCGATAGGCTTGTCACCCTCGGCATAGGTCAGCGTGAGCTCGCCTTCGTCGTCACTTAGCCGTGCGTGATAGCCGATGCTGCTCACCTGTTCGCCGTCGGCGTTCGTCCAATGCAAACCCCCGGACCTGTCGCAGCCCGGCCACACGTAGCTGCGCCGAAGCATCATGCGCAAGTCCAGGTACAGTGCCGATTCGATGTGCGGACGCCAGCCGCCCGAATAGCTCACGCTGCGCCACCTTGCGGCATGCCTTGCTTGCGCCGGGTCACCATTGCAGGCCTTCGCGCGCGCCTGTCGGCAAAGATGCGGACGGGAACCACGATCACTTCGCAATGGCCCACCTGAAACCGGCGGATGGCAGCCGGGCGGAAGTTCCAGCCCGGCACGCGGCCCGCGTCATGGATCGCGCGGCCAATTTCAGTTTTCGGGTTCGGTTTCATCGTCGATTGCTCCAAAATTGCGCCGCTCGCGTCCGGAGCTTGGAATCAACAGCCGGAAGCAACGGCAGCAGCAAAAGCGGGCGCTCCGCTTGGTAGATCTCTTATAGGTGTTCGCCGGGCGGTGCAGTGAAAAGATCGAAAATGGCACTTATCGCGCCGTGAGGCGGCGCGGTGCGACGCTTTGCTTGTTCGCCCGGCGGCGCGATAACGCGACTACCGCGCCGTGGGGCGGTGTGGCAATTTTTCGCTTGTGCGACCGCTCGGGCCGCTGATATTTCGATTGCGGGATGCGCCAGCGGCCAGGCGTGACGCCTACCATCGTCGGATCATCCAGCTTGCTCGCGCCAGTCTTGCGATCGGTGCAAGCGTTAACAGGTCTCCAGCCCAGCGCGTACAAGCTCGCGCCGATCAATAGGCCGCCTTGTCGTGTCATGACCAACAGGCCGTAATGCTGAGCTTCCCGCAACAACGCGCGCAACGTGTCGGATGAAGTCCAGCCCAGCGGGCGCATGACGCTGATACTCGCCGTCAGATCGCCATTGTTGTGCCCGCTGAATTGAACCGCGACATCCGTCACCAGCGCGCGGCATGGCTTGGACGTGTGCGACCAGTTGGCGCTATGGATCACTTCGCTGGGGATCAGTGCGAATCGCTGGCCGCTGTCTTTCCGGCCCTTGACCTTCCATCGCTGGCGAGTCATGGCGTCGGCTCCGATGCGTGCATTTCAGGCCGCGCCGGGGCAGGCGATGGTGTTGCATTGCCAAGGGTGCGCGCGGCGTTCCTAGGGCCGTTTTTCGGGCAATTTGCGCGACGAGAGATATCAGCCGTCGCCGATGGTGCGCGGCCCGTAAGTACCTTCATGCGGGAACCGCATTTTCCGCAATGCGCGTCGGTCAGCGGAATGAAAGACTGGAACCCATACCCGCAACGCGGGCACTGCACACGGCGACCATGCCGCTGATTGCTCCAGTCGCCTTGAAAGGCCGCGATGGCCATGTAGGCGCTCATGCGGCCTCCTTCGCGGCGAGCCGCTCCGGCAGCGTATCCAGCGAGTCAAGCATTACAAAGATGCGGCGGCCGATGTGGAAAACCTCAATCAGGCCATCACGTGCCAACTGAAACGCAACCGTCCTGCCGATACCACGCGCGCGGCATTCCTCCACCAGCGGCCCGAATGCCCGGCGTTCCTGCTTTACGTCCATCATTTGCTCCGAGTGTACGCGCGGGGTTGCGCGTACTTCGGATGCCATTACGCTGTCGAAGGCATTGCAGAAAAACGGGGTGAAATTCGACGGATTTTCCAGCCTATTTCTGCAACGCGCGCTGCGTGCGCCGCCAACGGCTCAACCGTTGTTGCATGGCCGCCACGAAGTCATCCGCAGACATTTCACGTGCGCGACGTGTCGATTGTTTCCGCGCGAAGCTGCGCAGCGATACATGCTCGATTTGCTCCGCGACAACCGTGAAGAAAACCCGGATGGCCTCGCGATCCGATGACGCGGCGTGACCCTGCCGCAGCACACGCACCATGTAATCCAGTGACCGCATCGGGATTTGGGTCAGCACGGGCGCGCCGCGTTTGCGTGGCTGTTTCGGGTTGGCCTTTGGCCTTCCGCGCCGCATGCGACCTATCGCGCGAATTAGTTTGTCCGGGTTTGCGCCCATCCGAAGCAACTCCCACACGTGCGGGATCATCGGCTTCGGCACACCACACTTGCCTAACAGGTGCCACATTCGCAGCGTGTCGTCATCGACATACACATGCAGGGGCCACAAGCCGGGTATTGTCGGCGCATGCGTGTCAGCTTCCGCTGTTGTCATCGCGTGCTCTCCCACGCTCTCAAGGATCGCCACGGCAACGGGTGAGAGTGCCCGCGTTGGCTGGCCGGCCTCGCCGTGGCGGTTCGCTTATGCGGCGGCTTCGCGCACGATGCGCGGGTGTTGTGCCGCGATGCGCAACAGCGTTTGCGCCGCGCCGCTCGGCTGGCGGCGTCCGGTTTCCCAGTCCTGCAAGGTGCGAACGGACACGCCCAACAGTTCCGCGAATTGCGATTGCGAAAGCCCGGTGCCCGCACGTGCGGCGGTGATGGCGACACGCCCGGCAGGGATCACTTCGTTTTTCTCGACCGTGCCATCGCTGCGCGTGACGCGCCGACGCATGCGACCATCGGCCAGCGGAGTGAATTCGGTCTTGCGCGCCCAGCGGCCATGCTCGGCGTCGGCAATCGCTTCGCGCAGTTCGGCGTTCAGGTCGCGGGACCGCTCCCATGCGGCCCTTTGCTTGGTGGTCATCTTGGTCATGGTCTGAACCTCTCTTTCAACTCGCGCAGCAATCCAGCTTCGATGTTCTCGCGCACGTTCTTGGCGTACAGCAGCACCAGCACGATCAAGCCCTCGGCATTACGCAGGAAATAGATCACGCGATAGCCGCCACGCTTGCCGCGTCCAGGCGCACGCCAGCGCAACTTGCGGCAGCCGCCGGAACCGGGAATCACGTCGCCCGCTTCCGGATCAGCAAGCATCGCGGCCTGCAATGCCGCAAACTCGGCATCGTCCATGCCGTACGCTTCCCGCGCGTGCGCGAACGGTGCCAGTTCGATGAACGTCGGCAGGGATGGATTATACGGCATTGCGTGGCATTATGCCTGAACCGTCACAATACCAGCTTTGCCAGCGCCGCTTGCGCCTGCTTTTGCAGCAGGTGCCCGTAGTGTTTTTCGATCATGGCAACGCTGGTGCCCGATAGCTGCGCCACGGTCAACGTCGGCACGCCCTCGGCGATCAGGTCCGTGATGGTGGAATGCCGCAGCGCATAGGCGCTTACGTCGTCGGGCAATCCAGCGGCCCGCACGGCATCCTTGATCGGTCCGCGCCAAGCGTAGCGATCCCATGCGCTCCCGCCGGCGCGCGCGAACAACGGGGCCGCCGGAAGCTTGCTTTTCGCCTGTTCCTTCACCAGCGCGACCGTGGCGGTCGGCAGCAGAATCCGCCGATCCTGCCCGGCCTTGTCGTGCCCGATCTTGAGCGTGCAGCGGCGCGCATCGAAGTCGCCAACCGTGAGAGCCGCCAACGCTCCGGGCCGCAGCGGTAGCGCGCACAAACCGTGCGCGAACGCGGCGCAGTCCGCCGGCAGGTTGTCGATCAATGCCCGGCGCTGGTCGCGGTCCAGGTACACATTGCGGCTCTTGTCGGCGTTCTTGATCGGCTTCAATGCCGTGCGCCATGCGGCATCGTTGAGTACGTCGCCCTGTTCCAGTGCCATGTTGAGAGCCGCACGAAACGGGGTCATGTTGCGGTTGACGCTGGCCGGTGCCCGAGACTCGCGCGCCGATTCCATCCGCTCGCGCCATGCCCGGACCTGCTTTGCGGTGAGTTTCAGCAGCGGCACGCGCGCGATGGCGTCGTGATACAGGAACCGCTCGAAGTAGCCCACGGCATCCGGCTTGCCCTCGGCGTAGCGCTGGCATGCCTGCTTCACGGTGACGGCCTTCGTTGAACCGCCCCCGGTGACGTGATCCAGCCATTCCCGCGCGGCCTTGCGGGCAGCGTCGAAGCGTTCATGCCGTGGCAGGTCGCCGAAGTCGCCTAGCGCGTGGTAGCGCTGTCGTCGGGTTTCGGGATCGTAGGCGCGCGCGATCCATGCGCCGCCGTCGTGCATCGTGGACGGGCGCAGGCCGATGAATTGGCCGCTCGCCAGCTTGTGCCAGTAGGGTTCCCGGCGCGGGTTCAACCGGGTCTGATTGCGCACGCTCGATAGGTCCATGACTGCCCCCGCACGGTAGGAAAATGCCAGTACGGAAAGAGTACGGAAAACCTAGGCGCACGTCAACGAATCTAGGCGGACGCTGGAACCGGCCTATGACAATGGTTTCAAGGCCTTGGCCGTTCGTGGACGTTCGCGAATACCCCAAAATCCGGCCTTGACATGGTAGGGGTCACAGGTTCGATCCCTGTACTGCCCACCAGATTCGACGATCCACGGTGAAGGCTGCGACGGCGGCGCGGCCTTTTTCGTCTGTGGCGGTCCCGCCAACGATGCAGCCCAGGAGGCGCCATTCCGCCCATGGCGTGCCGGCGGCCTCCTGGCCTGCGCCCAGCCGGCGCGCGCCGTAAGGTCCATACTCGCCGTTGTCCGGTCAGGAGAACGGAAATGGACACCATGCTCCCCAGCAAACTGCTCGCCGTACAACACCATCACATCGACCAGGGCGTCGAGGGCATCGTTGATGATACGGGCACGCCCGCGGCACTGGCGGCGGCGCTGCGGCTCCTGCGCGAACATTTGTACGTGGAGGAGGAAGTGCTGTTTCCATTGCTGGCCGGGATGGGCCTCACGATGCCGGTGTTCGTCATGAAGCGCGAGCACGGCGAGATGTGGCCGTTGATCCGGAAACTCGAGGCTGCCTGTGCAGGTGGCGCCGGTGCCGCCGACCTGCGCGAGGATGCGTGGACGCTCCTGCAGCAGCTCAAGATCCACAACACCAAGGAAGAGCAGATCCTCTACGCGGCGGCGGACGATTGCGAACCCGCGCGCCCGGATGCGCCGTTGATCCGTGACATGGCGGCCGCACGCATGCCCGAAGACTGGGTCTGCTCGATGGCGCCGGGCTGACGCCGCGGCGTCAGCCCGGCGGTCTGGAAGGCGCGCGTTGCGGCAAGCCCGCGGCCAGGTCCGGTTCGCGCACCCGCAACACGCACAGCCCCGCGACCACCAGGCTGGCGCCACCCAGCACCAGCGCGTACACCGGCTGGCCGTGGAAGAACCATTTCAGCAGCACGCCCAGCACGCTGGCGGCCAGCAGTTGCGGGATCACGATGAAGAAATTGAAGATGCCCATGTACACGCCCATCTTCGCGGCCGGCAGGTTGTCCGAGAGCAACGCGTAGGGCAGCGACAGGATCGAGGCCCAGGCGAAGCCCACCCCGACCATCGACAGCAGCAGCCAGTCGGGATTGCGGATCAACGCGAAAGAAACCAGCCCCGCACCGCCCAGCGCGACGTTGACGAGGTGGCTGACGCGCAGGCCCCACGCACGCACCATCCGTGGAATCAAGATCGCGGCCAGCGCGGCGAAGCCGTTGTAGGCCGCGAACAGCACGCCCACCCAGTTGGCGCCCACGTTGTAGGCGGCCGAGTGCGGATCGCTGGAACCAAACTGCAGCGCGGTCACCGCCGGCGTGGTGTAGATCCACATCGCGAACAGCGCGAACCACGAAAAGAACTGCACCCACGCCAATTGGCGCATGGCTTCCGGCATCGCGTACAAGTCGCCCATGACCTGGCGCAGCGTGCCGCCACGGCGCGCGAACGGCAGCCACGCGAACAGCAACCCCGCCACGATCAGCATGCCGGCCAGCAGGTACAGGTCGCGCGCCAGCGACAGGCCGACGATCGCGGCCAGCAGCAGTGCCCCGAGCACGACCAGCACCAACCCGAACCGCCATGCGCGCGCGACGTCCGGGGACGGCCCTGCCGCCTGCTGCGCGTCGTCGAAACCCAGCAACCGTTCCGGCGGGTATTCGCGGGTGCTGACGATGGTCCACAGCACCGTGCCCAGCAACACCGCACCGCCAGCGTAGAACGCATACTTCACGGTGTCCGGAATCACGCCATCCGGCGCGGTGTTCGGCACCCCGAAGCGCGCCAGCAGCCACGGCAGCATCGACGCCACCACCGCGCCCACGCCGATGAAGAAACTCTGCATCGCGTAGCCCTTGGCGCGCTGGTGCGTCGGCAACTGGTCGCCGACGAACGCGCGGAACGGCTCCATCGCGACGTTGAACGAGGCATCCATGATCCACAGCAGCCCGGCCGCGATCCACAGCATGGACGCATTCGGCATCACGAACAGCGCCAGCGTCGCCAGCACCGCGCCGACCAGGAAATACGGACGCCGCCGTCCCAGCCTGCCCCAGGTGCGATCCGACCAGTGGCCGATCAGCGGCTGCACGATCAGGCCGGTCAGCGGCGCGGCGATCCACAGCGCCGGGATCGCAGCGACGCTCGCGCCAAGGGTCTGGAAGATCCGGCTGACGTTGGCGTTCTGCAGCGCGAAGCCGAACTGGATGCCGAGGAACCCGAAACACATGTTCCAGATCTGCCAGAACGACAGCGCCGGCTTGCGATTCATCGGGGGCCCTGATCAGTCTCTGTTTTGTCCCCTCTCCCTTCGGGAGAGGGTGCCCCGAAGGGGCGGGTGAGGGTACGCACATGCATGACAGGATCAGTAATCCGGAAATTTGCCATTCGCGCGCCCGTACCCTCATCCGGCGCTGCGCGCCACCTTCTCCCACCGGGAGAAGGAAAACCGGACCGGGACCCAGTGCGGATAATCAGATGGGGTATCACCGCGCCGGTACCGGCGCAATGTGCAGGGCCTCGACATTCGCTTCGTTCAACGGTCCGCTCGCACCGCCCTCACCCCCGGTGTAGTGCGAGAAACGGGCCAGGTCGCTCATGTTGAAGCCCTGTTGCAGCGCGAAGGTGCAGTGCGCGCCGGCTTGCGCGGCAAAGGTCACGGTGGTGGACCGTTGTCCACCGACGCTGTGCGGCATCACGACCGGCACGGATTGCACGGCCGCGCCATCGCAGCGGACCTGCAGGCGCTTCACCGCGGCGGTGATGCCGGTGTTGATCGGACCGTGGCCGTTGCTGTAATCCAGCCAGGCCCGGTAGCGGCCGTCTGCGGCCGCGCGCCAGGTGCGCGGCCAGGATCCTGTGACCGTGGCCTCATCGCCCACGCAGGTCGCCTCGCTCGGCAGCGATTCGATGCCGTGCTCGCCGCGGCGGGTCACCCGCAGGCATTGGTAGGCATCCGAAGCGGGCAAAGTCCATGTGGCGCCGACGGATTCGTGGCGCTTGCCATCGACATACAACAGGAAATGGTCGCCCTCTCCAGCGCGCACCTTCCACGCATCCCCATCGCGCCGCGCCTCCGGTGCCGCGGGTGTCGCCGGCGCATACACCGGCGCATCTGTGCGCAATGGCTGTTCCGGAACCTCGATTGCCTTCAAGGTGACGACGCTGCGGTCGCCGTGGTTCTCGACTCTGTCCGCGACCAGCAGGTTGCCATCAAGCTTCGCGGGCCGCCGCAGCGTGATCTGCCGGTGCGGTAGTTGCAGACTGATTTCGCTGCGGTCGCCGAACAGCGTCGGCACCAGCGAAACCGGAAGCTTCGGCTCGACCTTGCCGTCGGCGGTCAGCCCGAACACGCCTTCGGCCACCGTGTCGAGATAGGCGGCCACCGACCACAACTGGCGTGGCGAATTGACCACCGGGCCGCTGAGCTTGCCGGCGTCCACGTGGATCGCCTGGCTCAGCATCGCGTAGTTCTCCATGTTCGAGCCGGCCAGTGCCGCGCCGCGCATGACCGATTCAATCTCGCGCGCGATCAGCGCGGGGGCGTCCAGCTTGCGCGCGGCACGCAGCGCATAGGCACTGACGAACGGCCAGATCGCGCGGTTGTGGTAGATCGGCTGGTCGGCGCGCTCGGGCCAGACCACCGGGCTGCCCGCCGGCCACACCGGATAGTGCGCCAGCGAGGAGCGCGCCCGCGCATCGTCGGCGACCCCGCTGGTGATCGCAAGCGAGATCCCGAGCAGGTCGTAGGCTTCCACCGGCATCCCGTCGCCGCTGATGTAGCTCATGTACATGCCGCGATCGGCGCGCCAGAAGTGTGCGTTGATCGCAGCCTTCAGCGCCTCCGCCTCGGTCGTGTAGCGCGCGGCGCGCGGATCCTTGCGCTGTGCCGCCATCGCCGAGGCCAGCTGCAGCGCCTCGTAGTGCAGCACGTTGGTGGACAGCGCGAAGGATTGCGCGATGAACACCACGTTGCCCTTCGTCCACTCCGGATAGGTCTGCTCGCGCCAGTCGAGGAACGAGGTCTCGCCGCGGTACAGGCCCATCTGCGCGTCGAAGGCGTATTCGCGATCCTGCGCCAGGGTGTCGTTGAGCGCGCGCCAGGTCTTGTCGGCAAAGGCACGGTCATCGAGCAGGTGGCGCGCGGCGAGGAACCACACCACCCGGTCGGTACTGATCGGCCAACTGCCGCCGGAGCCGGTGTCCTGCATCGGATACAAACCATCAGGCAAACCCTTGCCGCGCACGCCCGAGAGCTTGAACAGCAGCCCGTTGCGCGCACGCGCGGCGTCGAAGCGCCACAGGCCCAGGTCCACCGAATAGGACAGGTCGCGGGTCCACACGTACGGCCATTTCTCGCCGGTCACGAAGCAATGGCACGGGATGGCGTCGCCATGGTCATAGGCGCCGTCGTGGATGGCGTCGACCGAGTCGAGGCGCAGGTCGTCCTGCGCCATCGCGAACAGGCCGTCGAACAGCACGCTGGCGGTCTCGACGCGCCACGTCGCTGCCGGGATCGCCCGTTCGCCGAAGGGTCCGTGCAACACGTAACCGCCATCGGCTTGCGCCGCCACGCTGGCGGTTTGCCCGCGCCATTCAAGGCTCGTGTGCCAGGCAGGTGCAGCCTGCACGGCGGTCGTTGCCAGCATCAACAATGCAGCCGGGATCATGGCTGGTTCCTTCCTGCTCCAGGGAGCCGCTGATTCTATGCCGTCACTCCCGCGCAGGCGGACTGCGATGAAGCCGCAGGCGCCCCGGAACGACAACAAACTTTCCAACCGTGCGCATGAGACTTGCCGGGATGCGACGCCAATCGGGTCGCGGAATACTGGGCAAAAAACCGGTTCCCTCGTCCCTGGTCACCAGCGCTTTTCGCATCGCCGCTCATTTCGGGGTCGCCCTGACTTCCAGCACCACCAGGCCCTGCGGCGGCACGTCCAGCGTCAGCCGGCCGTCGCGCACGGCAAGCTTTTGCGGCGGCGAACCACGCCCGGCTGCGCGCAACTCGGCGATCTGCGCGCGACCCGGAAAGGCCGGCCGGCCCATCCTGTCGAACGTGGCAATCACGTTGCCGTGCGTGGCATCCAGCCGCCACACCGTGGCCGTCGCGGCGGACGCGAGATGCGACACGTCCAGCTCGAAGCGCTTGACGGCCCCTTGCGGCGGGCCGGGCACGTAGTCGGGCCCAGCGGCGACCGGCGGCGCGTAATTCCACAGCGCAACCACCAGCGTACCGTCGGCGCGGCGGGTGGCCAGCGCGCTGTCGGAATCCAGCGGCAAGCGGGTGTCACCGAGCCGGTGCAGCATCGCGAAGGCGTTGAAAGACGGCTTCGGTATGCGGTCCTCGGCGATCAGCCCGAACCCGCCGTAGAACGGCGTGCGCACCACGCCCTGCTCCTCGAACACGTCGGAGAACGTCCAGTAGCTCATCATCGCAACCTTGCCCGCGCAGGCGCGGATGGTGTTGGCGATCCATGGGCCCATGAACACCGTGTCGGTCACGTTGGGCAGGTTGGCATAGGACGCGTTGTACTCGCTGAAGACCAGTGGCAGCTGCGGATACGGCGAGACCAGGATCTCGTCGTGCACCTTGGCCACCGCGCGGCATACCATGTCCTTGCGCGGGATGTGTTCCTGCCTGTGGAACACGTTCCCGGCGGTGTCGTCGCCATAGACGTGGCTGCTGACGAAGTCCACGGGCACGTGCGCCGCGTGCACATGTTCGAGGAACGCCGGAATCCACGCCGCCTGTGCGGTGGCGGGACCACCCACGCGCAGGCGCGGGCTCACCGACTTGAGCGCGCGCGCGGTGTGGTCGTACAGCTTGAAGTAGGTCGCCTGCTTGGGTTCCCCGCCCCAGAAATCGATGTTGGGCTCGTTCCAGACCTCGAAGTACCAACTGGCCACTTCGTCGATGCCGTAGCGGTCGATGAGGTGCCGTGCGAACGCGCGGATCATCGCGTCCCACTCGGCGTAATCCTTCGGCGGCATCACGTTGGGGTGGTACCAGAAGCTGTGGTGCCTGGAGGGGTCGGAACTCAGGTCAGGCGGCATGAAGCCCAGTTCCACGAACGGTTTCACCCCGTGCGCAAGCAGGCCGTCGTAGATCTGGTCCACGTAGGAGAAGTTGTAGCTGACCCTCCCGTTGCCGTCACGCTGCACCAGCCCCACGTCGCGATCGAAGATGCCGTGGAAGCGCACGTACTCGAAGTGCGTGGCCTGGTGAACGGTGGCGAGGTCCTTGCGGTAATCGTCGCGCAGCGACAGCGTCGCGCGCCCGGAACCGAACATCTGCTCCCAGAAATGCGGAAACGGCGTGCCGGCCGCCCTGGCATCCACATGCAGGTGCACGGTTGCCGGAGGCGGCGCAGCCGCGGACAGGCCTGCCGCCGTGCACAGCGCCAGGGCCGCCAGAACGAGTACCAGACGCCGCAAGCCATTCGGAACCTTCATCGCCGATCCCCAGTCACCAAGCCGATGGAAACGTTTACATGCAGGCGTCGAGTCTGGCTCATTGCAGCGCCCACGTCCAGCCAGGCAGTGGCTCGGTCTGGCGCGGTCAATGTCCGGCGGCTCCCTGCATCGTGACCTCACGCTGCAAGCCGGCGTCGAGCTTCACGATCGTCACCGCGCCGTAGCGGTCGCGCCCGGTCGTCCAGCCCTGCCCCCGCGCCGCCGCCAGCGCCACGCCGTCGGCATAGTGCGCCAGTGCCTTGCTGCCCGCACGCACCGAGCGCGCCGCGATGCCGTGCACGCGCACCCGGTAATCGCGCAGCGCCGGGCGGTAGCTGCCGACGGGCGCTTCGCTGCGGAACGCCACCGTGGCGCCCTCGCGGCGGACAGAAAGCCGTTGCAGGAAATACGCGCCTTTTTCGTAAGCCCAGGTTTCGCCGTCGTCGTCGTAATAGTCGAAGTGCGTCGACTGGTCCGACGGAAACACCTCGACCGTCACGGTCCGCACCGGGTGCTGGCCCACGTGGTCCATCACCGGCTGCATCGGAATGATCGCGCCGCCGCGGATGAACAACGGGATGTCGCGCCAGGTCTTGGCATCCACCGGAACTTCGATGGCCTGTCCGCCCGCGTACGTCTTGCCGGTGAACCAGTCGGTCCATTTTCCCGCGGGGAGATAAATGCGCTTGGAAGTCTGGCCCTCGACGACCACCGGCGATACCAGCAGCCATTGCCCGAACAGCCAGGCATCGACGTCGTCGCGCACCTTCGGATCGTCGGGCCAGCCGAATGTCAGCGGTCGCACCAAACCGATGCCATGGGCGTATTCGGAATGCTGGTACGCATAGATGTACGGGATCAGCGATTGGCGCAGGCGGATCGCGGCGGTCGCGGCCGCTTCCGCGACCGGCCCATAGACCCATGGCTGGCGCTTCTCGTTGAAGGTGCCGTGCACGCGGAAGATCGGCGTGAATGCGCCGAACTCGATCCAGCGCGCGTAGTTCTCGTCGGACGGATGGCCGTTGAAGCCGCCGCCATCCATGCCCCATTTGGCTTCGCCGACCTCGATCGCACTCAGCATGCGCGTGCGCTGCGCGGCCATGCTGGCGAAACCGGTGTCGATGTCGCCCGACCACATGCCGTACGCGTAGCGCTGCGAGCCCAGCCAGAAGGTGCGGTTGATCGACCACACCCGCTGGTCGCTGACCGCGCGCTGGGCGTCGTACAAGGCGCGCTGCATGTTCAGGAACTGCGTGTTGGATGTGAGTGTGCCGTCCTTGCCGTACACGTCGGCCTCGTCGTTCCACCAGCCGGCGATGCCCTTGTCGAAACCGTATTCGATCGCGAGGCGGCCGTACCACTGCCGCGCGGCGGGCTTGTCGAAGTCCACGTCCTTGGCCCGCTTGTGCGAGAAGTATTCCGGATACGCCTGCTCGCCCGGAATCCACAAGTCGTGGGCGGTGGCGTAGTCGCCTTCCGCGGTGCCCAGCAGCAAACGCGGCTTCATGATGCCGGTCAGGTGCACGCCTTCGGCGGCCAGCATCTTTGCGAGCTTGCCGCTGGCGCCGTCCGGAAACTTCTCCGGATTCCAGCGGAATTCGCCGTAATCGCCCTGCCCCCACGCCTTCCAGTCGAAGTCCAGCGTGAAGTTGTCGAGCGGGATGTGCCTGGCGCGATACGTCTTGACGATGTCCAGCAATTCCTTCTGGTCGATGCCCCACTGGCTGTTGGTGAAGCCCATCGCCCATTTCGGAAACAGCGGCGCCGGGCCGCTCAGCTTCGACAATTCAGCGAACAGTTCGGGCGGCGTGCCGACCAGGATGTAGTAATCGGCATCGGGGCGATTGAACTGGCTGACCGTGATGCGGTCGCCGGCGAGATCGAAATCCGCGCCGTCGCAATCGACCAGCACGCCGTAGCCTGCGGTGCTCCACGCGAACGGCGCGCCGGCGTGGCCCTGCTTGCCGGCCTGCGCGATCTGCTTGCCGCTGCGCAGCAGGCCGGCGGTGACGGGCTGGTTGGCCTCGAAGCCGCCGATGCCGTAGAGCGCGTCGCCGGCCGCGTGTTGGAGTTCGATGCGACCGTGCGCGAGTGCGGCGAGGTCGGCTTGCTGCAACAGCACCTGCCCACGCGGATCAGTGACGACCAGCGTGCCGGCCTGCGTATGCCAGGTCACCACCATCCGTGGTGATCGCAGCGTGACTGCATCGCCGTGCCTGGATATCCCGGGCCTGAACGCCGCTGCCGGTGCGGGTTGCGGGTCCATCACCAGGCTCGGCGGCGTGGCGTTGCCCATCGGCGCGTAATGCACGTGCAACACGCCGGGCGCCGGCATTTGCACGGAAACCGTGGCGCCGGCCTGGCCGATATCGGTCGTGTATCCGACGGCGCTGCGTTGCTCCGGCGTGGCGGCGGCGTGGGCGGCCATGGCATTGACCGCTACGCCAAAGCCGACGCACGCAAGCGAGACAAAACCCAGCGCACGCAATTTCGAACCCGCCCGGAAATTCGATGAGCCCCTCTCCCTACGGGAGATACGGCGCGAAGCGCCGAGCGCGCCACGCCGGGATGAGCGTTCGGAGAAACGGAAATGTCGCGGCACGCCCGGACCCTCACCCGCCCTTCGGGCACCCTCTCCCGAAGGGAGAGGGGATTTGTGAAAAGTTCCTGCGATCATCGACCGTCCACTCCTTGTCAGGCATTCATTGCAGGATTGCGCTTCCGTCCAGCCGACACAGTCCCCTCCGCTCGCCATTCCGGGCACCGCGCAGCGGCGATCCCAAAACCAAAGCACAACTCTTGTTCGTCATTCCGGGGCCGCCCGCGCCGTTTGCGGGCGGAACCCGGAATCGGTCTGGTGTTTGTCGGGCCTGCCAGACCGGTTCCGGGTTCGCCTGCGATGAAGCCGCAGGCGCCCGGAATGACGACAAAGAGCCCCCCGGATACGCGAACGCACCCCGACTGATCGTTCATTGCAGGATCGCGCTGCCGTACGGCGGCAGCGTCAGCTCGCCGCCTGCGATCCCCGTGCCCGCGCGGCTGTGCCTGAGCAGGGTGTGGAAGCGCGGCCCCGGCAGCGCGACTGTTTGCGGCCCGCCGGACAGGTTGTGCAGCACCAGCACGTCGCCGTGCGCGTCGCGCAGTTCCCACGCCGCGACTTGCGGGCCGGCGCCGCGCCAGTCGTGCAGCGCGCCGTCGCGCAGGGCGGGAATGTCGCACCGCCAGTCGATCAGCATGCGGTACCAGTTGAGCAACGAACCGGGATCGTCGTTCTGGGCCTGGACCGAGACGTCCGGCCCATCGCCCGCCGTCCAGCCCTCCCAGGTCGGTTCGCCCGGGCCCGTCCCCGCGCGGTACCAGCGCATCGGTTCGCGCAGGTGTGGATCTGGTTTCCGGCCGCGCATCCCGAGTTCCTCGCCGTAATAGACGAAGGGATGGCCGGGCAGCGTCAGCAGCATCGCGGCGGCCGTACGCATGTGTTCGGGATTGCCCTCGAGCTGGCTCATCACCCGTTCCTGGTCGTGGTTGGACAGGAACGGCGCATCGTCGAAGCGCCCGTGCGCGGCGGTGCGATATTCGGCATCGATGCGCTGCAGCGTGGCGCCGATATCGCGATCGGTCCCGGTCTTCGCGCTGTCGATCAGGCGCGTGGCCAGCGGAAAATTGAAGGTTGCGTTCAATGCACCCATCCACGGCACCAGTTCGTCGGAATGCTGGCGCGCCACCTCCCCGACCAGCCAGGCATGCGGATTCGCCGCCTTGATGCCGCGATCGAACTGCCGCCACCAGTCGAGGTTCTTCCTGAGCGCCACCGCGCTGTTCCAGTCGCTGTCGAAGTTGTCGTAGACGTGCTGCGCGGCATCCAGGCGGAAACCATCCACTCCTTTCTCCAGCCAGAACTTGCCGATGTCGATCATCTCCGCGCGCACGGCGGGATTGTCGTAATTCAGGTCGGGCATCTCCGCGACGAAGATGCCGAGGTAGTGTTGCGTCGAGCCGGCTTTCACGCCCGGCAGCGGGTGCCACGCGAAGCCGCCGGTGGCGCTGATCTGCTTGAGGTCGGTGCCGGGGCTCGCCCACGTGTACCAGTCGCGGTAGCGGCTGTCGGGATCATGCGCCGCCTTGAACCACGGATGTTCGCTGCTGCTGTGGTTGGCCACCAGGTCCATGATGACCTTGATGCCGCGCCGGTGCGCTTCGCGCAGCAGCCGCTCGAAGTCGGCCATGCTGCCGTACTCGGGATTGATCGCGCGGTAATCGGTGACGTCGTAGCCGTGGTAACTGGGCGACGGGTTGATCGGCATCAGCCAGATGCCGCTGACGCCCAGCTTCTGCAGGTAATCGAGTTTGGCGGTGACGCCGTTGAGGTCACCGATGCCGTCGCCATTGCTGTCGTACCAACTGCGCACGAAGATTTCGTAATACACACCCGATTGGAGCCGCCCGGATGACGCCTGCGTGGCGTGCCCGGGTGGCTGCGGCGAAGTAGCGGAAAGGCCCGCCGCAAACCCGGACAGCGCAATCAGCAGGCCGACCGCGAATCCCCACCGCCTCACGATGCGCTCCGTGCGAGCTCATGCGCGGGAGCTGGCTCGCCCGCAGCGGCATCCCCCGCCGCGTTGACCTGCGCCACGAACGCGTCGTGGCTCGGCAATTTCTCGACGGTGCGGTTCACCAGCGTGCGGATGTCGGCGAGGAAGGCCTGCAGCTTCGACGCTTCCAGTTCATCGGCCAACGGATGGTAGTGCTCGGGCTCGATGCGCTGGCCCAGCAGCACCTGCAGCCAGCCCGGTTCGGTGAACAGTTCGTCGGCCTCGCGGAAGATCAGGCCGGTGCGCCGGAACAGGCTGATGCGCCGGGCCAGTTCCTCCGGCACTTCCATCGCCGCGCACTGCCGCCAGAACGCGGTGTCGTCGCGCTCGGTGGCCTTGTAGTGCAGGATCAGGAAATCGCGCACCCGCTCGTATTCAAAGCGCGTCTGGCGGTTGTAGGCATCGACCAGCAGCGGATCGCAATGGCGGTCGGGGAACATGCCAAGGAAGCGCGCGAGGCCCGACTGCACCAGGTGGATGCTGGTCGATTCCAGCGGTTCCATGAACCCCGCCGCCAGCCCGAGCGCCAGGCAGTTGCGGTTCCACGCGAGCCTGCGCATGCCGGTGACGAAGCGCAACGGACGCGGCTCCTCCAGCGGTTCGCCCTCGAGGTTCGCCAGCAGTTGCGCGGCGGCTTCGTCGTCGCTGATGAGGCGGCTGCAATACACGTGGCCGTTGCCGGTGCGGTGCTGCAGCGCGATCCGCCACTGCCAGCCGGCGGTACGCGCGAACGCCTGGGTGTATGGAAGCATCGGGTCCGCGCGGTCACTGGCCACCGCCAGCGCGCGGTCGCAGGGCAGCCAGCGCTGCCAGTTTTCGTAGCCGGTCTTCAGCGCACCTTCGATCAGCAGGCCGCGGAAACCCGAGCAGTCGATGAAGAAATCGCCCGCGACGCTTTCACCGTCTTCCAGTTTCAGCGATTCGATGAAGCCGTCCTCGCCGCGCAGCTGCACGTCGACGACCTTGCCCTCGATGCGCTGCACCGCGCCTTCGGGAATGCGCTCGCGCAAATAGCGCGCGTAACGCGCGGCGTCGAACTGGTAGGCGTAGCGGATGCCGGCGAGCGGGCTGCCCGGCACCTTGTCCAGCCGCGCGAAGCGGTTCTGCGCGGCCGCGGCCGCGTTCAAGGAATGCGCCCACAGCGACTTGGCTCCGGGGTGGCCGCGGCTGCGCAGCCAGTAGTGATGGAACGGCAGCAGGCCCAGCGGCAGGCCGACGTCACCGAACGCGTGGATGTACGAATCGCCGATGCGGCCCCAGTCGTTGAGCTGGACGCCGAGCTTGTAGGTCCCGTGCGTGTAGCGCATCAGGTCGTCCTCGTCGATGCCGAGGAAGGCGTTGATGTGCAGGATCTGCGGGATGGTCGCCTCGCCCACGCCGACGGTGCCGATCTCCGCGGATTCGACCAACTGGATCTCGCGTTCGCGGCCGAGCGCACGGGCCAGCAGCGCCGCCGCCATCCAGCCGGCGGTGCCGCCACCCACGATCACGACACGCCGGATCGCGGCATCGTTCGGGTACATCGTCTGCATTGGCATGGTTGGGTCAGGAGAGCAGCAGCGTCGACGCGGATGAAACGCCGAACCTCATTCGCGTTGAGTCCAGGTGAAGCCGAACCCAGCAGATCGTCTCATACTTCGTCATTCCGGGGCCGTCAGCGGCTCTATTGGCGACGGAACCCGGAATCCACTTTATGCAACGAAGATGGATTCCTGGTTCTGCCCGCAAACGGCGCGGGCAGCCCCGGAATGACGAGCATTGCTTTTTACCGGATTCCGTCCGCGTCAATCCGCGTCAATGGCTTCTGCCCGGCGTGAATCCGCTTCCGATGTTTTCAGAACTTGTACGAGACGCCCACTTCGAAGCGGCGCCCGTACAACTCCCAGGTCTGCACCTGGCGCGGGTCGTTGTTCTGGTAGGTGATGAAGCGCTCGTTGCTGAGGTTGGAACCCTGCAGGATAAAGGTCAGGCCGTTCAGGCTGCCGCTGGTGACGCTGTAGCTGACCTGCGCCGAATAGGTGCTGCCGCCCTTGATCGTCTGTTCGATGCGGGTCGCGCTGATGCCCGACACGCGGCCGAGGAAGCTGCTGCGGTGGGTCTGGCTGACGCGGGCCTGGAAGCCGCCGTACTGGTAGTACAAGGTGGCGTTGGTGACCCACTTGGACAGCCCGGGCACGGTGATGGGGTTCGGGTTGTCGCCATACACCAGCGAACTCTTGGTGTAGTTGGCGCTGAGGATCACGCCGAACCCGTCGAGGTAGCGCGTGATGTGCCCGAGCGGCAGGTTCAGGGTCCCCTGCAGGCCCTTGACGTTGCCGTGGCCATCGTTGGTGGGGCCGGAGACGATGCCCAGGGTCGTGCCGAGCTGTTGCTGCTGGGTCGCATCCAGGTAGGCCGGCACGAACGCCGCGAAGTCGTACAGGTAGGCGGCGTTCGGATCGATGTAATCGCTCAGCTTCAGGTAGTACCCCGACAACGCGACGTAGCCCGCGCCCGTGCCGGCGCACAGGGGCGACTGGAGGGACTCGTTGGACGTGCACTGGTAGTCCGAGGTCTCGCCGCTGAAGTAGTGCTCGTAGCTGATGTTGTAGTTGTCGGCCTTGGTCGGCAGCAGCTTGGCGTTGCCGCCCGAGGCACTGAAGTACGACTGGTTGGGATCGGTGTTCGGCAGCTGCGTGATGTTGCCGCTGATGCCGATGCTGGCGCTCATCTGGTCCATGCGCGGCCGCGCCATGGTCCTGGCGGCGCTGAAACGCAGGTCGTCGTTGTCGGACAGCCCGAACACCAGGTTGAGGCTGGGCAGCCAGCGGGTGTAGCTGGTGCCGCCGGAAATCGGCAACAGCACGACGTTGGAGCCGTTGGTGCCGCCGGAGCTGGCCGACGCGTACTGCCCGGACGAATCCTGGTTGGTATGCGCCACCTGCACGCCGAAGTTGCCGCGCAGGGAAACGTTGCCGAGGTAGGTGTCCAGGTTGAACTGCACGTAGGACGTCAGGTCGCGTTCGCGCACTTCCCAGTTGGGCGGCGTCGCGATCGAGGACAGCGCGGTCGGGAACAGCTCGTAGGTGCCGTTGGCGATCAACTGCAGCGGATCGTAGAGGGCCTGCGGGCCCACGCCCATCCAGCCCAGCGGGTCGCCGTAGGTGACGCCGGCCGGCATCGGCACGGTCTGGGCGGCATTGGGGAAGATCAGGAAGTCCTGGTCGATCTGGTAATTCTTGTTGCGGGTGCCGCGGTTCACGCCGAACTCGACGCTGGAGAACGGCCCGCTGACGAAACTGCGGGTCACGCTGGCGTGCAGGTTGGCGAGGTAGTCGTTGGTGTGCGGGGCATTGATGAAGCCGCCCTGCACCACCGGCGGGGTGGCGCCCGAACCCCAGCCCTGCGGGTCGGTCAGCACCAGGCCCTGGGTGTAATCCTGCGCGGTGTTGACGTACAGCAGGCCGTTGGCCAGCTCGCTGAAATCGATGGTGTCGGTGGGACCGGTCTTGTTGTAGCCGAAGCCCGAGTAGCTTTCCAGCAGCACGTCCGCGCGGTCGGCGCGCGAATAGTTCGCGCCGATGTCCGCGGACCAGTCGGCGTTGAAGCGGATCTTGTTGTTCCAGTCGATGTTCCAGACCTTGGCGCGGGTCTTGTTGTAGTCGTTGCGGACCACCGGCGAGACGTTGCTGTAGGTGCCGCTCTGCACGAAGCCGTCCTGCACGTTGCCGGGGGCGAGCACCACGCCCGCACCCCAGAACAGCGGGAACTCCATGCCCTTGGCCTGCTGGGTCTCGTTGAAGTTGTCGTAGGTGAAGTCCAGCGTGGAGTCGAAATTTTCCGAGGGCCGCCACTGCAGCGTCGCCAGGTAACCCTGGCGCTTCATCTGGTCGGAAATGCCGTAGTTCTTGGAACCGCCCACCACCAGGTCGCCATTGGCGTCGGTGGGATAACCCCAAGGCTGCTGGTGCTGGATCTGCGCCGGGTTGGAATCGAAGTCGATGCCCAGGGTGATGCCGAAGGTGTGGTCGGCGAACTGGTCCACGTACACGCCGTTGACGTGGTAGCCGTGGTCGCTGACGCCAGGGCCTTCCGCGAGCTGGTCC
Source organism: Rhodanobacteraceae bacterium (assembly GCA_036279975.1). Lineage (GTDB taxonomy): Bacteria > Pseudomonadota > Gammaproteobacteria > Xanthomonadales > Rhodanobacteraceae > 66-474. The sequence goes on from DASURP010000049.1 coordinate 23,577, forward strand.
ATGCCGTCCCAGATGTAATGCGCGTTGACCGCAAGCTTGCGCTCCGCGCTTTCCAGCGGGCGGATGGTGTGCATGTCCACGGTGCCGGACAGGCCCTGCCCGATCAGGTTGGCGCTGGGACTCATGTGCACCACCACGCTGCCGAACCAGCTTTGCGGGTACTGGTCGAACTGCACGTCGCGATTGTTGGAAGTGCTGACTTGCTGGCTGCCGTTGATCAAGGCGGTGCTGAAATCCGGGCCCAGCCCGTGGATGGTGAGCACCTGCGGGCGGCCGCTGACGGTCTGCACCGCCAGCCCGGGCAGGCGGCCCAGGGTGTCGGCGATGCTGGTGCCGGGCAGCTTGCCGATCTGCTCGGCCGACACCGCTTCGACGATGGAGTCGGACTGGCGCTTGATCTCGATGGAGTTCTGCACGCTGCTGGCGAAGCCCGTGACCTGGATCGCGCCGAGGGTCACGGCGTTTTGCGACTGCTGGCTCTGGCGCTGGGTTTTCTTCTTCGCGTTCTGCTGTTCGGCAGGGGCCTGCTGTGTCTCGGCGGGTGTCTGGCCGGTCTGCGCCGGCTGGGTCGAAGTGGACTGCTCCTGGTCTTGCGCTTGCGCGCCACTCGCCGCGAAGGCGATGTTGGTGCAGGTCGCAAGACCGATCCCCGCGGAAATCAGCGCCAGCGTCATCACATTGCGTTGCAGTGGCATGGTTTGGTTCCCCAGCTTGAGCCTTGGTTGTAGGTACGCGCAGCCGTCGACGTCACAGGCTGCGCGCCGGCCCACGCGCCCCGTGCGCATGGCCATGTCGGGATGGTAGGAGCATGCTCCGCGCCCGCACGCCTGCTGCATACGTATTCATGCCGCCGCGAAGACGCGCCTGTTGCGCTGCATCAGAGGCCGCGCCGGCGCCGCGTGCAGCACGCGCTTGCCCGGCCCCGGGACAACTGCGCACTCGATCCGGGCGCGCAAACCCGGCGTTGACGATTGCTGTTTGCACTTTCGCGCGAGCCGCGAATGACGCACCTGCAGCATCCATGAATACGTATGCAAGCCCCTGCGGGGGCACGACCACCTGCGGTTAAGCTGATTTCCGTTCGATGCCGCGCGCCGCAACACCGCGCGGCATTACTTCCATGGGGCTCCTCGATGGCCGATTCACAATGGTGGCGCGGCGCCGTCATCTACCAGATCTACCCGCGCAGTTTCCTCGATACCGACGGCGACGGCGTGGGCGACCTGCGCGGCATCCTGCAGCGGCTCGATTACGTGGCCGGCCTCGGCGTGGACGCGGTCTGGATCGCGCCGTTCTTCAAGTCGCCGATGGCGGACTTCGGTTACGACATCGCCGATTACCGCGCGGTCGATCCGCTGTTCGGCAACCTCGACGACTTCGACCAGGTGCTCGAGAAGGCGCACGCACTGGGCCTCAAGGTGATGATCGACCAGGTGCTCAGCCACACTTCGGCCGAGCACGCCTGGTTCCGCGAAAGCCGCGAGAGCCGCAACAATCCCCGGGCCGACTGGTACGTGTGGGCCGACCCGCGTGAGGACGGGACCGCGCCCAACAACTGGCTGTCGCTGTTTGGCGGCTCCGCGTGGCAGTGGGAGCCGCGCCGCGAGCAGTACTACCTGCACAACTTCCTGACCGAGCAGCCCGACCTCAACTACCACAATCCGGAAGTGCGCGCCGCGGTGCTGGACGCGGTGCGCTTCTGGCTGGAACGCGGCGTGGACGGGCTGCGCCTGGACGCGATCAACTTCTGCTTCCACGACCGCCAGTTGCGCGACAACCCCCCCAAGCCCCCGGAACAACGCGTCGGCCGCGGTTTCAGCCCCGACAATCCCTACGCCTACCAGTACCACCTCTACAACAACACCCAGCCCGAGAACCTGGCCTTCCTCGAGGAACTGCGCGCGCTGCTGGACCGCTATCCGGGCGTAGCCGCGCTGGGCGAGATTTCCTCGGAGGATTCGCTGGCCACGATTGCCGAATACACGCGAGATGGCCGCCTGCACATGGGCTACAGCTTCGAGCTGCTCAGCGACGACTTCAGCGCCGCCTGGATCCGCGAGACGGTATCGCGGCTGGACGCGAAGATGCAGCACGGCTGGCCGTGCTGGGCGATTTCCAACCACGACGTGGAACGCGTGCTGTCGCGCTGGGGCGGCGGGCAGGCGTCGGCGCCGCTCGCCAACCTGCTGACGGCGATGTTGTGTTCACTGCGCGGCCCGGTCTGTGTTTACCAGGGCGAGGAACTCGGCCTGACCGAAGCCGAAGTGCCCTACGAAGCCCTGCAGGACCCCTACGGCATCGCCTTCTGGCCCCGCTTCAAGGGACGCGACGGCTGCCGCACGCCGATGCCGTGGAGCGCCGACGTGAACGGCGGCTTCACCACCGGCGCACCCTGGCTGCCGGTGCCGAAGGAACACCTGGCGCTGGCGGTGGCGCGGCAGGAGGCCGATCCGGCTTCGACCCTGCACGGCTTTCGCACCTTCATGCACTGGCGCCGCCGCCATCCCGCGCTGCGCAGCGGCGCGATCGATTTCCTGGAAACGCCGGAGCCGGTGCTGGCGTTCGTGCGCGACAACGGCGCGGAGCGGATGCTGGTGGCCTTCAACCTGTCCGATACGGCCGCCGAACTGACGCTGCCGTTGTCCGGCGCCGTGCGGCCGTTGCACGGCCACGGCCTGCACGAGGGCACGCTCGCCGGTGACCGCCTGAGCCTGCCGGGCTATGGCGCGGTGTTTGCCGTGCTCTCCGCCGAGTGATGCGGTGAAAACCGGCGTCGCAGCTGCGCACGCCGACATGCTTTTCCCTTCTCCCTTCGGGGAAGCCGCCATCCATGGCGAAAAGCCCCGCGGTGGCGCGCCGCTTGGTTCGCTGTTCCCTTCTCCCTCCTGGAGAACCGCCATCCCTGACAAAGAGCTCCGTGGTGGCGCGCAGCGCTGGTATGCCTGCGAGGGGAGGCCACGCCGGCATGACGGAGGGCGCATCCTGACCTGCACGGGCGGCAATGCCAGCCAAAATTGGCTAGGATCGGGATTCCACGATCGGTGGATCGGGGTTCCAGGGGTTCCTGCCTGCGTGTCCAGCAAGAAACAAGTCACGTCGTTCGACATCGCCGAGCTGGCCGGGGTATCCCAGGCGACGGTGTCGCGCGCGCTGCGCGGCAGCCCGGACGTCAGCGAGGAAACCCGCCGGCGCGTCGAGGCTGCCGCCGCCTCGCTGCGCTACACGGTGGACAAGAACGCCTCCAACCTGCGCAGCAAGCTCAGCGGCACCCTGGCGCTGCTGTTCTTCGAGGATCCCACCCCCGACGACTCGCGCATCAACCCGTTCTTCCTCGCGATGCTGGGCTCGATCACGCGCGCCAGCGCCAACAAGGGCTACGACCTGCTGATCTCGTTCCAGGAGCTCGCGCGCGACTGGCACGCCGACTTCGCGGAAAGCAAGAAGGCCGACGGCATCATCCTGCTCGGCTACGGCGATTACCTCACCCACACCAGCCGCCTGGAAAAGCTGCGCGCGCGCGGTACCCGGATCGTGAGCTGGGGCGCGGTGCTGCCGGACCAGCCCTGCGTCACCATCGGCTGCGACAACTTCACCGGCGGCCGCTCCGCCACCGAGCACCTGCTGGACCAGGGCTGCCGGAAGATCGCGTTCCTCGGCGATGCATCCCGGCACTTCCCGGAATTCCAGGAACGCCACCGCGGCTACCAGCAGGCGCTGCGCACGCGCGGCGTCGCCGTGGACGACGCGCTGCAGGTGGATGCCGAAAGCTCCCAGTATTCCGGCCAGCAAGCCACCGAGAAACTGCTGGCGCGGGGCGAGCCGTTCGACGCCATCTTCGCCGCCAGCGACCTGATCGCGATCGGCGCGATCGGCGCGCTGTCGGCGCACGGCATCGGCGTACCCTTCGAGGTGGCGGTGGCGGGCTTCGACGACATCCCCATGGCGGGCTTCGTCAACCCGCCGCTGACCACCGTCCAGCAGGACACCCGGCGCGCCGGCGAAACGCTGGTGGACAGCCTGATACGGTTGATCAACAACGAATCCGTGGCGAGCCAGGTGCTGCCGATGAAGCTGATCGTGCGGCGCTCCAGCCTGTGGCAAGAGGTCACCCGTGCCGAGCAACATCGAGAGGAATGACGGACCATGCAGAACCTGGCACTGATCGGCGACATCGGCGGCACCAACGCGCGCTTCGCGCTGACGGACGTGTCGGCGGCGCAGCCGCAGATCCTGCGCGAGCAGACCGAAACCGATACCGATTTCCACAGCCTGCGCGATGCGGCGCGGCATTACCTCGCCGCCACCGGCGCCAGGCCGGTGCGGGCCGCACTGGCGGTCGCCTCGCCGATCGAGGGCGACGCGGTCACGCTGACCAACCGCGACTGGTCATTCAAGCGCAGCACCCTGCAACAAGCGCTGGGCCTTGACGACCTGCAACTCATCAACGACTTCGCCGCGATCGCGTGGTCGGCGCCGCACCTGACCGCCGCCGACCGCATGCCCGTTTACGGCAGCGTCGCAACCCCGCCGAAAGGCCCGGTGACGCTGATCGGCGCCGGCACCGGCCTCGGCGTCGCGCTGCTGACCGGTTCCACCGCGCAAGGCTGGCACATCGTGCCCACCGAAGGCGGCCACGCCAGCTTCGCGCCCACCGACGACGAGGAACGCATGATTGCCGCGTGGCTGCACGCGCGGCACGGCCGGATCTCCAACGAACGCCTGCTGAGCGGCCACGGACTTTCCAACATCGACGCCGCGCTGCGCGGTGTCGCCCCGGTCGCAGCGCCCGCGCCGCAAACCGGCTCGCGGCGCTCCAAGGAAGTGGTCGATGCCGCACTCTCTGGCAGGGACCCCGAGGCCGCACACGCGCTCAAGCGTTTCTGCCGGATCTACGGCGCGGTGGCCGGCGACGCCGCGCTGCTGCACGGCGCCAGCACCGTGCTGATCGCCGGCGGCGTGGTGCTGCACTTCCTGGATTTCTTCCGCGCCAGCGATTTCATGACCGCCTTCACCGCCAAGGGCCGCCACACCGACTACATGCAGCGCATGTCCGTGCAGGTCATCACCCACCCCAACCCCGGCCTGCTCGGCGCCGCCGTCGCCGTCCGCGCGGCCGCACACTAAAACGCGCCGACCATCCCCCTCAATCCCCCTTCCTGTGGAAGGGGGAAGTCATTCCCCTCTCCCCTCGGGAGAGGGTGCCCCGAAGGGGCGGGTGAGGGTCCGCACTCGCGTGTCGCCTCGGGAAGGTCCGAACAATCAGCTCTTCGGCGCCACAAAGACCAAGCCAGCCAGTTTGGTAACAAGCGCTCGCCGCATCGGCCCGGACTCCAACCTGGCCGCGTTCCGCCTCGTGATGGTGGCGTACATCGCGCTGAGGAGTCTCTTCTACCAGCGCCTGCGGATCGCGCAAGCCCCGGCGCCGGCGCGCGACGCGCCACCACTGGAGACCGGTCATGCGCCGCTGCCCATCGTCGCAGGCGACGTGAATCCCGTGCTTGGTGATGCATTGAACGGACAGCCGGCGGAAGTGCGGGTGGTTGCGCCCCGGCCGGTCGAGATCGAATCGCGGCGTGTATCCTGAGCGGCCGCCGACGCGCAGCAAGCACGTTGGCGCGTGCCGTTTCCGCCTGCGCGATTCGCCCTCTGCATGAATGATTTGCTGCACATCCTCGGCCACCCGCTGGTGCAATCGTTCACCGTGGCGGTGATCGGCGTCGTGTGCCTGTTGTGGCGACGCTGGTACGCGGGCGTGCCGCTGCTGGCCACCGCGGTTGCCTGGGCCTGGTTGTGCATGACGCCGGCGTTTTCGATGTGGCTGCGCGACAACCTTGCGTCGCGCTATCCGACGCAACCCGCCACGGCGTATCCGGACGTGCAGGCGATCGTGGTCGCGGGCGGCGGCCCGCTGCCCCGACCCGTGCACGCGTGGAATGCCGACGCCCGCCCCGCCCTGTACACGCCGGTCGGGTTTGCGCTGGCACTGTACCGCGACGGCAAGGCGCCCCTGATCGTGTTGATCGGAAGTACCGGCTGGCCGGAGATGCTCGCGGGCATGCTGCGCGCACAGGGCGTTCCGGACCATGCCATCGTGCTGGTGTCCGGCAGCAGTTCCACGTACGAGGACGCGCTGCTGAGCGCACCGGTGTTGCGGGCGCGCGGCGTGGACCGGATCCTGCTGGTGACCTTTCCGGAGCACATGCCGCGCACCGTGGCGGTGTTCCAGCATCAGGGTCTTGCCGTGGAGCCGGCTTCGTCCATCGCACGCACGCCACGCGCTGCACGCGCGGGCTGGCTGCCGCAACGCCGGGCCTTGTGGCGCAGCGAACGCTGCCTGCACGAGTACCTCGGACTTTTCTATTACCGCGTGCGCGGCTGGGCGGCGTGGTAGCTGCCGTGGTGCCCACCCGGTTTGGTGCGCGCTTCCTTGAGGGAATTGCGAACGTGTGAAGAGTTGTCGCAACGAAGCAGTATCACGCGAATGCGGACCCTTACCCGTCCCTTCGGGGCACCCTCTCCCGGAGGGAGAGGGAACAACGGCGGCGCCGGCTCTCACCCCGGAGGGAGAGGGGAAACTTCCTGGTGGCGCGCAACCTCAGCTGCACTTCCCTTCTCCCTCCGGGAGAAGGTGGCGCGTAGCGCCGGATGAGGGTTCGGATCCGCGCAGACTCACAATCGAACGCATTGAAATGCCATCCCGCAAGAGCGGACCCTCACCCGTCCCTTCGGGGCACCCTCTCCCGGAGGGAGAGGGAACAACGGCGGCGCCGGCTCTCACCCCGGAGGGAGAGGGGAAACTTCCTGGTGGCGCGCAACGCCGTTACTGCATGAACGCCTGCTCGCGCACGCGGTGGATTTCGTCGCGCAGGCGCGCGGCTTCCTCGAATTCGAGGTCCTGGGCGTGTTTGTACATCTCGGTCTCGAGCTTCTTGATGAGCGCGACCGCGGCGTGCGCATCCAGCAGGGTGTAGTCGGCGGCGGTTTCGGCGACTCTGCGCGACGGCGCCGCGCGTCCGCGGTCCTTGCCGCGCGCACGCCCGCGCCCGCGCGCCGACGGTTCCTCGCGCGCGCCTTCCATCACGTCGGCGACGGCCCGCTGGATGGTCGTCGGGGTGATGCCATGTTCGCGGTTGTACTCGATCTGCCTGGCGCGCCGGCGGCCGGTTTCGTCGAGCGCGGCCTGCATCGATTTGGTGATGCCGTCGCCGTACAGGATGGCCTTGCCGCGCACGTTGCGCGCCGCGCGCCCGATGGTCTGGATCAACGACCCGGTCGAACGCAAATAACCTTCCTTGTCGGCGTCGAGGATCGCGACCAGCGACACCTCGGGCATGTCGAGCCCCTCGCGCAGCAGGTTGATGCCGACCAGCACGTCGAACTTGCCGAGGCGCAGGTCGCGGATGATTTCCACGCGCTCGACGGTCTCGATGTCGGAATGCAAATAGCGCACCCGCACGTCCTGCTCGGCCAGGAAGTCGGTGAGGTTCTCGGCCATACGCTTGGTCAGAGTGGTGATCAGCACCCGATCGCCCAGCTTCACCCGTTCGTGGATTTCGCCCAGCACGTCGTCCACCTGCGAGCGCACCGGGCGCACTTCGACCTGCGGATCGACCAGCCCGGTCGGGCGCACCACCAGCTCGACGACACTGCCGCCGGACTTCTGCAATTCGTAGTCGCGCGGCGTGGCCGAAACGAAAATGGTGCGCGGTTCGCGCTGCTCCCATTCCTCGAATTTCAGCGGCCGGTTGTCGAGCGCGCTCGGCAGCCGGAACCCGAATTCGACCAGGGTTTCCTTGCGTGAACGGTCGCCCTTGTACATCGCACCGAGTTGCGGGATCGTCACGTGCGATTCGTCCACCACCAGCAGCGCGTCGGACGGCAGGTAGTCGAACAGCGTGGGCGGCGGCTGGCCCGGCAGGCGCCGGGTGAGGTGCCGCGAGTAGTTCTCGATGCCCTGGCAGTAGCCGACCTCGTGCATCATCTCCATGTCGTAGAGCGTGCGCTGCTCCAGCCGCTGCGCTTCCAGCAACTTGCCCGCGCCGCGCAGCACTTCCAGACGCTCCGCCAGTTCCGCCTTGATGGTGTCGATGGCGTTGAGCACGCTTTCGCGGGTCGAAGCGTAGTGGGTGGCCGGGTACACCACGCAACGCGGCAGCCGGCGCAGGGTGTCGCCGGTCAGCGGGTCGAACATCGATATCTTCTCGACTTCGCCGTCGAACATCTCGATGCGCAGCGCCTCGGTCTCGTTCTCGGCCGGGAAGATATCCAGGCTTTCGCCGCGCACCCGGTAGGTGCCGCGGTGCAGTTCCATCTCGTTGCGGGTGTATTGCAGTTCGGTCAACTGACGCAGCAGTTGCCGCTGGTCCACGCGGTCGCCGATCGACAGGATCAGGCGCAGCGACAGGTAATCGTCGGGATCGCCGAGGCCGTAGATCGCCGACACCGTGCCCACGATCAGCGCGTCGTGCCGCGACAGCAGCGCCTTGGTCGCGGCCAGGCGCATCTGCTCGATGTGGTCGTTGATCGAGGCGTCCTTCTCGATGTACGTGTCCGATGACGGCACGTAGGCTTCCGGCTGGTAGTAGTCGTAGTAGCTGACGAAATACTCGACCGCGTTGTGCGGGAAGAACTGCCGGAACTCGCCGTACAACTGCGCCGCCAGGGTCTTGTTTGGCGCCAGCACCAGGGTCGGGCGCTGCACCGCCTGCACCACGTTGGCGATGGTGAAGGTCTTGCCCGAGCCGGTGACGCCCAGCAGCGTCTGCGCGGCCAGGCCCGCCTCGAAACCCTCGATCAGCCTGGCGATCGCCTGCGGCTGGTCGCCCGCGGGCCGGTACGGCGCGACCAGCTCGAAGCGCTCGCCGATGTGTTGCGTGGCGTGGCCTGCATCCATCCCGACATTATACGTTCGGCCTGCTGACAACCCCTGTCAGCATTGTCCGACGCCGATGGATGCAATGCGCCGCTGCCGCGCCCGGCGCGCAATGCGCAGACTGTTCCCGACGACTGGAGGGACACGGTCATGCAACAAGCCCGGCGCAGCCACCGAGGATTCACCCTGACCGAATTGCTGGTCACGCTTGCGATCGCCGGCATCCTTGCGATGGCGGGCGTCCCGGCGATGGGCGGACTGCTCGCCCGCAGCCGCACCGCCGGCGCCCAGGCGTCGATCATCGCCACCCTGCGCCACGCGCGCAATGCCGCGATCATGCACAACGCACGGGTGCTGGTGTGCCCGAGCCTGGATGCACGACGCTGTGCCGCGGACGACAACTGGCAACGCGGCTGGATCGTCGCGCGCGACGCCGACCGCGACGGCCGGCCCGACACCGGTATTCCCGTCCTCACCACGCAGGCGGCGATGTCCGGCGACATCCGCGTGGTCACCAGCGCCGGACGCAAGCGGATCTTCTTTTATCCGAACGGCAGCGCGGCCGGCAGCAACGCGCGCTTCACGGTATGCCAGGCGCGCGAACGCGACGGCAAGGCGGTGGTCGTCTCGAACTCGGGGCGGGTACGGCTCGAGCCCGCGGACCCCGCCCGTCTGCAGGCGTGCCTTGCCGGGTTGCCTTGAAGCCGCAATACGGGAGACGGCGTCCCGGATCCGACCACAAGCTTCCAACAGCATCATCCCGGCGCAGGCCACAATCCAGTTGCGTTGCGCTTGAGCAAGCGAATTCGTGGTACGTGGGTCGGTCGCGCGGAAGTGACGGCTTCAAGATTGCCGGGTCCCGGCCCCGGATCAAGAGCCCTTCCGGGGCAGGCTCTGCGCCGGGACGACGGCAACGCACACGGCCTGCACCGTCCCGCAACCGGGGTCACGGCTGGCCACAATAGCGGTAGTACGCGATGCCGAAATCCTGGAACGCGTTTTCGTCGCACGCGCCGACGTGGTCGATCACCACCCCGGTCGACGCGGGACCGCGCAGCCCGTCCAGCGCGCCGTGGTCGTGCAGTGCCGCGTATTGTTCCCGGTCGAGATCCACCGCACCCGCGAGCGCGTCGTGGAAACGGATCGCGCGCGCGGCTGCGCGCCAGCCCGGTGCCACCCGCGCGGGAATCGCCTCCGCGGCATCGCCGCTGCCGTAACCGAGCAACAGCAATTCGCGGCCTTCGAGCCCGGCGTCCGCAAGCGCCGCGTCTTCCAGCCCTGCCGCCAGCCACGCGGGCAGCGCCGCGGTGTAGAGATTGCCGAGTTCCATCATCGCGTCGGCGCCGAGCCGCAACTTGTCCTCGACGTGGGCGCGGTAGGCGTCGCCCTTGCGGAAGGCCTTGACCAGCCACGACGCCGCCGGATAGGCATCGGGCGGCAGTGCATCGGGCGGACAGCCGGCCGTCCCGTTGCTCCATTCGCGCAACACCTCGTCGCCGGCGACGCCGGCCGATGCGCAACAGGCCGCAAACTCGCGCGCGGCCGCGGCGTCTCCGTCCGCGGCGTCGTGTCCGAGCGCGGCAAGCCAGGCCATCGCCAGCGCGCTGCGCGGCATGTGGTGGTAGGGACGGTGCATGAACACCGCGGCCAGCTCGCGCAGGCGGGCGCTGCGCGCGCCGTCGCGTTTCGCGAACATCGCATCCAGGGCGCGCAGGGTCGCATCGGTGTAGCAATCGGTCGAATACTTGCCGTTGAACACGGGCAGGTCGGCCAGCCGCCCGTGGCGGCCGGGGGTTTGTCCCGCGAAGCGCAGGAACGGCTTGCGGAAATCCAGCCCGCGGTACTCGGAGGCGCTGCCGCCCGTGGCCAGGTCCAGCTCCAGCAGGCGCGGCCGGGATTCCAGCAACATGGCGACCGCGCCCGCGCCCTGGGTCGGCTCGCCGCTGCTGCCGCGCGCGTATTCGGCGATGTCGGCGCTGACCACGATCGCGGCCCGTCCGCTGCCCTCGCAGGCGAGGTAACGCAGGCCGCCTTTCAGCGCATACACCCCGCCGAGGCAGGCGTGCTTGAATTCCGGAACCTCGCAATCGCGCGCCAGCGCCGGCTTGCCGTCGGCCTGCAACGCGGCGTCCACCAGCCCGCGCACGATCACCGCACCCGCTGCATTGTCGATGCTGGATTCGGTGCCCACCGCCAAGTAGCCCACCCGCCGCGGATCGACGTCGTACTGCGCAACCAGCCGCAGCACCGCGTTGGCCGCCAGCGTGTAAACGTTCTGGTCCGGGCCCGGCATCCGGAATGCGTGGCCCACCACCGCACGGGTCTTGGCGGGATCGTTGTCCGTCCACGCGCACCACTGCCCGAGGTCGATCCGGTACGGCGGCAAATAGACGGCCATTCCACTGATGCCGACCTGCGGATTCCGCGCAAACGGGCGTGCTGACACGGTTCGGGTTCCCCGGCTCGGAAGCAAAGTGCCAGAGTATGCAGGGAAACGGCGTACACGCCATGTGAACAGCGGCACAGGCGCGGCACGCAACGGAAAAGGCCGGCGATTCCGCCGGCCTTTCGATGTGGCGCCCGAGCCCCGACTCGAACGGGGGACCCTCTGATTAACAGTCAGATGCTCTAACCAGCTGAGCTACTCGGGCAATTGAATTCAAGACAAGAAACCATCCATGGTGTGGCATCCGCTCGACATCCTGTCTCGCCGAAATTCTCGTCGCGAGAGTCCCCCGGACTGTCGCCAACGCCGAATGCTCGACCAGCTGAGCTACCCGGGCAGCGAGCCGCACATTATCCGGTGACCGGAATCGACTGTCAAAACGGGATTTGCCCACGACTCACGAGCTGGGAATCAGCAGCACCTGCCCGGCCTGGATTCCGCCGCCGGTCTGGATCTTGTCCGCGTTCACCGAGCGCAGCGCGCCCATGCTGACGCCATACTGCCGGGCGATGCCGGACAGGGTTTCGCCGCGCGTGACCTTGTGCACGTCCTGGAAGGAATCGTCCGCGCGCGGCGTATTGTCCGCGGAGGCCACGAGGATGGGCGCCGCCGACTTCGCCGTCGCGGTGGCTGCGCTGGCCACCAGATGCAGGCGCTGGTTGCGCTGTGCCGCGAACCAGGTGCCGGGCGGTGGCGTGGTCTCGAAGTAGCCCTTCACACCGGCCAGGATCGCCTTGGCCAGGCGCGCGCGATCCTTGCCGTTGTCGAGGCGCCGTTCGTCCTGCCGGCTGCTGATGAAGGCGGTCTCGACCAGGATCGAGGGCACGTCCGGGGAACGCAGCACCACGAAGTTGGCGCCTTGCACGGTGTCGCGGTAAAGCGGACCGATCTTGCCCAGGGCATCCAGCACGTCGCCGCCGACCTCGTGCGCCGCGTGCATGCTGGCGCCCTGCGAGAGATCCAGCAGCACCGACGCCAGCATGTGGCTCTTGTCGTCCAGCGACACCCCGCCGATCAGGTCGGAGGCATTCTCGCTCCTGGCCAGCCACTTGCCCGCTTCGCTCTGCTTGCCGTGGGTGGACAACACCCACACCGAAGCGCCGCGCGCGTCGCAGGAGTCCGGGCAGGAGTTGGCATGGATCGACACGAACAGGTCGGCCTTGTGTTCACGTGCGATCTGGAAGCGCTTCTTCAGCGGCACGTAATAGTCGCCCTTGCGGGTCAGCACCGCGTGCATGCCCGGTTGCGCATCGATCAGCTTGGCGAGGTCCCTGGCGATCCCGAGGGTGACGGTCTTCTCCAGGGTGCCGCCCTTGCCGCGCGCACCGGGATCGTCTCCACCATGGCCGGCATCGACCGCGATCACCACCGGGCGCGGCGTGCCATGCGCGATGTCGGCGTCGATGGTGCGCACGATCGACGATGGCTTGCCGCTGGGCGTGCCGAGATCCACCACCAGCCGGTAGCCATACTCGGCGGTCGGACTCAACAGGAAGCTCTTCGGGTGTGCGGCCTGGTCGAGGTCCAGCACGATGCGCGCCTTGCCCTGGTAATGGCCAACGCGAATGTCCTTGACCGCGCCCTTGCCGGACCGGGCGCCCACGCCCTTGCCGAAATCGCCGTTGTCGAGGTCGATCACCACCCGATCGGGCTTGTCGAGCTGGAACAGCCGGTAATCCACCGGGGCAGACAGTTCGAAGATGACCCGGGTCGAGTCGGGTCCGCCCCAGATCCGCACGGCCTTGACCGTACTGGACGCGCTCGCGGCGCCCGCGCCCGCACTCGCGCTCGCCATGCAGGCGAGTACCCCGCAGGCCAAGGCAAAAACCGACAGCAATGGGCGCGCTTTCCCCCTCATGGAGGTGGATTCAACCGCAAGCCGCGCCCGATTGCAAGCACTTTTTCCTTTGTTATCCGATGGCTGCAAACGGTTTATAGATTTTCAATCAGAAACCGATGTCAAGCCCCTGTCGCTTTTCCCGTTCATCCGGTTTCAGCGGATCCGGGCCAGCCAGCCCTCGCCGCGCGGCGAGCGTGCGACCAGCCCGGCCGCGCGGCCCGCGCCGGCGTGGTCAAGCGCGACCTCCAGATCCGGCGCCGGCAACGCGCCTTCGCCGCGCTCCGGCCACTCGACCAGCACCAGGTTTTCCGGCGCATCCAGCTCGTCGAGGCCCAGCCATTCCAGCTCGCCCGCCCCGGCGATGCGGTACAAGTCGAGGTGGAAGGCATCGTGCCCGTTGACGCTGTAACGTTCGAGCAGGCTGTAGGTCGGACTCTTGACTCGCTCGCCCACGCCCAGCGCGCGCAGCAGGGCCCGCGCGAAGGTGGTCTTGCCGGCGCCCAGCTCGCCGCGCAGATACAGCACGCCGCCGTCCCGCAGCGCCGGCGCGAGCGCTTGCGCGAGCGCCACCGTCGCGGCTTCGTCGGGCAAGTCCATCGAATGGATTCGGTCAGTTCCCGACACGCCCGTTCACCAGCGCGCGCAGGTAATGGAACAAATCCGACGCCAGCAAGCCGCGCTCGCCGGCGCGCGCCGCGAGGTCGCCCGCGCGCGCGTGCAGCCCGACGCCGAGACAGGCGGCAGCCCAGGTGGACAATCCTTGTGCCAGCAAGCCCGCAATCACCCCGGTAAGCACGTCGCCCATGCCGCCCGAGGCCATGCCCGGATTGCCCCACGGGCACACCGCCACTTGGCCGTCCGCAGCGGCGATCAACGAGCCCGCACCTTTCAACACCACCACCGCGCGATGTTTTCGGGCCAGCGTGCGCGCCGCACCGAAACGATCGGCTTGCACGTCGGCGACAGTGGTGCCAAGCAAACGCGCGGCCTCGCCGGGATGCGGGGTCAGCACACAGGCTTCGGGCAACGCGCTCGGATGGCCGGCCAGCAGGTTCAACCCGTCCGCATCCAGCACCGCCGGCTTGCCGGCATCGAGGGCCGCCTGCCACAGCCCGTGCCCCCAATCGTCCTGGCCCAGGCCGGGTCCGACGGCCAGCACGCTGGCGCGTGCGACCAGCGGTTCGAGGTTGCGCGGCACGTGCACGCCGTGCGGCATCAGTTCCGGACGCGCCGCGAGGATCGCCACGACGTTGGCTTCGCGGGTAGCGACGCTGACCAATCCGGCGCCGACCCGCGCCGCCGCCTCCGCGCACATGCGCGCCGCGCCACCGGCGCCGAGATCGCCGCCGACCACCAGCACGTGGCCGTAGCGCCCCTTGTGGCTGTCGCGCGGACGTGCCGGCAGCGCCTGCGCCAGCAGCAACCGGGCATCCGGCAGCGCCTGCGCATAAACCTCCGTGGGAACATCCAGGGTCGCCAATGTCCGCTCGCCGCACCGGTCGGGACCCTGCGCCGTGAACAGGCCGCGTTTCCAGCCGACGAAACAAACGGTCGCGGCCGCGCGCACGCACGGCTCGAAGGCAACGCCGGTGTCGGAATCCAGTCCGCTCGGTACGTCGATTGCCAGTACCGGTCTCGGCTGCGCGTTCAACGCCCGGACCAGGCGCGCGGCGTCGCCATCCGGTGCGCGGTTGAGGCCGGAGCCGAACAGTGCATCGATGTACAGGTCCGCCGGAGGCAGTGCCTGCGGCGGCGACAGGCTGCCCCCTTCGCTCAGGAAACGCTCGCGTGCGAGGCCGGCGTCGCCGGAGGCCGACTGCGCGGTCGCGACCACGTCAGCCTGCAAGCCCGCCGCGCGCGCCAGCGCCGCCACCAGCAAACCATCGCCGCCGTTGTTGCCCGGCCCGCACAGCAAGCACAGGCTGCGCGCCTGCGGCCAGCGCCGGCGCAGTTCGTCGAACGCGGCACGCGCCGCACGCTGCATCAGTTCGAAGCCGGGGATGCCGCCATCGATCGCGGCGCGATCCAGCGCGCGCACCTGTGCCGTGGTGTACAGCGCGGTTTGCGGGTCGGGGTTCGGCATCGCGTGATCCTACAATGTGCGCATGCAATCCAACAGCAAGGCAGCCGCCCCGTCCATCGATTTCGCCGCGCTCGCGCGAAGCATCAAAGCGTGGGGTGCGGAACTGGGTTTCAGCAAGGTTGGCATCGCCGGCGTCGAGCTGGACGAGGACGAAGCGCACCTGCTGGCATGGCTGGAACAGGGCCGCCACGGCACGATGGACTACATGCAACGCCACGGCAGCAAACGCAGCCGGCCGGCCGAGTTGCAGCCAGGCACGTTGCGGGTCATCTCGGCGCGGATGGATTACCTGCCGGCGGGCATCGACGCCGACGCTGCCTGGCGCACCCTCGGCGACGGCGAGCGCGCGTATGTCGCGCGCTATGCGCTGGGCCGCGACTACCACAAGCTGATCCGCGGTCGTCTGCAGAAACTCGCCGACCGCATCGCCGCGGCCACCGGCCCGTTCGGCTACCGCGCCTTCAGCGATTCGGCGCCGGTGCTGGAGAAGGCGCTGGCGCGCAATGCCGGCCTCGGCTGGATCGGCAAACACACCTTGTTGCTGGATCGCGACGCTGGCTCGTGGTTTTTCCTCGGCGAGTTGTACACCGACCTGCCGCTGCCGGTGGACGCGCCCGCGAGCGCGCACTGCGGCACCTGCACCCGCTGCATCGACGTGTGCCCCACGCGGGCGATCACGGGTCCATACCAACTGGATGCGCGGCGCTGCATTTCCTACCTGACCATCGAATCGAAGGATGCGATTCCCGAGGAGTTGCGTCCCCTGATGGGCAACCGCGTGTTCGGCTGCGACGACTGCCAACTGGTGTGCCCGTGGAACAAGTTCGCCAAGCCCACGCACGAAGATGATTTCGCGCCGCGCCACGGCCTCGACCACGCCAGACTGGTCGAGCTGTTCGCATGGAGCGAAGACGAGTTCCTGAAAAAAACCGAAGGCATGCCGATCCGGCGCGCGGGCTACGCAGGATTCTCGCGCAACGTCGCGGTGGCGTTGGGCAACGCACCGCACTCGCCCGGCGTCGTCGCGGCGCTGGAGACGCGCGCCGATGACCCGTCGCCACTGGTGCGCGAGCATGTGGCGTGGGCGCTCGCCGAGCAGGCGCGCAAGCGCGCGCCTGCACGCGGCGCCTGACGCGCTGCTTCGGACGACATCCATGTCTTCATTCCGCGCACCGCGCCAACAGCGGTTTCGCACTGCGCGAGCTTGAAACGCTTTCGTTTGGTTCCGCTCGCCTCGGCGGCGAGCGAAACCCATACGAAAGATTGACGTACTTGCGAGGAAAGCTGGATCCCGGCCCCGGACTGGAGCATTCCGGGGCGGGCTCGGCGCCAGGATGACGCGGCTACGCCGTCAGGCCGCCGCCATCTGCTTCGGGATCGAGGTATTCGTGCGCACGATGCGGTTGCCCGCATCCACGTACACCAGCTGCGGCTGGTGCAGTGCCGCCTCGGCCTCGGTCAGGGTCACGAACGCGGCGATGATCAGCAGGTCGCCGGGCTGGGCGCGGTGCGCGGCGCTGCCGTTCACCGAAATGATCCCCGAGCCTTCTTCGGCGCGCAGCGCATAAGTGACGAAACGCTCGCCGTTGTTGACGTTCCACGCGTGGATCTGCTCGTACTCGCGGATACCGGCGGCATCCAGCAGGGCGCCGTCGATCGCGATCGATCCCTCGTAGTGCAGTTCCGCGTGGGTTACGGTCGCGCGGTGGATCTTCCCTTTGAGCATGTTCAGTTGCATGGCCACCTCCGGCTGCAAGAGTGCCGCAGGCGCCCATTATAACCGCTGAATGGCCGCGATGCTGCGCCGCACAAACAAGCGGATCCCCGGGACCTCAACCAAACGAGAGGTTGTCGATCAGGCGGGTGCCGCCCAGCCTGGCCGCGGCCAGCGCCATCAGGCCCTCGCGCTCCTCCGGTCCGGGACTGCCGAGATCCTCGGCGCGCCGCACCACCGCGTAGTCAGGCTTGAACCCCGCACGCTCCAGCCGGCGCATCGCGGCGCCTTCGATCGCGGCCAGCGCATGCCCGTCGGCAAACGAGGCGCGCATCCACTCCAGCGTTGCGTGCAATTCCGGTGCGCGTGCACGCTGGTGGGCGTCGAGGTAGCGGTTGCGCGAGGACATCGCCAGGCCGTCCTCCTCGCGCACGATCGGCCCGGCCGTGATTTCCACCGACAGCGCCAATTCGCGCACCAGCTGGCGCACCACCAGCAATTGCTGCCAGTCTTTCTGTCCGAATACCGCCAGGTCGGGCTCGACCATCGCGAACAGTTTGGCGACCACCGTGGCGACGCCATCGAAGTGTCCGGGGCGGTGCGCGCCCTCCAGCGTGTCGCCGACCTCGGGCACGTGGATGCGCACGGCGTGGTCCAGGCCGAACGGATACATCACCTCGACCGACGGTGCGAACAACAGGTCGCAGTTGTGCTCGACCAGCCCGACGCTGTCCTCGGCCAGCGTGCGCGGGTAACGGGTGTAGTCCTCGTCGGGGCCGAACTGGGTGGGGTTCACGAACACGCTGGCCACCACGTGGTCGGCGTGGCGTTGCGCCAGCTCGACCAGCGAATAGTGCCCCGCATGCAGGTTGCCCATGGTCGGCACGAACGCAACCCTGTGGCCCTCCTGCTTCCATGCCCGGATGCAGGCACGCAGTCCACGCAAATCACCGACGGTCCGCATCAGACCACCTCCCTTCGCAATACAGCCGGAGTACTGGCGGTGGAACCACCCCGCCCCGGCATGGCCAGCTTTGTCCATGGGCCTGCGATGGCCCTTGTTTCGCGGCTTGAATCGAACCTTCCCGTCCAGCCAAACCCACCCGCGCTCACCCCGAAATCTGCTCCGGTCCGGGGAAACGTCCGGTCCGGACGTCCTCCGCGTACGCCGCGAAGGCGTCGCACACGGAGCCGCGTCCGGCCAGGAAGTCCTTGCTGAATTTCGGGCGCCGGCCGGGCGTGATCCCGAGCATGTCGTAACTCACCAGCACCTGGCCGTCGCAATCCGTACCCGCACCGATACCGATCGTCGGAATCGGCAGGGCCCGGGTGATTTCCGACGCCAGCGCGGCCGGAACCGACTCCAGCACCAGCAGTTCCGCACCAGCATGCACGACCGCCTGCGCCTGTGCGCGCAGGCGCGCCGCCGCGTCGTCGGTCTTGCCCTGCATCCGGTAGCCGCCCAGCTTGTGCACCGATTGCGGGGTCAGGCCCAGGTGCGCGCAAACGGGAATGTCGCGGCTGGCCAGCGCGGCGATGACCTCGCAGGTCCAGTCCGCACCGCCTTCCAGCTTGACCATCGCCGCGCCGCCTTCGGCCATCAGCCGCGCGGACGCCCCCAGCGCCGTGACCGGGTCGCGGAACTGCATGAATGGCAGGTCGACAATCTGCAACGTGGCGACCAGTCCACGCGCGACCAGCGAGGCGTGATAGACCATCTGGTCGAGCGTGACCGGCAGCGTGCTGGATTGTCCCTGCACGACGTTGCCCAGCGAGTCGCCGACCAGCGCGACGTCGACGCCGGCCGCCTCCATCTGCGCCGCGAAGCTGGCGTCGTAGCAGGTCAGCATCGCGATCTTTTCGCCGCGCGCCTTCATCGCGCGCAGGCCCGGCACCGTCACCGGCTTGCGTTTGGGTGCGTCGGCAGGCTGGGCGTACATGCGGATCGCTCCGGCAGGAAGGGGTGATTATCGCGGCGCACCGGCGAACCGCCAAGCGCGCGCCGAAATGGTGTCAGGGACAATTCCTGCCAGCGGTTCGCAGAACCGAAGAAACTGTCCCTGAGAAATTGTCCCTGACACCATTTCCCGCCTCAGGTCCCGCGCAGGTCGCGCATCCGGAAACCGCTCGCGAACAGTGCCAGCACGTATGCCGCACCGCCCGCACACACGAGCGCCGCGAGCCTCCAGACGCGGGTGGGGATGCGTTCCTGGGTCCACTGCTGCCACGGCCAGAACCACAGCCCGATGCCGACCACGACCACCAGCGCGGCGCAGGCGACCAGCATCCGCAGCCAGTGCCGGGACCAGCCTGGCTGGCGCTGGTACACCCCGGCGCGCCGCAGGTACCACCACAGCAACGCGAACTGCAGGTAGTTGGAGATCGAGCTCGCGATCGCCATGCCGAGGTGCAGCCCCGGTTGCCTCGCGATGCCCTCGAGCCACGGCAGCTGTTTCAAACCCGCGGGCGCCCACAACTCGAACAACAATACGATCAATGCGAAGTTGCAGACCATGTTGACGACGAGCGCGACCACGCCCGCGCGTACCGGGGTCCGGGTGTCCTGCCTGGAATAGAACGCCGGCAGCAGGGTCCGGGTCAACGCGATCGCCGGCACGCCGGCGGCGAGCCCGAGGATCGCGATCGCGGTCATGCGGCTGTCGAAGGCGGTGAAGCGGCCGTTCTGGAAGAACGTCGCGACCACCGGTTCGGCCAGCAGCAGCAGGCCGCACATCGCGGGCAGCGCGATCAGCAGCGTGGTGCGCAGGCCCCAGTCCAGCGAGCGCGAAAACCCTTCGCGATCGGCGGTCACGTGGTGGCGCGACAGCGCCGGCAGGGTCACCGTGCCGAGCGCCACCCCGAACACGCCCAGCGGCAGTTCCAGGAAACGCGTTGCGTAATACAGCCAGGTCTGCGAGCCGGTGACCAGCAGCGACACCACGATGGTATCCAGCAACAGGTTGATCTGCGCCACCGACGAGCCGAACAGGGTCGGCAGCATCAGCCGCATGATCTTCCGCACCTGCAGGTGCCGCCAGCCCCAACGCGGCAACGCCAGCAGGTCCAGCCGCCGCACCGCGGGCAGCAGGAACAGCAATTGCAGGATGCCGGCGGCCAGTACCGCCCAGCCCAGCGATTCGATCGGTACTGCCAGGAACCGCGACAACCACAACGCGCCCGCGGTCAGGCACAGGTTCAGGATCACCGGCGCCAGCGCCGGCAGCGCGAACTTGTGGAAACTGTTGAGGATGCCACCGCACAGCGCGGTCAGCGACACGAACAGCAGGTACGGGAAGGTCAGGCGCAGCAGACGCACCGTGAGGTCGAGTTTGTGCGGATCGTCCAACGCACCGGGCGCGGAGCCGATCGACAGCTGCGGCGCGAAGACCAGGCCCAGCGCGGTCACCACCAGCAGCACCCCGCCCAGCGTGCCGGCGACCCGCGAGCTCAATTCCTTGAGTTCCGCGTGGCTGCCGGTTTCCTTGACCTCGGTGAACACCGGCACGAACGCGGTCGAGAAGGAACCCTCCGCGAACAACCGGCGCATGAAGTTCGGGATCCGGAACGCGATCACGAACGCGTCGGTGGCGACGCTGGCGCCGAACACGTGGCTGATCGAAACGTCGCGCACCAGGCCCAGCACGCGCGAGATCATGGTCATGCTGCTGAACGAGAACACCCCGCGCAGCAGGCTGGGCGGGCGGGTCATGCCTGGGGCCTCGGGGCTGAAAAACCGGGGTCGGAGTGCAATTTCAGACGCGACCTGGAAGAATCGCGAAACCAGTTCGAAATCGCACTCTGACCCCGGTTTCGTCGCCAGTTTCCAGGATTGACTGAAACGCCCGATCCCGCGATACTAGTCGGCTTCGTTCCGCCAATATTCTCCGGAGTCACTCCGTGGCCAACATCCAGTCCGCCAAGAAGCGCGCCCGCCAGGCCGAAGCCGCCCGCATGCGCAACGCCAGCCAGCGTTCGATGCTGCGCTCGTCGATCCGCAAGGTGCTGAAGGCCATCGAAGCCAAGGACAAGGCCGGCGCCGAGGCCGCCTGGAAGGCCGCCGAACCGGTGCTGGACCGCTACGCCAGCCGCGGCCTGATCCACAAGAACAAGGCCGCGCGCCACAAGAGCCGCCTGGCCGCGCATATCAAGGCGCTGGCTTGAGCCGTTTTTGTTCCCTCTCCCTCCGGGAGAGGGTGGCGCGGAGCGACGGGTGAGGGTTCGGTTCGTCACCGCAAGGTACACAAAATCCGTACCCTCACCCCTGCCCCTCTCCCGGAGGGAGAGGGGAAAAGCCAAGCCGGCGCCAGCCGGCTTTTTGTTGCGTGTCGTCTGCCCGCTGCCAATGCCGCGAACAGCGTGAAAACAGCTCGTCATTCCGGGATTACCCGTGCTGTGCGCGGGTGGGACCCGGAATCCAGCTTCCCGCTCTTTCCCGGAAGTTACAGAAGCTGGATCCCGGGTTCTGGCCGCGATGAAGCCGCAGCCAGCCCCGGAATGACGACAGTGAGCGAGACCGCTCACTCTGCCGACTCCCGGGTTTCCGCCTTCCGCTCATCGAAGAACCGCTGCGCCGCAAGGCACACCTCGCGCGTACCAAGGCGTTCCGCTGCGGAAATCGCGAACCACGGCGCCTGCCAGCCCAGCCGTTCGATGATCGCCTTCGCGTTCGAGTCGCGTTCATCGGGTGCCCACAGGTCGATCTTGTTGAGCAGCAGCCAGCGCGGACGTTCCAGCAATTCCGGGTCGTGGCGTTGCAGTTCACCTTCGATGATCCGCATCTGCGCCACCGGATCGGCGCCGTCCAGCGGCGCCACATCGACCAGGTGCAGCAACAGGCTGGTGCGCGAGACATGCTTCAGGAACTGGATGCCGAGTCCCGCACCTTCGGCTGCACCCTCGATCAGGCCCGGAATATCGGCCACTACGAAACCCTGCGACGGGCCCACGCTGACCACGCCCAGGTGCGGCTGCAGCGTCGTGAACGGGTAATCCGCCACCCGCGGCGTCGCCGCCGACACCGCGCGGATGAAGGTGCTCTTGCCGGCGTTGGGAAAACCCAGCAGACCGACGTCGGCCAGCACCTTGAGTTCCAGCTTCAGCTCGCGCTCCTCGCCCGGCTTGCCGGGCGTGAAACGGCGCGGCGCACGGTTGGTCGAGCTCTTGAAATGGATGTTGCCGAGCCCGCCCTTGCCGCCTTGCGCAACCAGCAATTTCTGGCCATGCGCGGTGAGGTCGCCGATGACTTCATCCGTATCCACGTTGATGACGGTGGTACCAACCGGCACGCGGATCGTGGTGTCGCCGCCGCCGCGGCCGTACATGTCGCTGCCCATGCCGTTCTGGCCGCGCTCGGCCTTGAACTGGCGCTGGTGGCGGAAATCGACCAGCGTGTTCAGGCCTTCGTCGGCAATCAACCAGACGCTGCCGCCGTCACCGCCGTCGCCGCCGTTCGGGCCGCCGAACGGGATGAACTTCTCGCGCCGGAAACTGGCGCAGCCGTCCCCGCCGTTGCCGGCCTGCACCTTGATGATGGCTTCGTCGACGAATTTCATGGAGCAGCGGTGAGGGATGAGAGGCGAGGATCGTCGCAGCAAGGATACCGGGCGTCGGAAAACCGGCGAAAACGAAAAGCCCCGCTCGAAGCGGGGCCTTCCGGATTCGATGTGGCGCGCGCTTCAGCCGGCGACCACGTTCACCGTGCGCTGGCGCTTGGGACCCTTGACGGAAAACTCCACCTTGCCATCGACCAGCGCGAACAGCGTGTGGTCGCGACCGAGGCCGACCCCGACGCCCGGATGAAACTGGGTGCCGCGCTGACGCACGATGATGTTGCCGGCTTCGACGGCCTGGCCGCCGAACAACTTGACGCCGAGGTATTTCGGGTTGGAGTCGCGGCCGTTGCGCGAGGAACCTACGCCCTTTTTGTGTGCCATGGCGGCTTCTCCTTACTTGCTGCCACCGGCGATGCCGGTGATCTCGATTTCGGTGTAGTGCTGCCGATGGCCCATCTGCTTGCGATGATGCTTGCGGCGGCGGAATTTCACGATGCGCACCTTGTCGGCACGGCCGTGGCTGCGCACCTTGGCGGTGACGCTGGCGCCCGCGACGGTCGGCGCACCGACGGTGACGCCCTCGCCTTCCCCGACCAGCAACACCTGGTCGAAGGTGAC
>DASURP010000050.1:0-53562 GCA_036279975.1 Rhodanobacteraceae bacterium
CCTGCTGATCTGCCAGGGCGGGCGCCGCTCGCAGCTGTCGGCGCAGGCGCTGCACGCGCGCGGTTATCGCAACCTGGCCTCGGTCGCCGGTGGCACCGTCGCCTGGGAAACCGCGGCATTGCCGATGCTGCGTCCCGACATCGACGCCGATTTCAGCGAGCGCTACTCGCGCCACCTGCGCCTGCCTGAAGTGGGGCTGCAGGGCCAGCAACGGCTGGCCTCGACGCGGATGCTGCTGATCGGCGCC
Source organism: Rhodanobacteraceae bacterium (assembly GCA_036279975.1). Classification (GTDB taxonomy): domain Bacteria; phylum Pseudomonadota; class Gammaproteobacteria; order Xanthomonadales; family Rhodanobacteraceae; genus 66-474. The sequence continues at coordinate 248 of DASURP010000050.1, forward strand.
GGCGGCCTGGGGTCGCCGGCCGCGTTCTACCTCGCCGCGGCCGGCATCGGCACCCTGCGCATCGCCGACGACGACGTGGTCGACCGCAGCAACCTGCAGCGGCAGATCCTGCACACCGAGGCGCGCATCGGCGTTTCCAAGGTCCAGTCCGCCGCCGCCGCGCTGTCGGCGCTCAATCCCCGCGCCCGTATCGAGCCGGTCGCCGAACGCATCACCAGCGACAACGTCGAGCGCGTGCTCGAAGGCGTGGACGTGGCGATCGATGGTGCCGACAACTTCCCGGTGCGCTACCTGCTCAACGATGCCTGCGTGAAACTGGGCAAGCCGCTGGTGTACGGTGCGGTGCAACGTTTCCAGGGGCAGGTCAGCGTATTCGATGCCGGCAGGCAACGGGGCAGGGCGCCGTGCTACCGCTGCCTGTTTCCGCAACCGCCGGCAGCGGAGGACGCGCCGAACTGTTCGGAAGCCGGGGTGCTGGGCGTGCTGCCGGGCGTGGTCGGCATGCTGCAGGCAACCGAGGCGCTCAAGTTGATCCTGGGCCTCGGCGAGCCGCTGGTCGGGCGCGTGCTGATGTTCGACGCCCTGGCCATGCGTTTCCACGAGGCGCGCCTCGCCCCCGACCCCGCATGCCCGGTGTGCGCGTCCGGCCAACCCTTTCCCGGCTACATCGATTACGCGGCGTTCTGCGCGTCCGCAGCCTGACGCGCGAACCGGTGCGCGGGTAGAAGCTACTTCGCGTGCGCGCTGCGCAACGCCTTGAAGGCCGCCCGTTGTGCCGGGCTTGCCTCCTTCTGGTACTTCGCCTTCCATTTGGCGTACGGCATGCCGTAGATGGCCTTGCGCGCCTCCTCCTGGGTCAGGTCCAGGCCGCGCGCCTCGGCGGCCTCGCGGTACCAATCGGCGAGGCAGTTGCGGCAAAAGCCGGCCAGGTTCATGAGGTCGATGTTCTGCACGTCGGAACGGTCATCGTTGAGGTGTTGCAGCAGGCGGCGGAAAACGGCTGCCTGCAATTCGGTGCTTTCGATCATCGTGCATTTCCTTCGGGTCGCTGGCGAGTGCCGGGCGGCGCGACCGGGAATCCGCCACCCCGCATTCGAGGAGGCTACGGTATCGCGATTGGCGGGCACTGCTCCGTGACGCAAGTCCGAATGCTGGCATCCGCCCGCGCGGCGTTGTGTGCCTGCCTGCCCGCCGCGATAATGCCTGTTTTGGGGAGCCGCTGGCCATGACTGCGCGTTTGCTCGATGGACGCAGGATCGCGGGCGAAGTGCTGGACCGGGTCGCGACCGGGGTCGCCGCGCGCATCGACGCGGGCCGGGCGGCTCCCGGGCTCGCGGTGGTCCTGGTCGGCGCCGACCCGGCCTCGGCGGTGTACGTGCGCAACAAGCGCAAGGCCTGCAAGCAGGTCGGGTTCAAGTCCTTCGACTTCGACCTTGCGGCCGACACCTCCGAAACCGAGTTGTTTGCGCTGGTGGACCGGCTCAACGCCGACCCTGCGGTGCACGGCATCCTCGTGCAGTTGCCGCTGCCGCCGCACATCAACGCCGCCGCGCTGATCGACCACATCGACCCGCGCAAGGACGTGGACGGCTTCAGCGCGGTCAACCTTGGACACCTGGCGCTGCGGCGTTTCGGGCTGCGCCCATGCACGCCCAAGGGCGTGATGACGCTGCTGGGCCACACCGACCGCCCGGTACGCGGCCAGCACGCGGTGGTGGTCGGCGTCTCCAACCATGTCGGCCGCCCGCTGGTCCTGGAATTGCTGATCGCAGGCTGCACCACCACCTGCTGCCACAAGTTCACCCAGGGACTGGATGGATACGTGCGCCGCGGCGACATCGTGGTCGCGGCGGTAGGCAAGCCCGGCATCGTCAAGGGCGACTGGATCAAGCCCGGCGCGATCGTGATCGACGTCGGCATCAACCGGATGCAGGATGGCCACCTGGTCGGTGACGTCGAGTTCGAGCGGGCAGCGGAACGCGCTTCGTGGATCACGCCGGTGCCGGGCGGGGTCGGGCCGATGACCGTGGCGACGCTGATGGAAAACACGCTGGAGGCGGCCCAGGCCATCGACGGCTCGTAGGAACGAGCCTGCGCGCGACGGTCGCTTGCAGGCAAGCTCCTACAACAGCCCGCGACAACGGCGTATAATCGCGCATTGCATTGCCGGACTCCAACCAATGCGCATCCTCGCCGAGGCCCTGACCTACGACGACGTTTATCTCGTCCCCGCCCGCTCCTCCGTTGTGCCGCGCGACGTCGATACCTCGACGTACCTGACGCGCAAGATCCGCCTGAACATCCCGCTGATGTCTTCGGCCATGGACACCGTGACCGAGGCGCGGCTTGCCATCACCATGGCGCAATGCGGCGGCATCGGCATCATCCACAAGAACATGACGGTCGAGCACCAGGCCGCGGAGGTGCGGCTGGTCAAGAAGTTCGAGGCCGGGGTGATCCGCGATCCGATCACGGTGGCACCGCACACCTCGATCGGCGAGGTCATGCACCTCACGCGCTCGCACGACATTTCCGGCGTGCCGGTGGTGGAAGAGGGCAACAAGCTGGTCGGCATCGTGACCAGCCGTGACCTGCGCTTCGAGAAGAAGCCGGACGATCCGGTCAAGAACATCATGACCCGCAAGGACAAGCTGGTCACCGTGAGGGAGGGTGCGGCCGAGGACGAGATCATCGGCCTGTTGCACAGGCACCGCATCGAGAAGGTGCTGGTGGTCAACGACGATTTCGAGCTGCGCGGCCTGATCACCGTCAAGGACATCCAGAAGGCCCACGACAACCCGCATTCCGCCAAGGACTCACACGAACGCCTGCGCGTGGGCGCCGCGGTCGGCGTGGGTGGCGAAACCGAGCGGCGGGTCGCGGCGCTGGCCGAGGCCGGCGTGGACGTGATCGTGGTCGATACCGCGCACGGCCATTCGCAGGGCGTGATCGATCGGGTGGCGTGGATCCGCAAGAACTTCCCCGACCTGCAGATGATTGCCGGCAACATCGTCACCGCCGAGGCGGCGCTGGCCTTGCGCGATGCCGGCGTCGATGCGGTCAAGGTGGGCGTGGGACCGGGCTCGATCTGCACCACCCGCATCGTGGCCGGGGTGGGCGTGCCGCAGATCACCGCGATCGCGATGGTGGCCGATGCGCTGAAGGATTCCGTTCCGCTGATCGCCGATGGCGGCGTGCGTTATTCCGGCGACGTGGCGAAGGCCATCGTCGCGGGCGCATCCTGCGTGATGCTGGGCTCGATGTTCGCCGGTACCGAAGAGGCGCCGGGCGAGATCGAGCTGTACCAGGGCCGTTCCTACAAGAGCTACCGCGGCATGGGCTCCCTGGGCGCCATGCAGAGCGGTTCGTCCGACCGCTATTTCCAGGAGCAGGCCGCGGCCGACAAGCTGGTGCCGGAAGGCATCGAGGGCCGCGTGCCGTACCGCGGCCCGTTGCGTGCGATCGTGCACCAGCTGGTGGGCGGGCTGCGCGCGTCGATGGGTTACTGCGGCTGCGCCAACATCGAAGAGATGCGCAAGAAGCCGCAATTCGTGCGCGTCACCGGCGCCGGCACGCGCGAGGCGCACGTGCACGATGTGCAGATCACGAAAGAAGCGCCGAATTACCGGCTCGAGTGACGTCGAGCCGTGGTTTGGGGGCAGGTAGTGGGGCGCTCCGCCGACAGTCCTTCAAACGCAGGTGCTCTTTTACGCATGTTGCCGGGAGGCGCGGGCATCCATTTTGGCGCCCCGCTACCCATCCCCCATCCCCTGTTTCCGACGACGCGATGCACGACCTCCATAGCGACAAGATCCTCATCCTCGATTTCGGATCGCAGTACACGCAACTGATCGCCCGGCGCATCCGCGAGATCGGCGTGTATTGCGAGGTCTGGGCGTGGGACCACGATCCATCCGCGATCGCGGAGTTCGCGCCGAAAGGCGTGATCCTGTCGGGCGGGCCGGAGTCGGTGACGGAGCCGGGGTCGCCGCGCGCGCCGCAAGCGGTGTTCGCCTTGCATACTCCGATCCTCGGCATCTGCTACGGCATGCAGACGATGGCCGCGCAGCACGGTGGCAAGGTCGAGGGCGAGCATGCGCGCGAGTTCGGGCACGCGAGCATCGCCACGGAAACCTGCGCATTGTTCGAGGGTACGCCGGCCCGGCAGAGCGTCTGGATGTCGCACGGTGACCGCGTAACCGCGTTGCCACCGGGCTTCGTGCTGGCGGCGTCGACCGGGTCGGTGCCGATCGCCGCGATCGCGGACGAGTCGCGCCACTGGTACGGCCTGCAGTTCCATCCCGAAGTGACGCACACCGAACACGGCGTGGCGATCCTGCGGCGCTTCGTGATCGACATTTGCGGATGCGCGGCGCTGTGGACACCGGCGCGCATCATCGACAATGCGATCGCGGACGTGCGCAGGCAAGTCGGCACGGACAAGGTGTTGCTGGGACTTTCCGGCGGTGTCGATTCTTCGGTGGTCGCGGCGCTGCTGGAAAGGGCGATCGGCGACCAGCTCACTTGCGTGTTCGTCGATACCGGGCTGCTGCGCGCCGGAGAAGGCGAGCAGGTGATGGACACCATGGCGCACAACATGGGCGTGCGCGTGATCCGCGTCGATGCCGCGGAACGCTACTTCAAGGCGCTGGCCGGTGTTGCCGACCCGGAAGCCAAGCGCAAGCTGATCGGCAAGCTGTTCGTCGAGGTGTTCGACGAGCAGGCGCACAAGCTCGTCGGCGTGAAGTGGCTGGCGCAGGGCACGATCTACCCGGACGTGATCGAATCGGCCGGCGGCAAGACCGGCAAGGCGCACGTGATCAAGTCGCACCACAACGTCGGCGGCTTGCCCGAAAAAATGAACCTCAAGCTGCTCGAGCCCTTGCGCGAACTGTTCAAGGACGAAGTCCGCCGGATCGGCGTGGAACTCGGCCTGCCACGCGAAATGGTGTACCGGCATCCGTTCCCCGGTCCGGGGCTGGGCGTGCGCATCCTTGGCGAAGTGAAGCGCGAGTACGCCGAAATCCTGAAGCAGGCCGACCGAATCTTCATCGAGGAATTGCGCAAGGCCGGCTTGTACGACAAGGTGAGCCAGGCCTTCGCGGTGTTCCTGCCAGTGAAATCGGTCGGCGTGGTCGGCGACGGCCGCGCCTACGAATGGGTGGTGGCGCTGCGCGCGGTCGAGACCATCGACTTCATGACCGCGCATTGGGCGCACCTGCCGTATGAATTCCTCGGCAAGGTCTCTAACCGCATCATCAATGAGTTGCGTGGGATCTCTCGCGTGGTCTATGACATCTCTGGAAAACCACCCGCGACGATCGAGTGGGAGTGACGGGGCGTCCCGGCAGGAGGCCTAGGCCGCCCGTCCGGGTTTGCGCACCACCCTGACTTTCCCGCTGTTGCCGCCGCCGCACAATAGCCGGCCCCGGCCATCGGATTCCATTCCTGACACGCCCATGCCTTCGGGCATGTCCAGTTGTTCAAGGACATCGCCCGTTTCGGGATCGATACGCCGCAGGTCGCTTTCGTCGTTTTCCCAGGTGCCGTGCCAGAGTTCGCCGTCGGCCCAGGTGACGCCGGTGACGAAACGCCTGGTTTCGATCGTGCGCAGCACGGTGCCGGTCGCGGGATCGATCTGGTGGATCTTGCGGGCGCGATATTCGCCCACCCACAAGGTGCCTTCGGCCCAGGCGAGACCGGAATTGCCGCCCTCGCCGGGCGCCGGAATGGTGGCCAGTACGCGTCCGGTTTGCGGATCGATCTTCTGGATGCGGTCTTCGGCGATCTGGAACAGGTGGGTGCCGTCGAATGCGGTGCCGGCGTGTGCGGCCACGTCGATCGAGCACAGCCGCTTGCCATCTTCCGGATCGATCGCGTCCAGCCGGTCGCCCGTCGCGATCCAGATTTGCCCGCCGTCCCAGGTGACGCCGTTCACGCGATCGGTGCCGGCAAAGGGACCGTACTCGCGAATGATTTCCGCCGGCGATCGTTTCATGGGTGGCCTCTCGGATGCGGGAATGGCGCCATCCTAGTCTCCCGGCAGCGGGGCAGGGAGCAACAATGCAGTCGTGAATCCCGGCACCGGCGACACCAGCCAGCGGCGCGTCCGGCCGCGGCCGAACGACTGCACTTTGTTCGATGCGCCCAACGCATCGAGCGCGCGCTGCACGTTGCGCTGACTGGCGCCCAGCGCCAAGGCCAGGGCCGAACTGGACCACGCTTCGCCGTCGGACAACACGGCCAGCACCGCCGCATGTTTTTCTTCCACAGGCCTGGCCAGCACCGCGACCCCATGCGATGACCGCGGTACCAGTTCGAAACCTGCCGGCGTCGCGCGAATGTCGGCGATACCGCGCACGGCTGCCCGCAGCCGGCCCATTTCCACCCGCAAGCGCGCGCGGTGTGTTTCGTCCGCATAGTGCGTGTGGAAGGCGTCCGCGATCAAGGCATTTCTCGGTACGTCGCCTGGCCACGCTTCGGCCAACGCGCGCGCAAGTGCGAACAATACCGGCCGCGAAGCCAGGGAAACGACTGAATCCGCATCCCGTATTTCGTAGCGGCAGGCATCGACAAGGAAACCGGGCGATGCCAGCAAGACCTCGACCTGCTCCAGCGTGAGCGATCGTTCCCGGCCGCGCGAGATTTGACGTGCCGCCGGCGCACCCAGCGCACGGACCTGGCTTCCAACCTCCGCCACGAGGGCAGGGATGCCGGCCTCGCCTGCGGCCGATCGGGCGCGACCGAGCGCCTCGCGTGCGGCGGCCGCCTTGATGCACCGTATCGCGATGCCGGCGACGCTCAGCTCGTGGATGGCGCGCAGTGCCGGCGGCAGCGATGCCGGGTCGAGCACGCCGAGGGCGCGTTCGGCGTCGTCGAGACGGCCGATCAAGAGCAGGCGCCGGATCGCGAGATAACGCGCATGCGCCGCGTTGATCCGGTCGCCGCGCGCCTCCAGTACCGCGCGCGCAGCATCGAGTCTCTCTTCCCGCCAACCGAGTTCGCGCGACGCCAGCGCGATTTCGGCCTCGGCGACGACACAGCGCGCACGCGCCACGATTTCCCTGCGCCCGAACGCATGCGCCGCGCGCCGTACCAGCGCTTTGGCACGGTCGAAATCGCCGAGCTGGGCCATCGCGATGCCGCGCAACGCCAATGCGGGCGGATCGTCGTGCAACGCGACGCGTTTCAATGCACCCAGCGGATCCCCCGCCGCCAACGCACGCGCCGCGGCGGTGATCAGCGAATCCATTTTCTATCGCGCCACATTTGTCACTCCCACCGGCCACTACCCGGCGCTTAGCCTATCTCGCACCCGACAAGTGATGCGCAGCGGGCGTGCTTCAGCTTCGAGGCACATGGTCACGCATCCGAACCGAACGCACGGGAGGTACGACCATGAAAACGCACAAGACTGCAACACGCGACGAATGGCTGAAGGCGCGCCTGGAGCTGCTCGGCGCAGAAAAGGATTTGACGCACAGGAGCGACGAACTGGCACGGCAACGGCGAGCGTTGCCGTGGGTGCAGGTAGACAAGGAATACCGGTTCGACAGCGACGATGGCAAGGCTTCGCTGGCGGATCTGTTCCGCGGCCGTTCGCAGTTGCTCGTCTACCACTTCATGTTCGGGCCGGACTACAGCGCGGGTTGCCCGTCCTGCTCGATGATCGCGGATGGCTTCAACGGATTCACGGCACACCTGGCCAACCACGACGTGATGTTGTGGGCCATCTCGCGCGCGCCACTGGAAAAATTGCAGGCGTACAAGCAACGCATGGGCTGGACGTTTCCCTGGGCGTCGTCACAGGGTAGTGACTTCAACGCCGACTATGGTGCCGGCCTGAGCGAGCGACAGCAAAGGGAAGGATACGAATACAACTTCCGCAGGAATCCTCCAATGTCGCGCTCGGCGCCGGACGCCCCGAACCAGTTCGCGAAGGCAAGCGGCGTCGATGGACGGACCTACCTGCGCGAGCTCCCGGGAATGAGCGCGTTCGTGCTGCAAGATGGCGCCGTGTACCACACCTATTCAACCTATGCGCGCGGACTCGATGGCTTGTGGGGCGCGTACCAGTGGCTCGACCGTGCACCCCGCGGGCGCAACGAAGAAGGCGGTATCTGGTGGCGCCGGCACGATGAATACGCACGGGAATGAAAACCGCGATTGGACGGAGGCGGGTGGCTGGCTGCACCTCGCGGCCACACCGACCTTCGCGGCAATGGCATTGGTCACGACCGTCACGGACGCGGGTCCGGCACGCATGCTCTGCCAGGCGATGGGCGTCGGATCGTTGTCGCTGGATGGCATGACCCTCATGTACCTGTTGATGGCCATCTTCCACGCAGGGCCGTGGTGGAAATGGATGGCGCTGCGGACCCGCAGCCGCGCACGTGCGAACAGGGGTTGCGCACCCAATCTCGCGGCGGGTGAATCGCGATGGCGATAGAATTTGCGGCTCACTCCCTTGCAGCCCGCAACGCATGACCACGCCGCTTTCGTCGTCCAGCCCGTTTTCGCCCTCGGACGCCGCCTTCATGCGGCGGGCCCTTCAGCTGGCGGTGCATGCACGCGACGCCGAAGGCGAGGTGCCGGTGGGCGCCGTGCTGGTGTTGAACGATCAGATCGTCGGCGAAGGCTGGAATCGCAACATCACCCTGAGCGACCCCAGCGCCCACGCCGAAATCGGCGCGCTGCGGGATGCCGGACAGCGGTTCGGGAACCATCGTTTCCCGGGCGCGGCGCTCTACGTGACGCTGGAGCCGTGCGCGATGTGCGCGATGGCCCTGGTACATGCGCGCGTCGCCCGGGTCGTGTACGGCGCGGACGACCCCAAGACGGGTGCCGCGGGCAGCGTGTTCGACACGCTAGTCTCCGAACGCCACAACCATCGCGTGGCCGTGCAAGGCGGCTTGCTGGCGCGGGAATCCGCGGAAATGCTGCAGGAGTTCTTCCGGGCCCGCCGTGCATAGTGCTCCGCGTACCATGCGGGCTGCCTGCAGGGACCGGCGGCTGCGGGGGCGGGGTCAATGGAGTGCAGGCGACCAGTCCTTGCCAGGACTTGTCAATAATTTTACACAATAGGCATTTGCATCAATTCAAGGAGATGTCGGGCCGCAGGGATGAGCGGTTCCTTGCGGCACGTGGGGTCACGCTTCGCCCCCTCGCCGCCGGGTCTCCTGGCAACTGCCGCCGGACGGATTCCCCGAGCTGTGTTGTTCGTGCCACCGTACCGGCACGGGGTACCCAGCCCGGGATTCACTTTGCAAGCATCGTCAAGACCTTTCCGCGATGCGCGGCGATGTGGTCGGTCTTGTCGCTCTTGATCTCGTATTGCGGGTCGTCGGCGCTGGCCCGGTGCGTGTGGCCCTTGTAGTCGAAGTCACGGGCGTGCACCTTGATGATGACGCCGCTGACACGGCCGGCTTCCGAGTTCCACGCCACGTGGTCGCCGAGCTTGAAACGGTTCGCCGTGGCCTTGCCGGGTTGTCTGGTTGGCATCTTGCGCCCCTCGAATAGAATCAGGCAATCGCCTTGTCCACGACCTGCTGTGCTTGGGCAAGTATCGCTTCCAGGTGCTTGTCGTCCCTGAAACTTTCGGCGTAGATCTTGTAGATGTCCTCGGTGCCTGAGGGCCGCGCCGCGAACCAGCCGTGTTCAGCGACGACCTTGATGCCGCCGATCGGGGCGCCGTTGCCGGGGGCCTTGTCGAGTACCTGCTCGACCCGGCTGCCCGCGAGGCTCGCGAGCGCGAGCTCGCCTGCGTCGAGGCTGGCGAGCTTGCGTTTCTGCTGGTCGCTGGCCGCGGCTTCGACGCGGTCCGTGCAGGGACGGCCGAACCTGTCCGCCAACGCTTCGTAGCACTCGCCGGGGTCGCGCCCGGCCCTTGCCGTGATCTCCGCGGACAGCAGTGCCGGCACGATGCCATCCTTGTCTGTCGTCCATGCCGATCCGTCCAGGCGCAGGAACGAGGCGCCCGCGCTCTCTTCGCCGCCGAAGCCCAGCTTGCCGTCGAGCAGGCCGGGCGCGAACCACTTGAAGCCGACCGGGACTTCGTACAGCCCGCGCCCGAGTTCCCTGGCCACCCGATCGATCAACGCGGTGCTGACCACGGTCTTGCCGACGGCAGCCGGCGACGGCCAATGCCTCCGCCCACGGAACAGGTAATCGATCATCACCGCGAGATAATGGTTCGACGGCAGCAGGCCACTCGAACGCGTCACTACCCCGTGGCGGTCGTGGTCGGTGTCGCAGGCAAAGGCGACGTCGTATTTGTCCTTGAGCCCCAGCAGCCGCTGCATCGCGTATCCAGACGACGGATCCATGCGGATCCTGCCGTCCCAGTCGACCGTCATGAAGGCAAAGCGTGGATCGACCTCCTCGCTGACCACGTCGAGGTCGAGCCGGTAACGCTCGCCGATCGGCGCCCAGTAGTGCACCCCTGCCCCGCCCAGTGGATCGACCGCCAGCTTCAGGCCCGCGCTGCGAACGGCGTCGAAGTCGATCACGTTGGCGAGATCGGTGATGTAGGCGTCGAGATAATCGTGGGTATGCGTCGTCGCAGTCGCGCAAGCCTGCGCAAACGGCACGCGTTTGACGCCCGCCAGTCCGTTCTCCAGATACGCGTTGGCCTGCTGCTGCACCCAGCCGGTGATTTCGGTACCGGCCGGTCCGCCGTTGACCGGGTTGTACTTGAATCCGCCATTGTCCGGTGGATTGTGCGAGGGCGTGATCACGATGCCGTCCGCAAGGCCGCTGTCGCGGCCGCGGTTGTGGCACAGGATCGCGTGCGAAATGGCGGGCGTGGGCGTGAACTCGCCACCCTTCGAGGTCATGACCTCGACGCCGTTCGCAGCGAGGACTTCAAGCGCGTTCCGGAACGCCGGTTGCGAGAGCGCGTGGGTGTCGAAACCGACGAACAGCGGACCGCCCACGGATTCCTTCGCGCGGTAATCGCAGATCGCCTGGGTGATCGCGAGGATGTGCCATTCGTTGAAGCTCCCGTCCAGCGAGGAGCCGCGGTGGCCGGAGGTTCCGAATGCCACCCGTTGCGCGGGCACGGACGGATCTGGACGTATATCCGCATAGGCGGCCAAAAGTGCGTCGAGGTCGACGAGGACAGACCGCGGCGCGGGCTTGCCGGCCAAGGGGCTGATTTTCTCCGCGCTCATCCGTTCGCCTTGCGGGCAGCGCGATACCGGCGAATCAAGGCATTGGTGGAACCGTCATGGCCGAGCCCGGGCTCGCCGGCGGCCTGCAACTGCGGGATGACCTTCTTCGCGAGCTGCTTGCCCAGTTCCACGCCCCACTGGTCGAAGGAGTCGATGTGCCAGACGGCGCCCTGGGTGAACACGCTGTGTTCGTACAGCGCGACCAGCGCGCCCAGCGAGTGCGGCGTCAGCGTGTCGGCAAGGATGGTGTTGGTGGGACGGTTGCCTTCGCACACCCGGTGCGGTACCAGCCACTCCGGGGTGCCCTCTGCCCGCACCTGTCCCGGTGTCTTGCCGAATGCCAGCGCTTCGGTTTGTGCGATCAGGTTGGCCATCAGCAGGTCGTGCTGGCCGCCCAGCGGATTCAGGGAATGCATGAAGCCGATGAAATCGCAGGGGATCAAGCGCGTACCCTGGTGGATCAACTGGTAGAACGAGTGCTGGCCGTTGGTGCCGGGCTCGCCCCAATAGATCGGACCGGTCGGGTAATCCACGCGCTCGCCCGCGAGCGTGACGTGCTTGCCGTTCGACTCCATCGTCAACTGCTGCAGGTAGGCTGGGAAACGCTTCAGATATTGCGCGTACGGCAACACGGCAACGGTTTGCGCGCCGAAGAAATCGTTGTACCAAATCGAGACAAGCCCCATCAGCAAGGGCAAATTCCTTTCCGGCGACGCGCTTTTGAAATGCACATCCATGGCGTGGAAACCCGCCAGCATTGCATGGAAGGCCTCGGGCCCGATCGCCAGCATCGTGGACAGGCCGATCGCCGAATCCATCGAGTAGCGTCCGCCGACCCAGTCCCAGAATCCGAACATGTTGGCGGTGTCGATGCCGAACTTTTCCACTTCGGCCGCATTCGTGGACACGGCAACGAAATGCTTCGCCACGGCGGCCTTGTCACCACCGAGTTTCTGCAGGCACCAGTCGCGCGCGGCGTGCGCGTTGGTCAGGGTCTCCAGCGTGGTGAACGTCTTCGAGCAGATGATGAACAGGGTCTCCTCGGCGTCGAAGTCACGCGTGGCCTCCACGAAATCCGTGGGGTCCACGTTCGACACGAAGCGGAAGGCCATGTCGCGGCGGCTGTAGTGCTTCAGGGCCTCATACGCCATCACGGGCCCGAGGTCGGAGCCGCCGATGCCGATGGAAATGACGTTGCGGATGGCCTTCCCGGAATGCCCGCGCCATTCGCCGGAACGAACCTTGTCGCTGAACGCCGCCATCCGGTCGAGTACCGCGTGGACCTCCGGCACCACGTCCTTGCCATCGACCAGGATGCGCTCGCCGCGCGGCGCGCGCAGGGCCACGTGCAGGACCGCGCGCTTTTCGGTCTCGTTGATCCTGTCGCCGCGGAACATCGCGGCGCGGCGCGCGAACACGCCACGCGCTTGCGCCAGCTTTTGCAACAGCCGCAGGGTTTCATCGTTGACAAGATTCTTCGAATAGTCGAGGTACAGCCCGGCACCTTCAGCCGCCAGCCGCGTACCGCGTGCCGTATCGGCGTCGAACAGCGCCTTGAGCGTGGTGCCACGCAGGGATTGCCAGTGGTGCGCCAGCGCCCGCCACTCCCGCGAGTTCCGCAGCGACGGCGTGCTCATGCACGCGCCTTCTGCACCGCGGCTTGCGCCTCGACCGCCGTCGCCTTCTGCGCGATCCGGCCCAGCAGGTCGTTCCAGGATTTCACGAACGCCGCCGCGCCGTCCCGCTGCAGCTTGCCGGCCAGCGCCGCGTCGTCGATGCCCGCGGCGTTGAACTGGGCGATCACCTGCTCGCAATCACCGCCGTCCCGCGGCATCGTCCCACCCAGTTTGCCGTGGTCGGCGAACGCAAGCAGGGTCTTGTCGGGGATCGTGTTGATGGTGTCCGGCGCGGCCAGTGCCTCGACGTACAAGGTGTCGGAAGCCTTGGGATCCTTGGTCCCGGTGCTGGCCCACAACAGGCGCTGCGGGTGCACGCCGGCGGCGACGATCTTCTTCCAGCGCGGTGTATCGCGCAGTTCGCAATAAGCCTTGTAGGTGCGCCGGCCGATCGCGATGCCCAGCCGGTCCTTCAATTCCGTGGCCACCTTGTCCGCCACGGCCACGTCCCAGCGGCTGATGAACACCGACGCCACCGAATCGACGTTCGGATCCTTGCCCTCGGCGATGCGGCGTTCGATGCCGCGCATCCAGGCTTCCGCCGACGCCATGTATTGCTCGCGCGAGAACAGCAGGGTCACGTTGATCGGCACTCCGCGGTAGATCGACTCCTCGATCGCGGGAATGCCGGCGGGCGTGCCCGGAATCTTGATGAAAAGGTTGTCGCGGCGCGCCCTGGCGTGCAGCAATGCCGCGGACTCGATGGTGGCGGCAGTGTCATCGACGAGCAGCGGCGAGACCTCCAGCGACACGAAGCCGTCCACCCCGTCGCTGTGGTGGAACGCCGGCTTGAACAGGTCGGCCGCGCGGGTCAGGTCCTGCAGCGCCAGCGCGAAGAACAACTCCTCGCCGTGCTGCCCTGCCGCCAGCAGTTCGGATATCGCGCCATCGTAATCGTGCCCACCCGAGATCGCCTTGTCGAAGATCGACGGGTTGGAGGTCAGGCCGGTCACGTCCTGCTCGGCGATGTACTTCGCCAGCGTTCCGTGGTCGAGGATGCCGCGGGTGATGTTGTCCAGCCAGATGCTCTGGCCGAGGTCGTGCAGTTGTCGGGTGGGGTTCATCGCTTACTCCGTGGCGGTTGCCGGTTGCATGGGTGGAAGGAAGGCTTCGATGGGCATGCCGCAAAGGTCACCGATGCCATGCAATGAAATCCGTGCGGGCGGGTACTCCTTCAGCGCCACGGGATCGGTGGCATAGTGGCCCTGGCGCACGAATACGCCGGTCAGGCGATCGCGCCACTGGCGCTGCATGCCGTCGAGCACGCGCAGCTTGTCCTCGACCATCACGTAGTGCGGGGCGGGGAAATGCCCGGCCACGTCATCCAACATGCGTTCCTTGTGGATGTAGATCAAGACCCGGCCCTGGACGGCATCGGCGAGACCGGAAAGGTTGATCTTGCGTGGTTGCAGCACCACGTCGCCGTCGGAAAGCACCGCGCAGGGGCCGAACTGCGAGAGATGTGCGACCGCGTCGAGCGCGCCGGGATACAGGCGCTCGGCGAATGGATAGTCCAGCATGAACGCGGCCAGGCGCTGCACGCGCAGCTCATCGCCGCAATCCAGCCGGAACTGCTGGACCGCGCCAAGGTAGTCGGCGTAACCGAGCTTGTTGCGCAAGGCCTCGTAGATCTGCCAGTAGCGTTGCGCCTCGTCGGGCCCGAATTCATCGGCGATGTGGCGGTCGAAGTCGGTGTGGACGCGGTCGTTGTCGAGCAGGGTGTTGTCGACGTCGAACAGGAACACGATGGGAGATTCGCCGCTCACCTGGCTGCCTTCGCCTCGGGATCGAGCCTGGGATCGTTCCAGCCGCCGGCGTCGGCGATCAATGCGTCGGCCTCCTTCGGCCCCCAGCTTCCGGGCTTGTAACGGTGCACGGGCACCTTGTCGCCGAGGATGGGATCGAGCACCCGCCAGGCCTCTTCCACGCAGTCATCGCGGGTGAACAACGCGGAGTCGCCGTCGATCGCATCGCCCAGCAGGCGTTCGTACGGCGCCATCGCGGTGCGCACGTGACGGTTGGCGATGAGTTCGACCGGGTGCCCGCTCATCGCCTCGCCTGGCTCCTTGACGCGCGCGCCGATGGAGATGACCACGTCGGGGTTGAGACGGAAGCGGAAATGGTTCACCGCACGGCCTTCCGGCGCGTCGTCGAACACCCGCTGCGGCGGGTTCTTGAGACGCACCAGCACTTCGGTGCATTTCACCGGAAGCTGCTTGCCCGCGCGGATGAAGAATGGCACGCCGTCCCAGCGCCAGCTGTCGATCTGCAGGCGCAACGCGGCGAAGGTCTCGACGATCGAATCGGCGGCCACGCCGGGTTCCCCGAGATAGCCCTCGAACTGGCCGCGCAGCACGTCCTCGGGCTTGAGCGGCCGCATCGACCGGAACACCTGCAGCTTCTCGTCGCGGATCGCATCCGCGCTGCGGTCCGCGGGCGGCCCCATCGCCAGCAGCGCCAGCACCTGGAACATGTGGTTCTGTACCACGTCGCGGATCGCGCCGACCCCGTCGTAGAACTTGCCGCGGCCCTGCACGCCGAAGTCCTCGGCCATGGTGATCTGGACGCTGGCGATGTTGTCGCGGTTCCAGATCGGTTCGAGCAAGGCATTGGCGAAACGGAAGTACAGCAGGTTCTGCACCGGCTCCTTGCCGAGGTAATGGTCGATGCGGAAGACGTCGTGTTCGCGGAAATAACGATGCAGCGTGCGATTGAGCGCGCGCGCCGACTTCAGGTCGCGGCCGAAGGGTTTCTCCACGATCACCCGCGCTCCCCGCGAGCAACCCGAGGCCGCCAGGCCCTTCACCACCGGCACGAACATGCTGGGTGGGATCGCGAGGTAATGCAGCGGGTGCTGGGCATCGCCCAGTGCCTTGCGCAATTTCGCGAAGGTTTGTGCGTCGTTGTAGTCCCCGTCGATGTACTGCATCTGCTGCGACAACTTCGCGAACGCGGCCTTGTCGACGCCGCCGTGTTCGGCAAGGCTGTCCTGGGCGCGTTTGCGCAACTGGTCGACGTCCCACCCGGAGCGCGCAATGCCGATTACCGGCATCCCGAGCTTGCCGTCCTTGATCAACTCCTGCAGGGCGGGGAATATCTGCTTGTAGGCAAGGTCGCCGGTGGCGCCGAAGAACACGAAGGCGTCGGACTTGGCGGTGGGCATCAACTTGAATCCTTCTGCAGAATGACGCGTATGTGATGGATCGCGCCGTCGTCCACCAGCGCAATGCCGGCATGTGAATCCTGCAACGTTACACCATCCAATTCGATCGCGGCGACCCCGCGGCAGACGTGGCCCGGATTCTCGACCTCGATCCGCCAGGCGGTCGCACCACGCCGGTAGCTCAGCGCGAACCCCTTCCAGGCCCGCGGGACGCAAGGTTCGATGCGCAGTCGGTCGCCGTGCAAGCGGAAGCCCAGCACCCATTCGACGATGGCGCGGTACAGCCAGCCGGCCGACCCCGTGTACCAGGTCCAGCCGCCGCGGCCCGCGTGTGGCGCCACCGAATAGACGTCCGCGCACTCGACGTACGGTTCGACCTTGTAGCGTTCGACTTTTGCGGGCGTATCCGACTTGCGGATCGGGTCGAAGATCTCCAGCAGTTCGCCGGCCTTGTCGCCGTCGCCCAGCATCGCGAACGCGACCAGCGACCAGATCGAGCCGTGCGTGTACTGTCCGCCGTTCTCGCGCAGGCCGGGCGGGTAGCCCTTGATGTAACCGGGATCGTGGGGCGTCTTGTCGAACGGCTCGGCGAACAACGCCACCAGGCCGTCGTTCGGACGCACCAGGTACTGGTTGACCGCCCGCATCGCGCACGTGGTGCGTTCCGGGTCGCCCCGTCCGCTGATCACCGCCCAGGACTGCGCCATAGACTCGATCCGGCATTCGCTGTCGGCCGAAGTGCCGAGCGGCGTGCCGTCGTCGTAGAACGCGCGCCGGTACCAGCCGCCATCCCACGCCTTGGTTTCCAGCGCCAGCTCCAGCGCGCGCGCAAAATCGCGCCAGCGGGCCGCGCGGGGGTCGCGGCGGTCCTCGGCATGGGGCGCGAAATCGCCGATCACCTTGATCAGGAACCAGCCCATCCACGCGCTCTCGCCCTTGCCGCCGGCGCCCACGCGGTTCATGCCGTCGTTCCAGTCGCCGCTGCCCATCAGCGGCAGGCCATGCGCGCCGGTGCCGAGGCTTGCGTCGATCGCGCGCGCGCAATGCTCGAACAGGGTTGCCGTTTCCACCGACTTCGCCGGCGCGAAGAACGCATCGGCCTGCCCCGGCTCGAGGGCGACCCCGTGCACGAACGGCACGCGTGCCGCGAGGATCGCCGTGTCGCCGGTGGTCGCGACGTAGTGGGCGGTCACGAACGGGAGCCACAAGCGGTCGTCGACGATGCGCGTGCGCACGCCCCTGCCCGATGGCGGCAGCCACCAGTGCTGCACGTCGCCTTCCTCGAACTGGCGCGACGCGGACAACAGGATGTGCCCGCGCACGAGGTCGGGCCGCGCGATGCACAGCGCGGCGACGTCCTGCAACTGGTCGCGGAATCCGAATGCGCCGCTGGCCTGGTAGAACGCGGTGCGCGCCCACAGGCGGCAGGCCAGCACCTGGTACGGCAGCCAGCGGTTCACCAGCAAGTCGATCGAACGGTGCGGGGTTTCGACCTGCAATGGATCGAATACCCCGCCCCAAAGTCCGCCGGCCTGCGCGAGCAACGCCTCGACATCCACGTGGCGATAACGGTCCACCAGCTGCTGCGCGCCGGCCCGATCCGCGCCCTCGCCCAGCAGGAACACCAGTTCCGCGCTGGCGCCGGGGGCGAGTTCGAGCGCCGCCACCAGCGCACTGCGCGGCCCGGCGGCGCTGCCCGGCCGCGCGGCGTCCGCCCCACAGGCGATGAACGCCGTCACCTGCGCGAACTCGTCGCGCCAGGCGTTGCGTGCGAGTACCGCCGCACGCGCCGGGTCGGATTCGACCTGCGTGGTCGCGCGCGGATCGCTGCCGATCGGACCGAGCATCCAGGCCACCACCTGCGCGACTTCGATCCGGCGCGGCCGCCCGCTGCGGTTGTGCAGGCGCAGGCGCGAGACCTTCACAGGATCCGCGACAGCCACGCACTGCGTCAATTCCGATTCGATGCCATGCACGCTGGCGTCGAAACGCACGTAACCCGCACCGAAGCGCGCGACGTAGGCGGCGCCGCCGGCGCGCACGGGCGACGCCGTGGCCCCCCATTCCACGCCGTCGTCGGCATCGCGCAGCAGGTACACCTCGCCCGGCGGGTCGAGTACGGCATCGTTCGACCATGGCGTGATCTGGTTCTGCTGGCTGTTGGCGGCCCAGCAATAGCCCCCGCCGGTTGCGGTGGCGAGGAAACCGAAACCCGGGTTGGCCACGACATGCGACCACGGCGCGGGCGTGCTTGCCCCGTCGCGCAGGATCGTGACGTATTGGTGGCCGGATTTCGCGAAGCCGCCCAGGCCGTTCCAGAACTCCAGCTCCTTCGGGCCGGGCATCCCGGCGGGCTTGCCGCCACGTGCCCGGGAAGGTCCCGGGGGCGCCCACCCGCAGCCGGCCGTACGCCGGGCGCCGCCGCGCCGCGCCAACTGCGTGGCGAGATCGCCGTCGCGCCCGTCCAGCACGATGCAGGCGGCGGTGTACAAGCCGGCGCGCAGGCACTTGTCCAACCCCTGGTCGGCAACGACGAACAGCGAGCCTTGCGCCTTGTCGTGCGCAGCGCCGGCGCCCGTCATTTTCGCGATGGCCGGGCCCACCGCTTCGGCTTCGTCGGCCGCGTCGAGCACGACGATGTCGGCGGGCAGCTGATGCGCACGCCACCAGCGCTGCGCGGCAATCAGCTCCGCGACCAGCCCGGCCTGCGCGGCGGCATCGATGCGCAGCAGGACGATCGGCAGGTCGCCGGAAATTCCCCTGGCCCAAAGCACCGGTGCCCCGCCCTCGCCCTTTGCGGCGGTCGCCGCACCGGCGCGCCAGCTGGAATCGTTGCCGGACAGGGCCCCGGCCAACTGCTGGCAGCGGCGCGCCGCCGCCGCATCGATGCCGGTATCCCGCAATACCCGCGACACGGCAGCGCGTGCGTCCTCGAACACCCCGGCGCAGGCCGCAGCCGTGCGGTAACGCTGGATCCGGGCCACGACCTCGCCGCGCGACGCGCCCACCGCGGTCACGAACGCCGCCCGGCATGTTTGTCCGGCGGCAACCGCGACCCGCCCGCGCAGGCTGAAGATCGCGTCGAGCACGCTGCCGACGGTACCGGACATCGCGTGCCCGGCCCGCAGTGCCGCCGGTGCGGCCAGGGATCCATCACGCCCGATGAAGCGCGCGCGGTCGGTCTCGCATTCGCGCGGCCCGGCATCCTCGCCATCCACCACCAGCGCGTGCGCGGCCCAGACATCGGGCTCGGACGGATCCTTCTTGCGCCGCCACGCCAACAGCACACCGTCCTCGAAGGCAGTCTGCACGAACATCTTCGAATACGCCGGGTGCGATGCATCGGCCTGCTCCGGAGCCAGCGCCAGTTCCAGATACGAGGTGAGTTCGATCACGCGCCCGACCGAGCCCTCGTTGCGCAAGCCGAGTCCGCGCACTTCCACCGGCTGTTCGGGATCGACCGCGATTTCCAGGGTGGTGGTCACCGCGCCGTCGCGGCGCGCATACCGCAACATCGCCTCATCGCGCCAGCATCGCGTGACTCCGCCACACGGCGCCGCGGTGGCCGACCAGACGGCGCCATCCGCCACGTCGCGGAGATAGACGTAACCACCCTGCTCGTTGCCATGGCCGCCCTTGCGCCAGCGCGTGATGGCCAAGCCCTGCCAGCAAACGGCCCCCGAGCCGGATGCCGTCGCCATCACGGCGTAACCGCTGGCACCCAGCAAGTGGACGGATGCGTCGGGAGTACGGGCGTCGGCTGGCATGGTTGGAGGTTTCCCTTTGCTGTTGGCAGGGAAAGTGCCGTCCGGCACTTTCCCGACGCGTCGAGTCCGGCAGACGCCCGGAACCGCTTTCGCGAAGCCGGCCGTGCCGGTTCCGCAGCGGACCCTCCATGGCCCGCGTGGGCAGGCTGTCCTGGACACCCTGCCGATCCGTGGCGATCGCACAACACCCGCCAGTATGCGCGGCGGCGCCTCAATCGTTCGTGAAAGCGTGCGGCAGCACTGCTCGACGGGACCGACCGGCCGCGGGATGCGGCACTGCGCCTTCGCGGCGCCCCCGGCCGGCATGGGCCACCAGGGCTCCGCTGCGCCCGGTGTGCGGCGGCGCTCCGTTCCACCTCGACAGGCGTCGACGCGGCGCGTCGAACACGCCCCGATTCGCGGCGGCGCACGCCGCGGGTTACCATCGCGGTTTCGCGATGCGTCCGGTCGCGCCAACGGTTTCCAAGGAGAATGCCATGCAGCTCGGAATGATCGGCCTCGGCAAGATGGGCAACTTCATGGCCCAGCGCCTGATGAAGGCGGGCCACGACGTGATCGGCTTCGACCCCAGCGACGAGGCGCGGCAGGCCATGACCGACGCCGGCGGCAAGGCGGTCGATGCGCTCGACCAACTGGTCGTCGCGCTGCAGGCCCCGCGCGCGGTATGGCTGATGGTGCCCGCCGGGAAGATCGTGGACGAAACCGTCGCGTCGCTCGCGGGCAAGCTCGGCAAGGGCGACGTCGTGGTCGATGGCGGCAATTCCAACTACAAGGACGACCAGCGCCATGCCGCGCTGCTGTCGGGCAAGGGCATCGACTTCGTCGATTGCGGCACCAGCGGCGGCGTGTGGGGCCTCAAGGAAGGCTACAGCATGATGGTCGGGGGCGACGCCGAGGTCGTGGATCGCCTGAAACCGCTCTTCGAGGCGCTGGCACCCGGCAAGGACAAGGGTTGGGGACGGGTCGGCCCGGTCGGCTCCGGCCATTTCGTCAAGATGGTCCACAACGGCATCGAATACGGAATGATGCAGGCCTACGCCGAGGGTTTCTCGATCTTCAAGCACAAACTGGAATTCGAACTCGACCTTGCGCAGATTGCGCAGATCTGGCGCTACGGCTCGGTGGTGCGTTCGTGGCTGCTGGACCTGACCGCCGATGCGCTGAAACGGAACCCCGGAATGGACGGCATCGCGCCCTACGTGGTCGACTCGGGCGAGGGACGCTGGACCGTCGCCGAGGCCATCGACCTCGACGTCCCCGCGCCGATCATCACCGGCTCGCTGATCGAGCGGCTGCGCTCGCGCGATTCGGATTCGTACGCGGACAAGCTGCTCTCGGCGATGCGCAACGAATTCGGCGGCCATGCGATGAAGAAGGAATGATCCTCGCTGCGGCGCCCCCGCCTGCGCAAAGCGTGCGCTGGCACGTGTGCCCGGACGAAACCTCGTTGCAGGCGAACGCGCTGGCGCGCGTACTGGCGGCAGCGCACGACGCCATCGCGCAACACGGCGCATTCGACATCGTGCTCGCCGGCGGCAACACCCCGCGCAAGCTCTATCGCGCATTGCGCCGCGCCGAGGCCGACTGGCCGCACTGGCACGTCTGGTTCGGCGACGAACGCTGCGCACCGCCCGGCGATCCGGAACGCAACAGCCGGATGGCGCGCGACGAGTGGCTCGACCACGTCGGGATTCCCGCCGCGAACGTCCATGCGATTCCGTCCGAGGATGGTGCGCGCGAGGCCGCGACACGCTATGCGCGCGAGCTGCGCGGGCTCGATGCGTTCGACCTGGTCCTGCTCGGCCTCGGTGAGGACGGCCATACCGCCAGCCTGTTTCCCGGGCACGACTGGGGCACGCACACCGACTCGCCCGCCGCGCTGGCCGTGTTCGCTGCACCCAAGCCGCCGCCCGAGCGAGTCTCGCTGAGCGCCGCACGCCTGTCCAACGCCCGTGCGGTGTTGTTTCTCGTCGAAGGCGCGGGCAAGCGCGAGGCTGTCAGCGCCTGGAAGCGCGGTGATGCGATCCCCGCGGCGTCCATTTCGCCCGACGCAGGCGTTGACGTACTGCTGGACGCCGAAGCCGCGGGCACCGCCGCGGATTGACGCCCTACCCGCCCGCCAGATCCGCCATGTGCGCGCGGTAGTAACGCAACTCGTCGATCGAATCCTGGATGTCCGACAGCGCGGTGTGCGCCGTGTTCTTGCTGAAGCCCTTGTACACGGCAGGCGCCCAGCGCCGCGCCAGCTCCTTGAGCGTGGACACATCGAGGTTGCGGTAGTGGAAATAGCGCTCGAGTGCCGGCATCTGCCGGTGCAGGAACCGGCGGTCCTGGCAAATCGAGTTCCCGCACATCGGCGACTTGCCCGCCGGCACCCAGTCCTCGAGGAAGGCAATGGTCGCCGCTTCGGCGTGGGCGTGGTCGCTGGCCGATTCGAGCACGCGTTGCCACAGGCCCGACTTGGCATGCTGGTGGCGATTCCAGTCGTCCATCGCCAGCAATCGCGCCTCGCCGTGGTGAATCGCGAACTGCGGCCCCTCGGCCAGTACCTCGAGGTTGCGGTCGGTCACCACGGTGGCGATTTCGATGATCGAATCGGTGTCGGGGCACAAGCCCGTCATCTCGAGGTCGATCCAGGCCAGATTGTCGTCGACGCAACCGCTCATGCCGTTCTCCAGTCCCACAAGTCTAGCAACAACGCGGACGCGGGCGGATTGCCGCGCGTCCACGCATGCCGTAGGCTGGCCGGATGCCGACGCCGACCATGCTGTGGTTCGACTACGAAACCACCGGAACCGACACCGTGCGCGATCGTCCCGTGCAGTTCGCCGCGCTCCGTACCGACCTGGAGCTGCGGCCGGTAGGCAAACCCTCCATGCTGTACTGCGCGCCCGCAGCCGACGTACTGCCGCGCCCCGAGGCATGCCTGATCACCGGCATCGCGCCCCAGGACGCCGCCCGCGCCGGCGTGATCGAGGCGGAGTTCGCCGGCGCCGTGCACGAGCTGCTGGCGGAACCCGGAACCTGCTCGGCCGGATACAACTCGATCCGGTTCGACGACGAGGTCAACCGCAACCTGTTCTACCGCAACTTCATCGACCCCTACGAGCATGCATGGAAGCACGGTAATTCGCGCTGGGACATCATGGACCTCGCCCGCGCGTGCTACGCGTTGCGTCCCGGGGGCATCGAATGGCCGATCGGCGAGGACGGTGTGCCGTCGTTCAAGCTCGACCGCTTGGCGCCTGCCAACCACCTGAAACAGGAACGTGCGCACGACGCGTTGTCGGACGTGGAAGCGACGCTGGCGCTGGCCCGCTTGTTGCGCCGCCAGCAGCCGCGGCTGTACGACTGGCACTTCGCGCTGCGCGACAAGAAGAAGGCAACCGCGGGCCTCGCACGGACCCTGCCTTCGATGGATCCACTGCTGCACGTGTCCGGGCGCTATTCGCCGGCGCGCGGTTGCCTGGCCATGGTGGCGCCGATCACCGAACACCCTGATCGCCCGGGAACCTTCATCGTCGCCGACCTGTCCGTCGACGCGGATTCCTGGATCCGACTGGATCCGGACGAACTGGCCGAACGCATGTTCACGCGTCGCGCCGACCTGCCCGGGGACATCGAACGCCCACCCCTCAAGGAAATCCACGCCAACAAGTCGCCGTTCTTCGCCCCAACGTCCGCATTGCGCGACACCGACACCGCACGCATCGGCCTGGATACCGCGACGTGCGCGCGCAACCTCGAGAGCATGCGCGCCTGCGCTGGCCTGCGCGAGCGCGTGCGCAATGCGTTCGCTGCCAGTGCCGACCGCTGGCCCGAGCGCGGGGATCCAGAGTGCCAGTTGTATTCGGCATTCCCATCGCCCGCCGACAAGCGCCGCTGCGAAGCGGTGCGCGCGACACCGCCCGACCTGCTCGCCAGCACGGATTTCAGGTTCGACGACCCACGCTACGGCGAGTTGTTGTTTCGTTACCGCGCGCGCAACTGGCCGGCTACGCTGCTTCCCGACGAGCACGCGGACTGGCGCGCGTTCGTTTGCGACAAATTGACCTTCGCGACCGAAACCACCTCGCTGACGCTGGAGCAGTACTTCGCGACCATCGCTCGCCTGCGCGCGGCAACGCCCCCCGGCCCGAAGCAGGCGCTGCTGGACCGCCTGCAGGCCTGGGGGGAATCCGTCCAGCAGGAATTCGGTCCCTGACATGCCGCACGCGTATTTCTCCCCCGCCAGCTTCCGCTTCCTGCGTGCCCTCGCACGCCATAACAACCGCCCGTGGTTCAAGGCTCACCAGGCCGACTACGAAGCGCACATACGCGGCCCCTACCTGCAACTGATCGCGGACCTGCAGAGTCCGGTAGCGAAACTCAGCAGGCATTACCGCGCCGATCCGCGCAAGGTCGGCGGCTCGCTGTTCCGGATCCAGCGGGATACGCGTTTCTCCGGCAACAAGGCGCCCTACAAGGCCTGGGCCGGTGCCCGGATCTTCCACGAACGCCGGCGCGAAATCGCGGCGCCTTCGTTCTACCTGCACATCGCACCCGGCGATTGTTTCGTCGGCGCCGGACTGTGGCACCCGGAGAACCACACCCTGCGCAATATCCGGAACTTCATCATCGACAATCCTGCGGCCTGGAAACGCGCCGCGCACGGCCGCGCCTTCCGGGAACATTACGAATTCTGGGGCGAGTCGCTCACGCGCGCGCCGCAGGGCTTTCCACACGACCATCCGTTGCTCGAGGACCTGAAGCGCAGGAGCTTCGCCGCCGGCGTCGGCTTCGAGGATGCGCTGGCCTGCTCGCCCGGACTGTTCCCGTTCGTGGTCGCTCACTTCAAGCGACTGGCGCCGCTGGTGGATTACCTGTGCGCCGCGCAGAACCTGGAGTTCTGATCATATCGACGTCAAGAGTGTTCCATAACTCCTTGTTTCACATGCTGTATACGCTGGCATTCGTGGCTGGCGCCGCGGCACCCGGGCCCACTCGAATATTGTTCGTGGGCAACAGCCTGACCTACGCGGGCAACCTGCCTGCGGTGTTCGCGGCACTTGCCGCCGAGAACGGCAAAGCGGTGCAAACGGGACTGCTCGTCGAGGGCGGCGCGACCTTGACGCAATGGCTGGACAGTGGAGCGGTGCAACGGGCGCTCGCGGGGCGCCATTACGACTACATGGTGCTGCAGGAACGCGGCGATGATTTCGCCTGCGGTTTCGGGCCGAAGGCCTGCAGCGATTCCCGCCGCGCCTTGCACGAACTGGCCCGTGTCGTCCGTGCGCACGGCGCCAGGCCCATCCTGATGGGGACCTACCAGACCGCGCCTGCGGCATCGCGGAACATTGTCGCGGCGGAGTCGAAGGCATCCCGCGCCAACGACGTTCCCTACGTCGCGATATCCGGTCGCTTCAACGAGGGCCACGAACGGTTCGCCCACGCCGACGGGTTCGCCAAGGCCGGACACCCGGGCCACGACCCGGTCCTGCTGGAGGCCGTGCTGCTTTATCGGCACCTGTATGGCGCGCTGCCGCAGGCACAGGGGCTGGAGGTGCGCGCGCCGATGTTCGGGCCGGGCGGCAGGTTCGCGCCACCGGCGCCTCCGTCCGAACCGCTGTTGCCCGCCGTGGCGCTGGCCGGCGGCTACGACTACTCGCGCAACGAGCTGGCACACGCGATCGAACTCGCGAACGGGCGCTGACGCAACGGCTTTTGCTGCGGCGCAACCTTGCGCGCGCCTGGCGTCGCCTATGCTTCCGGCGCTGCACGGGGCTGGCTGCAGCAGGCACGGGGCGGGAGTCGCGCTCCGTCATTCCATGTTCGCAGGGAGACAACCGACATGAACCTTGGCAAGCGTTGTGCGGCGGAATTGTTCGGCACTTTCTGGCTCACCTTCGGCGGCTGCGGCGCGGCAGTGCTGGCCGCGGCCTTCCCACAGCTCGGCATCGGCTTCGTGGGCGTGGCGCTGGCGTTCGGCCTGACCCAGCTGACGATGTGCTACATGATCGGCCACATCTCGGGCAGCCACATCAATCCGTGCGTGACCCTCGGGCTGACGGCCGGCGGGCGCTTTCCGGCCAGGGAAGCCATCCCGTACATCGTGGCGCAGGTGGTCGGCGCGATCATCGCCGGCTGGGTGCTGTACGCGATCGCCAGCGGCAAACAGGGCTTCGACGTCGGTAACTTCGCATCCAACGGTTATGGCGCACATTCACCGGGCGGCTATTCGATGGGGGCCGCGTTCCTGTGCGAAGCGGTGATGAGCGGCTTTTTCGTGCTGATCATCATGGGTTCGACCGACAAGCGCGCGTCCGCGGGTTTCTTCGGGCTCACCATCGGGCTCGCGCTGGCGTTGATCCACCTCGTCAGCATCCCGGTCACCAACACCTCGGTGAACCCCGCGCGCTCGACCGGCCCCGCCATCGTGCAGACCCTGATTAACGCGCAGGATGGCTGGGCAGTGGGCCAACTGTGGCTGTTCTGGCTGGCCCCGATCATCGGCGGCGCCATCGGTGGGCTGGTCTACCGCTACCTGTGGGGCGAGCGGGGATCCGCGGCGGCGGCGTAGCGCGATACCGCGGACTGCAACGAAGGCACGGCGTGCCGCGTACGCGCCGTGCCGTCACGCCTCGGCAAACGGGAACGCCAACACGGCGCGGATGTCGTCCACGCCGAGCATCTGCATCAACAGGCGATCGACGCCCAGCGCCACCCCCGCGCAGTCGGGGAGCGCGTCCAGCACCCCCAGCAGGTTCTCGTCGATCGGCAGTGTATCCATGCCGCGCGCTTCGCGCAGCGCGTTTTCAGCGCGAAAGCGCGCGCGTTGCTCGGCGGCATCGTTCAACTCGTGGTAACCGTTGGCGAGTTCGTGCCGTCCCAGGTACAGCTCGAAGCGCTCGGCGACCGCCGGGTTGCCGTCGCGGACGCGCGCCAGCGAACACTGCGAGGCCGGGAAGTCGTGCACGATCGTGATGCCATCCTGCGCAAGCGCGGGCTGCAGGCGGTGCGTCACCAGCAGGTCCAGCCAGTCGTCGCGGACCAGGCCATCGGCAGCGATCGAGAAATCGCGCAGGGGGCCGCGCAGCGCCGCTTCATCGGCGGCGAACGGGTCGAGCCCCAGTCCGTCGCGGAACCAGTCGCGATAACTCGTGGTGGTGACGCCCGCATCGCGTTGCACCAATGCCAGCGCCGCCCGCACCAACTGCGCGGTTTCGAGCGCAAGCCGCCGGTGGTTGAAGCCGATGCGGTACCACTCCAGCATGGTGAACTCGGGGTTGTGTGACCGCCCCGCTTCGCCGTTGCGGAAAACGCGGCCCAATTCGTAGCAGTCGCCGAACCCGGCCGCGAGCAGGCGCTTCAAAGGATATTCCGGCGAGGTGCGCAGGAAGCGCTCGCGCGCACCGCTGCCCGGCGGACCGGAAAACGCCGTCGCGAACCCTTCGATGTTCGGCTCGGTATTGCCGGCCGCCGACAGGATCGGCGTCTCGACCTCGGCGACCCCGCGCTCGGCGAAAAATCCACGGACCAGCGCATACAGGCGCGCACGCACCCGCAACGCATCGTGCCGCCTGCGACGATCAGCCCCCATGCGCCTTCAGCAAATCCAGCAAGCGCGCCTCGTCCCAGATTTCGACGCCAAGCGCCTGCGCCTTGTCGAGCTTGGAACCGGCGGCTTCGCCCGCAACCACGAGGCTGGTTTTTTTCGACACGGAACCCGCGACCTTCGCGCCCAGCGCTTCCAGCTTGTCCTTCGCTTCGTCGCGCGAGAGCGAAGCAAGTCCACCGGTCAGGACCACGGTCTTGCCCGCAAGGGGCCCGTCCGCACCCCGCTGCGGCGCGGATTCCGGCCAGTGCACGCCCGTCCCGCGCAAGGCCGCGATGGCAGCCCGGTTGCGCGGTTCGGCAAAAAATGCAGTGATATGCGCGGCCATGACCGGACCGACGTCGTTGACCGCCGTCAGTTCGTCTTCGCTCGCACGCATCAGTGCGTCCAGCGCGCCGAAATGCCGCGCCAGCGCCTTGGCGGTGGCCTCGCCCACTTCGGGGATGCCGAGTGCGTACAGGAAGCGTTCCAGCGTCGTGGTCTTGCTGGCCTCGATCGCGGCGACCAGGTTGTCGGCCCATTTGGTCGCGATCTTGCCGGCCTTGACCGTTTCCGGGATGGCTCCGTCGCGCTCCTCGCCGCGCCGCTTCATGGCCAGGAAATCGTCCAGCGTGAGCTTGTACAGGTCGGCGATCGAGTGCAGGTAATCGAACGCGATCAGATCCTCGATGTAGCGCTCGCCGAGGCCGTCGATATCCAGCGCGCGGCGCGAAGCGAAATGCCGGATCGCCTCGCGGCGTTGCGCGGCGCAGACCAAGCCACCCGTGCAGCGCGCCGCGGCCTCGCCATCCTCGCGCACGATCGCGGAACCGCAGATCGGGCAATGCGCGGGCATCTTCCATGGCCTGGTGTGCGCCGGACGGCGCTCGGGAATCACCCGCACCACTTCCGGGATCACGTCGCCCGCGCGACGCACGATCACGCTGTCACCGACCCGCACGTCGAGGCGCGCGACCTGGTCGGCGTTGTGCAGCGTCGCGTTGGTGACGGTGACGCCGGCAACCTGCACGGGTTTCAGGCGCGCCACCGGCGTGGCCGCACCGGTGCGGCCGATCTGGATGTCGATGGCCTCGACCACCGTCGCCTGTTCCTCGGCGGGGAACTTGTGCGCGATGGCCCAGCGCGGTGCGCGCGCCACGTAACCGAGCTCGCGCTGCTCATCGTAGCGGTCGACCTTGTACACCACGCCGTCGATGCCGTAGGGCAGCGCAGCGCGCGCGGCGCCGATCTTCCTGAAATAGGCAAGGCAACCCTCCGCGCCGCGCACGACTTCGCTCTGCGGACAGGTGGGGAAACCCCAGCCCCGCAGCTTCGTCATCGCGGCGCTGTGGCGATCGGCGATCACGGCGTCGGGGTCGGGCGGAAGATTGACGGCGTAGGCATAGAACGCGAGCGGCCGCGAAGCGGTCACGCGCGGATCCAGCTGGCGCAACGAGCCCGCCGCGCCGTTGCGCGGGTTGGCGAGCGGCTTGCCGCCTTCGCGCAGCATGCGCGCGTTGTACGCCTCGAACCCGGCCTTGGGCATGAATACCTCGCCGCGGACTTCCAGCACGCGCGGCCAGCCGCGGCTGCGCAGCTTCAACGGAATGGCCCTGACCGTGCGCAGGTTGGCGGTGACGTCCTCGCCGGTCGTGCCGTCGCCGCGGGTCGCGCCCTGCACGAACAGCCCGTCCTCGTAACGCAGGCTGGTCGCCAGTCCGTCGAACTTGGGCTCGACAGCGAACTCGGGATCATCGATGCCCAGGCCCTGTTCGACGCGACGCACGAAATCGCGCACCTCGTGGTCGGGATCGACGCCCTCGGGCGGATCGGGATCGGAAAAGGCGTTGGCCAGCGACAGCATCGGGATCGCGTGGCGCACCTCGGCAAAACCGGAAGACGGCTTCGCGCCCACGCGCCGGGTCGGCGAATCCGGCGTGACCAGCTCGGGGTGCCCGGCCTCCAGCGCCTCCAGCTCGCGCATCAGGCGGTCGTACTCGGCGTCGGGAATCGACGGATCGTCGAGCACGTAATAACGATGGTTCGCGTCGTCGATCGCGTCGCGCAGCGCCGCAGCCTGCTGTGCCGGCGTGCCGGTCTGCTTGGTCATGGTGTTCCTGGCCACGGATGGTGGGGCGCGTCGCGTCGATTCCTGCGGCAAGTTTAACCGGTGTGGCCGCGGCGGCCGATCCGCACCCGCCGGGGCAATGGATATCCCATACCGAAAGGTGCCTGAAAGGTTGCCGTAGCAGTATCGGTCACGGGTGAGTTGCGGTCCATCCTTGTAGTGGGCAGTTTCGGAGCAACCCTCGTGCTGCCGGCTGTTCGAGTACTCACCCGCGTATCCGGCCTGCGTCGAACCCCTCCCCGGTGACGCAGGCCGGACACGCGTTATTCGCGCTCGTCCATGATCGGCAGTGATCGCGAGTGCTTTCGGCAAGCAGCCGTCCTTGATCGGCCGTTCGGCCGTGCACGCGATGCCACCGGCATCGCGCAAGCGCCCGTCCCCACCCTGACTTTGCACGACAGCTGCTTCGCAGGGGATTCGCCGTTAGCCGCTAAAATGGCGGATTCTTTCCGTGGTGCCGGGCATTGCGCCCGTTCTGCCGATGCCCGAAACGGAATCACCCGATGGCCTCGCGCGCATGCGTGGTTTGATCTGGCTGGTCGCGGCCGCGTTCTTCATGCAAACGCTGGACTCGACCATCGTCAACACGGCGGTGCCCAGCATCGCGCAGGCGCTGGCGGTGCCGCCGATTTCGCTCAAGACCGCGCTGACCAGTTACGTGCTGACGCTGGCGGTCTGCATCCCCGCCAGTGCCTGGTTGTCCGACCGTTTCGGCACGCGCCGCGTGTTCGCGGCGTCGATCCTGATCTTCACCGCCGGCTCGCTCGCCTGCGGCATTGCCCAGAGCCTGCCGCAGCTGGTCGCGGCGCGTGTGTTGCAGGGCATCGGCGGCGCGTTGCTGATGCCGATCGGCCGTTACGTGCTGGTGCGCGCATTCGGTCCGAAGGATTTCGTCGCGGCGATGAGCACGGCCGGCATCCCCGGCCTGCTCGGCCCGGTGGTCGGGCCGTTGCTGGGCGGCGTGCTGTCGCAATATGCGTCGTGGCGCCTGATCTTCCTGGTCAACGTACCGGTTGGGGTCATCGGCCTGTGGCTCAACCGTACCCACATGCCCGACTTCCGCGGCGAACGGAAGCCGTTCGACTGGATCGGTTTTGCGCTGTTTGCGCTCGCGTCGGGCATGCTGCTGACCGCGGCGGAAGCGGGCGGTGACGGCAACTATCGCAATGCCGGCGTTGCGGCACTGGTCGGGCTCGCCTGCGGCTTCGCCTACTGGCGTTACGGCCGCCGTGTCCGCCATCCGGTCGCCGACCTGACGCTGCTGAAGGTGCGCAGCTTCACCATCGCGGTCGGTGGCGGCATGTGCATGCGGCTCGGCACCGCCGGGTTGTCGTTCATCCTGATGCTGTTCCTGCAGGTCGGCTGCGGCTGGACCCCGACCGAAGCCGGCTTGATCATCGTGCCGCAGGCGGTCGCGATGGTGCTGATGAAACTGCTGATCGACCGCATCCTGAAGCGCTGGGGTTACCGCCGCACCCTGTTCGTGAACACCGCGATCGCAACCCTGCTGCTGGCCTGCTTCGCGCTGTTCGGCGCCGCCACGCCGTGGTGGGCGATCGCGTTGTTGATGTTCGCGTACGGTTTCGTGATGTCGCTGCAATACACTGCGATGAACACCCTGGCCTTCGTGGACCTGCCACCCGAGCGGGCCGCGCAGGCGTCGTCGGTGACGTCCGCGGCGCAGTACCTCGTGATCAGCTTCGGCATCGCGTTGTCGTCGTGGCTGCTGGCGTTGTTCCTGGGCGACCGCCACCACGACCCCGCTGCCTACGTGCACGGATTCCGCATCGCGGTGCTGGTGATGGCGATGCTGCCGCTGGTCGCGGTCTATGTATTCACCCGTTTGCGCCACGATCGTCCGCTGCGGCGCCCGGTGACGACGCCGGAAACCGTGGCGTGAGGCCAGTTCCCTATCCACCCCACGAAACCGCTGCTAGGCTTTCCGGGCACGTCTTGCGCAACGGTAAATCCTGATGTCCCCGATCCTGGCCGCTGCCACGGACGCCGCCGCCGATGTGAACTTTCACCTGACCGCCGAGCCGGTGGGTTGGCTGGTGCTGGCGCTGTTCGTGCTGGCCTACGTCGCAGTGGTGATGGAAGAACGCATCCAGATCGCCAAGTCCAAGCCGGTGATGCTGGCGGCGGGGCTGATCTGGGGCGCGCTTGCCTGGTGGACCAACGAACCCGGCCAGGTTGCTTCGGCGGCGCGCGACGCGTTCGAGGCGATGTTCCTCGAATACGCGGAAATCTTCTTCTTCCTGGTGGTGGCGATGACCTACGTCACCGCCATGGGCGAGCGCGGGGTGTTCGAGGCGTTGCGCGCGCAGCTGCTGAAACGGCGCTTCAGCTACCGGCAGTTGTTCTGGGTGACGGGGGCACTGGCGTTCATGCTGTCGCCGCTGATAGACAACCTGACCACCGCGCTGGTGATGTCGGCGGTGGTGCTGGCGGTGGGTGCAGGCAATTCACGGTTCATCACCCTGGCCATGATTAATCTGGTGGTGGCGGCGAACGCTGGCGGTGCCTGGAGTGCATTCGGCGACATCACCACGCTGATGGTTTGGCAGGCGCACAAGGTCGATTTCGTCGAGTTCTTCGACATCTTCCTGCCATCCCTGGTGAACTGGCTGCTACCGGCACTGATCATGTTCTTCGCGGTGCCCAGGGGCGCGCCCGATGCGCTCGAATCCTGGGCGTCGATGAAACGCGGCGGCATCAGCATTTGCATCACTTTCGCCCTCACAATCGCCATCACAGTGCTCGGCAAGCAATGGCTGCACATGCCGGCAGCCTACGGCATGTTGACGGGCCTCGCCCTGCTCAACCTGCTGGCCTCGCGCATCGACTACGAGCAACGCCGTTATGCGATCGCGCAGGGCAAGGAGCCGCGCGAATACGCGTATTCGATTTTCAAGATCATCGCCAACGCCGAATGGGACACGCTGCTGTTCTTCTACGGCGTGTTCGGTTGCGTCGGCGGCCTCGCCGCTGCCGGCTATCTGCAGCTCGCCTCGGTACACCTGTATGGCGGCCTGGGCTTCACCTTCGCCAACTCGCTGATGGGCATCCTTTCGGCCGTCATCGACAATATCCCGATCATGTTCGCGGTGCTGAAGATGAACCCGCCGATGGACCACGGCCAGTGGCTGCTGATCACGCTCACTGCGGGCGTCGGCGGCAGCCTGCTGTCGGTCGGCTCGGCGGCCGGCGTGGCGTTGATGGGCGCCTCGCGTGGCATGTACACCTTCATGTCCCACCTGCGCTGGACCTGGGCCATCGGGCTTGGTTTCGTGGCCAGTATCCTGGTACACATTTGGCTGAACGCGCACCACTTCAGCGGAGCACCGATACCGCACTGAAGCGCCCTGTCCTGGTTAGTTTCCGACGTGCGACAGTGACCGTGCGTGCAGACGCCCGACCAGATCATCGAGAAATTCGTCCGGCAATCTCGCGGACACCGGCACGCTCCACCAGTCCGGCCGCGCGAACGCACCGCATTTGACCGCATCCTTTTCGGTCAGCATGACCGGCAGACCGTCACCTGCGAAACCAAAGTCGTCGCGGGTGTAGCGATGGTGGTCCGGGAAAGGATGTTCGACCACGTCCATGCCGAGTCCGCGCAGCGCGTCGAAAAACCGCGGCGGATGGCCGATGCCCGCGACGGCATGCACGCGCCGGCCCGCGAATGCCAGCAGGGGTTGGCTGCGCGCCGGCCCCGCCAGCGCCACGGCGTCGCCCATCGACAGCGACATCGGGATCTCGCCTGCACGCGGCTCGCCGCCGTTGCAGACGATGAAATCGACGCCGTGCAGGCGCGCTTCGGGTTCGCGCAGCGGTCCGGCCGGCAACAGGCGCCCGTTGCCGAAGCGGCGCACGCCGTCGACCACGCAGACTTCGATGTCGCGCACCAGCGCGTAATGCTGCAAGCCGTCGTCCGCGATCACGACATCGACGTCGTCACCCAGCAACAGGCGGGCGGCCGCGTAACGCTTCGCGCCCACCGCGACCGGTGCGCCCGTGCGCAAGCGGATGAGTGCGGGCTCGTCGCCGACGACGGCGGGAT
This sequence comes from Rhodanobacteraceae bacterium, assembly GCA_036279975.1. GTDB lineage: Bacteria > Pseudomonadota > Gammaproteobacteria > Xanthomonadales > Rhodanobacteraceae > 66-474. The sequence goes on from DASURP010000050.1 coordinate 33,789, forward strand.
CGGGCTGCACGGCGAGCTGCATGGGAACGCGGGCCATCCCGCCGTAGCCGCGGCTGACGATCCCGGGCCTGCAGCCGCGCGCACGCAAGGCCTCGACCAGGGCGATCACCAGCGGCGTCTTGCCTGCACCGCCCGCGGTGAGATTGCCGACCACGAGCACCGGGACCGGCAGGCGCCGCGCTTGCAGCACCCCGCCCCGGTACAGCCGCCGGCGCAGCCCGGTCACGCCGCCGTAGAGTGCGGCCGGCGGCAGCGTCCACCACGCGGGCGGGCGGTCTTCGTACCAACGCTGTTGCAGGAAGCCGGAGATTGACATGGATTACCGGACGCCAGCGACAAGGCCACTCTCCCTTCGGGAGAGTGGTGGGGTGAGGGTTCGGTAGAGCGGAGCCAAAGCTTCGCACCGCTGTCGTCCCACGCGAAGAGCCGAACCCTCATCCGGCGCTGCGCGCCACCTTCTCCCGGCGGGAGAAGGGGAAAAATGTCAGGCCGCGACGGTCGCGGGTTCGCGGAACTGCAGGTGGTACAGGGCCGCGTACTTGCCTTCCCGTGCCAGCAATTCGGCGTGCGTGCCCTGCTCCACGACGCGCCCGGCGTCCAGCACCACGATCTGGTCGGCGTGCTCGACCGTGGAAAGGCGGTGCGCGATCACCAGCGTGGTGCGGTTCTTCATCAGGCGCGACAGGGCGTCCTGGATCAGCCGCTCGGATTCCGTATCCAGCGCGCTGGTCGCCTCGTCCAATACCAGGATCGGCGCATTTTTCAGCAGCGCGCGCGCGACCGCGATGCGCTGACGCTGGCCGCCCGAGAGCAGCGCGCCACCCTCGCCCACCCGGCTGTGGATGCCATCCGGAAGCTTGCGGATGAATTCCATCGCATTGGCGGCCTCGGCCGCCGCGATGATGTCCGGTTCGCCGGCATCGACCAACGCGCCGTAGGCGATGTTTTTCGCGATGGTGCCATCGAACAGCACCACGTCCTGCCCCACCCAGGCGATCTGCGCGCGCAGGCTGCGCAACGTGTAATCGCCCAGCGGGCGACCATCCAGCAACAGCACCCCGCCGGTGGGCTCGTAGAAACGCGGAATCAGCGACGCCATGCTGCTCTTGCCGCTGCCCGAGCGCCCGACCAGCGCGGTGATCGAGCCGCGCGGACAGGCCAGCGAAACACCGCGCAACGCCTGCGTGCTGGCCCCGGGGTAGGCAAGCTGCACGTCGCGGAATTCGATGTCGCCACGGCAGCGCTCGATCACCACGCTGCCCGTGTCGCGTTCGACCGGCGCGTCGAGGATCCCGAACAGCTCCGTCGCCGCCGCCAGTCCCCGCTGGATGTTCGACTGCACCGTGGTCAGGCGTTTCATGGAAGGCAGGATGCCGGCCATGCACATGAACACGCGCATGAACGAACCGGCGGTCAATCCGTGCCCCATCATGAACGGACGCGTCGCGATCCACACGATCAGCGCCAGCGCGATGGCTGCCGCAAGCTGCACGAAGGCGGTGGACAGGCCATTGGTCGCGGCGACCTTGACGTTCAACTTGCGCGCGCGGTCGGTGACTTCGTTGAAACGCACGGACTCGTAGTCCTGTCCGCCGAACACCTTGACCTCGCGGTGCGCGCCGACCACCTCCTCGACCACCCCGGTCACGCGCCCCACCACGTCCTGGATGGTCACGTTGATGCGGCGGTAGCGCCGGCTGACATAGGTGACCAGGATCCCGACCAGCGGCACCATCACCAGCAGCGCCAGGGTCAGGATCCAGCTTGTCCACACCATCAGGCCGACCAGCCCGACTACCGTCAGGCCATCGACGATCGCGATCTTGGCCGAGTCGGTGGTGGCCTGCGCGACCTGCTCGCTGGTGTAGGTGATGCGCGAAATCTGCTGGCCCGACGACTCGCGGTCGAAGAACGCCGCGGGCATGCGCAGGTACTTGTCGAATATGCGGCGGCGCATGTCCTGCACCACGCCGCGGCCGATGTAGGCGCTGCCGTAGGTCTCGACGTAGACCGCAATGCTGCGCACGAAGAAGATGCCGACGATGACGATCGGCATCCAGAAGATCACGCCGGGATCGCGGTCCACGAACAGCTTGTCGATCAGCGGCTTGACCTCGCGTGCGAACAGCGTCATGCACGCCGCATCCGCGACCATCGCGACGATCGCGGCGGCCACCATGGCGCGGTACGGACGCAGCAATCCCAGCAGGCGCTTGTAGACCGTTGCGTCGGAATCGGCGCGCCCGGTCCCGTTCATGACGAGGCGGGGCCGGTCGGCGGCGCCGTGGCAATGGACAGGTGCGTGAAGCCGAGCTGGCCCAGCGCATCCATCGCGGTCACCACGGCCTGGTGCGGGGTCATGCCGTCGGCGCGCAGCAGCACCGGGCGTTCACGGTCTGCGCCGGCAACGGCCTGGATTGCGCGTTTGAGCGTGTCCTCGTCGTCGCCGAGTACGCGGTTGTTGGCAACGAAGAAATGGCCTTGCTTGTCGATCACGACGATCAGGGTGTCGTTGGCGGGGGCGCTGGCCTTGTCGCTGGCCTGCGGCAGCGACACCTTCATGTGGCCCTGCTGCACGAAGGTGGTGGTCAACACGAAGAACATCAACAGGGTCAGCAGCACGTCGATCAGGCTGACCACGTTGATCTCGAACTCGTCGGCATGGTCGTTGCCGATGCGCATCTCAGGGCCAGTCAGGATGCGGCGTGCGCGGCGCGCTGCGCAGGGGTGGCCGCGACGCGCGCTTCGGTGACCACCGGACGCGTGGACGACAGTTCGTCCAGCAACGCGGCCGCCTGCTTTTCCATCTGCACCACGTAGCCGCGCACGCGCGAACGGAAATAGCGGTGCAGGACATACGCCGGGATCGCGACCACCAGGCCCGAAGCCGTGCACACCAGGGCCTCGCCGATGCCCCCGGCCATCTTCATGGGGTCGCCGATACCCGATACCATCACCGCGAGGAACATCCGGATCAGGCCGAACACGGTGCCGAGCAGGCCCAGCAGCGGACCGATCAGGGCGATGGTGCCGAGGGTGTTGAGGTAGCGTTCGAGGCCGTGCACCACGTGCCGGCCGGTGTCCTCGATGCGCTCCTTGATTTCGGCGCGCGAGCGATTGCGCACGTCCAGCGCGGCCGCGAGCAGTTCGCCCAGCGGCGAATTCTCGCGCAGGGCCTGGATGTGGGTCGGATTCAACTGCTGCGAATGCGCCCAGCTGCGCACCTGCTCACCGAGTCCCGGGGGCAACACCGCGTCCCGGCGCAGCGTCCAGAACCGTTCCAGGATGATCGCCAGCGCGACCGCAGAGCAGACGAGGATGGGCACCATCCCCCAGCCGCCCGCCTTCAGGATCTCGAACACTCGCAGCCCCGCCATCCGGTGGATTCGCGCCGAATGATAGCAGTGCACCCGTGCGCGTCAGCGTGACGCGCACCCGACATTACTGTTCCCGCCAATAGCGGGCCTGGCGCGTGCGCTCCACGGAAAGTATGCGCGGAGGGTTCCGGGTGGCAAATGCCAGCCGCACGGCCCCGGTGGCCGGCGTGTTCAACAGGGGTATGTCCAGTGCGGCATAACGCGCGACGATCCCTGGCGCGGGGTGGTGGTAACCGTTCAGGTAGCCGGTCGAGGCGATCGCGAAACGCGGCCGCAAAGCTTCCAGATACGCTTCGCTGGACGATGTCTTGCTGCCGTGGTGGGGCACGACCAGCACCAGCGGCGGACCCGCCGGCACCGCGCGCGCAAGCGCGGGCTCGATCCGGGACGATGTGTCCGCGGGCAGCAACAGGCGGCCGCCCTTGCCCGAGACCAGCAACACGCAACCGGCATCGTTGTGGCGCAAGGTCACCGGTGCGGGCGGAGACAACACCCGGAAATCGACGCCGTCCCAACGCCAGTCCTGGCCCGCGTGGCACTGTTGCATCGGCACCGGGCCACGCGCAGGTTCGCCGCCGGACACCGGCGTACCGGGGTACGCCGCGAGCACCGACACGGCGCCGCCGGCGTGGTCGTTGTCGCCGTGGCTGATGATCAGGCGATCGAGGCGGTCCACGCCCAGCGCATGCAGGGTCGGCACCACCGCCGCTGCGCCGAGATCGAAACCCGATGGATAGCGCGCGCCGGTGTCGAACAGCAGCGCGTGGCTGCGCGTGCGCACCAATATCGAAAGCCCCTGCCCCACGTCGATGACCGTCGCGCGGAACGCCCCGCCCGCGGGCAGGCTGGCGCGCGGCCAGCACAGGGGCAACAACAGCAATGCGCCCAACCCGCGCGCCGGGATGCCGCGCGGCGCCAACAGCCAGACCGCGCCGATGCAGGCAAGCACGAACGCGGCCAGCGAAGCCTCGGGCAGGTACTGCATCGCCGGTGGCCAGGCCGCGAGCTGCAACAGCAGCCACCAAAGCCAGTCGACCAGCTGCGCGCACACCTGCAGCAACAGGTACCCCAGCCATGGCCATGCGAACAGCGCCACGCACGCCGCCAGATCGACTGGCACGATCACGAAGCTCACGAACGGCACCGCGACGAGGTTCGCGAGCGGCGCGACCAGCGAAGCCTGCCCGAAGAACCACACCGTCAACGGCAACAGCGCCAACGTCATCAGCAGCGGCGCCAGGCCGATTTCCTTCAGGTGCCCGCGCCAGCCGGAACCGCGCGCCAGGGTCCACGCCAGCAAGGCCACGCCCGCGAACGACAGCCAGAATCCCGACGACAATACCGACAACGGATCGACGATGAGGATCGCGGCCAAGGCCAACCCGAAGCCCTCGCCGAAACCGCCACCGCGCCGCAGCAGCCGCCAGCCCGCCACCACCGCGATCATCAACAGGGTGCGCGTGGTCGGCAGGCCGAATCCGGCCAGTGCGCCGTAGGCGAGCGCGGCCGGGAACGCGACTGCGGCCTCTGCCGCGGGCCTCGCCAGGCGCAACCCGAGTGCCGGAAACAACCACCACGCCAGCCGCACCAGCAAGGCTCCGAACACGGCGGCGAGACCGACGTGGAAGCCCGAAATCGCGATCAGGTGGCTGATGCCGGTCGCGCGCACCACCTGCCAGTCATGTTCGTCCAGCGCGCGTTCGTCGCCGACCGAGAGCGCGCGCAATAGCCGCGCCGCATGTCGATCCCCGGGCAGTGCGGCGTCGATCGCCCCCGCGACTTTGGCGCGGACGCCATCCACGCACCCGCGGGAACGCAACAATGAATTGGCCGGGTCCTCGCGCACGTAGCCGGTCGCGACGATGCCCTTCTGCAGGGCCGAGCGTTCGAAATCCATCCCGCCCGGATTGACCAGCCCGTGCGGCCGTTTCATCCGTACCCGCAGCCGCCATGTCGTGCATGGCGTGATGACCGGCGGCGCGTGCCGGCGCGACGCATACCAGGACAGGCGCACGTGCCCGCGCACCGGCACCGCGTGCCCATCGAATCGCGCCTGTGCGATCGTGAAGTCGAACCGCGTCGAGTCGTCCTGGGCCTGCGGCAGGTCCGTGACCGTGCCGATGGCCAGGATGTCCTGTTTCTCCAGCGCGTGCGGCAGGCGCGCGTGCAGCGCGAGGTCGGCACGCAGGGCGGTCCAGGCGAATGCCGCCAGCAAAAGCGGCAGGCACCACCACACCGCCAGTGCGCGCCAGCGCAGGCAGGCCAGGAATCCTGCAAGCGCGGCAACCCCGAGCATCGCATCCAGCCAGCGCGGCGGCAAGACGTGCAGGGTCTGCACCAGCACGGCGCCGGTGAGGATCGCCAGCGCCCCGGTCAGCATCCCCGGGATGGTCCTGCCTGCGCCGCGTTCCTTGCGCGCGTCCATCGCGGACGATCAGCCGTCGTGGACCATGGGGTGCAGCGTCCCGCCGGTCAGTTCGAGCACGTGGTCCAGCCGCCTGGCCAGGACGTGGTCGTGGGTGACCAACACGATGCTGGTGCCGATCTCGCGGTTCAGCTCCAGCATCAACGCGTACAGCGACGCGGCGTTCTGCTCGTCGAGGTTGCCGGTGGGTTCGTCGGCGAGCACGCAGGCGGGACGCGTCACCAGCGCGCGCGCCATCGCGCAACGCTGGCGTTCTCCGCCCGACAGTTCCCCGGGCTTGTGTTCGAGGCGGTGGCCCAGACCCACGCGTTCCAGCAGCGCCTGCGACTGCGCGCGCGCTTCCGGGATCGGCGTGCCGCGGATCAGCAACGGCATCGCGACATTTTCCAGCGCGCTGAACTCCGGCAGGAGATGGTGGAACTGGTAGACGAAGCCCAGCGAACGGTTGCGCACACGTCCGCGTTCGGCGTCCTGCAGTTTCGACAATTCGCGCCCTTCCAGTTCCACCGAGCCCCTGGTCGGGGTGTCCAGCCCGCCCAGGATGTGCAGCAGCGTGCTCTTGCCGGAGCCCGATGCACCCACGATCGCAAGCGTTTCACCGCGCGCCAGTTCGAAACTGACGTCGGCCAGCACCGGCGTGCGCAGCCTGCCTTCCTCGTAGGTTTTGGCGATGTGGTTCGCGCGCAGGACCACGCCGTTGCCCACCGGCTGCTCATTCATACCGGAGCGCCTCCGCCGGCTGCGTGCGCGAGGCCCGCCACGCCGGGTAGATCGTCGCCAGCAGCGAGAACAGCAAGGCCATGCCCGTGATCCAGCCCACCGAGGGCCAGCTGAGTTTGCTGGGCACGTTGTTGATGTAGTACACCGACTCCGGCAGGAACTGGTAGCCGGTAACGTTCTGGATCCAGTCCACGATCGCGGGCACGTTGATCGCCAGCGCCACGCCGCAGACCACGCCGATGGCGATGCCCATGACGCCGATCAGCATGCCCTGGATCATGAACACGCCCATGATGCTGCGCGGCGTCGCGCCGAGCGTGCGCAGGATCGCGATGTCCGACTGCTTGTCGGTCACCAGCATCACCAGCGAGGACACCAGGTTGAAGGCGGCCACCGCAACGATCAGCGAGAGGATGATGAACATCACCACCTTCTCCATCGCGATCGCCTTGAAAAGGTTCACGTGCTGTTGCATCCAGCCCTGCACGCGGTAGGCGTCGCCCAGTTTGTCGGCCAGCGTCGTCGCGACCTTGTTGGCCACGAACACGTCATCGAGCTTGAGCCGGATGCCGCTGGGCCCGGACATGCGGTACAACTTCTCGGCGTCGTGCAGATTGACGATCGCGAGCCCCGAATCGAATTCCTGCATCCCAGCCTCGAAGATGCCGACCACCGTGAACCGTCGCAGGCGGGGCGTCACTCCGGTGACCGGGTTCGCGCTCAGCACCGGCGCATACACGATCACCCGGTCGCCGACGCTGACACCCAGCACCAACGCCAGGTCGCGGCCGAGCACGATGCCCCAGGAACCTGGAGTGAGCGACGCAAGCTTGCCTGCGATCATCTTGGAGCCGATGTCGGCGACCTTGGGTTCCTGGTCGGGCAGGATCCCGCGCAGCATCGCACCCTGGTTGGCGTCGTTGCCGCCCAGCCACGACTCGCGCTCGATGTAGGGCGCGGCACCCTTGACGTGCGGGTCCTGCTCGGCGATCACCAGCGCCCGCTGCCAGTTCGGCATGCTCTGGCCGACCCCGCTGATGGTGGCCTGCGACACCATGCCCAGCATGCGCGTGCGCAACTCCGCGGCGAAGCCGTTCATCACCGAGATCACGGTGATCAGGGCGGTTATGCCGATGATGAGCCCCAGCATCGACACGATGCTGATGAATGAGATGAAGTGGTTGCGCCGCTTGGCGCGGATGTAGCGGGTACCGATGAAAAGTTCGAGGGGACGGAACATGCGGTGGGAAGCCGGGACTGGGGACTGGGGACTGGGGACTGGGGACTGGGGACTGGGGACTGGGGACTGGGGACTGGGGACTGGGGACTGGGGACTGGGGACTGGGGATTGGGGATTGGGGATTGAGAGTGGCAACCGTGCCGACCATCGCAAGCCCACGCCGTTGCGCAGCGTGACGGAAAAGCGCAAACGCGGCAAGCGGTTCAGACCGTCAACGGCTGTCGGCATTCCCTGACGCAGGCGCTGCGCCGGGCCCGGCGCCCAGCCGCATGCGCAGGCGGCGGCGGGTGTCGACGTCGAGGTTGTCGGGCAGCAGCCACAAGTGTGCGCGCTCGCGCAATGGCCAACGCAGCGTCAGCACGATCAGCGGCCCCATCACGCGCGCGCCCAGCAGCTCGCCATGGACGCTTCTGCCACTGTCGCGCATGCTGTCGCGCAGCCTGATCTCGATACCGCCGTCCGCGAGCCACAGCAGCGAGCGGATTCGCGGCCGCAAGGCCCGGCCGAACGCCGCGCCGGCGTAGGCGGCGATGAAGACGATCGAACCCCAACGCAGCCATGCCGGGCTGCCACTGATCGATACCGCGACGATGGCCAGCACGGCGATGCCGGGCGTGCCCGCCAACAGCCAGCGGGAAGTCCGGTAGGAAAAACCGATCGCCGGTGCGGATTTCACGACGCCAGTCCCGCACGCTGGCGGATTTCGTCGAGGATCGCGCCCCAATCCGCGCGCGGCGGCTCGGCATGGCCCATCAGCCAGTCCCACAACTCCGGGTCCTGCCGGTCCAGCAGCGCATCGAATGACTGCAGCGCCGCCGGATCGGCGGCGGCGTGGCGATCCAGCCAGCCAGTCAGCAGTGCGTCCAATTCGCGCGTCCCGCGCCGGCAGCGCCACTTCAGGCGTCGCAGCAGCAAGCCATCGGACGCCTCCGGTGCAGGCGGGCTCATGGATCGCCCCGGCCAGCATCGGATGCAGGCCTGCCGAGGCCCCATTCCTGTCGGGAGGGGATTTGCCGGGAGCAATTGGACGAAGCGGGCAAAACCATTCCTGTCGTCCCGGCGACTTCCGCCAGGCCCGAACCCCCATCCGGCCCTTCAGGCCGCCTTCTCCCGCAGGGAAAAGGGATACCGCCCGGACTTCGAGTCTGCTCAGGCGCCGGGACGAGCCGCCCAGGCGATTCCCGAATCCCCATTTCCGGTTCCCGGTCGCTCACACCGTGCGATTCACCAGCAGCTGCTTGATCTCGCTGATGGCCTTGGCCGGGTTCAGGCCCTTGGGACAGGTGTTGGTGCAGTTCATGATGGTGTGGCAGCGGTACAGCCGGAACGGATCGTCCAGGTAGTCCAGGCGCTCGCCGGTGGCTTCGTCGCGGGAATCCACGATCCAGCGGTAGGCCTGCAGCAATATCGCCGGGCCAAGGAAGCGATCCGGGTTCCACCAGTAGCTCGGGCACGCCGCCGAACAGCACGCGCACAGGATGCATTCGTACAGGCCATCCAGTTTCTTGCGGTCTTCGGGCGATTGCAGGCGCTCGCGCGAGCCCGGCGAACTTTCGGTCTGCAGCCAGGGTTTGATCGCGGTGTACTGCGCATAGAAATGCGTCAGGTCGGGCACCAGGTCCTTGACCACCGGCATGTGCGGCAACGGGTAGACGCTGACGTCGCCGGAGGGCAACTCATCGAGCCCCTTGATGCAGGCCAGGGTGTTTTCGCCGTCGATGTTCATTGCGCACGAGCCGCACACCCCCTCGCGGCAGGAACGCCGCAATGTCAGGGTGGGATCGACCTCGTTCTTGATCTTCAGCAACACGTCCAGGACCATCGCGCAACCGGTGGTGTCAACCTCGTAGGTGTCCACGCGCGGGTTGCCGCCGACATCCGGATCCCAGCGATAGACACGGAAGTTGCGCACCTTCCTGGCGCCGGGCTTGGCGGCGAAGCGCTTGCCTGGTTGTACCTTCGACATCTGCGGCAACGTGAATTCAGCCATTTTGGTTCCTTGTCTGTAGGAGCCTGCCCGCAGGCGACCATCGCGCGCAGGCGCGCTCCTACAAGGTCAATCAATAAACGCGCTTCTTGGGTGGAACGGTGGCGACTTCGTCGTCCATCGTGTTGGTGTGCACCGGCCGGTAGTCGAAGCCGCAACGTCCCTTGTCGTCCACCGTGACCAGCGTGTGCTTCATCCAGTTGGCATCGTCGCGTTCCGGGAAATCCTCGCGCGCGTGCGCGCCGCGGCTTTCCGGGCGTTGCTCTGCCGAATGCATCGTGCCGACCGCCTGCCCAAGCAGGTTGGCGAGTTCGAAGGTCTCCACCAGGTCCGAATTCCAGATCAGCGAACGATCCGAGACGCGGATGTCGTCGAAGCCGGCGTAGACTTCGTCGATCTTCCGGCAGCCGTCCTTGAGCGTTTCGGCGGTGCGGAACACCGCCGCGTCGGCCTGCATGGTCTTCTGCATCCTGAGCCGCAACGCCGCGGTGGAGGTGCCGCCGTCGGCGTGGCGAAGCTTGTCCAGCCGTGTCAAGGCCGGTTCCAGTGCATCGGCGGGCAGGTCATGGTGCGGCGTATCCGGCTTGACGATCTCGCCACAGCGATTGGCGACCGCGCGACCGAACACCACCAGGTCCAGCAGCGAGTTGGAACCCAGCCGGTTGCCGCCGTGCACCGACACGCAGGCCGCCTCGCCTATCGCGAACAGGCCCGGAACCACCACGTCGGGATCGTCGCCAACCTTCTGCACCACTTCGCCGTGGTAGTTGGTCGGGATGCCGCCCATGTTGTAGTGGACGGTCGGAAGCACGGGGATCGGCTCCTTCGTCACGTCCACGCCGGCGAAGATGCGCGATGTTTCCGAGATCCCCGGCAGGCGTTCGCGCAGCACCTCCGCACCGAGATGCGCGAGGTTCAGGTGCACGTGGTCGGCGTGTTCGCCGACCCCGCGGCCTTCGCGGATTTCCATGGTGATCGCGCGGCTGACCACGTCGCGCGAGGCCAGGTCCTTGGCATTCGGCGCGTAGCGTTCCATGAAACGCTCGCCCTTCGAGTTGGTGAGGTAACCGCCCTCGCCGCGCACGCCTTCAGTGATCAGGCAGCCCGAACCGTAGATGCCGGTCGGGTGAAACTGCACGAATTCGAGGTCCTGCAGCGCGATTCCGGCACGCAGCGCCATGCCGCCGCCGTCGCCGGTGCAGGTGTGCGCCGAGGTGCAGGAAAAATAGGCGCGGCCGTAGCCGCCGGTCGCCAGCACGATCGCATGGCCCTGGAAGAAATGCAGCGTGCCTTCGTTGAGGTCGATCGCGAACACGCCCGTGATGCGGCCATTGCGCGGATCCTTGACCAGATCGGTCGCGAAATATTCGACGAAGAACCTGGCGTCGTGTTTCAGCGCCTGGGTGTACAGCGTGTGCAGGATCGCGTGCCCGGTACGGTCGGCGGCGGCGCAGGTGCGCTGCGCGACGCCCTCGCCGTAGTGCGTGGTCATGCCGCCGAACGGGCGCTGGTAGATCTTGCCTTCCGGGGTGCGCGAGAACGGCACGCCGAAATGCTCCAGCTCGATCACCGCCGGAATCGCCTCACGACACATGTACTCGACCGCGTCCTGGTCGCCCAGCCAGTCGCCGCCCTTGACCGTGTCGTAGAAGTGGTAGCGCCAGTCGTCCTCGCCCATGTTGCCCAGCGCGGCGGCAACCCCGCCCTGGGCCGCGACCGTGTGCGAACGGGTGGGAAACACCTTGGTCACGCAGGCTGCGGAAAGACCCTTGGCGGCCAAGCCCAGCGTGGCCCGCAAGCCGGCGCCGCCGGCACCAACCACCACCACATCGTATTGATGGGTTTCGACCTTGTAACTTTCTCGAGGCATGTCTGTCCCTTGTCCAGGCTCCTGGGACCTGTCAGCGCCGTGTCAATGGCATGGCGTCAACAGGCCACAATCAGTGGGCGCCCGCGCCCGTCAACCACACGGAGAGCACGGCCAGCACGCAGGCCAGTGCGCCCAGCAGCGCGCCGAAACGCAGCGCGATCTGCAACGTCAATTCCAGCCAGCGGGTGTGCACGTAGTCTTCGATGATCACCTGCAGGCCGAGCGCGCCGTGCCAGAACAGGCATACGCTCAAAACGATCAGGAACAAGGCATGCACCGGCTGCGCGATCGACGCCAGCACCTCGGGATAAGCCGCATGCACCAGGCCCCCGAGCAAGAACAGGAACCAGATCGAAAGCGGAATCAGCGCGACCGCCGTGACGCGTTGCAGCCACCAATGCGGAACGCCGGTTCCGGACGGACCGTTGCCATGCGCGACCTTGAGTGGCGTGCGCAGGCCCTCCTGCCCCGGGTATGCGCTCATGCCGCGCCTCCCGCCAGGTGGAGTACCAGGAATATCCAGACCAGCACCGTCAGCACCATGCTGAGCGCGATGATGAACCAGCCGGCGGGCCAGTACGAGGGCGGGAACGCACGGTCGCGACGCGGCGGGCCGAAACCCCGGCCCGCGTCGCGCACCAGGTGCTGGATGCCGTTGCACAGGTGGAACAGCAGCGACCATGTCCACAGGAACAGCAGGATCTGTCCGACCAGGCTGGCGCAGAACGCCGCGAAGACACTCCAAGCGGCGCCGCTGGTTGCCGCCGCGATCAGCCCCCATGTCACCAGCAATGCACCAAGGCACAGAAACAGGCCGGTCAAACGATGCAGCGTCGACTGCCACATGTTCACGCGCCAGCGGTAGATGCCGAGGTGCGGCGACAACGGACGGGTGTTGGGCATGGACGGATTCCTAGGATCTTTGGGATGCTGCCCCTGCGGCGGGATCACCACCGACGATCGCCCTCCATTCTCGCACGAACGGCCCCTCACTGCGAAACACGCACGCGCGCGAGCCCGCGCTCCCTTCAAAAATCTATGCAGCGCCCGTTCTTTTCCCAGTCGCCATAGCGCGTCGGATCGAGCGCATCGCCTTCCGGTGTCGGGCGATCGCGCGGAGCGCCATCGCGTGCTGGCGCAGGTTTTTCGACGGCAGGCCCGGGCTGTGTGTGCGAACTTTCAGGGGCGTCTTCGGTCATGGTCATGTCACGGCATGCGATGTGCACCACACATATTGTCGCACCACCCCGGCATCCCTGCCGACCCGCCGATGCTAACGTACGGCCCAGTCGTCCAACGCGCACGTCCATGCCACACGCCGTCATTGAGCAGGTGAACTGCATCGCGATCGAAGGAATCGATGCGCGGCGTTTCGCGCAATCGCAATTCTCGGGAGATTTGCGCACCCTCGCGCCCGGACACTGGCAATGGAACGCCTGGCTCGACCCGCAAGGCCGGGTTGCGGCGTTGCTGCATCTGGTCGATGCCGGAGATGGCGGCCTGCTGGCGGTCCTGCGCGGCGGCAACGCCGGCGAAATGCATGCGCAGCTTGCCCGCTACCTGCTGCGCAGCCAGACGGCCCTGTCCCAGCGAATCTTTCGTGGTTACGCCGACGCGGCCCTGGCGCCGGGCCGCCTGGAAAAAGACCGGCACGACCTCGTGCTCGGATTCGGCGAACGCAGCCTGCGCTTGAGTCCAACCCGGACACCTGTGGATGCACCGGCCGCGAATGGCTGGCGCCTGGCCGATATCCGCGCCGGCTGGCCGGTCCTGCCGACCGAGGGGACACGCTTTCTCCCCCCCGCGCTGGGGCTGGAGCGGCTGGGCGCTGTTTCCTTCGACAAAGGCTGCTTTCCGGGCCAGGAGATCGCCGCCCGCCTGCATTTCCGTGGCGGGCACAAGCAGCAGCTTGGCCATCTGCGCGGCACGGCTCCCTTGCCAGCGGGGCCCATCCCCGGAAAGGGCGCGGCCGGGTCCCTGTACGTCCTGGACTGCGTACCCTCCCCTCAAGACACGGTGGAAGCGCTGGTCGTAGCTCCCAAGAGTGGGTTACGTAGTATCAATGTGTTGGGAAATGCATATGAATTTCTGTCGAGGTTTGAAGTGTAACATCGTCTAAACGGATCACATTTGTTACGCAATTTTTACATTCTGGCACTTGCGTGATGCCCATCACGCCCTTAACCTTCGCGCAGTTTTGCAACCCGGGCCTCGATTTGGCCCGGCTGCGCGCGGTCCGGAAGCTCCGCACCGCACGCGTTGACGACCTGGTCGATTGCCAAAAACTGCAGGCGCGTCACCACACCCGCAAGCCCCCGGCATCTTGGCCGGCGCACGCGACCGGGCTTGGCCCGCCTTCCTCCCAACCTGCGGCGCGAGCCACAAGCCCGCCGTGTTCCAAAGCCAGGCGCCGGCCTGACCCCGGTGCAGGGTGCCTCAGCATAGGAGAACGACCCGATGACCTTGGGCCTGTTGCTCGGCATGATCGCTCTGCTCCCGCAGCCGGTCGCCGACCAAACCTGCCTGGCTGCCACCGTGTACATGGAGGCACGCAGCCAGCCCACCCGCGGCCAGCTGGCCGTGGCCGAAGTTGCAATGGACCGCCTCGACATGGGCCGCTACGGCGACACCATCTGCGAGGTCGTGACCGCGCCGCGCCAATTCGCGCTGACCACCAACCCGCGGGATTATCCGATCGACAATCCCGTGGCGTGGAACAAGGCCTGGAAGATCGCCGGCCAGGCCATCGCGATCTGGAAGGAACCCGCCTCGGACCGCAAGCTGGTCGTGCCGCACGCCAACCACTTCATCCGGCTCGGCTCGACGGCGGCATGGGCCAAGAATCCGATTGCCACGATCGGCGACCACGAGTTCTACGCGGTCGATTGACCGCGACAAGCCGGGATGAAAAAGCCCTCGAAGAGAGGGCCTTTTCTTGAACTGCTCCGACGCATGGCCGGTGCGCAGCGACCAGGGATGACCGTACTCAATAGCGGTAAACCTGGTTGTCCCGAACCATCACGTAGTCGCCGACCTGTACTTGCGGCGGATTACGCTGGGTGACCGTGGCGTAACGGCCGTCATTGAGCTGCACGACGACCTGCCAGCCATAGTCGCCCTGACCACTGCGCTCGCCGATGGCGTGTCCGGCGAACCCGCCCGCCACCGCACCGGCCACCGTGGCAGCCTGCTTGCCCTTGCCGCCACCCACCTGGTGACCGATCAGGCCACCCACCACGGCACCGATCACCGTACCCAGGGTCGCACCGTTGCGATTGTCGAGCTGTACTTCGCGGATGTCGCGCACATAGCCGCAACCCTGGTAGCACTGGCGATTGCCATACCCCGGCTGACTGCCGTACCCCGGCTGGCCGCCATAGTAGCCACCAGGACGGGTGTTGTACGCCGGCGCACAACCCGCAAGCAACAATGCCGCAGCGGTGCACGCAAGCGTAGTCGCGATGCGCGTGACCCGGCGCTGGTTCATGAACGATTGTTTCGACATGTCACGACTCCTTTCCGTGCGTGGCCCCGATGTCGCCGTCAGTGGTAGTAGCCCCCCTGCTTGTCGCTTGCGACGACAACGCCATTGCGCACGGGCAGGCCCGTGCCGACACCCGGGTTGCGATCCATGCGGACATGGCCGGTCTGGCCGTTCAGCGTGTAGGTCACGTCATAGCCGACGGTCTTGGTCGAGGTCGTCTTGTCGGTGACCGTATTGCACACGTTTTGGGTTTCCATGTGGGTGGCGTTCTTTTCCTGGTGGCTCTTCTGGATCTCATGCCCGGCGTAGGCGCCGCCCGCGGCGCCCGCGACGGTGGCCAGGGTCTTGCCCTTGCCGCCGCCGATCTGGCTACCGGCCAGCGCGCCGACCAGGCCGCCGACCACCGCGCCGCCGATCTGGTGCTTGTCCTTGTAGGTCTCGGGCACGGCGACCTGCTCGTCCTTGCACACCTGCCGCGGTTTGCTGGTGGTGACCGACTCGGTAACGGGCCGCACAGCCACTACCTGCGCGAACTGTGGCTGCGCCGCACCCTGCGCTTGCGTACCGTTGGCCTGCGCCTCGCCGGCGGCCGGCGGCAACTGCGCGGTGGCGGCCGAAGTCGCCATCGTCATGTTGGCCGGAGTCGCCTGGGCCTGCGGATTGCCGGAATTCCCGCAACCGGCGAGTGTCGCAACCGCGACGCTACCCAGCGCAGCGAGTACTGCACGTGTCAACCTTGATTTGCTTTTCATCATCGTCTCCCGGCCCTGTAGGCATTGATGGCAGTTCGATTCAAACAACTCCACAATGAACCGGAGACCAACAAGCCCGGATCGGTTCATGTTCCATTCCAGCGTACACCCATGACGGAACCTTGCCTACAAGCCGAGCGGCAAAACGGCGACGCTGTGTCACTGTTCGACAGCCACGTGCACCTGGACGCCCCGGAATTCGACATGGACCGCGCAGGGGTGCTGCGGGACGCACGCGCGGCTGGCGTCACGGAAATGCTGGTCCCCGCGGTCACCGCTGCGTCGTGGCCCAAGCTGCATGCCCTGTGTGCAGCGGCGGACGGGTTGTACCCTGCCTACGGCCTGCACCCGTGTTACCTGGCCCGGCACGAGGACGGCGACCTCGCCTTGCTGGAAGCCTGGCTGCGCGCGAACCCGGCCGCGGCCGTGGGCGAATGCGGCCTGGATCTGTTCGAACCCGGCCTGGACCGTGAACACCAGTTGCGCCTGCTGCGCGGCCAGCTGGAAATCGCATACCGCTTCGACCTGCCGCTGGTGTTGCACGCACGCCGTGCATTCGAGCAGGTGATCCTCGAGTTGCGCCGCTTCGGAAGGCCGCTGCGCGGCGTGGTGCACAGTTTCTCGGGCAGCCCCGAGCAGGCACGCGAACTGTGGGAACTGGGTTTCTGCGTGGGCATCGGCGGTCCCGTCACCTACGCACGCGCCCGGCGGCTGCGCCGGACCGTGGCGGAGCTTCCCGGCGAATGCCTGCTGCTGGAAACCGACGCCCCCGACCAGCCGGACGCCCGGCATCGAGGCGGACGCAACGAGCCCGCGTTCCTCGCGTGTGTGTTGCAATGCGTGGCCACCCTGCGCGGCGAAGAACCGTCCGGACTCGCACGCGCGACGCGGGAGAACGCACGCCGGCTGTTCGCGGGAGCGTCCTGAATGCCTATCAGCGCGGGCGCTTCAGCAGTATTTCCAGCGCCCGCCCCGCGGCGGCAAACGCGAATGCCCCGGTGACGTGGGTGGCGGCGCCGAGCCCGCCGCCACAGTCGAGTTTCAGCGAATCCGCACCCGCGGGCCGCGTCCCGCAGACGCTGCCGTCGGCCTGCGGGTAGCGCACGTTCTCCAGGGAATACACCGCGGGCACGCCGAAATAACGGTCGGGGTTCGATGGAAACCGGAATTCCTGCCGCAGCTTGCGGCGCATCAGGCCCAGTAAAGCATCGTGTTCGGTGCGCGACAGGTCGCGCACGCGGACCATCGTGGGATCGGTGCGTCCGCCCGCCGAACCACACACGATCAAGGGCAGCTTGCGGCGCCGGCACCAGGCCGTGAGTTCCACCTTCACCCGGAACGCGTCGCAGGCGTCCAATACCAGGTCGAAGTCGTGGTCCAGCAATTCCGCAATGGTGGCCGGCGTCACGAACCGTTCGACCGCATCGGCCGTGAGCGCCGGATTGATGCCGCGCAGGCGTGCGGCCATCACCGCGACCTTGGCCTTGCCCAGGGTGTCGTCCAGGGTATGGAGTTGCCGGTTGGCGTTGGAAACGCACACCTCGTCGGCGTCGATCAGCGTGAGCCCACCTACCCCGCTGCGCGCCAGCGCTTCCGCCGCCCAGGAACCCACCCCACCCAGCCCGATCACCGCGACGCGCGCGGAAACAAGCCGCGCCACGCTGCCGGCACCATACAGTCGCTCGATGCCGGCAAAGCGGGGATCAATCATTCGTCAATGATAACGGGCTCAGATCCGCACGCGTCCGCGCAGCACATCCATGAACATCGCCCAATCGCCCATCAGGCTGTAAACCGGGTGGCGGAATGTCGCCGGTTTGTTTTTCTCGAAGGCGAAGTGCCCAATCCACGCACAACCATATCCGCACAGCGGCGCCGCGATCAGCCACCACGGATCGCGGGTGGCAATGGCCACCACGATTGCAGCGATCACGAGACACGAGCCAAGGAAATGCATGCGCCGGCAGCGGCGATCAGTGTGCTCGCCGAGATAGAACGGATAGAACTCGCGGAAACTTCCGTACATTGGACATCATGCCATCTGCGACGGCCGCCATCCGGAGCAGCCATTGTGAGAAGCCAGGCCATGGATGGCCGTTCCGGTGTCGCTGGACTGCGGGTGCCACACGATAGCGGGAACTATAATGTAGCCGCGATCAGGGACGATCGCACAATCACGTCGCCAAACAAAAAACCCCGCATCGCTGCGGGGTTTTTCGTGTTGCCTGGGCAACAATGGTTCAGGCGGGTTGCACCTGGTCGGCCTGCAGGCCCTTGGGGCCCTGGACGACGTTGAAGGTGACCTTCTGGCCTTCCTGCAAGGACTTGAAGCCGGTGCCGACGATCGCGCGGAAATGCACGAACACGTCCTCACCGTTTTCGCGGCTGATGAAACCGAAGCCCTTGGCATCGTTGAACCATTTCACGGTGCCGGTCTGACGCTCCGACATAACTGACTCCTTACTACTCGATTGGTTGAAAAACAGCACACTTGCGTGCACAACTTGAAGCACTGACTAGCGAGAGTGAAGACAGCGATGCGATCGTTGACACGGTCAGCAACCGGCCCCAAACAAACCGCCCCAGACGGTTTGGCTAACTCAGCGGCGCGATCCTACAGCAATTTTGCACCGGAATGCCAGTGCATCCGCCGTTGTATGCCCATGATTGTCCATGCCGGGAATCAATCGCGCTCGGCGCGGCGGCGCTGTTGCTCCTCGATCCCGACCAGTGCGGCCAGCCCCCCGCTCACGGTCATGGCGGCCAGGCCGTAACCGACCAGGCCGATCACCGTGCCAAGCGCCAGCGCCGAAACCCCGGCCTTTCCGCCTTGCAGGGCCGCGGCAATCCCGTAGGCGACCCCCGCTGCAACCAGCAGCATGCCGATCCAGGCGATGACCCGCGCCACGGCCAAGGCAAGCCCGAGGTTGCGGCTCTGGAGGTTTTTGTACGGCAGCCAGCGGCGTGGTCCCATGTTGGTTTTCCCAAGTGCGCCGCAATCGGAGCGGCTTTTGTGACAAGTCAGGCCATGGAAGGCCGTTCTGGTGCTTGTGACACCGGAACCCTTTCCAACACGACCAGTTCGAGGGTGCCGCGATCAGGGATGATCGCAAATGATATGGACGGCGGTTGTTGGCTGGAGCCCGGCGCCAGAGACGACCAAATGGATCCCGGCCTTCGCCGGGATGACAACGGGATTTTTTCGAAGTCAACGCAACTGATCGTAATGGGTGATGGCATTGAAGAACATCCGGTAGCTGCCGATGGTTTCGCCACGCCAGACCGGGTTGTTCGCAAACAGCAGCACGTGGCCCTTGCCATAACGGGCATCGACCACCGCCGCACGGCCGGCCATCGCTCCGCCGTCCTCCAGCAGCCCCGAGACCAACAGCTTGCCTGCATCGGCCCAGCGCGCGACCACCACGGGGCGATCTTTTTCCGGAATCAGGAACGGATTGTTGCGCGCCTGTTCGGCGTTGAGCGGCACGGGCTGCCAGGGCTCCACGTCGGGCAATTCGGGCGGCGCCTGGAACGGCCGGCCTTCCGGGACATCCTCGTCATCGGGACCACCGCGTCCGGTCGGTCGCTGGTAGTCCCCGGCGGTAGGCAGGCCGTGGTTGCCGAGGGTCTGGTCGGCCACGTTGAAGGCCATGCCCCGTGAACTGTAGAGCGCGAAGGAGTCGTCATAGCCCGATGCGACCGGGCTTGCCTTGTCCACCAGCTCCGCGCGCAGCACGCTGCCGACCACCCGCAGGTCGCCCGGCCTGGCGACCGAGACACCCGGCGCCAGACCGACGTCGATCGCAAAGCGCGCGCTGTCTTCCGAAGCCACCAGCAAACCGCCGTCGGCCACGAAACGCTTCAGGTTGGCGACGCCCGCTTCACCCAGGCCGGGACGGACGTCGGGGGTCGAGTCGAT
>DASURP010000051.1:0-26485 GCA_036279975.1 Rhodanobacteraceae bacterium
CCGGCATCGGGGCGCCCACGCAGCACCTCCAGCAGTTGCGCAAGCGTTGCCGGTTCCAGCATGCAATCCGGATTCAACACCAGCAGCGCTTCCCCTTGGGCCTGCCGCGCGCCCACGTTCACCGCCGGCCCGAAACCCAGGTTGGCGTGGTTGTAGACGACCCGCACCCGCTCGTCGTTCTGGTATGCGCGCGCCACGGCCTGCGGCACGCCATCGCGCGAGGCGTTGTCGACGAGGATAAGCTCGACCGGCACGCTCGAGGCCAGCGCGCGCTGAACGCACTCACGCAACGAAGCGCCGCTGTCGGCGGCGACGATAGTGATGGACGTGAGCGCAGGCACCCGCGCAGTTTAGCGATGGCGTCGCGGGAAAACCCGGACCACGCTCTGGACCATCACGGCCGAAAGGCTGCAGCTTCAGCCCACCCCCGGCACTGCCCCGGATTTCGGTTTTCCGTCGCCGCCGAGTGGCGTCAACAGCACGAAACGCGTGTCTGCAACAAACGGAGCGCCACTGTCGGGCACGGCATCGAAGCCACCCTTCGAGACACCCCGCCCGTTACCCGCCACTTCCCACGGTATCGAATGCGCGGGACCCGGAACATAAGCGTCCCACTGGCCGTAGCCGGGTGCGCCGATCGATTGCCTGGTCCCCGGGGCACCGATGCTGAAATTGACCGGAATGGTCACGACCCAGTGATCCTTCCCTGCTTCGGGGCCGCTGCGCGGTGGTTGGAAAGTCCAGGTCCGGGCAGCTTTCATCGTAACCCGTCCCAACTCCCGCCGCCAACGAGTAAGCATCGTTTCATCAGCCAGTCGTCGCAAGTTGACGCGCTCGACCGCCGCCTGCGCGACCTTGCCCTGCCGGTTGACCTCGACCGCGAGATAGACGGTACCGCTGACCAGTTCTTCGACAAGATCCCGCGGATAATCAGGTGGTCTTCTTGCAAGGTAAGTCAGGCAGGCGCCGTCGGCGCACGCCGACGGCGTGTGGGCCTGGGCGGTCTCAATGCCGAAAGCAGCGCTTTCTACGCTTATGGCATCGTGCTTGCCATCGAGCTGCTTGGCGACGACACGCAGCGACATCGTCGCCTTCGCCAACATCGCCTTGCCATCGACCATGACCGGCGTGAATTTCCAGCGGGGTAACGTCTGTCCGATCAATTTGACGACCACCGGTGGCAGCTTGTCGCGTTGATCCAATGAATAGCCATACACGCTGCCATCGGGGTTCACCGCGATCTCGCCGGTGACCAGCATGCTGGCCTCAACACTCCGCTTCGCGGCGTCCACCCCGCCGTGCGCAAGCGCCAGCGCCGGCAGCAACAATCCCGGCAGCAACCACGACCAGGGTTTCATCGCCGTCCTCCCTGTCGACATCGATGAACCGGATCATACCCCTACTGCCGCGCGATCAGCATGCCCTCATGTGCAGGCTTGCGGCGATCGAGTTGCGCAGGCGCTCGGCGGCATCGCGATCCGCGACCGACCCCGCATACACCCGCCAGCGATCGCCCGCGGCAGTCACCACGGCCTGCACGTGGCCCGCATAGCCGAGCCGTTGCAGGCGTTGGCGCAACCGCCCGGCGCTCGGGCTGTCGCTGAACGAAGCCACCTGCACCGACCAGTTTTCGGCCTGGACGGCGGCGGATGCCGGCGGCTTCCCGGCGGAAGCGGCGGCCGCGGGTGGCGGCGCGGGATTGGCTGGCGCTGGCGCAGTGCCCGAATCGTCCGCAGCGGGCGCGGCGGCCGGCCCGCTGCCAGCCTTGGGCAGGATCGGCTTCAGCGATTCGAACCGGGTCTGGTATTCGTCGGTGATCCGGCGCGCGTCCTCGGGATCGCGGATGATGCGCGGCGTGATCAGCACGATCAGTTCGGTGCGGGTCTTGCTGCGGTCGGTGGTGCCGAACAGGCGGCCGAAGATGGGGATGCGGCTGAGGAACGGCACGCCCGAATCCTGGGTGGTGTCGGTCTGCTGGATCAGGCCGCCCAGCAGCACGGTCTGGCCGCTTTGCACCGCGACCTCGGTACTGAGCGCGCGGTTGGCGATGGTGTAGTTGCCATACTGGTCCCTGGTGGTCGGCTTGCTGACCACCTGCTGGATGTCCATGTACACCAACCCGCCCGGACTGACCCGCGGCACCACGTCCAGCAGCACGCCGGTGTCGATGTAGTTGACCGACGTCGCGTTGAGCGCACCGCCGTTGCTGCCGGTGCCGCCGAGGCCGGGAATGATCGCGGTCTGCACCACCGGGATTTTCTCGCCGACCTTGAAGGTGGTTTCCTGGTTGTTGAGCACCACCGTGGACGGCGCCGACAGGATCTTGGCATCGCCGCTCGATTCCAACGCCTTGATCGCGAATTGCAGGTCCTGGCCGGCGAAGGAGTAGAACAACGCATCCGCCTTCGGGTCGTAGTCGACCCCGCCCAGGCCCGCCGCGCCCTGGTGGCGGCGGAAGGACTGGTCGGTGTTGGGCGGCGATCCCGGCTGGGTGCCGATCAGCCCGCCGAGGTAGTACTGCACGCCGAACTGGAACTCGCCGGTCAGCGTCACTTCCAGCACCCGGGTTTCGATCTGCACCTGCAGCGGTTTTTCATCCAGCCGCTGGATCGCCGGCAGCAACTTCTCCCACTGCCCGGGCGTCGCCCGGATCAGCAACTGATTGTTCTCGTTGACCGCCGCGATGCGCACGCCTTCGCTGGTGGTGAACGCGACCGGACCCTGTCCTGCCTGCTGCTGGCGGCGTCCCTGGGTGGCGCCTTCAACCGCGCCCGCGCCGAAACCGCCGTTTTCACCCTGGCCGGCGACACCGCCCATGCCGGTGTCCGGGGTGAAACTGCCGAAGCCCTGTTGCGCACCCAGGCTGCCCGGCGAGGATTGTTCCAGCGGCGAGAATCCAGGCGCCACCGCACCGGCCGGGTACTGCTGCCCGCCAGTGTTGTTGCCGAACAGCTCGTTGAGGTGCCTGCCAAGGTCGGACGCCTTCACGTTGAGCACGTTGTAGACGTACAACCCGGACGAATTGCCTGCGCCGTTGTCGATGGTGGTGACCAGCCTGCGCACCTCGTCGATGTAGGAGGGCTGCGAGGTGATCACCACCAGCGAGTTGCTCTGTTGCAGGGGGATCAGCCGGACCAGGC
Source organism: Rhodanobacteraceae bacterium (assembly GCA_036279975.1). Taxonomy (GTDB): domain Bacteria; phylum Pseudomonadota; class Gammaproteobacteria; order Xanthomonadales; family Rhodanobacteraceae; genus 66-474. The sequence goes on from DASURP010000051.1 coordinate 3,141, forward strand.
TGGACAGCCTCTGGCCTTTCTCGCCCGCCTGTTCGGTGAACAGGGTGTCGAGCTGGTTGACCAGGTCCCCGGCCTGCACGTGTTGCAGCGGGATCACGTCCACCGACATGCCGCGCAGCCAGTCCACGTCGAAGGTCTGGATGATGCGCTGGTAGTTGGCGAGCTCGCTGGGCGTGCCCCCGATCACCAGCAGGTTGCGCAAGGGATCGACCAGCAGGAACGCCTTGGGATCGGCGAACGGCTTCAGCAGCTTCTGCATCGCCTCGGCGGAAACGTAGTGCAGCGGGAACAGCCGCGCCGCATAGCCCGCACCCGGCGACACCGCGCCGAGGCCGGGCACCAGGTTGCCGGGCGCGGCCTGGGCCACCGGCACCACCAGATAACGGCCGTCCTGGCGGACCAGCGCGTTGCCGGTCCACGACAGCAGCATCTGCAGGATCGGCAGCACCTCGTCCTGCGTCACCGGCTGCGAGGTCGCGAAGGTCACGCTGCCCTTGACCTCGGGCGCGATCGAATAATTGACGTGCAGCACGTCGCCCAGGATCGCCTTGACCGCGGCCTGCACCGGCTGGTTGTCGAAATTGAAGGTGATGGTGCCGCCCTCGTTGACGGCGCCGCCCGATCTCGCGTGGCTCGGCGGATTGATGAACACGCCGGTGCCGTATTGCCGCTGCGGCGGGTTGCTGGTCGCCAGCGGCTGGGTTGGTTGCCCGGCACCAACGCCGAGCGGCTCCGGCACCGGCTGGTGGGTGCCCGCGATCGCCTCGCGCTGCATGCTGTAGTCGGTGTCCTGCCGGATCTGCGGAGCGCAGCCGGCCAGCACCGCTGCGGCGCAGGTGATCCCAAGCGTGGCTAACTTCTTGTGCACGTGCCGCTCTCCAGACCGACGCACCGCATGCAATTACCCCTATCGACCGCCGTCGTCGTTTTGCCCGGCGGCGGCCCGGCGCCTTTGGGCTTCGATCCGCGCCTTGAGTTCCCTGGCGCGCGCCTCGGCCGTGGTGCGCCCCCCCGACCCGGACACGGGCACCTGCCCGGTTTGGCCTTGCCCTTGGCGCGAGACCATACCAGAAGCGCCCTGCCCCGCGCCTTCATCGGGTTGCGCGCCGCCGTCCTGCGGGGCGTCGCCCGCCCCGGGCGCAGGCCCCGGGATCAATCGCAGTTGCAGGCGCGAACCGGAGACCTCCACGACCGCACTGCGCGGGTGCAGCTCGACCAGCGCGGGGCCCTCGCGCGACGGCCGGCCCTCGACCACACGGTAATCCCGAGCGTTGGTCTTGTCGTGCAGGATCGCCATCCTGAGGCCGGGCAGCATGATCACGCCGGTCAGTTCGAGGTTGCCGCTGGCGGCTTCCTCGCTCCCCCCCACGGCCTCCGGCGTGCGGGTCGGGCTGAACAGCGGCCGCTGCCAGACTTCGGCGTAGTCCGTCAAGGGCGACACCACGGGCAACGGCGCGGCGGTCCCCGCCTGCGGCAGGCTCGGTGGGTTGGCGGCATCGCGCCAGCGCGCCCCGCGCCCCAGGCCCAGCCACAGCGCGACCAGCACCACCAGCAGCAGCGCGGCGACGAGCGCCAGTGCGGGCGTGAGGCGGCGACGGTCGGCGGCGTTCATGGCGGCGAGCCCGAGGGACGCAGGTAACCCGACAGCGTCAGTTGCACCTGCAAGCGCCCGGTCGGCGAACGCGCCATGATCAGGTTGTCGATGAACAGGTACGGCAGGCCGCGATCGAAATCGTGCAGCACCGCGGCCAGCGGTTGCATGCCGCAATCCAGCGTGATGCTGACGCTGACCCGGCGGAACGGTTCGTTGCCGCTTTCCTGCTCGATCGGCATCTTGGAGGGCATGTTGCAGCCGCTGCCTTCCTGGGCATGCGCGGCCACCACGTCGGTGGCGCGCTGGATCAGGTCGGCCGCGGCGGTGCTGGAATCGTTCGCGGACAGGAACGCGCCGACCGTGGCCCCGCCGCGCTCGAGCTGGGCGACGCGCTTTTCCAGCTGCGGCTGCCCGGCGATCGCGGCGGCATATTTGGCGTGGATCTGCTGCAGGTCTTGCATCTGGCTGTCCACGCCCAGCATCGGCGCGACGAACCACCAGTGCAGCAACAGGAAATAGCCGAGCACCAGCGCCAGCAACGCCAGCACGATGGCCGCGAGGCGCGACTGCAGGGGCGTGAAACGCCTGGGATCAATGCGCATCGGCCGCCCCCTTCTGCTGCACGCGCGCCACCAGCTCGAAACGCTCCTTGCCGGTCGCGGGGTCGGGTTGGATCACGCCCTGCAATTTCGGCTCGGCCAGCACCTTCGAGTTGCTCAGCAGGTCGACCAGCGCCGCGGCCTTGTCCGACTCGCCCTTGATGTCGAGGCCGCCCGAGTCGTCCAGCGTCATCGCGTCCAGCCAGGTGGTCGTGGGCAGGCGACGGGTCAGCTCGTCCAGCACCGCGAGCGGCGACGGGTTCCCGGCCTTGCGCTCGACCAGGAATTTCGATGCGGCCAGCGCCGCGCTCAGCTGCGAATGCAGTTGTTCGGACTGGGTCGCCTGCGTGCGCATCGCAGCCACTTCGTCCTGCATGTGCGCCAGCGCCGCGCGCCGGTTGCCCAGCCACTGCGCGAGCACCAGCACCACCAGCAGCACGCATGCCGCAGCCAGCATCCAGTTGGCGCGCCTGCGTCGGTCCAGCCGGTACGGCCGCCGGCCGGGCGGCAGCAGGTCGACGCCCGCGAGCAGGCCTGCGCCGACTTGCACGTCCACGACATCCGGGTGCGCGCCGATCGCAGCGAGGCGTTCGAGCATGGGATCCAGTTCGGCCCGGGGTGCGGCATACAGATCCAGCGCCACCTGTCCGGCCGGCGCGGGGGCCGTGCTGATGCGCACGTCGTAATACAACTGATCGGCCTTGAACGGGGTCTGGCGGTCGAGTTCGAAGCCGACCACCCTGCGGGGGTCGGCGGCGGCGGCCAGCGGCATCAGCAACCGCCGGTGCAACACCGCGTCCGCTGCCACCACCAGCGCCAGGCGGCGGTCGTCGGGATCGCTGCCGGCACAGGCCTTGGCAAACGTCGCACGTTGCACGTCGGCCGGGAGCTCGCCCGGAATGGTCGCCAGCACGGCCCCGGTGCGCACGCGTTTCACGTCCAGCCGGTCCGCGCCCACGCTGAGCCATAGCACGTCCGGCCCGCGTTGCAGCCAGGCGCGCATCCGCGCCGGCAGCAGGGCGGCCAGTTCGCCGCCCCACCAGCGCAGGAAACCCGGCAGCGGTGAACGGGACCACGCCAGCTTCACGCGTTCGAGGGTTTGTGCGCTCGCAATGGCCATGGCGTGATTGTTTCAGGGCGCCTGTGTCGGATAGCTGCGCCAGTCCAGCACTTTGTACGGGCGGGCCTGGGTTCCCGTCAACGCCAAGCGTATCGTCGCATCCAGGCCGGCGCGGGTGCCATCCGGCATCTCGGCGACGCTGAATACCCGTTCGACCACCCCGCCATACCCCGCCACCAGCGGGCCATTGGCCACCGCGCCAAGCGCCTGGCCGTTGCCGGCGCCGCGCTGCGCGGGGCGCTTGCGGCGTTGCGCCACCAGCTGGTCGGCCTGGCTTACGCCGACGCCGCGCAGCGACGCCAGCACCAGCGCGCCCGCGTACGAGGCATCCGGGAAGTTCCGCCCCGAAAACACCGTGACCACGGGTTCGAGCCTGGCGTACAGCGCCGCGTCCATCGCGGGCAGGCGCGCCAATTGTTCGGCCGCGCGAAACGGCCCATGCGGCATGCCGCCGTTCGGCGGCGCTTGCCCCCCGCGCTGCGGCGACAGCGGCGTACCGCCGCGCCAGACCGCGATCGTGTCCGCCAGTTGTCCCGCGCGCAGCGGATCCGCGCCGGCGGCTTCGAACAGGCCGCGCAACAGCTCGGGCGCGGCGGCGTTCAGATCGACCATGCCGCTCACGTCCACGACCCGCACCGTGACCCGCGCGCCATCGAAATCAAAATCGTACGGGCGCCCGTCCGGTACCCACTGGTGCCTGATGCCGGGCGCGCGCAGGCCCGCTACGGCATGCGCGAGACCGGCCTGGGCGGCCAGCTCCGCGCGTACCCGTTCCGCGCCGTACAGCGCCGCCTGGCTGTGGCTGCGCGCGGCCGCGGCGACGCCCACCAGCAGGGCCGCGAGCAGGACCGTCGCCCACAACACCAGCAGCAACGCCGTGCCCCGCTGGCGCTGCCTCATGGCGCACCCCCGACCCGCGCACCAAAACCCTCGCCCGCGCGCAGCGGTATCACCATGTCGGGAAATGGCACCCGCGTGCGCCACGCGGGATCGACGTGGATGCGCACCGCCAGGGGCAGCCCGTTGACCGTCTGCCAGTCGCCGCGCCACGCCGGCGGCTGGCCGAACGCCGCCGCCGCGAGGAATTCGAACTTGCCTCCCTGCAGGTCCGTGAGCAGCAGGTGCCGCACGGGCATACCGTCGGAGGGTGCGTCGCCCAGGTAGGGGCGGTAGGCCAGCCACAGCGATGCGCCGCCCGCGGCATCCCTGTCGAGGCTGATGGACTGCAGGTACAGGCCGGCGTGCCCGGACTGGCGCGGCAGGGGCGCGACGTATTGCATGGAGGTTGCATCACCCCGGAACATGCGCGCCGCGCTGCCCGCGTCGGTTACCCAGGGCTGCATTCCCGCGGCACCGACATGGCGGCGCAGGAACTGCTGGACAGTACGCACCTGCTCGCTTTGCGCCATCAGCGCGTCGGCGGAACGGGTGATCCGGGTGGCGCCGGCCAGCGCGCCCCACACCCCCGTCATCACGAGCGCCAGCAACGCCAGCGCCAGCAGGATTTCCAGCAGGGTGAAGCCAGAAACGGGGACCGGGAACCGGGGACCGGGGACACGCCGGATTTCCGTCCAACGCGGTCGTTCGGCCTCCCGGCTTTCCTTTACGGCGGTCACTGTTGCACCGCCGACGCGGCCTGCGCACGCTGGGTGGAAAGCCTCAAGGTACGAGTCGCGCCGTACTGCACCGCCACATCGAGCTGGTACAGGTCGATGCCGGTGGCCTGTGCCATCGGCACGCCGCCCCGCTGCAAGGGCGCCGCGGCGTTCGCACCGTTGGCCGCGTCCGCGGGAGCCGGCAGAACGTGCACCTTCAGGGTCCAGTGCATGCCATCATCGAAGGTCCCGGACGCCGTTTCATTCCCGAGCGGCGCCAGCAACCCCTGCCCGGCCAGCAGGCTCTGCGCGCGTTCGACCGCGGTATTCAGCGCCGCGCTGCGCCCGGCGTTCTGCGCGGCCTGGCCGAGCGCCCCCAGGCCGATCGCGAACGCGATCGCCAGCAACGCTATCGCCGCCAGCACCTCGAGCAGCGTGAAACCGCGAGCGGGCCGCGCGCGTGCAGTCATTGCGCCGCCTCGCGCCCGACCGTCACCGTGCCGGTCAGCCAGTCCACGTCCACACGTAGGCTGCGCTGCCCCTCGCCCAGCACGATGTTGCCGCCACTGGAACTGCCGTCGGGGAAATAACCGATCCGCACAACGCCGCCCGTGCCCGCCTCGGCCGCGCTGGTGACGCGCACGGCCGCGTCCGCGGGCAGCCTGCGCGGGTCGCGCCCCGGCGCGGTGAAGGTGCGCGCGTGCAGGTCGATCGAGAACCACTGCGGCTTGCCGGTCGCCATCGCGCGGGCGCGGGTGTCGCGCAGGCCCGCCGCGACTTGCTGCGCGGTCGCCTGCAGCTGTCCGCCGCTGCGGCCGCGCAGCGAGACGGCCGTGACGGTGGCGGCGATCGCGATCAGCACGATCACCGCCAGCATTTCGATCAGGGTGAAACCGCGCGTTTGCGCGATGCCGGGGGCATCGCGCGCGCGGTTGAACGCCCGAGGCAGGTCGAAGCGCACGTGCTGATGGGCATCCAGTGAATGCCCGTGCGTGCGCTGAGGGGGGGACGGGTTGCCTGGCGAGCGCCGGACGCGCGAGCCTGGCAACAAACCCCGGCGTCGGATACGAGCGATCCTGGTCCTCTGCCTCCGGTCCGCGGCCCTATTGCCAGTTGCCGTAATCACGATCGATGCCCTCGCCCCCGGGCTTGCCGTCGCGGCCGTAGAAGATGATGTCGTACTGGCCGTGCTTGCCGGGATAGACGTAGCCGTAAGGATTCTTGAAGGGATCAACCAGCTGTGATGGCTTGGCATACGGGCCATTCCACATTGGCGCATTCAACGGCTTGGTGATCAGGTCATCGAGCGATTTCGGCGGTGAGCCGTTGTCCAGCGCGTAGTTCTCCACGTCAGTGGTCAATTGCGCCACACCGCTCTTGCCAAGATTCCACTTGCCTGTATCCATGCTTTTCCCAACCGAACGAATGACGACCGTGCCGACGATGCCCAGCAGCACGATGACGGCGAGCATTTCCAGAAGCGTGAAGCCGCGCTTGTACGCGCGCCGGTTCGAATTGAGTGCAAGCATGTAAGGACCTCGTCGATATAAAATCATTGGATGCTGCCGGTCAAGCTCAACAGCGGCAGCAGGATCGACAGCATGATGCCGGCCACCAGCAACGCCATCACGATGGTCAGCACCGGTACCAGCGCTGCCAGCATCTTGTCGATCGCGGATTTCACTTCGCCGTCGTAGGTGTCGGCGGCGCGCAGCAGCATGGTATCGAGTGTGCCTGACTCCTCGCCGACCGCGGTGATCTGGATCGCCAGTTTGGGAAAGCCTGTGTGCGTGGCCAGGGCACGTGACAGCGCATCGCCGCCCTTGACCGCCTCGATGGCCGGAGCGAGTTGCGCCGACAATTCCTTGTTGGACACCACCTGCCGTGCAATGCCGAGCGCGGCCAGCAGTGACACGCCGTTCTTCAACATCGAGCCGAGCGTGCGCAGCAGGCGCGCGGTATCGACCTTCAACAGCAGCGGGCCCAGCACCCTGACGCGCAGCAGCCGCGCATCGAACCCACGCCGCACCTCGGGGTCGCGCATGCGCACACTGGTCCACAGGCCCGCGACCACGATCACCACGAGCAACAGCAGGCCCCAATCGTGCAGGAACGATCCGAACGCCATCAACACGCGCGTAATCAGCGGTACCTGCACGTTCATGTCGTGGAAGATCGGCACGAACTGCGGCAGCACGAACGCCAGCAGCAGCACCAGCGAGCCGAGCACGCCGAACAACAGGAAGGCGGGATACACCAGCGCGCCGATCACGCTTTCGCGCAACTTGCGTGCGCGCTCCAGGTAGTCGGCCAGACGTGCCAGTGCGGCGTCCAGTGCGCCCCCAGCCTCGCCCGCGCGCACCATGCTCAGGTACAGCTTCGGAAACACGCCGTGCTCGTCCTCCATCGCGCGCGACAGCGACGAGCCGCCGCGCACCCGGTCACGGATGCGCATCACCACGTGGCGGGCGCGTTCGCCTTCCGGCAATTCCAGCAGCATCTGCAGGGAACGATCCAGCGGCAACCCCGCGTGCAACAGGATCCCCAATTGCTCGGTGAACTGCACCAGCGCAGCGCCGGACAGGGATTTCCTGCGCAAACCGCCGACCAGTGAACCACCGCCCGCGGCCGCATCGCTTGCCTCCAGCGGCACGTTGCCCTGTTCCTGCAAGCGAGAGATCACGTCCTCGACTGATACGGCATCCATGCGGCCTTCGACGGTTTCGCCGGCAGGAGTGACGGCCTTGTAGCGGAATGATGTCATGCGATCCTTGTAGGAGCGCGCCTGCGCGCGATTCGTGGGTTGGATTGCCGGAAAAGCAGGGGCACGCGCTGCGCGACGGCCGGTTCCTACGCTTCCTGCGTGACACGCAGCACTTCTTCAACCGTGGTCAGGCCCGCCAGCGCCTTGCGCAAGCCGTCCTCGTACATCGTGCGCATGCCGCCCTGGCGCGCGGCGTGCTCGACGTCGGACGCATCGGCGTGCTGCATCAACAGGCGCCGCAGGGTGTCGTTCATGGTCAGTTGTTCGATGATCGCGAGCCGGCCGCGGAAGCCACTGGGGTTGTCCGCCGAAGGCCTGGGACGGTACAGGCGCAACGGACGTTGCGAGGTGAGTTTGTCCAGACCCAGTTCCGCGACCAGCTCGGGCAGCGGTTCATAGGCCTCGGCGCTCGCGGGATCGAGCCTGCGCACCAGCCGCTGCGCCACGATCGCGTTGACGGTGGACGCGATCAGGTAATCCTCGACGCCCATGTCCAGCAGGCGCGTCAGCCCGCCCGCGGCGGAATTCGTATGCAAGGTCGACAGAACGAGATGCCCGGTCAACGCCGACTGGATCGCGATCTTGCAGGTTTCCAGATCGCGCATCTCGCCGATCATGATCACATCCGGGTCCTGGCGCACGATCGAGCGCAAGGCGCCCGCGAAATCCAGCCCGATCTGCGGCTTCACCTGCATCTGGTTGATGCCTTCGAGCTGGTATTCGACCGGGTCTTCGACGGTGATGATCTTGCGGTCGGGCGTGTTGATTTTCGATAGCGCGGTGTACAACGTGGTGGTCTTGCCCGAGCCGGTCGGTCCGGTGACCAGCAGGATCCCGTGCGGCTGTTCCAGCACGTGCAGGAACCGCGGCAACGTATGTTCGTCGAAGCCCAGCGAATCGAAATCCAGGATCACGTTGCCGCGGTCGAGGATGCGCATCACCACCGATTCGCCGAAGCTGGTGGGAATGCACGACACGCGCAGGTCCAGTTCCTTGCCCTGCACGCGCAGCATGATGCGGCCGTCCTGCGGCAGGCGGCGTTCGGCGATGTTCATGCGCGCCATGATCTTGATGCGCGAGATCACCGCGGCGGTGCTGGACGCCGGCGGCGCTTCCACTTCATGCAGCACGCCGTCGACGCGGTAACGCACCTTCAAACGGTTCTCGAACGGCTCGATGTGGATGTCCGACGCGCGTGCTTCCACCGCGCGCTGGATCAGCAGGTTCACCAACCGGATCACCGGCGCTTCGGAAGCGAGATCGCGCAGGTGCTCGATGTCATCATCGCCCGATGTCGCAGCGCCCTCGCCTTCCAGACCTTCGACGATGGTGCCGAGCGCGCTGCGGCCCGCGCCGAACCAGCGTTCAATCAGGGCGTCGATGTCCGAACGCGCCGCGACGACCAGCGACACCGGACGCCCGCAGGCCAGTTGTACCGCGTGCGACACGTAGGCGTCCCCGGGATCGGCCGTCGCGAGTTGCAGGCCCGCGTCCGATTCCGCCACCGGCACCGCCTGGTACTGCTTCATGAAGCGCACGCTGAGCGCGCTTTCGGGCGGCGTATCCGGCGCATCCTTGGCCGACAGCAACGGCAGCCGCAGGGTTTCGGCCCAGGCTTCGGCCAGGTCGCGTTCGGAAACCAGCCCGAGCCGCGCAAGCAGCGCGGTCAGCCGCGTTTCCGGCGCTTCCGCCAGCAGTCGCTCGGCGCGCGCGAGGTCTTCTTCCTTCAGGCGTCCGCGCTCGACCAGCAGCGCGCAAACGCGTACCTCCACGTTGTCCGTGGCGGCGCGTTTGGTGTCATTGTCGTGCTGCAACGCTGCCGACATCGCCGGCCCTCGCATGGGCCACCCGTCAGGCCGCCATTGGTAGCACACCCGCCTGGGCAAAGCGAGCATCGGCCGCCCCTCGCGAGGCGACATTCAGGCCGCGATAACGTTGACGAAAGGCGGCCGTGCCGCCGGGAAGGGGCCGGCGGCGCGGCGCGGCGCGACGTGTCGTTACTTCGACGAAGGCGGCGCGGAGGGCGGGCCTGACGTGTCCATCGAATAGCTGAGGTGCAGGATGATCTTGTCGCCCTTCTTCAGGTTCTGGGCGGCAGCGGGGAAATGCACCGTCAGGTTGCCGAGGCCGGTCTGGACCGTAACCGTCCCGTTCGGATCCACCGACTGCACCGTGCCTGCCATGTCGTGCCGGCCTTTCACGTTGCTGGAGGGATCGGCCTTGGGAATCCGCGCCGGCAACTGCTGCTGGGTCTGGGCCTGCGGCGCGGTCTGGAAAGGCGGCTGGTGCGTGACACCCGGCTGGTTTTGCGGTGGCGGTTGCGTCTGTGCCAACGCAAGCGGAGCGGCGCAGGTCAATGCGGTGGCTGCGGCAATGCTGGAAAACGGGTACGGGCGTTTCATGGATCCTCCTTGCTGGCGAAAGTTCGTGTCGCGCGGAAACACATTGCGACAGGGCGCGCCACATTCCGTGGCCCTTCCACTTATCGCAGGGGACACAAGGGCGTCAAGACAAGCACGCGCGGCCGTTCAGCCGCAGCGGGGATTGGAGTCAGCCGCGGCTCAGACTGGAGTCAAGGAATCGCGAAAACGGGTCCGGCAATCCGGCCGGATTCCCCTCAGGAATTCCTGGCCCACGCGAGCATCTCCCGCAGTTTGGGAGGCGCGCCGGCATTCAGCAGGCCGCGGCGGAACACACGGCCGGCCGCATACAGCGCGATCGCGACGGTCACCGCCAGCAGCGCGGTGGTCGCGATGTAGTCGACCATCGGCGGCGGCGCGGCCGAGCGGCTCATCATCATGAAGGGCGTCAGCGGTGGCACGTAGGACAGCACCCGCGCCCACCACGCGGTGGGGTCCTGTGCCGCCGGCACCATCAGGATCAGCGGCAATACCAGGATCAGCATTACCGGCGTCATGTACGGCTGTGCTTCGCGGATGTTGTTGACCGACGCGCCGACGGCGCCCATCACCGCGGCGTACAACAGGAACCCGAGCACGAAATAGACGAGGAACCAGGCGATGTTCCATGCGCTGATGCCGGCGAGGATCTGCGCCGCCACGCCGCCCATCGAGAACGCCGCGCCGACCGTCGCCAGCAGGCCGAGGATGATCAGCAGCCAGCTGCCGACGAGTGTGACGCCGACGCCGGCCACGCCCAGCGTCTTGCCGGCCATGATGTCGGACGGCTCGATCGCCGCCAGCAGCATTTCGGCGATGCGGTTGGATTTCTCCTCGATGGTGGCCATCATCAGCAGTTGCGCGATCTGCATGATCGAAATGAACAGCAGGTACACGTAGCCGACCGGCAACCACTGCGCCACCTTCTCCGCCGCGGTGACCGCCTTGTGCCCATGTTCGGTGACGAGTTGCCCCTGGAAGGTCACCGCCTGCCCGAGCAGGCGCGCCTGCTCGCTCGACAGACCGGCCTTGGCCGCGCGCCGCGCCTGCACCACCGCCGACACTTCGCCCGCAAACCAGTCGCGCAGGTCGGTGTCGGTGAGGTTGCGCGATGCGTACGCGTAGGCCGCGTCGGCAGCCAACGGATCCTTGGGGAACGTGAAATAGCCGTCCAGCGTGCCCCGCGCGGTCGCATCCTGCAGCGATGCCGGCGGTGTGTCGACGCGCTGGAAGCGCGCGACGGCCAGGCCGCGGTCGATGCGTGCCGCGGCGTCTGGCGTCAACCCCGCGTACCCGTGCTGCAGTGCGTCGCGCTGTTGCCAGATCGCGTGCGCCGCCGGTTCCGTCGGCGCGGGGCCGTTGCCCGCCAACATCTGGCCCAGCGCCGCGCGCGCGGCGGTGTCGAGCTTCGCCGCCTGCGGCGCGAGCGCGGCCCACGCGGCGGGCAATTTCGTCGATGACGCTTTGCCCTGCGCGGCGAGGGCGAGTAGCTTGGCGAAATCCTCGCCTTCGATGCGTTGTTCGACCGCTTGCTGCAGCCAGCCCGAATGATCGACCACCGCGTAGTGCCGCGCGCCGTGGAATTGCGAGATCAGGCCCGGCACCAGCATGAAGGCCAGGAAGATGGCCGGGGTGATCAGCAGGCTGATCCAGAAACGGCGGCGCCCGACATAGGCGACGTAGTCGCGGCGCGCGACCAGCAGGACGTCATGCAGCTTCATGGTCTGCTCCCACCGCTTCGAGGAATACCTGCTTCAACGACGCCTCGCCGGTGTCGAAGCGGCGCAGGCGCACACGTTCGACCAGCGCCCCCAACAACGCTTGCGTGTCGGCGTCCGGCCGCAGCCTGAGCTCCGCGTGGCGGCCTGAGTCATCGGCCGATTCGACGCCCGGCAATTCGCGCCATTCGCCGGCGTCGCCCTCGTAGTCGAGCGACACGGTGCGGTTCGCGCCCGCCTTCACTTCCGCGATCGTGCCGGCGCGCTTGCGCCGGCCGCGGTCGATGATGACCACCGAATCGCAAATCTGTTCGGCATGTTCGACCACGTGGGTCGAGAAGATCACGGTGCGGCCTTCGCGCCGGAACTGCTTCATCAACGACAGCACGACTTCCGCGTTGACCGGATCGAGCCCGGAAAACGGTTCGTCCAGTACTACCAGCTCGGGATCGTGCAACAGCGTCCCGATCACCTGCGCCTTCTGGCCCATGCCTTTCGAAAGCGTGTTGCACTTGGCGTTGAGATTGGCTTCGAGGCCCGCGGCCGTGAGACGCGTACGCGCCCGCGCGTTGGCCTCGCGGCGGCCCAGGCCACGCAGCTGGCCGAAGTAACTGACCATGTCCAGCACGCGCATGTCCTTGTAGAGGCCGTTCTCTTCCGGCAGGTAGCCGGTGCGCGCGCGCACGTCCGCCGGCTTGCAATCACCGAGTACGCTGACGCTACCGGCGTCGGGCTGCAGGATGCCGGTGATCATGCGCAGCGTGGTGGTCTTGCCGGCACCGTTGCGGCCGAGGAATCCGTAGATGCTGCCGGTGGGCACGTCCAGCGAAAGTCCGTCGACCGCGGCGTGCGTGCCGAAATACTTGCTCGCATCGCGGATGGTGATGGCGTCGGGCATGTGCGATCCCCTTCGAAGACCCGCCGCATTGTACGCAGTCGACCCGCGCGATCCTCGTGACAACTGTCAGCGGATGTGCGGGATGCTGCGCGGGCGCGCCTTGCAGGGCGATCGCGGGATGGCTGGCAAAGTTGACAGCACGCCTGTACCTGGCCCGCGGCGAGCTAATGCCTGCGGGCCCGCTCCACTTCGGCGGCAAGCCGTTGCGCTTCCCGACGATTGTTGTCCAGCACGATCTGGCTGATGCGGAGCGTGGACATCCACGTGCGCAGGTTGTCGAGCAGGGAAGGTGCCGCCTTGAAGGTCGACAGGATCGCAAGTGCCTCCGGCTCGCTGATCGGCGACGGGCAGACGACGAATCCCTGGTCGGCGTACGACCTCTCGCGGTAGCAACGGTCCCAGATGTACTGCTGCACGGACCAGGGCGTCAGGCCGCGCACCTGCTTGCGGTAGGCGGGGTCCTGCTGGCGGATGATGGATTCACCACCGATGCCCGACATGGAGTAGTAATCCTCGAGCCGTCCGCGCAGCCGTTCGTCGGCGATCAAGCCGAGTTCGCCGGCGCTGCGCATCTCGGTGAAGGAGGCATCGGAAGGGACGAAAGGCAGGGTCTGGCTGGCCTGGTAATACGCAAGTACGGTCTTCCATGCGGAACCGTCCACGAGTTGGCCGCTCTCGCCATAGGCGATCGCGCCGCGCCCGTATGCGGACACCCTGCCCCAGTAGGCGAGTGTGGTGCCGAAGCTTTTGCCGTCGGTCGACAGGTCCGCGTGGATGCGCCGGTAGTAACCGTCGGCACGCGCCTGGTCCTGCCGATCCTGGTTCCAGTTGTTGACTTCCAGCGCGATCAGGATGCCGACGACGACGATGACAAGCTCGATGAACGCCGCTGTCCAGTCATACGTGCGCAGCCGCATCCCCACTTTCGAAACGTTCATGCGCCACCCCGCGATTGGCGTTCCCGACTGTCACAAGTAAACGCCGGTCCCCGTGCACCGCACTCGGACAGGCGATCCAGCCGCGAACCGCCGTCCCGGTGGCGGACCCGCTCCAGGCAGCGGGCACGGCTGGGGCAAGTGACTGCGCTACCGCATACAGCGCGGCTGAAAATCGGGTCAACGATGAACCGGATTCGCGTTGAACCGAGCACCAGGCTTGCCTGGAAGGCCCCATCAGTCGGGGAGCGTCACGTAATGACAGCTAGGCGTACCCCCGACAGTCACGCATTCAAGGACCGTCGTGGTGCTGCCCGTCGGCTGGATTCCGTATGCTTGCAGCAGCGCGTCGAAATTGTACACGTCGTAGCCTGGGTGCGGATTGGTGAAGTCGTAGACTTGACCACCACTGCCGCCGATCGCTGCGTAGCTGTCGGGGATGAGGTTTCCATGCCCGTCCCGTGCAGACCCCGGCACGTAGCTCCACGTCAGGTTGTGGGGATCATAGTGGAAAGCCGCCTGGCTTCCATCGTGAAATACGAGGGTCACATTGATATTGAAATCGAACGACATGATCCCCGTCTTGATGTCGTTGAGCAGGGCCACCAACGCACTGGCAAGCGCAGGCGACACGAACGGTGAGTACATGGTATTGGTTGTCGTGTATACGGTGGTAAACAACCAGTTCTTGACGGCATCCTTGTTTTGCGTGGCGCTCACCACGTCGTAGGCATTCATGTAACCATCGTCACCGAGGCTCAATGCAGGCCCCAGGTCCGCGTTGACGGAAACCTGGGCGTTCGCCGCCATTACGTGCCCGTTGAGCGCGTACACATTCCGATATGCCTCGAACGTGTTCTGTTCGCTGGCCCCGGGCTGCCTCCATACATAGTGGCGTTCCCCCGGGAGGCCCAGGAGTGGCTTCACGAGTGGCTTCACGAGTGGCTGGGTACCTTTCACCTGATAGCACCCCAGGTACAGACGGTCGGCATCGAAATCCCCGACGTACTGATAGCCCAGCGCGCAGTCCGGCAGGAGCGCCTCGACCTGGCTCGCGGTGCATCCGTTGCACGTCGCGGCATACTGCATGAGCTGCGCGTGCAAAGATGCGGAAAAAAACAACCCTGCCGCGGCCGCGAGTGCGGTCGACCGATATAAACGCTTCATGAGTAGCTCCCTTGACGCCCATCCCTTGGGCGCGTTTCACCGTACCCCCCCCCGTTTCCTTGTGTCAAACTCGCAAATGGGCGGGTCATGCACCCTCCACACGAACTGTCCTGCGGGCGTCTGGTTCAGCACTCGATCACATTGACGGCCAGGCCGCCACGAGACGTTTCCTTGTACTTGTCCTTCATGTCGCGGCCGGTGTCGCGCATGGTCCTGATGACCTTGTCCAGCGACACGCGGTGTTTGCCGTCGCTTTTCATGGCCATGCGCTGGGCGTTGATGGCCTTCACCGAACCCATCGCGTTGCGCTCGATGCAGGGAATCTGCACCAGGCCGCCGATGGGATCGCAGGTGAGCCCGAGGTTGTGCTCCATGCCGATCTCGGCGGCGTTCTCGACCTGGTGCACGCTGCCGCCCAGCGCCGCGACCAGCGCGCCCGCGGCCATCGAACACGCGACGCCGACCTCGCCCTGGCAGCCGACTTCGGCGCCGCTGATCGAGGCGTTTTCCTTGTAGAGGATCCCGATCGCACCGGCGGTGAGCAGGAAATCGATCACGCCCTGCTCGTTCGATTTCGGGCAGAAGCGGTCATAGTAATGCAGCACCGCAGGCACGATGCCGGCCGCCCCGTTGGTCGGCGCCGTCACCACCCGCCCGCCGGCGGCGTTTTCCTCGTTGACCGCGAGTGCGTACAGGTTCACCCAGTCGAGCACGCTCAACGGATCCTTCAGCGAGGCTTCCGGGCGGTCGCGCAATTCGGCGTACATCGCCGGCGCGCGGCGCTGCACGCGCAGGCCGCCCGGCAGTTCGCCCGGCGAACGCAGCCCGCGCGCCACGCAATCCTGCATGGCCCGCCAGATTTCCAGCAGCCCCGCGCGGATCCCGGCCTCGTCGCGCCAGACCTTTTCGTTTTCCAGCATCAACTGCGCGATGGACATGCCGTGCCGTTCGCACAGCGCGATCAATTCGTCGCCGGAATGGAACGGGTACGGCAGCGGTGTGGTGTCGGCCACGATGCGGTCGGCGGCCGCTTCATCGGCGTTGACCACGAAACCGCCGCCGACCGAGTAGTAATCGCGGGTGACGATCACCTCGCCGCCCGCGGCATACGCGGTGTAGCGCATGCCGTTGACGTGGTACGGCAGCTTCTGGCGCTTGTTCCAGACCAGGTCGGTTTTTTCGTCGAAGCCGATTGCATGCACGCCGCCGAGCTTGATGCGCCCGCTGCCGCGCACCCGCTCCAGCAGCGGCGGAATCGCATCGGGATCGATCCGGTCCGGCCAGTTGCCCTCGAGCCCGCAGATCACCGCCTTGTCGGTGCCATGGCCGCGCCCGGTCGCAGCCAGCGAACCGTACAGCTCGACCGCGACCCGTACCGTACGCACAAGATCGCCGGACTCGGCCAGCCAGCGCTCGACGAAGCGCGCCGCCGCGCGCATCGGCCCGATGGTGTGCGAGGACGACGGGCCGATGCCGATCTTGAAGATGTCGAACGTACTGACGGCCATGATGGGTTCACCGTGGAGGCGGCGCTATTGTATGCGCCGGACCGGCTGGAATCGCGCCATGCGCCTGACTCTTTACCAACGCGACGACTGCATGCTGTGCGACGAGGCCGTCGCGCTGCTGGCGCGCGTGCAAGCGCCGGATTTCGAGAGCGTGTGGATCGACGACGATCCCGAACTCGAAGCGCGTTACGGCGTGCGCGTGCCGGTATTGCGCGACGGCGATTCCGGGCGCGAACTGGGCTGGCCGTTCGATGCGGTGGCGTTGGGCGCGTTCATTCGTGGCACGTAGCCTCGGTCGCCAGCAGGCTGGTTCCTACAAAAGCTTGTTCGTCGCTGCGAGGTCTTAGCAGGAGCGCGCCTGCGCGCGACCGCGATCAATGTCCGGCGTACAGCAACAAATGCCCGTGCACCCCGACGGTGTTGCCGATCATCGAGGTGTCCGCCCACTCCCCCGTGCCGATGCCGAAATCCAGCCGCTCGAGTTGCGCGCTGACGTCCAGCGTCGCGGCATCGCCGTGCGGCACGAACGTCACGTCCAGCGTGACCGGCTTGCTGATGCCCCGCAGGGTCAGCACGCCCGCGGCGACCACCTTGCCCTGCGCGTCTGCGTGGAACCCGCTGGTCACGAAATGCGCCTTCGGGAATTGCGTGGCATCGAAGAAGGCCGCGTCCAGCGCGGCCTGGTCGCGCTCGCTGTTCTGCGTGTCGAGGCTCGTGATGTCCACGCTGACGTCGAATTTGGCGTGCGCAAGGTCGGCCGGGTCATAGTCGATCGCCGCGCTGAACCGACGGAACTGCCCGCTGTAGGTGACGGTCTGGTAGGTGTTGGTGAACGTGAGCGAGCTGCGCGCGTAATCCACCTGCCACGTTTGCGCCCACGCAGGCAAAGCCATCAACGCCACGGCTGCGACTGCGAGCTTGCCGGGAACTTTCAACGCGCACCTCCGGTTTTCCCTGGTGGCCCCAGCAGCATCCGCCGCAACACCCCATCGCGCTGCCGGAAGTGGTGCCACAGGGCCGCGCCTACGTGCAGCGCCAGCAACGCGACCAGCAGCCAGAACAGGGTCTGGTGCAGCAGCAGCGCGCGCGGTTTCCAGTCCGGCGCATAACCCCCGGTCAGGCTCGGGATATCGAACAGGCCGAACCATACCAGCGGCGCGTTGGACGCCGAGTTGAACCACCAGCCGCTGAGCGGGATCGCCAGGGTCAGCACGTACAAGGCAAGATGCGTCGCGCGCGCCGCGCTGCGCTGCCAGGCCGGCATCGCGGCCGGATCGGCGGGCCGCCTTTCGGTGAGCCGCCACGCGATCCGCAGCAGCACCAGCGCGAGGATCGTGAGGCCGATCGATTTGTGCAACGCGAATACCCGTACCTTCGCCGGGGTCAGGCCCATCTGCACCATGCTCAGGCCGATCACGGCCTGCGCCAGGATCAGTGCGGCGATCGACCAGTGGAACGCGCGCACCAGCACGCCCCAGCCGGCATCAGTGCTGCGCAGCGGCACGCGCCTTCTCCACGGCCTGTGCGTATTCGCGCTCGGCATCGCGATCGAGCCTGGCCTCGATTTCCAGGCGCAGCGTCACCTCGGTGCCAATCGCCTTCGGAAACGCGGTCATCCCGAACCGGGTGCGATCGAGTTTGGCTTGCCCGGAAAACCCGGCGATGGTCTCGAAGCCGAACAGGGTCGCGCCGACGCGATTGACGGTGAACATGACTTCAACCGGCAAGGTGACGCCATGCAGGGTGAGCCGGCCTTCGATCATCCCGGTGTCCGTACCGGTCTTCGTCACCTTCCCGCTCTCGAAATGTGCGAGCGGAAACTGCGCCGCGTCCAGGAAATTGCGGCCCGTCACGGCATCGTTCCACGACTTGTCGCCCAAGTCGGCGGACGCAAGCGCGATGTCGGCGACGACTTTCGACGCGCCCCAATCATCCGGATCGAAGCGCAGCCAGCCACGCGCGACCGACAGCCGGCCGACCGGATTGGAATAACCGTCGTGGCTGGCGCTGAACAACACCTGCGAGTGCACGCTGTCGATGCGGTAATCCAGCGGGTGCGCGGCCGCGGCGCCGGCGACCAGCAATGCAAGCCACATCAGTGGGGTCAGGCAGCGACGCATACTTCCCTCCAAGGCCTATTGTCGCCATGCCACGTGAACCGCGTTGCTTCCGCAGCGGTTGCCAGACAAGGCGCACACCGCAGCGCCATGGCGGTTCCATGGCCAAGGCGCGCACCGCCGTATCGCGGCCGTTGCGGAGCAACCCGTCGGGCGGGGCTGTTTGCCCGCATGGCTGTGTCATCGTTCGTCGATGTATTGACTGACATACATCTTCCTCGTCCTTCCTTGCCCTGCGTGCAAACAATCGACGGCGCGGCTACGTGGCATGGCGCCAACAGGCCTTCATCGGACCATACTCGCACGCCATTGGTGCCACGCGCATCGCCGGCGGTTTTGCGGCATTATCGTGGTTCGGAACATGGGGGAGGCCCGGAATGCTGGCAGCATGGGTTCTGGCAGGCGCGCTGGCTGGCGCGACGACGGCGGCCGCGCCGCCAGCCGTGCCGGACGCCGTGGCCACGCCGGTCTTCCGTACCTACGGGGTGGCGGACGGCCTGCCCTCGACGCTGGTCTATGCCGTCACCCAGGACCACGCCGGTTACATCTGGATCGGCACCCACGCCGGGCTGGTGCGCTACGACAGCCGCACGTTCAAGGTATTCCGGCACATCCCCGCGCAACCCGCATCGTTGCCGTCCAACGACATCTCCGCACTGCTGGTGGACGGCGACGGGCGGCTGTGGGCAGGTGGCGAGGGTACGGGCCTGAACCTGTACGAACCCGCGAGCGGCGGTTTCCGGCATTGGCTGCACGATCCCGCGCGCGCGGACAGCCTCGCCGCCAACGACGTGATGGCGATCGCGCAGGACGACTCCGGCGCGATCTGGGCCGGCACCTACGCCGGCGGCCTGAACCGCCTCGACGCGAACCGCAAGGGCTTCACCCACCTGCGCCACGCCGATGGCGATCCCGCGAGCCTGGCTTCCGACAACGTGATGTCGCTGGCGGCCGCCACGGGCGGCGGGCTGTGGATCGGCACCGACGCGGGGCTGGACCGCCTCGACGCGCAGGGCAAGCTGCACCTTGTTCCCCTGACGGTTGCATCGACGCAGCCGACGGTCTGGCAAGTCCGCGCCAGCGGCACGGGCGTGGATGCGGCGACCAGTGCGGGGTTGTTCCATGTCGATGCGTCGGGACACGCCAGCCTGGTCGGACCCGCGCATGAGGCCCTGGCCAGCCTGCGCGACGATGACGGCAACCTGTGGCTGGCCGAGCGCGGCGGCCTCGTCCGCATCGATGCCGACGGCGCCAGTCATTTCGAGCAACCGCTGCCCGGCGTCGCGGGCAGCCTGCCCGGGCACCTTCCCGCCAACCTGTTCCGCGACCACGAAGGCGGCCTGTGGATCGCGACGATGGACGGCGGCCTCGCCTACCTGTTGCCGCAGTGGCGCGCCTTCAGCATGTACCGCCACGTGCCCGGCGACGCGGCCAGCCTCGCGAAGAACCGCGTGCGCGCGCTGGCGCTGACCGGCGACGGCAGCTTGTGGGCGGGCGGCGCGGGCATGCTGGACCGGATCGACCCGGCCACCGGCGCGGTGCGCCACGTTCCGATCCCCGGCCTCGAGCGGATGTCGATTTCGGCGCTCGCGGAGGACGCGGCCGGACGCTTGTGGATCGGCAGCCACAAGGGCTGCTTCGTGTGGGACGGCCAGCGCCTGCAGCCGATCGCCGCGGGCAATCCGGCCCTGAAACACGGGGTGTGGCGGCTGCTGGCCACCCACGCCGGCGCGGTGTACGTCGCCGGGGTCGGCACCGGGGTATTCCGGGTCGACCCGGGAACCTTCGCGATCCAGCCCCTCGCACCACCTGCGGCCAACGAAACCGCACGCGAAACCGTCGGCCTGCGCGAGGCCCGGGATGGTTCCATCTGGGCCGCAAGCCACGCCGGCCTAGCGCGCCTGGCCACGGGCGCCACGGCGTTCGCGTTCGTGCCGGGCGTGGCGAAGGGCGACATCGAGGCGTTCGCGTTCGGACCGGACCACGCGTTGTGGATCGCGCGCACCGGCAACCTGCAGCGCTATCGCCTCGCCCAGGGCCGGGCCACGCTGGTCGAGGACATCGGCGGCGCGCAGGGCTGGCCGGATTCGGGCGTGCTGGGATTGCAGGTCGGCAGCGACGGCCGCGTTTTCGCGCTTGGCGTCCGCAACCTCGTGGTCTATGACCCGCACGGCAGGCAACTGCAGACCTTCGCCACCGCGGAGGGCCTGGCCACCACCGACTTCACCGGCGACGCGTTGCTGGCAACGCGCAACGGGCAACTGTTCGCCGGCAGCCTGGCCGGGGTCATCGGCATCCGCCCCGCGCCTTTGCTGCAACACATCGCCACCCCCAGGATCGCGCTGGAATCGGTCGAAGTCAGGCGCGACGGCAAGCACGTCGCGCTCGACCCGGCCAAACCGATCGAACTCGACTGGCGCGACCGCGAACTCACCGTCACCGCCCGCGTGCTGTCCTTCATCGATCCCGCGCGCAACCAGTACCGCTTCCGCCTGCAGGGCTTCGATCCCGGCTGGGTCGATACCGGCCACCGCGACGTGCGCGAATTTTCCGTGCTCGAACCCGGCAGTTACCGGCTGCTGATCAGCGGGCGCACCGGCGACGGCCCATGGAGCGCGGCGGTCGGCGCCTTGTCGCTGCACATGCAGGCGGCGCCCTGGACCACGCCCTGGGCCTGGGCCGGCTACGTGCTGGCCGCGCTCCTGCTGCTGGCCTGGATCGTGCTGGCGATGCGCCGCAGGCTCCACCAGCAGCACCGCCTCGCACTGAGCGAAGAACGCCAGCACCTCGCCGAACAGTCCAACGCCGCGAAGTCGCGTTTCCTCGCCAACATGGCCCACGAAATCCGCACCCCGCTCACCGGCGTGCTGGGCATGACCGAGTTGCTGCTGAAGACGCAACTCGATGAACGCCAGCACCAGTACGCCGGCGCGATCCGGCGCTCGGGCGCGCTGCTGCTGCGCCACGTCAACGATGCGCTGGACGTGGCGCGCATCGAGGCGGGGCGGCTGGAGCTGAACCTCGCGCCCTTCGACCCCGCGGCGATCCTGCACGAAGTCGCCGACGCCGATGCGGGGCTGGCGGCGCAGAAACAGCTCACGCTCGACGTCGCGATCGCGCCCAAGGCGCCGCGCGCGGTCCGTGGCGACGCGCTGCGCGTGCAGCAGATCCTGTTCAACCTCACCCACAACGCGCTGAAGTTCACCACCGCGGGCGGCGTCAAGCTGTCCCTCGATCGCGACGGCGACGGCATCGTCTACCGCGTGACCGACAACGGCCCCGGCATGACGCCCGAGGAATGCGCGCGGATTTTCCAGCGCTTCGAGCAGGCCGATTGCGGGCGCCTGCAACGCGGCAGCGGGCTCGGCCTGGCGATCAGCCGGGAGCTGGTCGGATTGATGGGTGGACGCATCGAAGTGCAATCCTCGCCAGGGCGCGGCAGCACCTTCAGCGTGCACCTGCCGCTGGCCGCGGTGGTGGTCGACCGCGTGGCAGCCACGGCGCGCGTGGCCGGCGAGCCATCGCCGCGAAGCGCAAGCCCGGGTGGCCTGCGCGTACTGCTGGTCGAGGACGACCCGGTCGCGGGGCAAGCCATCGCGGGCCTGATCGAGACCTTCGGCCACAGTGTGACACTGGCGCCGCAAGCCTTGGCGGCGCTGTCGGAAACCATTACCGGCGACGCCTTCGACGCCATGGTGTTCGACTTCGACCTGCCCGGCATGGGCGGGTGCGAACTGGCCGGACTGCTGCGCAAGCGCGGCGTCACGACGCCCATCATCGCGCTTACCGCCAGCGCCCACGGCGACGAGGAACAACGCGCGCGCGCCGCCGGCATGAACGCATTCCTGCGCAAACCGGTGTTGCCCGGGGACTTGCGCGAGGCCTTGCAGAGCGCGGTGCGCGTGTCGGGGTGAGTTGCCGGGACCGGGCACGACGCGCGGCCACGCTGCGCCGCAAGCGCGGCGGCGGGATGGTAAACGAATGGCCTATGGCACGATCGGGCCGGATCGAGAAAACTAGCCGTTTGCCGTTCGTGCAGTCCGCATCTTCCAATGCAACCCATGCGCCCCGCCACCCTGCCCTTGGCCCTGTCGCTCGCGCTGTTCGCACCGCTCGCCATTGCGCAGCAAGGCAACGATGCGCAATTGTCTCCGCAGCAACAAGACCAATCCACGCAAACGCTTTCGACGATCACTGTCAAAGGCAAGAAGCCTTACGACTGGCGCAAGTACGTCGCGGCCAAGCTGAAGCACCAGATGCCCGAGGTATCGGGCACCGAGATCACCGTGACCAAAAAGACCACGGTCACGCACCTCGACCTGCAGCCCACGGTGGTCGGCAACAACCTCGAGCAACTGTTCGCGCGCTCGCCGGGCGTGCAGGTGTCGCAGCAGCCGACGCCGACCCAGTTCAACCTGAGCTACCGCGGCCTCGGCAACCCGCAGGAATCGGAATACGTGCTGGTGATGCAGGACGGCATTCCGCTGGAATCGGACTGGATCGGCTTCCCCACGCTGTATGCGATGCCGTTCTCGCACAGCATCGCCGACATCCAGTTGATCCGTGGCGGTTCCAGCCTGCTGTACGGGCCGGAGCCCGCGCCGGTGATCAATCTGGTGTCCAAGCGCCCGAAACCCGGTGCGCCGCTCTCGATCAGCACCGAACAGGTGATCGGCAGCGACAGCCTGTATTCCACTTACAACGTGCTCGAAGGCAGCGCTGGCAAGTGGACGTACCGTGCCGACGCCGGCTACGTGCGCAGCGACGGCCCGCGCGAAAACGCGCAATCGCAGATGCGCCAGGCCGACCTGTACGTCGAATACCGCCCGGACGACCAGCAATACACGTGGCTCGACGTGCACGCGATCAATGCCGCTTCGGGCGATCCAGGCCGGATGAGCTACCCGCAATGGCAATCGAATCCGGACGCA
>DASURP010000052.1:0-9606 GCA_036279975.1 Rhodanobacteraceae bacterium
CCACCGCCAAGGCCAACCTCGAGCGTTCCGAAGACCCGAAATACCGTCAGTACGTCGCCGAGATCGACCGCATCACCCAGAAGAACACGGTCGCGCAGTACCAGGCCGCGGTGGCGGCCGACAATGCCGCGATCGACGATACCCGGGTGCAACTCGGCTTCACCCGGATCACCTCGCCGATCGACGGCATCGCCGGCATCCGCCAGGTCGATCCCGGCAACGTGATCACGACCTCCAGCACGATCGTCACGGTCACCCAGATGCATCCGATCGACGTGATCTTCACCCTGGCCGGCAAATACCTCGACGCGGTACGCGCGGCCCAGGCCAAGGCGCCGCTCGAGGTCGCGGTGCTGGATGCCGACAACAACGTGGTCGAAGGCGACGGCGTGCTGAAGGTGATCGACAACCGCATCGACCCGGATACCGGATCGTTCAAGCTCAAGGCCGAGTTCCCGAACGCCAACAACCAGTTGTTCCCGGGCCAGTATGTCCCCGTCCGGCTTGAAGTCAGCGTGGACGCCGATGCGCTGGTGGTGCCGACCGCGGCGGTGCAGCGCGGCCCTGGCGGCGACTACGTGTGGCTGGTGACCGACAAGCCACCGCCCGGCACCGACACCGAAGCCAAGGACAAGTCCGCGGCCGCCAAATCCAATGGCAAGCCCGCCGCGCAAGGCAAACCGGCGGCGGACAAAAAGCCGCCCGAATACGTCACCATGCAGACCGTCACCACCGGTGGCGAGGCCGGCGACACCGGGCTGATCATCGCGTCGGGACTCAAGGCCGGCGACCGGGTAGTGACCGCCGGCCAATTCCGGCTGAAACAGGGCAGCAAGATCCTTGCGATGAAACCCGGTGAAGTCCCGGCGCCGCCCACCACCGCGGAAATCAAGGCCGCAGCGAAGCAAGGCGAGCGGCGGAGGCGGTGAGCATCGCCACCGTGGCCATCCATGACACGACGAAAAGCCATCCCCCTCGGTCGCGCTCCGCGCGCGTTCGCTCTGCTCCGCCCTTCGCAAGCGAAGGGGGAAGACACGCCCCCCTTTGGCACGAAGGGGGTCGTGCCGCAGGCGCGGGGGGATGCCGTCACCGGCGCATCCCGGTTTGACGGCTGACAGGCCATGGGTTTCTCCAGCATCTTCATCCGCCGGCCGATCGCGACTTCGCTGTTGATGGCGGCGGTGTTGCTGATCGGCATCATCGGCTACCAGGCGTTGCCGGTCTCGGCGCTGCCGGAAATCGAGGCGCCGAGCCTGGTGGTGTCCACGCAGTACCCGGGCGCCAGCGCAACCACCGTGGCGACGCTCGTCACCACGCCGCTGGAACAGCAACTCGGGCAAATCAGCGGCCTGACGATGATGAGTTCCAACAGCGCCGCCGGCCTGTCGACCATCACCCTGCAGTTCGGGATGGATACCGACCTCGACGTTGCGGCGCAGGACGTGCAGTCGGCGCTGCGCACCGCGCGCCTGCCGGGCAGCCTGCCGTACCCGCCGGTGTACAAGCGCGTCAACCCCGCCGACGCGCCGATCCTGACGCTCGCGCTCACCTCCGACAGCCTGCCGCTGCGCGACGTCAACGACCTCGCCGATTCGATCCTGGCCCAGCGCCTCGCGCAGGTGCCGGGCGTGGGCCTGGTCTCGATCGCGGGCAACGTGCGCCCGGCAATCCGGGTGCAGGTCGATCCCGGCAAGCTCGCCAACCTCGGCCTGACCATGGAGGACGTGCGCAGCGCGTTGACCCAGGCCAACGTCAACGCCGCCAAGGGTTCACTGAATGGCGCGGTGCAGACCTACGAGATCGGCACCAACGACCAGTTGCAGAGCGCGGAGGACTACGCCAACACCATCATCGCCTACCGGAACGGCGCGCCGGTGCGGCTGTCGAGCGTCGCCAACGTGGTCAACGGCGTCGAAAACGACCAGCTTGCGGCATGGGCCAACGGCAAGCCGGCGGTGCTGCTCGACATCCGGCGCCAGCCCGGCGCCAACATCATCAAGACGGTCGACCAGATCGAACAAACCCTGCCGTCGTTGCGCTCGGTGCTGCCGGCCGGCATCCACCTGTCGGTGTTCGCGGACCGCACGGTCACGATCCGCGCCTCGGTGCGCGACGTGCAGTTGACGCTGCTGATCGCGGTGGCGCTGGTGGTGGCAGTGATCTTCATGTTCCTGCGGCGCTTGTGGGCCACGATCATCCCCGCGGTCGCGGTGCCACTGTCGCTGATGGGCACCTTCGCGATCATGGCGTTCGCGGGCTTTTCGCTGGACAACCTGTCGTTGATGGCGCTGACGGTCGCCACCGGATTCGTGGTGGACGATGCGATCGTGATGATCGAGAACATCGTGCGCTACCTAGAGAAGGGCATGAGCGGCCGCGAGGCCGCCGAGACGGGTTCGCGCGAGATCGCCTTCACGGTGGTGTCGCTGACGGTCTCCCTGATTGCAGTGTTCCTGCCGCTGCTGCTGATGCCGGGGGTCACCGGGCGCCTGTTCCACGAATTCGCCTGGGTGCTGACGATCGCAGTCGCCATCTCGATGGTCGTGTCGCTGACGCTGACGCCGATGATGTGCGCGTACCTGCTGAAACCGGGCTCGCTGCCGACCGGCGACGAGGCCGCGCTGGAGGGGCGGCGCGGCTTTTACGCCCGGATGCTCGGCTGGTACGAAAGCAGCCTCGACTGGGTATTGGTGCATCGTCGCACCACGATCCTGGTGGCGGCGGCGTCGGTCGCGGTGACCGTGCTGTTGTACGTCGTGATCCCCAAGGACCTGCTGCCAGAACAGGACACCGGCCTCATCACCGGCGTGGTCCAGGCCGACAGCGACGTGGCTTTCCCGGCGATGGCGGAGCATATCCAGGCGGTAACCGCGGCGCTGCGAAGCGATCCGGCGGTCGCGGGCGTGTCCGCGTTCATCGGCGCCGGGACCGTCAATCCGACCCTCAACCAGGGCCAGGTCAGCATCGTGCTGAAGCCGCGCCACGAGCGTGCTGCCCTCGACGCGGTGGTCGCCAGCCTGCATCGCGATGTCGCCGATATTCCCGGGGTCGAACTGTTCCTGAAGCCGGTGCAGGACATCACCCTCGACACCACCGTCGCGCCCACCGAATACCAGTTCGCCGTGTCGGAAATTTCCCCCGCGGACCTTGCCAAGAACGCGGCCCGCGTGGTGCAGGCCGTCAGGCAGTTGCCCCAACTCGCCGACGTCTCCGACAACATGGGGATGAACGGCCGCGCCTTGCACCTCGAGATCGACCGCACCGCCGCAAGCCGGCTCGGCGTACCGGTGCAGACCATCGACGACACCCTCTACGACGCCTACGGCCAACGCCAGATCTCGACCATCTTCACCCAGCAGAACCAGTACCGGGTGGTGCTGGAGGTAGCGCC
Source organism: Rhodanobacteraceae bacterium (assembly GCA_036279975.1). Lineage (GTDB taxonomy): Bacteria > Pseudomonadota > Gammaproteobacteria > Xanthomonadales > Rhodanobacteraceae > 66-474. Next base: position 3,392 of record DASURP010000052.1, read on the forward strand.
GCAATTCCGCAACCGTTCCGACCTCATGAACATGCTCAGGGTGCGCTCGAACGGCGCCAGCGGCGCGCTGACCGGCAGCAATGCGACCAGCCTCGGCATGCTGCGGTCGTCCAATTCCTCGACCGCGACCGGGATCGGGCAATCGAACACCGGCATTCCGATCGGCGGCGGCAACACCGTGCCGTTGTCCACGCTCGCCACCGCGACAGTCGGCGAAGCCCCGCTGGTGGTGGCCCACCAGAACCAGTTGCCGGCGGTGATCATTTCGTTCAACGTCGCGCCGGGCCATTCGCTGTCGCAGGCGGTGGATGCGATCAACCAGGCGGTCGCCTCGCTCGACCTGCCGCCGCAGGTCCGCGCGGGATTCATCGGCAAGGCCGCGGAGTTTTCGTCCTCGCTGGGCAACGAGGCGTTGCTGCTGCTGGCCGCGATCGTGGTGATCTACATCGTGCTGGGGGTGCTGTACGAAAGCTACATCCACCCGCTGACGATCCTCTCGACCCTGCCGCCCGCGGGCGTGGGCGCGCTGCTGGCACTGATGATCTTCGGGATGCCGCTGTCGGTGGACGGCATCGTCGGCATCGTGTTGTTGATCGGCATCGTCAAGAAGAACGCGATCCTGATGATCGACTTCGCGATCACCGCGCAACGCGGTGGCATGAACCCCTACGACGCCATCCACCGCGCCTGCCTGCTGCGTTTCCGTCCGATCATGATGACGACGTTCGCGGCCCTGTTCGGCGCGCTGCCGCTCGCGCTCGGCAACGGCATCGGCGCCGAACTCCGCCGCCCGCTGGGCGTCGCGATCGTCGGCGGCCTGCTGCTTTCGCAACTGGTGACGCTGTACACCACGCCGGTGATCTATCTTTACATGGAGCGTTTCCAGGAATGGCTGCGCGCGCGGGTGGGACTGCAGCAGCACCCCGAGCTGGCTTCCGGGAGCGGGAAGTGACCATGACGGACATCACTGGGCCAGCATGCGTTTTTCGCAGGAGCGCGCCTGCGCGCGATGGTTGTACCGTCCATGGCGACAAAGCTCCATCGCCGGCAGGCCGGCTCCTGCGAAAAGCTGCTCATGGACCCGGGTCCGGGGTCCCGGGTCCCCGTTTCCAATGAACATCTCCGGCCCTTTCATCAAGCGCCCGATCGGCACCTCGCTGCTGGCAACGGGCGTGCTGGCGGTCGGGATCCTCTGCTACACGCTGCTCGGGATCAGCGCGCTGCCGCAGGTTTCGTTCCCGGCGATCTGGGTTTCGGCGTCCCAGCCCGGCGCCAACGCCACCACGATCGCGGCCACCGTGGCGGCGCCGCTGGAGCGCCACCTGGGCCAGATCCCTGGCGTCGACATGATGCGCTCGCGCAGCTCCAACGGCAGTACGTTCGTCCTGCTGTTCTTCGACGCGGGCGTGGACATCAACTCGGCGGCCCAACAGGTAGATGCCGCGATCAACGCCGCGGTTCCCGACCTGCCCAGCGGACTGCAGATGCCGCAATGGCACAAGGCCAATCCCAACGACGACCCGGTGCTCACGCTGGCGCTCACCTCCGATACCCAGCCAATGTCGGAGCTGTACGACGCCGCCAACACGCTGTTGCAGCCGCCCATCAGCCAGCTGCCGGGGGTCGCCTCGGTGGATGTTTCGGGCAGTGCGCAGCCGGCGGTGCGCGTCGACCTGGACCTGCACAAGCTGAATGCCCTCGGCCTGTCCAGCAACAGCATCCGCAACGCGATCACGGCAGCCAACGTGACGTCGCCGCTCGGATTCCTGAGTGACGGCAAGACCGACACCATGATCGTCGCCAATGACCAGCTGCACACCGCCGAGGACTTCGCGGGCCTGGTGGTCGCGACCCACGACGGCAGTCCGATCCACCTGCGCGACGTGGCGCATGTCCATGCGGGCGCGCAGGACCAGTTCCAGGCGGCCTATTTCAACGGCAAGCGTTCGATCCAGTTGCAGGTCTACAAACGCCCCGAAGCCAACGTGATCGCGACCGTGGACAGCGTCAAGGACGAACTGCCCGGGCTGCGCAACCTGCTGCCGCCCGGTACGCAACTGACGCCCTATTTCGACGAAACCTCCACCATCCGCGACTCGATCAACGACGTCCAGATCACGCTGCTGATCAGCCTTGCGATGGTGATCCTCACGATGGCGGTGTTCCTGCGGCGCCTTGCGCCGACGCTGATCGCAACCGCCGCAGTCCCGCTGTCGCTGTGCGGCGCGCTGATCGTGATGTGGGCGCTGGATTACACGCTGGACAACCTGTCGTTGCTGGCGCTGCTGATCGCGTTGACCTTCGTGGTCGACGACGCGATCGTCGTGATCGAAAACATCATGCGCCACCTCGACGAAGGCAAGTCCCGGATGCAGGCAGCCCTCGAGGGCGCCAGGGAGATCGGCTTCACGATCGTTGCGATCACCGCCTCCCTCATTGCAGTGTTCATGCCGATCCTGTTCGCGCCGTCGTTCATCGGCATGTGGTTCCGCGAGTTCACGGTCACCGTGATCGCCGCGATCTTCGTGTCGATGGTGGTCTCGTTGACGCTGACCCCGGCCTTGTGCGGACGCTTCCTGCGCCACCACCCGCCCGCCGAGGACAAGCCCTCGTGGCTGGGGCATGCACTGGACCGCTTCCACGCCGGCATGCTGAAGGTGTACACGCGCACCCTCGACTGGACCCTGCACCGCCATCCGAAGTTGATGGCGTGGTCACCGCTGCTGCTGCTGGGATTCACGATCTACCTGTTCCGTGTGCTGCCGGGCACCGATTTCCCGCCGCAGGACACTGGCCTGATCTGGGGTCGCGCCAATGGCGGCGTCACCATGTCGTTCAACGACCTCGAGGTGCGCACCAGCGCGCTGGTGAAGATGCTGCGCGACGATCCCGCGGTCGAATACGTGGGCGCCTCGATCGGTACGGGCCGGCGCGGCGCCAGCGGCTGGTTCAGCATCCAGTTGAAACCGATCGGCCACGGCCGCAAGCTTTCGACGCAAAGGGTGGTGGCGCGCCTGTCGGCCAAGGTGGACCGCTATCCGGACCTCGACGTACGGTTCCGCGCGTTGCAGGACCTCGGCGGCGGGGGCGGTGGCAGCAGCCAGGGTGGGCAGTACAGCGTGAACCTGCAGGCCAACGACGCCAGCGAGCTGGAGGAATGGTTGCCGAAACTGCAGGCGGAACTCAAGAAGAACCCGATCTTCCGTGACGTCGGCACCGACCTCGACGAGGGGTCCCTGCTGCAACACATGGTCGTGGACCGCGCCAAGGCTGCCAGTCTCGGGATCTCGATGGCGGCGGTGGACGACGCCCTGTACAACGCGTTCGGCCAGCGCCAGGTGTCCACGATCTATTCCGATACCAACCAGTACCAGGTGGTGCTGACCGCGCTGCCCGCCCAATCCGCATCGCCGGCCGCACTCAACCGGATCCACGTGCGCTCCTCGAGCGGGCAGATGATCCCGATCAGTGCCATCGCGCACCAGGAATCGACGATCGCCCCCAGCCAGATCGAGCACATCGACCAGATGACCAGCATGTCGCTGTCGTTCAACCTGGCCCCGGGCATCAGCATGGGCGAGGCCACGCAGCAGATCAACCAGACGATTGCCAACATGCGGATGCCCGGCGACATCAAGCTCGGGTTGGGCGATTTCTTCCGGCGCTTCGAACAACAGATGGCGATGATGCCGCTGCTTCTGCTCGGAGCCATCGTCGCGGTGTACCTGGTATTGGGGATGCTTTACGAAAACCTCGTCCACCCGATCACGATCCTTTCGACCCTGCCCGCGGCGGGCGTGGGGGCCCTGCTTGCACTCAAGGTCACCGGGCTGCCGATTTCGGTGATCGCCATCATGGCCCTGATCCTGCTGATCGGGCTGGTGAAGAAGAACGCCATCATGATGATCGACTTCGCGGTGGTGGCCGAACGCAACGGCAAGACGCCGCTGGATGCCGTGCGCGAGGCCTGCCTGGTCCGTTTCCGGCCGATCATGATGACCACGATGGTCGCGATCCTGGCCTCGATCCCGCTGGTGATCGGCATCGGCACCGGCGCCGAACTGCGCCGCCCGCTCGGCGTCGCGATGCTGGGCGGCCTGCTCTTCTCGCAAAGCCTGACCCTGCTCTCGACCCCGGCGATCTACCTGGTGTTCGGCAGCTGGGCGCGGCGGCGGCGCGAGCGCAGGGCGCAGCGGGCGCTGAAGCGGCACGCCGCGGCGCAGTCCTGACGCGCCGCGACGTATCCGTTTCGCCAGCGTCGACGCCGACTACTTCGACAAGGGCCCCTTCACCGCCGTGACGAAGCCGTCCGGACGCAGGTCCTTCTTGAACACGGTCTGGATGTCGGCCGCGCTCATGGCCATGTACTTCTTTGCCGCGATCATGTCCGCATCCAACGGCTTGCCTTGCATGGCCAGCGTCAGAAAGTTGCTGGCGATCGAGCCGAAACTGGCCTGACCCAACGCCAGCGACCGCAGCATCTTGCCCTTGGCGGCGTGCAGTTCCGCATCCGAAACCGGCGTCGACTGCATGCCCCTGACGTCGCGTATCACCAGCGTGCGCGCCTGCGCCACCTTGTCGGGATCGCAGCCGAAATTGACGTCGAAAGTGCCGCGGTGCTTGTGCAGATTGACGCCGCTGTAGACGCCATACACCAGCCCGGCCTTGACGCGCAGGTCCTGCATCAGATGCGCATCGAAGCCGCCGCCAAGGATCTGGCTGCCAAGGTACATCGCGTAGCGGTCGGGGCTGTTCTCGTTCATCGGGATGGTTTCGGTCATGGTCACCGAATCCTGCACCGCGGAGGAATCCGGGGTGTGGAACTCGCCGGCCTTGTTTCCGGGCACCGACGGGTAATAGGTGTCGGGCTCGGGACCGCTCGCCTTCCAACTGCCGAAGCTGGCTTGTGCCACCTTGCGCGCGTCGGCCGGCGTGACGTCGCCGATGATCACGATGGTGGTCATGTCGGGACGAAAAGCCTGTTGGTAGTAGGTTTTCACGTCGGCCAGGGTCAGGCCGCCGATCGACTTCGGCGTGGCGTATCGCAATACCGGATCGTTCGCCGGATACAACGCGACGTCCATGTGGTGGGCATTAAGGAAGGCCGGCGATTTGATCTGCCCAGCCGTCGCGCCCACCTGATTGCGCTGCATCACCGCGAACGCCCGTGCCGGCATGGCCGGATGCAGCTCGTTGTCGGCCAGCAATTGCATGCCCTTGGCGAAGTTTGCCGACGGCACCTTGAGCGAGAAGCTCGATCCCGCGCTTTCGTGTGCGCTCAATGCATCCAGCGCGGCCTGGAACTGCAGGCGGTTCATGTCGGTGGTGCCGAAGTTGAACAGCGAATCCAGCACGTCGGCCACCCCTTCCTGGCCCTTGGGCGCCTGCAGGTCCTGGTTGGTCCGGATTTCGCCGAACACCTCCACGGTCTTGCTGACCGATTCCGGCTGCACGATCACGCGCAGGCCATTGGCCAGCGTGAACGCGGACGGATCGGTCTTGAGATCCGGCAACGCGAGTTTGGCAAAGTCGGCCTGCGCCCATGCCGGCAAGGTCACCTTGCCGCTCGGCTTGCCGCCGAAACTTTCCGCACCGCCGAAACCCTTGCCCGAAGACGGCTTGCCTGACGAGGTCGGGGTGAGGATCGCGGTGATCGCGTGATCCGGATTGAAGATGCGTTTGGCCAACGCATTCACGTCCGCCGGCGTCACCGCCGCGATCGCGGCGCGGATGTCATCCGGCGAGCTGCCACCGCGGAACGCCAACGCCTGCGACCACGCGTTGGCCAGACCCGGCACCGAGTTCTTCTTGAATTCGAGATCGGCAATGGCCTTGCTTTTGGCGGCCTTCACGAGATCGGCCGGCACGCCCTTCGACGCGGCTTCCGCCATGATGGCCTGCAGGTTCTTCAACACTGCAGTGGAATCCCCGCCACGCGGGAAGCCGGCCAGCGCGAAGGCGATGCCCGCGTGCGGCATGAAGCTGCCCGCGAACTGGCCGAACAGCGCCTTGCCGGTCAAGCCCATCTCGAACAACTTGCCGCGCTTGGAGGCCAGCGCGTCGGAGAGCACCAGCGCCGCCGCGTAGTCCTGGTCGCGCAGGCCCGGCAAGCGCCACGCCAGGGCGGCGATGCCGACCGGAAGGTCGGTTGGCAATGCGATCGTCTTCGCCTGCATGGGCGTGAAGCCGAACGATGGCCGCGCCGGCAGCGTCTT
>DASURP010000053.1:0-24755 GCA_036279975.1 Rhodanobacteraceae bacterium
GGCCGGGATCCAGTTTCGATGTGCGCCGCTATCCTCGCGCGATGATCACGACCCTGAAAACCTTCGCGCGCGTGGTGACAACGCCCGTGCACCTGAAACGCACGCTGCTGATCGCGTTCGTGGTCGGCAGTTGGCTGAACCTGTTCAACCACGGCGACGAACTGCTGCGTGGTGCGGTGGGTGCGCACCTCGCGGTCAAGCTGGCGCTGAACTACCTGACGCCTTTCGTGGTTTCCAACTTCGGGCTGCTGGCACATCGGCGGGCATGACGTGGTTCCGGGCAGCAAAAAAATCCCCTCCCCCATGCCGGGAGAGGGGACCTTGCATCGCACAGGCCGAAGCCACAGCGACGCACGGTGTCCTTCCCTGGACAGGCGGCCTCCGACCCCGTTCCATCTTCCTTGATGGTCATGTGCGACGCGTTGCACCGGGCGGAGTCATGAGGGTCGGGTCAGTGCCGGTGGTCCTTGTCGTTGCTGCTGCCGTGGGAGTCGTGGCCGCCGGATTGCGCAGCCGCCGAACCCTTGGCGGAACCGCTGGCGCTGCCGCTGGCATTGACGCCGCTGACCGCATCGCCGACCGCGCCTGCAGCGCCGTTGGCGGACTGGACCGCACCGATCGCGCTGTTGCGCACCGTGCCGCCCACGCCGCGTCCGGCGTCGCCGGCCTTGCCCGCGGCGGCCGCGGTATCGAGTCCGGAAGCGGCCATGGCGCTGCCATTGGCCGAGCCACTGGCGCTGCCGTTGGCCGCACCACTGGCGTTGCCGCTGGCATTGATGCCGCTGACCGCATCGCCGACCGCGCCTGCAGCGCCGTTGGCGGACTGGACCGCACCGGCCGCGCTGTTGCGCACCGTCCCGCCCACGCCGCGTCCGGCATCACCGGCCTTGCCCGCGGCGGCCGCGGTATCGAGGCCCACCTCGGCATTCGCCGAACCCGTGGCCTGGGCGTTGGCCGCGGGCGTCGTGGCGGAAACATCGGCTTGCTGGCTGGCGTCGACCTGCGCCTGGGCGGCGACCGGACGGTCCGCGGTCCGGGCGGTTTGGCGTGCGGCATGCCGGGTCGTGCGATCGCCCATGCGCTGCAGCCGATCCGTGGTCTGCATGGTGTTGTGCATGGTGTCTCGCATCAGCTGGCCGGTATTGGCGCTGATGGCGCCGCGCGCCTGGCCGGCGCCACCGAGGCCGAGCTGGGCGAATGCCGGGAGTGCCAGCAGGCACGACGCGGCAATGGATAGTGAGAGTAGGGTCTTGCGCATGATCGAGGGATCTCCGCTGGTAAGGCGTGCGCCGGGCGCACGGTGCCTCGAACCCTAGGCAGGCCACCCCGGCTGATCGCTGAATTGCCCCAACGCGGGTTCAGGGCACGGTCGGGTAGCTGAACCGCGGCACGCGGCGGCCGGCATTCACCGGGCGCGGCGCGCCTGGCGCGGCGACGACCACGTCCAGTACAGGCCAAGGTACGCGACAGCATGCCGCGCGCCAGCCACGCTGCCGCCGGCGGAGAACAGCAGGCTGAAGCCTTGCGTGAAGTTGAGGTAGCCGCCGGCGTTCAGCAACGTGTAGCCGGGTTGGTCGGCGGCCAGCGCGTTCTGGCGGAACAATTCCGCGCCCAGCGTCCAGCGCGGGCTGAAGGCATATTGTGCGAGCACCCCGCCGAAGCCGGCGTCGTACATGCCGGGCACGGGATTGACGATGAAGCCGCCGCCGCCGTCGAACGTCCACGCACCGATGCTTTTCTGTATCCACAGCGGCAGTCGGTACCAGGTGCGCCCGTTGCCGAGCCCGCGCCGCGCGCTGCCCGTCGCCAGATCCACCATCGGGAACACGCCGACCTGCCACGCGCCGTCGTCGGCATTCACGAAGCGGTACTTGAGGCCGAGTTCGAGGTCGCCGGGTCCGGTTGCGGTGGCGCCTTGCGGGGGCACGTTCCAGGCCATCGGCACCACGACGTGGAACTGCATGTCCGGGGCAATGCCGCGGTTGTATTCGATCGCCGGCCCGGCGATCGCGCTGGCGCCGTCGGCGTGGTCGAGCGTGCCGAACACGTAGAACTCGTCGTGCCGCAATGCCACTGGCTCGGGATCGTCCGTGAAGAACGGCGGACCGGCGAGGCAGGGTGCGGGGCCTGCCACCAGGATGGCGAGCGCGAGCGCGCCGTAGCCGAGCAACCGTCGCATGTCGTCTCCTGCGTGCGATCCCGCATGGCACGATAACGCGATCCGTCGCCGTTGCGCAGGCTACGACCAATGGCCCATCCACACGCGAACACGCGGGGTTACACTCGCGCGATCATCCGGACGGGGGAATCCCATGCGCAACCTTCGCCTGGCCGCGGCCGCGTTGCTCGCGGTCGTGGGGCCGCCGTCATGGGCGGCCGACGCGCCATCCGCGCCGCGCGCGAGTTTTTCGCAGCCGGCGCTTTCGCCGGACGGCACGCGCATCGCGTTCGTGTCGGGCGGCGCGATCTGGGAAGTCGCGGCCACGGGTGGCGCGGCGCATCTGATGGTCGCCGACAAGGGCGCCGATTCGCGGCCGCTGTTTTCACCCGACGGCGCGAAGCTGGCGTTCGTGTCCGATGCCACCGGCGGCGGCGACATTCATGTGCTCGATCTCGCCAGCGGAAAACTTGCGCGCGTCACTTACGCCGATGGCCGCGACGAACCGAGCGGCTGGTCGCGCGATGGGCAGTGGCTCTATTTCGATTCCACGCGCGACAACGTGCGCGGGTTCGGCGGCGTGTACCGGGTGCGCGTGACCGGCGGCACGCCGATGCCGGTGTCGCTGGAAACCTACCGCGACGAGTCCGAGGGCGTGCCTTCGCCCGACGATTCGACGATCGCGCTGGCCGGCGGCGGGTTGGGAGCGTGGCAGTGGTGGCGGCACGGCAGCGCGCACATCGATCACGGCGCGATCTGGCTCTTGAAGAATGACGGCTCGCACAGTTATGCGCGGCTGACGCCCGACGATGCGCGCGCCGACTGGCCGATGTGGGCGCCGGATGGACAGTCGCTGTATTACATGAGTGATCGTTCCGGCGTGGAAAACCTCTGGCGCGTGCAGCGCGACGGCAGCGAAACGGCGCTGACGCATTTCACCGATGGGCGGGTGTTGTGGCCGACGCTTTCGGCGAACGGTGCAACCATCGCGTTCGAGCGCGATTTCGGGATCTGGACGGTCGCGACCGCGACCGGCGAGGCGCAGCCGGTGTCGATCACGTTGGCCGGCGCGGTGGCCGGGCCGGAAATCCAGCACAAGACCCTGCACGATGGGTTCAGCGATCTCGCGCTGTCGCCCGACGGCAAGAAGGTCGCGTTCGCCGCACACGGCCAGGTGTTCGCGGCCGATGCCGGCAAGGGCGGCGATGCAGTGCAGGTCACCCGCGCGCCGGGCGAGGCCTTCGGCATCGCCTGGGCGCCCGGCAGCCGCCGCATCGCGTATGGCGCGTTCCGCGACGGTGGCGAGCACCTGTATTTGCACGATTTCGATTCCGGCAAGGAAACCCGACTGACGACGGGCGCCGGCGAGGACGCCTCGCCCGTGTTCTCGCCGGACGGCAAGACATTGGCGTTCCTGCGCGACGGGCGCGAGCTGGAATTGCTGGACCTGTCGAGCCATCACCTGCGTACGCTGGCGAACGCGCAACTCGACCGGCGCCGTCCGCTGACCTCCGACCGGCCGCTGGCGTGGTCGCCGGACGGTCGCTGGATCGCGGTGCTGGAATGGGGCCCGCGCATGTTCCGCAACGCGGTGGCGGTGAACGTGGCCGACGGCAAGGCGATCGCCTTGAGCGGGCTTGCCAACACTTTCTCCGACGATGTCGCCTTCAGCCCCGATGGCAAGACCCTCCTGTTCGTGACCGGCCAGCGCACCGAACAGGGCCAGATCGCCAGCGTCGACCTGGTGCCGCGTACGCCGCACTTCCGCGAGGACCAGTTCCGCGACCTGTTCCGCCAGACCACGCCGGACGAGCAGCACGCGCCAGGCAGCGCGCCCGGGGGTGCAGCGAAGGAAGCGAAAACGGGTGACAGGAAATCGCCCAAGCCGGTCGATGTGAAGATCGACGCCGACGGCATCCAGCGCCGCCTGACGTTGCTGCCGACCGGACTGGACGCGCAGTCGATCGTGCTCAGCCCCGACGGCAAGACGCTGGTGGTCATCGCGCGCGTCGCGGGCCGCAGCAACCTGTACGCGTGGTCACTGGATCCGCTGGCGAAGAAATCGCCGGTGGCGCGCCAGTTGACCTCGACCAGCGGCGACAAGGCCGACGCGCAGTTCAGCCCGGACGGCAAGAACGTGTATTACCTCGACGACGGCAAGCTGTACTCGGTGCCGCTGGCCGAAGGCGGCAAGCCCAAGGCGATCGCGCTGGATGCCGGCGTGGATATCGATTTCGCCGCCGACAAGCGGATCGCGTTCGAGCAGGCGTGGACCTGGTTGCGCGACAACTTCCATGATCCGCGGATGCACGGCGTGGACTGGAACGCGATGCGTGCGAGATACGCGCCGCTGATCGCGGGCGCGCCCACGCCGGCCAGCGTGAACCGGCTGATGAACCTGCTGGTGGGGGAACTGGACTCTTCGCACTCGGGGGTGCGCCCGGACGATCATTCGGAGCCGGTGACCGGGCGGCTGGGCCTCGTGTTCGACACCGCCGAATACGAACGCAGCGGGAAACTTCGCGTCGCCGGGGTGGTGCCGCTGTCGCCGGCCGCGGTTGCGGGCGTCCGCGCCGGCGACACGCTGGAAGCCGTCGACGGGCACGCACTCGGTGCGCGCGACAATCTGTTTGCGCTGCTCGGGAACCGGCTCGGCAAGAAGACCACACTCGCCGTCGCGGGCAAGTCCGGTACCCGCAGGCTGGAAGCCAAGCCGGTCGATTCGCACACGCTGGGCGTGCTGGTCTATGACGGCTGGGTCGCGGCCAATCGCGCGTATGTCGCGAAGATCAGTGACGGCCGGCTGGGCTACGTGCACCTGCCCGACATGTCCATGGACAGCCTGCACCGCTTCTATCGCGACCTCGATGCCCAGAACATGACGCGCAAGGGCGTGGTGATCGACGTGCGCAACAACTTCGGCGGCTTCGTCAACGCCTACGCACTGGACGTGCTGACCCGCAAACCCTACCTCAACATGACCTTCCGCGGCTTCGGGCAGGCGCAACCCGCGCGCAGCATCCTCGGCCAGCGTGCGCTGGAACGCCCGACGGTGCTGATCACCAACCGCGTGACGCTGTCCGATGGCGAGGACTTCACCGAGGGTTATCGCGAACTGGGCCTCGGCAAGGTGGTGGGCGAGCCGACCGCAGGCTGGATCATCTACACCACCAACCAGAAACTGATCGACGGCGCCAGCGTGCGCCTGCCCTTCATCACCGTCACCACCAGGGCTGGCCAGCCGATGGAGATGCATCCGCGCCCCGTGGACGTGCCGGTCGCGCGGTCGTTGGGCGAGGCCTGGCAGGGCAGGGACAGCGACCTCGACGCGGCGGTGCGCACCTTGCTGCAACAGCGCGGGCAGTAGCGCGGGCGATCGACCCGGGCCCCGTTGCGGCAGGGCTTTTCGCATGCCTTTCACGCCCGCCCGGTATCCTCGCAGGAGAGTTGCGACGGACGTGGCATGCGGGTGGAGCGGGGCGGTCGACGCCGCCATCCCCGTGCCGCCGGGCCGGTTGCCCGGCAACCGGCGGGCGCGTGATCCGCCGGCGGCCATCGCCGGGACGCATCGCCGATGGCCAAATTCCTGTCCGACGCAAACTGGCACCACGACAACGACACCGAGATCCGGTTGTCCGGTTCGTGGAGCCTGCTGCTGGATGCAGGCCGGCGCCGGCGCCTGCTGCACGAGTTGCGGCAACTGCCGGCACCCACCAGCTACCACTGGAACCTCGATGAGGTCGAGGCACTGGACAGCGCCGGCGCACTGGTGCTGTGGGACGCCTGGCAACGCCGCTTGCCAGAACACCTTGCCTGCCGGGACGACCACCGGCAGTGGTTCACGCGGCTGGCCGCGACGCGCTTTCCGGATCCGCCGGTGCGGCACCGGCTGGATGAAGCCATCGACCATGCCGGTGGCGCAGTGGTCGGTTTCTTCCGCGCGGCGGGCGGCATCCTGTTGCTGATCGGGCAGCTCATCCTCGACATCGGCTACTGCATCCGCCACCCGCGCGTGATCCCATGGAAGGAAACCGCGGCCACCGTGTACCACGTGGGCGCCACCTCGATGCTGCTGCTCGGCGGCGTCGGTTTCCTGATCGGGGTGGTCATGGCGATCCAGATCGGCATGGCGCTTCGGCAATTCGGGGCCGCCACGATGATCGTCGGCATGATGGGGTTGGCGGTGTTGCGCGAACTGGGTCCGGTGATCTGCGGACTGATCCTCGCCGGTCGCTCGGGTTCGGCGATGACTGCAGGCATTGGCGCGATGCACCTGACCGGCGAGTATGACGCACTCAGGGCTTTCGGTTCGCTGCCCAGCCTGAGGCTGGCACTGCCGCGCGTGGTCGGCGCCGGGATCAGCCTGCCGTTGCTGGTGGTGTGGACCGATTTTGCCGCGCTGATCGGCGGCGCCGTGACCGCGCAGGCCGACCTGGGCGTGCGCTTCGACCTGTTCCTCGCGCAGCTGCCCGCGCAGGTGCAGATCGTGAATTTCTGGATCGGCCTTGCCAAGGGCGCGTTGTTCGGCGTGACCATTGCGGTGATCGGCTGCCACTTCGGCATGCACGCGTCACCGGACACCGCGGGCCTCAGCCGCAACACCACGCTGTCGGTGGTCACCAGCCTGACCCTGATCCTGCTGTTCGACGCCAGCTCGGGCGCGCTGCTCACCCACGTCGGCTTGCTGTGACCACGCCATGCACGATCCGGAAACCAACGCAGACGCTGCCGTGATCGAGGTGCGCAACCTGCACAAGCGGTTGGGCGGGCGGGCGATCCACGCGGGCCTCGACCTCACCGTCAGGCGCGGCGAATTGATGAGCGTGATCGGCACCTCGGGGTCGGGCAAGACCACCTTGCTGCACCAGATCATCGGGCTGCTGCCGGCGGACACGGGTTCGATCCGCGTGCTCGGCCAGCCCATCGGTGGCCTCGACGCCGGCGAGGCGCGTCTGTTGCGGCGCCGCTGGGGCGTGCTGTTCCAGCAGGCCGCGCTGTTCAGTGCGATGAACGTTTACGACAATCTCGCGTTTCCGGTGCGCGAGTTGCGCAAGGAGGGCCTGGAAGCCGACGAAGACATGTTGCGCGAGGGCATTGCATTGAAGCTGCACATGGTGGGCCTGCAACCCGGGGATGCCTGGAAGTATCCGTTCGAGTTGTCCGGCGGCATGGCCAAGCGCGCGGCGCTGGCGCGTGCCCTGATGCTGGAGGCCGAACTGCTGTTCCTCGACGAACCCACCAGCGGCCTCGATCCCGCTTCGGCTTCCGAGTTCGACGCCCTGCTCGGCGAGCTGCACCGGGAATTGAACCTGACCGCGCTGATGATCACCCACGACATCTACAGCGTCGCGGCGCTCAGCACCCGCATCGCGGTGCTCGCGGACGGCAAACTGGTTACGGTCGGAAATCTGGAAGACGTGGCGCGCGTCGAGCATCCCTTCATCGCAAGCTTCTTCCGCGTGCGGCACGGCGCCGCACGCCTGCGCGCCCTGCCCGCGGCGGGCTTGCACTGAGATGGAAAACCGCGCCCACGCCATCGTCGCCGTGGTGTTCCTGCTGGTGTTCACGCTGGGCGCGGTGGTGGTGTATTACTGGCTGGCGGGCCGTCGCGGCGAGTCCGTGACCTATGAAATCGCCACCGGATTGTCCGTCGATGGCCTGTCTAGGCAATCCGAGGTGCGCTTCAAGGGCCTGGTCGTCGGATATATCAGCCGGATCGGTTTCGATCCGGCCGATCGCTCGCGGGTATTGATGCGCCTGCAGCTGCGCCCCGATACCTACGTCACCCACGCGACCTACGCCGAGGTCGCGATGCAGGGACTGACCGGCGGCAGCGTGCTGGAACTGAAGCTCGGTGCGGGCAGCCGCGCACCGCTGGCGACCAGCACCGCCCACCCGGCGCTGATTCCGATGCGCGCGGGTCTGCTCGCCACGCTGGAGACGTCCGCCACGCAGGACCTGCAGGACCTGCACGCCGTGCTGGCCAGCGCGAAACAACTGCTCGACCGCGACAACCGCGAGCACGTGGCCGCGACGCTCAAGCAGCTCGACGCGGTCACCCGGCAACTGGCCGCGGTCGAAAAGCAGTTGCCTGGTTTGCTCGCGGGCGTGCAGCACAGCGTCGACCAGAGCCACGCGCTGCTCGCCAACGCCAATGAACTCGTGCGCGCGGCGCAGGCGCCGGTACGCAACGCCGCCGCGCTGGAAACGTCGATCGAGGCACTGGCGCTTTCGACCCGGCAACTGGGCGAACGCTTGGACCGGCAATCCGTTCCCGACTTCGATGCGCTCGGCCAGAGCCTGCTGCGCAGCTCGCGGCAACTCGAGCAACTGCTGCGCGAGCTGCAGGCGAAACCGCAAAGCCTGATCTTCGGACCGCCCAAACCACCGCCCGGTCCGGGCGAACCGGGCTTCCACGCTGGCGGCCGGCACGAGGAGCATCCGCGATGAAACCGATCCGTACCGTGCTGGCCACATGTCTGCTGCTGCTCGCGGGCTGCGCCAGCGTCTCGAAACCGGTGTTCCCGAGCCAATACGCGTTGACCGTGACCGCCCCGCCGGCCGCAGCGGCGCAGCTGCCGTCGGCGGGACGCGGGGTACTGCAGGTTGCCCGCATCGACGCGCCGCCGTGGCTGCAGGGCACGGCGCTGTATTACCGGCTCGCTTACCGGCAGGATGGCAGCATGGGCGCCTATGCACGTTCGGAGTGGCTGGCGCCGCCGGCGCGCATGCTGGAACCGCTGGTCCGCGAAACGCTCGCGCGCGACCGGATCTGGCGGGTGGTCGTGGGCCCTGCCACCGGCACCAACGCCGACACCAGCCTGCACATCCGGCTGGATGATTTCAGCCAGGTATTCGCGAGCCCGGACACCAGCCAGGGGGTGCTGGACGCCACCGCGACCCTCGTCGACAACAGCAACGGCGATGCGATTGCGCAGCGGCACTTCCACGTCGAGGTCGCGGCGCCGAGCGCCGACGCAACGGGTGGCGTCGGAGCCCTGGATCAGGCCAGCCGGCAGTTCATCGCGCAACTGCAGCAGTGGGTTCGCGGCGCGGCCCGCCCGAGTGACGCCCAGCCTTCCGTGCGACGCTGGCGATGACGCCGGGGCCTGGCGTGACGATCCCTGCAGGATTACTCGGCGCTTGAACGCAGGGCAACGAGCGGTGCATGGCCGTGGATCGGTGCTTGTATTTCCGGTGAGCCGCCGGTAGCCTGACACGGTTTGCTGCGGTGCAACATGGCATGTTCGTGCCTCTGGAGCTGGAGCGCTGCGAGCAGGTTCCAACCTCCCGTCTGGCGGCCCCCCCTTCCGGGCCGGCCCGGTTCGTGAACCCAGTCACCCCGATCTGGCACGGGTCATGCCTGTGAATCCGGTGCGTGGTGGGACTGCGTGCGACCACGCCGCCGCATACCCGCCGGTCCTCCACTTTCCCCGTTCCTCGATGCAACCCCGAGGTATCCAGGCTCCATGAAACTGTCCCGTCCGTTGTTGTCCGCCGCCGTCTTCGCCCTGTCCGCCGGGATGGCGCTGTCCACCCAGGCGGTGACGTTGCCGGTCGGAATGACCGCCGTGCCGCTCGCGATCGTCACCAATGACCGCGATGCCAGCGTCAGCCGGCTGGAATTGATGGTGGACGCCGAGGCCAGCGTCAGCGGCATCTATCTGGAAACCAGCGCCAGCGCGGACAGCGATCCGGCGCAGGCCAAGGGCCGGGTGTACCCGCTGGCGGGAATCGAAAGCGCCGATGGCGTCGTGCTGGGTCAGGGCCAGGGCGTCAAGGCCATCTATCTGCGTGGCACCATTACTTCGCAGGCGGGGCACGGTTCGCTGACCATCCGCTACCTGGCCAACGGGGTGTTCCGGCACTGGTCCGAATGCAGGATCGGCCTGCAGAAGCTGGGTCCGCACCGCTGGCAACTCGTGAATGCCTACGACGGCCAGCAGATCGACCACATCGAGGTGAAGACCTGGGCGTTGGGTATCAAGACGCTGGGCAACGTGTGCCCGGTCGGTGCGGCCTAGGAACCACGGATTTTTGCTGGTCATCCCGGCGCAAGCCGGGATCCGCTGTCCGGCCCCGCGGGATTTCGCGGGGCTTTGTTTTGGCAGTGCGCGCACCGGACGGGCGGTGCAAGGGCGGCCTTTCGCCATGCTCGCGCAATGCTTGCGACCCTAGAGACCTGGGTGCGCGTGATGGCCGCGCCCGCGCACCTGCGGCGCGCGTGCTGACCGCGTTCGTGGCCGGCAGTTGGCCGGCTCCGTTCATTGGGTCGAACGTGGGAGCACTCGCGCAGCAGCGGCGGCACTGATGTCGCGCGTGGCGGTAGGGGCGATGCCGCTCTGCACCGTCGGCGCCGTGGGGGTGGGCTGCGCCAGCGCCGCGGCCTTCGGCCACAGTTTGTCCAGCTTGCTCCTGAGCCGCAGGTCGGCGACGTTGCGCATGCCTTCGTCGAGTTGTTTCTGCTGCATGTCCTCCGGAGCCACCGGCGCGTCCGGCGCACGCGTCAGCGCCGCGAGTCGCGGCGCCACCAGCCGGGTCAGCGCGAACCAGGCGTCGCCGCCGATGTCGGCCTGCTGCAATACCATGCCCGGCAGTTCCCACGCCGCCGCGTTCCGCCGCGACGCCTGGTCCATGTGCGCGGTGTCGATCAGCAGGTAGGGCACCGTCTGCGTGAGAAAGTCCTGTCCGTTCCGGAAGCCGGCCTGCTGGAAGGCCGGCACCAGCGCCGGCAGGTGGTCGCCGAAGAACAGGACCAGCGTGCGCCGCTGGCGTTGTGCGAGGGTGTCGACCAGCCGCCCGAGTTGCCGGTCGGCGTGCTGCATGTGGTAGATGTAATTCTGCAGCTCCAGCCTGGCGTGCGGATCGGTGACGCCCGTGGGTACCGGGATCGCGTCGCGCACCTTGGTGTCGATGCCGGGGCTCTCGTCGTATGGCCCGTGCGCCTCGATGCTGATGCCGAACACGAAGCGCGGTGGCCCGGAATCCGGCAACCGGCGCAATACCTCGTCGGTGAACGACTTGTCCGACATGTACTTGCCATCGTTCACGGAATCGCCCTTCGGGAAGTCACCGATCGATATGAACTGGTCGAACCCGAGCGCCTTGAACGCCTCGGTGCGGTTCCAGAAACCCGGGACGTTGCCGTGTACCGCCAGCGTGGCGTAACCCAGGCCGTCGAGCAGGCGCACGATGCCGGGGATCTGCTTTTCGTGGATCTGCAGGTAGGGGAACTGCACCTCCGGGAAATAGCGCAGCGACAATCCGGTCAACACCTCGAACCCGGTGCGGATGGTGCCGCCGCCGAAGGTGGGCACGTGCAGCCAGCCCGAGGTGCCGTGCTGCTCCAGCCGGTGCAGGTCGGGGGTGAGGTCGGTGCCGGGCGGGTAACCGTTCATGATCGTGGGATCGAAGAACGATTCGGACAGGATCACGACGATGTCGGGTTTTTGTGCAGCATCCCCGGCGACGGCGTG
This sequence comes from Rhodanobacteraceae bacterium, assembly GCA_036279975.1. Lineage (GTDB taxonomy): Bacteria > Pseudomonadota > Gammaproteobacteria > Xanthomonadales > Rhodanobacteraceae > 66-474. The sequence goes on from DASURP010000053.1 coordinate 11,635, forward strand.
CATCTGCGCCGCGATCCGGGGTTCGTAGCGCGCCATCAATGCGAGCGCCGCAGGCACGTCGGCCTTGCGGTGCTGCTCGCCGTACTGCAGGTGGAACAGCATCAGCGAACCGACCAGGCCGTCGTGCTGGCGGGTCGCGAGCGGCGACCACGGCTGCATGCCCAGCAACTTCTGGCTGTACAGCCCGCGCCAGAACGGCACCCCCGCGATCAGCGTGACCAGCGCCGCGAACAACACGCCGGATGCAGCGGCGCGCCAGCGGCGCGGGCGCCGGTGCAGCAGCGCGGGTTCCAGCCTGAACCACGCCACCAGCAGTGCGATGCACGCGAGCAGTGCGACGACGAGCAGGGCGAGGTGCGGCAGGTAGCCGGACAACAATTCCGCGCCGCCGTGGTTGAGCTGGCCCAGCATCCGGAAGTCCGCGGGCATCAACGGGATCGCGAGGTTCTTCACCTTCAATGCGTTGACGCCGTACACCAGCGCCTGCACGCCGAACGCGAGCGCGAACGACCAGCCCGCGCGGCGCGTCCACGCGAACAATCCGAACGCCAGCAGCAGGCCCGGCAACGCGTTGCCCAGCATGCGCAGCGGCGCGCTCCACCACGGCCACCAAGCCGGGTGGTTCCACAGGACCGTCGGGGCGATGCCGCTGCCGCCATCCAGCCAGGCGGTGCACAACACGAACGCAAGCGCGAACACGATGACCGCCGCGAGGCGTCGGACGGGTGGGTGGCGGCTGCTGCTTATGGGAGCGTGGGAGCCCATGGGGAGACGCAGGTGGAAAACGCGAAAAGCCTACCCTAATCCGGATGAACGGATGGGGTGTCCGAACGCCGGGCCGGCGCAGCGGCGTGGACGACCGCATAATGCGCCGATGCCGTCGTTGCCATCCGGGCTGGAACGCCTCGTCGCCGAACGCTACACCGAGCTGGCCGCGCGCTGCCGCGACGCCGGCGTGGTGATGCACGACGACGCCGGGGTGGGCGAGCGCGTGCGCCGCCTGCTGCTGGCCAGCGATTTCGCGTTCGAAGCCCTGCGTGCCGCGCCCGAGCTGCTGACCGCAGCAGGCCTGGAGCGTTTGCGCGATCCCGCGCCCGCATCGGCGCGCGCCGATGCGCTCAAGGCTCCGGACGGTGACCTGCTGGCCGCGCTGCGGCGATTCCGGCACGCCGAAGCGTTGCGGCTGGTGTTCCGCGACGTCAACGGGCTCGACGAGATTGCCGACACGCTGGCCGGCACCACCGACCTCTACGAGGTGCTGATCGCGCGCGCCCTGCGGCAGGCCGAGGGCGCCGCCCGCACGCGCCACGGTACGCCGCGCAACGACGCGGGCCAGCCGCAGGCGCTGGTGGCATTTGCGTTCGGCAAGCTGGGCGGCGGCGAGCTCAATTTTTCCTCCGACGTCGACCTGGTGCTGGCGTATCCCGAAGCCGGCGCGACCGACGGCACGCGCCCGCTCGACAACACGGAGTTCTTCGCGCGGGTGGCGCGCGAGTTCGTGCGCCTGCTCGCGGAGGCGACCGCCGACGGCATCGCCGCGCGGGTCGACCTGCGGCTGCGGCCGTTCGGCGATTCCGGCCCGGTCGCGGCCTCGTTCGCGGCGATGGAGCAGTACTACCAGCGCGAGGGCCGCGACTGGGAACGCTACGCGTGGATCAAGGCGCGCCCGGTCGCGGGCGACATGCAGGCAGGCAAACGCCTGCTGGAAACCCTGCGTCCGTTCGTCTACCGGCGCTATTTCGATTACACCGCGCTGGCGGGGCTACGCGACATGAAGGCGCTGATCGACGCCGAGGTCGCGCGCCGCGACCTGGCCGGCGATCTGAAGCTCGGCGCGGGCGGCATCCGCGAGATCGAATTCACCGTGCAATTGCAGCAATTGATACGTGGTGGCCGCGATGCCAGCTTGCGCGCGCGCGGGCTGGTGCCGGCGCTGGAGGCCTGCGCCGCGCGTGGATACCTCTCGCAACGGCGCGCGCGCGAATTGCGCGAGGCCTACGTGTTCCTGCGTCGCCTCGAGAATCGCCTGCAGATGTTCGCCGACCGCCAGACCCATGCATTGCCGGACGACGCGACGACCCGCGCACGCATCGCGCTCGCCCTGGATTATCCGGATTGGCGCGCACTCGCGGCGGCATTGGGCAGGCAGCGCGAAACGGTCACCGGGATTTTCGCGGAGGTGCTGGAGCCGCGCGACGATGCCGGGCGCGGGGGGCGCGACAGGGATGCGGCGCAGGTCGGCGCGTTCCTGTGGCGCCGCGCGCGCGAGGGCAAGCTCGAGGGCGCGATGCTGCAGGCCGCCGGTTTCGTGCCAGCGGCGCCTGGCCTCGATGCACTGCGGCAGGTCGCCGGCCTGCATGGTCTCAGCGCACGCGGCGCGCGCCGCATCGAACACCTGATGCCGGACCTGGTCGACGCGGCCGCCGCGACCTCCGCGCCGTCCGATGCGTTGGTGCGGTTGTGCAGGCTGGTGCAGGCGGTGGCGCGGCGCTCGGCCTACCTGGCCTTGTTGCAGGAACAGCCGGCCGCGCGTGCGCGCGTGGCGGCACTGTGCGCCGACAGCGCATTCCTGGCCGAGCGCGTGATCGCGCAACCGCTGCTGCTGGACGACGTGCTGGCGCCGCGCGTGGAGCACCTGGCCCGCGGGGTCGCCAACCTGCGCACCGAACTCGCACAGCAGCTCGCGGTCGTGCAGGGCGGCGATGCGGAGGCCGTGCTCTCCGCGCTCGCCGAGTGGCGCGGCAGTTACCGGATGCGCACCGGCCTTGCCTTCCGTGACGGCGCTGCCGACGCAGTGGCGACCGCACGCGCGTTGGCCGAGCTCGCGGACACCGTGGTCGGTGCGGTACTCGACCTCGCATTGCGCGAGCTGGACGCGCAGCACGGCCGCCTGCCCGGCGCGGGCAGCGGCATCGCGGTGCTGGGCTACGGCAGCCTCGGCGGCCAGGAAATCGGATTCAACTCCGATCTCGACCTGGTGTTCGTGTATGACGCCGCGCGCGGTGATGCGACCAGCGACGGCGTGCGGCCGCTGGACGGCGCACGCTGGTATGCGCGCGCCGCGCAACGCGTGGTGCATTGGCTGTCGGCGCCGACCCGGGGCGGACGCCTGTACGAAGTCGACACGCGGTTGCGTCCCGACGGCGGCAAGTCGCTGCTGGTCGCCGGCCTGCCGGCCTTCATCGCCTACCAGCGCGAACGCGCCTGGACGTGGGAGCGGCAGGCGCTGGTGCGCGCGCGTGCGGTGGCGGGCGATGGCGCCCTGGGGGCGGCTTTCGCGCAGGCGCGCGGCGAGATCCTGCGCCAGCCGCACGAGCGGGCGGAAGTCATCGCGGATGTCTGCCGGATGCGCGCGGAGTGGCGCGCGCAGCGTGACCGTTCCGATGCAGGGCTGCTCGACCTGAAGCAGGGCGCTGGCGCCTTGCTGGACATCCAGTTCCTGCTGCAGGGGCTGGTGCTGGTGAACGCGCACGCCCAACCCGGGCTGGCGGCGACCGGGGATACCCCGCGTTTGCTGGCGGCCTGCACCGCGGCCGGAGTGCTGTCGGCGAACGACGCCGGCGCACTCGACACCGCGCACTCGGAACTGCTGGCGCGCGCGCTTTCGGCGACGTTGGCGGGCGAACACCGCGTCGTGCCGCGCGACCTGGTGCTGGACGCGCGCTGCGCGAAGGTATTGGAGATCGCGCGCCGCGCGGGTTTCGATTTCGGCGCTGCGTGACCCGTCGCGCTTGACTCGCTGCATCCACGCTCAGTCCACTCGATGACGGGTCGATGTCGTCGTCCCGGCGCAAGCCGTGATCCAAGGTTTTTCGCTCTCCCTTCGGGGTGAGAGCCGGCGCTTGCGGACTGCCGGTGGCAGTTCGCGCCGGTTCGAACGTCCGAGGCAGGACGCCGAGGGCGGGTTGCTTGGCGAGCGCACGATGCGCGAGCGCAGCAACGGTGCCCCGCAGCAGCGGGTGAGGGTCCGATTCCTCGCGTACCGTCACACGACATCCCAGTCTTTTTCCGCGCCCCTTTATCGCGGCGGTTTCGCTCGCTGCGCGAGCGAGCTGCTTTTGTTTCGGCAAAAGTAGCCAAAACCATTGCGCCGGGCATGCCGGTTTCGGCAACTTCCTGTTGCCGCAACTTCCCTGCGATGCTCGTCGATCGCGCGCCGGCGCGGACTACTCGCCACATCCCTGTTGGCTCGTCCCTCGCTGACGCCCGGGACCGCCTGCGGCGTTCAAATCGGCAGTCCCTGCCGTTTTAGTCGCACATCCCTGTGCTCGGACATGCGCGCCTTGCTCGAGCGATCGGCTGTGCTTCTCGGCGTCATGCAACGGCGCGTTTTCGCTTCGACGACGGCCATCCATGGCCTCGCTCGAAGCCAGGCTCAACAGTCTGCTTCGCCTGCCCCGCGCGCAGGAAGCGCGCCAAGCTGACCGGCAGGGACGCCGGTCCGGTGTACCGCTGCAGGGACGAATGCTTGCGCCATGGGTAGTGAAGCGAGGGCCACGCAAGAGAAAGTTGCCCGTCCGCCGGGGAGGCGGACGGAAAAAGACAGGGATGTCGCCTGATGCGAGAGCTAACGTACGCGCCGTGCTGCGATGCGTGTCTGCAACTCGGTCGCGATCGCCACCGTTTCGCGCAGTGGCGGCACGTTGGCGCGCGGTTCGTCGACCTCGGTCAGCAGCCCGCGCTCGCGCAGCGCGGCATGGAAACGCACGAGTTTGTCGGGCAGCGGCGCGCTGGTCGCGGTGTGTACTGCAACGCCGGTGGCGCAGGCTTCGGACAGCATGTTCACCGAATCGGGCGTGGCCACGATGTGGTCGGCCCAACCCAGCAGGCCCGGGTAGGGGTTGGCGCCATTTCCATCCCAGAAGAAACCGGGGCGATCGGCCAGCGCGTCGCGCAGCTGTGCGGCGAACCCAGGCGGCGTGCGTCGCGAGGCCGTGGCCAGCACGCTGCCGCCCTGCACGACGGCGTGCACGGTCTGCAGCAGCCGTTGCGAGAGCGCTTCGTCGAAGCCGATGCCGCGGCGTGGACCGCCCAGCAACAGGGCGACGCGTGGGCGCGGCAGCTTGCCGAACTCGGGAAACGCTTCGCGGCCGGAAGCAAGCCAGGCATCGTCGACGGGATTCAGCGAACCCAGCGTGGTCAGCACGTTCGGGCCTGCAAGCCTGTCGTGGCGCGGTGTCACCACCGCGTCCCAATGGCGCGGATCGATGCGTGGGTCGAGGATCTGCACGCTGTAGCAGGCGCCGTCCGACAGCCCGCGCAGCAGGCGCGTCAGCAGCGCCGAAGCGCGGCCGCAGCCGAGTGCAAGCTCCGGCCAGGGAGGCGCGAAACCTTCGCGGTCGCGGGCGCCAAGTGCAAGCCGCCCGCCCGGCAAGCGGCGCGGTGCGAACCACGCCCAGGGCGCGCGCAGGGGCAGCGCCAGTACGCGCGCAGGCACGCCCAGCGCCGCGGCCAGCGCCAGTGCCTGGCGCTCGTTGCCGGCGGCGCCGTCGCTGATGACCCAGGCGGAACGTGGAGGTCGTGGCATCGGGTTGCGTGGTTCGGGGTGGCGGTTTGACGATTATGCGGGAGGAGGCGTGGCGGATAGACTGGTCGGCGGAACGGACACGGATTGTCGGCCAGGTTGCCGGGCCTGGCCGCGGCCGATTCGCCACGCGCCTCGTCGCGCACGCGCGCTGCGCGGGTACGCAACAGCCGCCGACGTTGCCGGCTTCGCAGGAGCCACGCCTTGTTGAGCACCCCGGAAATCGCCATTCGCTTGTTGCTCGCCGTCGCGCTGGGGGCGGTGATCGGGTTCGACCGCGAACGCCACGCCTGGGCGGCGGGGCTGCGCACCCACATGCTGGTGTGCCTGGGCGCCGCGCTGGCGATGATCGTCTCCGCGTTCGCGTTCTCGGATGTGCTGAAGCATTACCCGAGCGTGGTGCTGGACCCGTCGCGGATCGCGGCGCAGGTGATCAGCGGCATCGGCTTCCTCGGCGCCGGCACCATCATGTTCCTGCACCGCGAAAACGTGGTGCGGGGGCTTACCACCGCGGCGGGCCTGTGGGCGGTGGCCGCGATCGGGCTGGCGGTGGGCGGCGGCATGTACGTGGCCGCGGTGATCGCGACCGCGGTCGCGTGGGTGATCCTGGCGGTGCTGAAACCACTGGAACGGCGCTTCGCCTTGCGCAAGACCCTGCCGCAGATCCGGGTCGGGTTCGCCGGGCGGGCTTCGCTGGCGGCGATCGACCGGGTCCTCGCGGGCCACGCCTTGCCGGCCAGCACCGTGGTCACCCGCCATCTCCCGGACGACGGCGACGAGGTGACGGTGGAGTTCGTGCGCGGCTTCGGCCGCCCGGCGCTGGGCGAACTGGCGGATGCCTTGCGCGGCCTGCCGGGGGTCGAATCGGTGTCGCTGGACGTCAGCGAGCGGGGTGGTTGAGACCGGCCGCCGGCACGCTGCGCTAGAATCGCTTGGACCGATTCGACGGATCTTGCGCATGCCCCCCCTGCAGACGGCCCCTTCCTTTCCCGTGGGTGAACCCGCCAACGCCAAGCGCCGCTATGAGGTCGGCGAGGCGGACCTGCCGCTGGCGTGCCCGCTGCCGGAAATGACGTTGTGGAACTCGCACCCCCGCATCTACCTGCCGATCGTCGATGACGGCGGCACGACCGTGTGCCCGTATTGCGGCGCCGAGTACGTGCTGAAGCGTTCCGGGATCTGAGGCTTCCACGCCTGCGCCGAAGGCCCGCATCCGGCCTGAGTCGGCGCATTTCTTGCATGTCGATTTTGCATGCCCGTTGCCCTCGCCATGCAGGATTCCGTGCCCGCGCCTGCTTCCGCCCCTCGCCGTTTGACCGTCGTCCAGCTGCTGCCCGCGCTGGAAAACGGCGGCGCCGAGCGTTCCACCCTGGAAGTCTCGCGCGCGCTGGTCGCCGCCGGGCACCGCTCGGTGGTGTTGTCGGCGGGTGGACGCATGGTCGAACGGCTGCAGCGTGAGGGCGGCGAGCACGTCGTGCTGGATGTCGGGTCCAAGTCGCTGCGCAGCCTGACCCGGATCGGCACATTGCGCCGCATCCTGTCGGGCCTCGGCCCCGACATCGTGCACGCGCGTTCGCGGGTGCCGGCCTGGATGGCGTGGTATGCGTTGCGCGGCATGCACCCGCGCCCGCATTTCGTCACCACCGTGCACGGGCTGAATTCACCCGGCAGGTGGAGCCGCATCATGACCCGCGGCGACCGCGTGATCGCGGTTTCGCAGACGGTGCACGATTTCGTGCTGAGCCATTACCCGCATATCGACGCGGGCAAGCTCAGCGTGATTCCCCGCGGCATCGATCCGGCCGCGTTTCCCTACGGCTATCGCCCGGAGGGCGGTTGGCGCGAGGCCTTTTTCGCGGAGTTCCCGCAACTCGCCGGCGCACCGCTGCTGACCCTGCCCGGGCGCGGCACCCGCCTGAAGGGCCACGCCGATGCGATTGCGTTGATCGCCGGCTTGCGCGAACGCGGCGTGCACGCGCGGCTGCTGTTGCTGGGTGTGGTCGAGGCAGGCCGTGCGGCCTACCTCGAGGAAATGCAGGCGCTGGCGCAGGCGCGCGGCGTCGCCGACATCGTGGCGTTCTCGCCGCCGCGCAACGACGTGCGCGATGTGTTCGCGGTGTCCGACCTGGTGCTGCAGCTTTCCAACAAGCCCGAAAGCTTCGGTCGCACCGTGATCGAGGCGCTGTCGCTATGCCGCCCGGTACTCGGCTACGCCCACGGCGGCGTCGGCGAACTGCTGGCCGAGCTTTATCCGGCCGGGCGCGTGCCGGTCGGCGACGTCAACAAGCTGGTCGAGCGCGCGGCCGAACTGCTGGGCAGCGCGCCGCCGATCGCGCCGCTGCAACGCTATCGCCTCGCCGACATGCAGGCCAGCGTGCTGGCGTTGTACCGGGAATTGGCAGCGGTCCCGCGGCAGGCGTGACCGCGTTCCCCGGGACGCTGCCCCGTGTCTCGCCCCGGCCACCCTTCAGCGCAGCTGCATGAACAGCGTGCCGACGTACGCAGCAAACCCGAGCGCACTGGTGATCGCAACGAGCCGGTGATACCACTCGCGCCGCGTCCACGCCGCGATCGCGCAGGTCACGAAAAACAAGGCCTGAAAGAGGGTGTCCGCCCGCGGCGGCAGGTTGCCGTACAGCACCACGGTCTTGAGCACGCTGGTGACCATCAGCAGCATCGCCAGCACGAAAAACCAGCGATGGTTCTCGAAGTAGTGCGTGCGCAAGTCCACCTCGCCTTCGACGCTGACGTCCGGGAACACCAGCCCGGCAAGCAGGTACAGAGGCACGGTTTCCGACAACACCACCGCGAAGCCAAGAAAGCTCCACGCGTGGTGATATTGATAGTAGCGAAGGTCGTACATCGCCCACCACGCCTGCACGTCGATCAAAAGCAACAACACACCCCACACCACGCTTGGCCAGTAGGCGTGCAGGCGCGAGCGGGCGAGGATCAGGCCGCGAAAGCCCTGCAACACTTGCGTGACCGCGAGGCCGATGATGATCGAGATCAGTACCGAGAGATAGCTGAAAGCGTCCATGGCGCGCGAGTGTAACGGCGGCAGACGCGCCGTCGCCGCATCCGCCGCGGGGTCCGGCAGAGGGCCGGTATGCAACAGGTCGCATGCATAATCCCGGTTTCCGTTTTGGATGCGTCGCCATGACCGTCGCCGACAAGCGCGTGCAGTTCGATTTCGAGATCGATTTCTCCAACGGCGGCGGCATCCAGGGCCAGGGTTTCCGCCTCGACATCGACGGTGACGACATCGACGACGCGGTGCTCGCCGACTCCATCGTACGCGACCTGCGCCTGCTGATGGTCGGCGCGGTGCGTGTCCTCCACAAGCGGATCATCGTTGAACGCCACAAGCGGGCCACCGCCGCCGCCGCGGCCAACGCGAGCGGCGTGCGCCGCATCGACCTCAGCCACGTGCTCGAGGACGGCATGATCACCTACCAGGGCCTGCCGGCGCCCATCGTGTGCGATCACCTCAGTCGCGCACAGTCACGCGCGCATTACGCCGAGGGCACCGCGTTCCAGATCGGCAAGATCAGCATGGTCGCCAACACCGGCACCTACATCGACAGTCCGTACCATCGTTTCGAAGACGGCAAGGACATCGCCGGGTTCGATCTCGACGAAGTTGCCGGGCTCGATGGCGTGGTGGCGCGGGTGACCGGAATGGACGGCCGCGCCATCGACCACCGCGTGTTCCTGCCACTCGAGGTGCGCGGCAAGGCGGTACTGGTGCATACCGGCTGGGACCGCCACTGGCGCACCGACCGGTATTTCGAAGGCCATCCGTTCCTCACCGCCGACGCGGCCGACTACCTGCGCGACCACGGCGCCCGCCTGGTCGGCATCGACTCGCTGAATATCGACGATACCGCCGACGGCAAGCGTCCGGTGCACACTACGCTGCTGGGCGCCGGCATCCCGATCGTCGAACACCTGTGCGGGCTCGAACGACTGCCGGCCGGAGGCTTTCACTTCTCCGCCGTGCCGGCCAAGGTCAAGGGCATGGGTGCCTTCCCGGTGCGGGCTTACGCGACGGTCGCTGTGGCATGAACGCGAAGGCCACAGGCGCGGACGAACAAGCACCCCCGTTGGAGTCGATCCGTGTCATCCACTGGAGGTTTTCCATGCCGGGCCCGCATGCGTGGCTGTTGGCGCTGTGTTGCGCCGTGCTGGGGCTGGTCGCCAGTCCTGCGTCGCGCGCGGCGGACCATGTGCGGGTGATGACGTTCAACGTGCGCCTGCCGCTGACCTCGGACGGTCCGGAGCGCTGGGAGGCGCGCCGCGACCTGTTCGTCGAGACGATCCGCAAGCAGCACCCGGACGTGATCGGCACGCAGGAGCTGTACAAGCGGCAGGGCGACTACGTCGTCGCGAAACTGCCCGGGTACGCATGGTTCGGCATGGGCCGCAAGGGCGACGATCGCGACGAACACATGGGTGTGTTCTACCGTACCGATGAACTGCGCGTGCTCGAATCCGGCAATTTCTGGCTGTCCGACACGCCGGACGTGCCAGGCAGCAACACCTGGGGCACGCCGTTTCCGCGCATGGCCACCTGGGCGCGTTTCCAGCGGAAGGATGACGGCCGCACGTTCGTGCTGTTCGACACCCACCTGCCGTACCGCGAACAGGACAATGCGGCACGTGAACGCAGCGCCGCGCTGATCCTGAAGCGCATCGCCGGGCTGCCCGCCGACGAACCGCTTGTGCTGACCGGCGATTTCAACACCACCCCCACGAGCCGCGTGCACGCGATGCTCACCCGGGAGTTGCAGGACGCCTGGCGGGTCGCGCCGCACCGCAGCGGCCCCGACAAGACCTTCCACGCCTTCACCGGCACGCCCGATCGGCGGATCGACTGGATCCTGGTGCGCGGTTTCAAGGTCGAGGCGGTGCACACCGTCACCACGCACCAAGGCAAGTTCTACCCGTCCGACCATTTCCCGGTGGTGGCCGACCTGGCGTGGCCGCCGTAGCGTGGATACGCGCAGCGGAATCCGGGATCAACGAACCTCGCCCGTTTCCGGGTCGACCGCGGGCACGTAGTCGTCCAGTTCGGTGCGTTCGACCTGCAGCCGATCCAGCTTCGCCTTCAGGGCTTCGATTTCCTGCCGCAACCACCCGATGCGGGTGTCAAGCTCGCTGCGCCGGTTGTCGAGGATCGTCATGTTGTTTCCGGCATGCGGGCAGGCTGCGACCAGTGTCCGCTCACGCCCAAACCGCGCTTACCCGCACTTGCTGTAACCGCAATTGAGGCACGTCTGGCAGCCATCCAGCAACACCAGCGCCTGGGTGTTGCACTTGCCGCACATCGCGGCGCCGGGCGGGAAGCTGCCCGCCGAGTCGGATAGGTCGTCGCTGGCGGAAGCGTCGCTGGATCCCTGCGGGGAATGGGATGACGACGCGTGTGGCGCCGCGTAGTTTTCGGCTTCCTCGCCGACCATTGCACCGCCCATTTCCCCGGCGGTGCTTATTTCAGCGTTTTTTTTTCCGCTCTTGCGCTCGTAGGCGGCGCGCTTCTCGGCGATCAGCTGCTTCTGCGCATCGGAGAGTTCGGTGCCTTTCAGCAGGCCGATCATCGTGAGGTGCGTCTCGATGATGTTGCCGAGCTCGGCCACGATCGAAGGCATGTACACGCCGCCGGCCTTGAAGTAGCCGCCGCGCGGGTCGAACACGGCCTTCAGCTCTTCCACGAGGAAGGTGACGTCGCCGCCCTTGCGGAACACCGCGGACATGATGCGGGTGAGCGCCACGATCCACTGGAAGTTGTCCATGTTCTTCGAGTTGATGAAGATCTCGAAGGGGCGGCGCATCTCGAATTCGGTTTTCTCGTTCAGCACGATGTCGTTGATGGTGACGTACATCGCGTGCTCGATCAGCGGTGACCTGATCTTGTAGGTGGCGCCGATCAGGATTTCCGGACGCTCGAGCTTCTCGTGCATCTGGATGATTTCGGCGGCGACCGGCTCGCTGGCGGGCGCCGGCGCGGCGGCCTGCACGGGCGCCGGCGCGTCCTGGTTGACGACCTGGTAGCCCTTGATCTTCTTGTTGATGCGAATCGTCATTGCATGCGTTCCTGCGCCGGGTGTGAAAAGGGACGCCGGCCCGGCAGGGGCCGGCGTCCCTGGTACTGCGTGATTACTTCTTTTTCCTGCGGCCGCCCTTCCTGGCGGCCTTCTTCGCGGGCTTGCGCTTGGCGGTTTTCCTGGCCGCCTTCTTCTTGGCGCCCTTCTTCACGGCCTTGCGTGCGCCCTTCTTGACCGCCTTGCGGGTGGTCTTGCGGGCGGCCTTGCGCGCCGTCTTCTTCGCAGCCTTGCGCGCGCCCTTCTTGACGGCCTTGCGAGCCGATTTCCTGGCCGCCTTGCGTGCGGGTTTCTTCTTGGCCGCTTTCTTCTTCGCGGCCTTCCGGGCTGGCTTTTTGGCAGCCTTCTTGGCGGCCGGCTTCTTGGTGGCCTTTTTCTTCCTGGCCGGTTTCTTGGCAGCCGGTTTGGCAGCAGCGGCCGGTGCCGGGGCCGCGGGTGCCGCGGGCTCTTCGGTGATGCTCCACGGGAACGTGGTTTCGTTGCTCATCGGATGCTCCTCCGGATGGATCGTTGACAGTGGACCACTGGTTGCACTTCGAACGGCGACGCGCGTCGCCGTGACCCATTCTCACACAACGGACGCAGGGTCGGCACGTTCCGCCAACTGCTTTTTACACCATTGGTGCCTGCATGTGGTGATATGAATACGCGAAACATTCACCGTGGGCGGCATTCAATCTCTTTCGAAGGCGGCTACAACTTGAAAAGGGGCCCCTGAAGAACCGTCGCGGGCGAAGGCAGACTGCGTGACGCCGGAGCGCAGCAGGTTGTTCGGGGGTAACTCAGAACTTCCCGTAGTAGCCTTCCTTCAGGGCATCGAACAGGTTGGCAGCGGTGTGGATTTCACCGTCGTACTCGACTTTCTCGTTGCCCTTGACCTCGACCACGCTGCCGTCTTCCAGCTCGAAGCGGTAGGTGGTGTTGGCGAGGTCGGCGTCCTTCACCAGCACGCCCTGGAAGGCGGCCGGATTGAAGCGGAAGGTGGTGCACCCTTTCAGGCCTTTCTTGTAGGCGTGGAAGTAGATGTCCTTGAAGTCCTCGTAGGGGTAATCCGTCGGCACGTTGGCGGTCTTGGAAATGGAAGAATCCACCCACTTCTGCGCCGCGGCCTGCATGTCCACGTGCTGCACCGGACTGACGTCGTCGGCAGCCACGAAGTAGTCCGGCAGCTTTTCGCTGGGCTCGTCGGAACCCGGTTTGGCGTCGGCGTTGATCAGCGCGCGGTAGGCGAGCAGTTCGTAGCTCATCACCTCGACCTTTTCCTTGGTCTTCTTGCCCGGCCGGATCACGTTGCGCGAATAGCTGTGCGCGAACGAAGGCTCGATGCCGTTGGAGGCGTTGTTGGCCAGCGACAGCGAAATCGTGCCGGTGGGCGCGATCGAGGTGTGGTGGGTGAAGCGTGCGCCGGTTTCGGCGAGCGCATCCACCAGTTCCGGGGCGACGTCCGCGACCCGCTGCATGTAGCGCGAATACTTCGCGTGCAGCACGCGGCCGGG
>DASURP010000054.1:0-10918 GCA_036279975.1 Rhodanobacteraceae bacterium
GAAAAGCTCAAGGTTTTCCCACGCTGTGGCGTTGGTCCGGTCAATCCTTGAAGATCAACGCTTGCACAACCCTTCCACGAGTCATCCGGTCTCACGCGTGAACACACCAACCAGCCTCATCGTCGGCGCCGGCTACGCCGGCAGCGTGACCGCGCGCGAGCTGGCTGATGCGGGCTTGCGCGTGCACGTGATCGACAAGCGCCCGCATATCGCCGGCAACGCCTACGATGAACCGGACGCGCACGGCGTATTGGTGCATCGCTACGGGCCGCACATTTTCCACACCAACGGCGAACGCATCTTCCAGTGGTTGTCGCGCTTCACCGAATGGCGGCCGTACGAGCACCGCGTACGCGGTGTGGTGGATGGGAAGTTGTATCCGTTTCCGATCAACCGCGACACGCTGAACCGGCTGTACGGGCTGGACCTGGACGAGGCCGGCGCGGCGGCGTTTTTCGAGCGCGTGCGCGAACCGCGCGACCCGGTGCTGACCAGCGAGGACGTGGTGCTGAATTCGGTGGGCCGCGACCTGTACGAGAAGTTCTTCCTCAACTACACGCGCAAGCAATGGGGGCTGGAACCGTCACAGCTCAAGGCGGGCGTGGCGGCGCGCATTCCGGTGCGCACCAATACCGACGACCGCTATTTCACCGACACCTTCCAGGCCATGCCGCTGCACGGTTACACGCGGATGTTCGAGAACATGCTCGATCATCCGAACATCACGGTGGAAACCGGCGTGGATTTCGCCGACGTGGACGACCGCGCCGGCTACGACCACATCGTCTACACCGGACCGATCGACGCGTATTTCGGGCACCGTTTCGGCGCACTGCCTTATCGTTCGCTGCGCTTCGAGCACGAGCACTTGCCGGGCACTCAATTCTTCCAGGAGACCGGCACGGTCAACTATCCGAACGACCATGCTTACACGCGCATCACGGAATTCAAGCACCTCACCGGACAACAACATTCCGGCACGTCGATCGTGCGCGAATATCCACAGGCGGAAGGCGATCCGTACTATCCGGTGCCGCGCGAGGAGAACGAGGCGCTGTACAAGCGCTATGAAGAACTGGCGAAGGGCGAGGCCAACGTCACCTTCGTCGGACGGCTGGCGCAATACCGCTACTACAACATGGACCAGGTAGTCGGCGCGGCGTTGGCAGCGGCCAAGCGGCTGCTGAATGGGCCGACTGTTTGAAGAGTACTGTTTTCAGTACTATAATTCAGTCTCTCACCACGACATTCCCGGCCATCATGGAAAACACGCTTACCGTTGCCGAACTCAAGCGTCGCGGTGCCGCCGCCATTGAGGACGGATTGAAACGCGGTCCGATCCATATCCTGAAGCGCAACCGCTCCGCTGCCGTCGTCCTTTCGGAAGGCGAGTATCAGCGATTGCTCACCGCGCGCACGAGGAAAATCCCCGGTATGACCGCAATGCAGTGGCTGCTGGCACATCCTGCATCGGGCCGCCTTGGCAAACGGCAGATCGATCGGCGCCTGCGCAGCGAGCGCGATTGGTGATCGCTTTTCTCGATTCCAGTGCACTCATCTACCTCATTGAGGGCGCGGAGCCCTTCGGAAACAAGATACGCCGGCAATTGCGTTCACTGGTGCGTGCGGAGGCACACATGCGCACGGCGGTGAGCCGCCTCGCGTGGCTGGAATGTCGAATCGGGCCGATGAAATCGGGCGATATGGATACGCTGTCGGCCTATGACGCTTTTCTCTCCCGGCCCGACTTGATCTGCATCGAACTGAAGGCCGAGGTCGTGGATCTGGCCACTGCGATCCGCGCCAGGCACGGATTGAAGACACCGGATGCCCTGCAAGCGGCGTGCTGTCTGCAATTGGGCAAGGACCATCTGTTTTTGACCGGCGACACCGGTTTTCGCCGCGTCGCCGGATTGAACGCCAGAATCCTGGGTTGACGATGCGCATCGCCTTCCTCTGCAAGCGCCGCTACATGAGCAAGGACGTGATCGTCGATCGCTACGCGCGGCTGTACGAGATCCCGTTCCAGCTCGCAAGGCTCGGCCACGACGTGTACGGCTGGTGCCTGGGTTACGGCAACGCGGAACAGGGCGAATGGGAGCACGAGGCGGCGCCCGGACGGCTGCGCTGGGAATCGCGTTCGCTGGGCCGCTGGAAACTGCCGACCCTGCTCGGGTACCCGCGATACCTCGCGAAGCGGCTGGGCGATTTTCGTCCGGACGTGATCATCGGCGCATCGGACATTCCGCACGTCGTGCTTGGCGCGCGGTTGGCGAAACGTCTCGGCGTACCTTATGCCGCCGACCTTTACGACAATTTCGAAGGCTTTGGGCAAGCACGCATTCCCGGTTTCGTGCCGGTCTTGCGGCGCGCGGTGCGGAGTGCGGATCTGGTCACGACCACCAGTGAGCCGCTGCGGGATTTCGTGATCGAGACGTACAAGGCGCGTGGTGAGGTGATCGCCATGCCCAGCACCATCGACAAGGCCGTGTTCCATCCGCGTGACAAACAGGCGTGCCGTCGGGCGCTGGGTTTGCCCATGGACGCGAAACTGATCGGAACCGCCGGTGGCCTGACTCGCGACAAGGGCATCGCGGCGCTTTACGATGCATGGAATCAGCTGAAAGACGACTTGCCGGATCTGCATCTGGTGCTGGCTGGACCGCACGAAGCCGGTT
This sequence comes from Rhodanobacteraceae bacterium, assembly GCA_036279975.1. Taxonomy (GTDB): domain Bacteria; phylum Pseudomonadota; class Gammaproteobacteria; order Xanthomonadales; family Rhodanobacteraceae; genus 66-474. The sequence goes on from DASURP010000054.1 coordinate 2,679, forward strand.
TTCCGCCGCCGCGGCATGACCGCGTGCATTACCTGGGGGCCCTGCCGCACGAGCGCATCGCGGACCTGTTCAATACCCTGGACGTCGGCGTCATGTGCATCCTGGATACGCCGTTCGGGCGCTACTGCTTTCCGCAGAAGGCCTACGAAATGCTCGCCTGCGGGTTGCCCGTGGTCGCCGCCGACATCGGTGCGATGGGAGACTTGTTCGCATCGACATCACGGTGCCTTTATCGCGCGGGCGATTCGGCGGAGCTTGCCAAGGCACTGCGGGCCCAACTTTCCAGTCCCGTGCGCCCGACAGTTCCCATCGACGATTGGCGGGCACTGATCGCCCGAATGGAGCCGGAATTGCATCGGCTCGTGAACGGCCGCAATTTTGCGATGGCGCAACCGACCCATCCGCAGTAAGTTCAATCCGGCTTTTGTGCACAAGCCGCGATCAGGTCGGCGTATCGCAGTGCAATCCGCTCCCAGTCGATCCGTTCGGCCACGGCGGCGCGAATCGCCGCGGTACGCGCAGCGGAGGCCTCGGGGTCCCGCAACGATGCGAGAATGGCGGCGGCAAGCGCCGTTGCGTCGGCGGATCGCACGACGATGCCGGCCGCTGCGTCACCCAGCAGGTCATGGATGCCGGCCACATCGCCGACGACGGCCGGACAGCCACAGCCGATGGCCTCCATCAGTGCAACGGGAAGCCCTTCCTGGTCGCCGGCCGCGTCGCGCACGAATGGCGCGACGAACAGCGACGCACGGCGGTACAACGCCGGCAAATCCGCTTGCGGCGTTGCCCCCAGGAACCTCACCCTGGTATCGATGCCCAGACGCGCGGCCTGCTGCTTCAACGCGCCTTCCTCCGGCCCGAATCCGGCGATGGAAAGCGTTGCGCCGGGGCGCCCGGCAATCACCGCCGGCATTGCATCCAGCAAATGCGTCAACCCCTTCTTCGGCACCAGGCGGCCCACGAACAACAACTCGTCGGTTGCGCGCCTTTGATTCGAACCCGGCACGAAACGTCCGCGCAGATCGACGCCCATGGGCAACACTTCGAGCCTCGGCGCGTGCAGCCTGCCGCGCTCGGCTTCTTCGCGCATGGCAGAACTGACCACCGTCATCGCCGCGCACGACGCGGCAACTTTCCGTTTGAGCCGGCTCGCCACCCTGCCACGCAATCCGAACAAGTCACCACCATGCGAAGTCACCACATACGGGACGCCGTAGTCTCTGCTCAATCGACGCGCGATCCAGCCTTGCGGCAGCAACCAATGCGCGTGGATGACGTCGATCTTCCGGTCGCGCACGATACGGCGGGCGGCGAGATACTGGCCCAGCGCGAAACCCGGCACCAACAGCCATTTCCACCGTGAACGTCGGAGATTCACGATGATGCCGCCATCGTTGACGAGGGTCTGCCACCGCCTCGGCGCGTAGCGGTAGCGGACGACTTCCACACCATCGAGCAGGCCGCCCGGTTCGGCATCCGGCGAATCGGGCACCACGGCGACCACGCGGAAACGCCCCGTGAGACGCTTGCACAGCTCGTGGACAAAGCCCGGTTCCGGATCACCCGACCAGCGAGGGTAGGTGGATGCCAGGACCAGCAGAGTCGGCAAATTGGCGATCATCCTCGCGGCACCCCGCTGGGACGCAAGAGATAGACATGCGTCGGCGAGAACCTGCGAAGCGCATGGATCCAGCTTCCCGGAATGCGGCTTGCCAAGATGATTGACCCGTTGCGACGAGGTTCCGTTGCGTCCATGGCGCGGATCGCGTCAGCACACACGTTCTTGTAATCAAGCCCGCTGGCCCGCAGCATCGACTCCAGTTCCGGCATGGAGAGTGGTTCGCAATCGTAATGGTCGCCAGCCTTCCTCCAGCGCAAATAGCGGCTGCGCCAGGCCTTGGGCAACCAACTCAGGAATGCCAGCCGATAATGCGGTTCGATCAACTGCCAGCGGTTTGGAGTAGCCAGGTACGCAACGCCACCGGGCTTCAGCACACGCGCCATGGCACGAAGATGCGCCAACTGCTCGTCGGCGCCACCGACGTGCTCGATGACGTGGTTGCTGATGACAACGTCGAAACTTCCTTCTGCGAAGGGAAGTTCCACGCCCGTCACGGTTTGGTAGCGGTAGCCCTCCGTGATCTGCCGCTGATCGAGCACGTCGATCGCGTCCACTTCGCAATCGAGTTCGAGACGGGTGGCGAAATAATGCGCAATCAACCCGGAGCCGGTTCCGATTTCGAGCAGTCGCAGAGGCCCGCCCGCATTTGAATCCAGTTCCAGGAGCGCCGCGATTTTCCCCGCCTTCGGCAACCGCCCAGCAGGATTGAGGGCAGCATGTGGAAGACGCCGCTTGCTCTCAGTCATCGCGCCTGTACGTCAGCGAAGTGATCTGCTCGGAAATCAGCCCGATCAGGAAGATGATCACGGCGGCGCTCCAGAGCGCTGCGCTGACCAGGCTGAGCCGGTGGAATTCGAGAAACGTGTACGCCCAGTACGCCCAGCCGAGCAGGAAAAATGCGACCGCGGTCGGCACGAACAACTTCAACGGTGCGTACAACGTGGCGATCTTGAAGATGATGATGAGAAACCGGAAGCCGTCGCGCAATGGCTTGATGTGGCTTTTGCCGACCCGCGCGGCGGCCCTGATCGGCACGTAGGCGACCGGGTAGGCGCTGCGGAAGAACGCCATGGTGGAGGTGGTCGGATAGGAAAACCCGTTCGGCAGCAGGTGGATGAACTCGCGGAACTTGTCGGCACGCGCGGCGCGGAAGCCGGAAGTCAGGTCGGCGACAGGATGGCCGGTCATCTTTGACGCCAGCCAGTTGTAGAAGGTGTTGGCGACGCCGCGGCCGACGCCGGCCTGGTCGCCCCAGCCGCGCGCACCGACGACCATGTCGTAGCCTTCGTCGAGTTTCGCGAGCAGGCGCGGGATGTCGGCGGGATCGTGCTGGCCGTCGGCGTCCATGAACACCAGCACGTCGCCCCTGGCCGCGCGCGCACCGCGCTTGATCGCGGCGCCGTTGCCCATCGAGTACGGGGTGCCGGCGCGCTCGACCTCGTTTTGTTCGCACAAGGCCGGAGTATCGTCGGTCGAGCCGTCGTCGGACACGATGATTTCCGCGTCCGGCTGCGCCGCGCGCAACGCCGGCAACAGGTCGGCGAGCGCGGCGGCTTCGTTCTTGGCCGGCAGGATGATGCTGAGCACGCATGGTCCCCGAAGAGTTCGCCGCATCTTACAACCCACAAGCTGGATTCCGGATGCTGCCCGCGGCAAGACCGCGGGCAGCTCCGGAATGACAAAGCAACAAGCGCGCCACTGCCGAACCACGGGCGCGGCTCCGACCGATGGAAGAGTCCCGGGAGGGATGGGTGTTCGGGCCTGGGTTCGGCCCCGCGCGGGCCCGAACCCTCACCCGGCGCTGCGCGCCACCCTCTCCCGGGGGGAGAGGGGAAAAGTCCATCGAGGCGGTGCTGGATGCGATCGACACCAGTGCACCCTCTCCCGGGGGAAGAGGGGAAAAGTCCACCGAGGCGGTGCTGGATGCGATCGACACCGGTGCACCCTCTCCCGGGGACAAGGGGAAAAGCCTGCTGCGCGCGTTCGCTTGTCTTCCCCCTTCCTCAAAAGGAAGGCGGATCGAGGGGGATGGCTCTTCGTCCCCAAAGGGGACGGCACGGAACGATCCTTGCATGGCCCTGTCTGTCACCATGGCGGCCGCAATGGTGACGCTGGCACGCAAAAGGGACGACGACACTGCGGGAGTGAGACCCGCGTCTCGCCCGGCCCTGCCCAAGCGATGGGAATTGCGTTACATTCGGCTTGTGATTCGGGGGTTTGGACGATCTTCATGGCAACGCAGATGAACCCGATACCCAGCATGCCTGGCCTGACGGGCATATCCCGTCGCCTGGCGCTGGAAGGTGTGCTGACCGAAGACGATGCACGTCAGGCGGTCGAGGATGCCGGCAGGCAGAAAATGTCGGTCACGACCTACATGGTCGAGAACGGCATGGTCGATGGCCTGCGCATGGCGCAGGCGCTGTCGGCCGAGTTCGGGGTGCCGATGCTGGACATCTCGGCGGTGGATGTCACCCAGTTGCCGATGGGTGAGCTTTCCGAGGAACTGATCGAGAAGCACACCGTCCTGCCGTTGTTGAAACGCGGCAGCCGCCTGTTCGTGGGCGTGAAGGATCCGGCCAACCCGCGGGTGCTGGAGGAAATCCGGTTCCACACCAACTGCGCGATCGACCCGATCCTGATCGAGGCCGAGCAGTTGAAGCGCGGCATCGAACAGGCCCAGAACGCGCAGAGCATCAGCATCGGCAACGACGACTCGGACGAGGGGCTGGAAGGCCTGACCATCGGCGAGGACGATGACGGCAACGCCGACAGCGCGGTGGTGGATGCGAATGCCACCGACGATGCACCGGTGGTCAAGTACGTCAACAAGATCCTGCTGGACGCGATCAAGCGCGGTGCTTCGGACATCCATTTCGAACCCTACGAAACCAAATTTCGCGTGCGGCTGCGCATGGACGGCGTGCTGAAGGCGGTTTCATCGCCGCCGCTGAAGCTGGCGCCACGCATTTCCTCGCGCCTGAAGGTGATGGCGCGCCTGGATATCGCCGAACGGCGCGTGCCGCAGGACGGGCGCATGAAGCTGAACCTGTCCAAGACCAAGTCGTTCGACTTCCGCGTCTCGACGCTGCCGACCCTGGGCGGCGAGAAGATCGTGCTGCGCATCCTGGATGCCGCGGCGGCGCGGCTGGGCATCGAGAAGCTGGGGTACGAGGAGGACCAGAAGGACATGTTCCTCGAGGCCATCCACAAACCCTACGGGATGGTGCTGGTGACCGGCCCCACCGGTTCGGGCAAGACGGTGTCGCTGTACACCGCACTCAATATCCTGAACATAGTCGGACGCAACATTTCGACCGTGGAAGATCCGGTCGAAATCCGGGTCGAAGGCATCAACCAGGTCCAGCAAAACGAAAAACGAGGCATGACTTTCGCCCGGGCGCTGCGCTCGTTCCTGCGCCAGGACCCGGACGTGATCATGGTCGGCGAAATCCGCGACCTCGAGACCGCGGAGATCGCAGTCAAGGCCGCGCAGACCGGCCACATGGTGCTGTCCACGCTCCACACCAACGATGCCTCGCAGACGATCACGCGCCTGATGAACATGGGCATCGCGCCCTACAACCTGACTTCGTCGGTAACGCTGGTGATCGCGCAGCGCCTTGCGCGGCGGCTGCACGATTGCAAGAAACCGTTGGAGCTGCCCGAAGCGGCGCTGCTCGCCGAGGGTTTCACCAAGGAAGAGATCGACAACGGTTTGACGCTGTACGATGCGGTCGGCTGCGCGGGTTGCAACGAAGGTTACAAGGGCCGCGTCGGCATCTACGAAGTGATGCCGATGAACGAGGATATCCAGAGGGTCATCCTGGAGGGCGGCAGCGCCATCCAGATCGCAGAGGCCGCGCGCCGTGCCGGCGTGCGCAACCTGCGGCAGTCGGCACTGATGAAAGTGAAGCAGGGCGTGACCAGCCTTGCCGAGATCAACCGCGTGACCAAGGACTAGTGATTTGCACCCCTCTCCCTCCGGGAGGGGGGCTGGGGGTGAGGGTCCGGCGAAGCACGTCGTTTCGCGTTACCGGATCCTCACCCGGCGCATCGCGCCACCCTCTCCCGAAGGGAGAGGGAAAAAGCTGCAACCCCACTCCCGGAGGGAGAGGGGGAAAACTGGGATTTCGAGACTCGGGGAACCTGACCAATGCCCACCGCAACCGTTGCAGCCAAATCCAACGCCGGCAACCTCGGCGCCGCCCGCTCCGCGGTCAAGCAATTGACCGTGTATGAGTGGACCGCGCTGGACAAGCGCGGCGTGAAAATGAAGGGCGAGATGCAGGCCCGCAACGCGAGCCTGGTCAAGGCCGAGCTGCGCCGCCAGGGCATGAACCCGCAGGCGGTGCGTGAAAAACCGAAACCCCTGTTCGGCGCGGCCGGCTCGCGGGTCAAGCCGCGCGACGTGGCCATCTTCAGCCGCCAGATCGCGACCATGATGGCGGCCGGCGTGCCGATGGTGCAGGCCTTCGAGATCATCGCGGGCGGCCAGCGCAACGTGCGCTTCAAGAAGATGCTGACCGACGTGAAACAGAACATCGAGGGCGGCAGCGCGTTGCACGAGGCCATGGCGAAGTACCCGGTGCAGTTCGACGAGCTGTACCGCAACCTGGTGCGCGCGGGCGAATCGGCGGGCGTGCTCGACACCGTGCTGGACACGGTGGCCACCTACAAGGAGCGCATCGAGAGCATCAAGGGCAAGATCAAGAAGGCGCTGTTCTATCCCGCGATGGTGATGGTGGTTGCATTCGTGGTGATGCTGATCCTGCTGGTGTTCGTGGTGCCGGTGTTCCAGGGCGTGTTCTCGAGCGCGGGCGTGGCGCTGCCGGCATTCACCCAGATGGTGGTGAACCTGTCGGAGTTCATGCAGAGCTACTGGCTGCCGTTCCTCGCGGTGGTCATCATCGCGATCGTCGGCATCGTCATGGCCTACAAGCGCTCCGAAAAGATGGCGCATTTCGTGGACCGGATGTCGCTGAAAATCCCGGTCATCGGCAACATCCTGCGCCAGTCAGCGATCGCGCGTTTCGCGCGCACGCTGGGCGTCACCTTCCACGCCGGCGTGCCGCTGGTCGAGGCGCTGGATTCGGTCTCGGGCGCCACCGGCAGCGTGGTGTACGGGCAGGCCATCCGCAAGATGCGCGACGACGTGGCGGTCGGCCACCAGTTGCACCTGGCGATGGCGCAGACCAACCTGTTCCCGAACATGGTCACCCAGATGGTGTCGATCGGCGAGGAATCCGGCGCGCTCGACTCGATGCTGTTCAAGGTCGCCGAGTTCTACGAGGAAGAAGTCAGCAACGCGGTGGATACCCTGTCCACCCTGCTGGAGCCGTTGATCATGGTGATCATCGGCATCCTGGTGGGCGGCATGGTGATCGCGCTGTACCTGCCGATCTTCAAGCTGGCCGGCACGTTCTGATGACTTGCGGCGATCGCGCGCAGGCGCGCTCCTGCAAACGCCGTTGTAGGAGCCAGCCGGCGCGCATCGCCTGCTGCGGCTTTTCCGGCGACCGCTGCGCGCACGATGGCTGAGCTTCCCCTCGCCTTCTGGATCGCCGCGGCCGGCGTGCTCGGCCTGATCGTCGGCAGTTTCCTGAACGTGGTGATCCTGCGCCTGCCGGCGCGGATGGAGTGGTTCTGGAAGCGCGACGCCCGGGAAATGCTGGAGCTGGCCGCCAGCGATGCCCCCGCGCCGCCCGACCTCGTACGCCAGGGCTCGCACTGCCCGCACTGCAGGCACCCGTTGGCGGCGTGGGACAACATCCCGCTGCTGTCGTGGCTGCTGCTGCGCGGGCGCTGTCGCTACTGCAAGGCGCCGATCTCGAAACAATACCCGCTGGTCGAACTCATCACCGGTATCGCCAGCGCGATCGTGGTGTGGAAGTTCGGCGAAGGCTGGCAGGCCGCGGCCGCACTGGTATGTACGTGGCTCCTGATCGCCGCGGCCGGCATCGATTTCCGCACGCAACTGCTGCCCGACTCGCTGACCCTGCCGCTGCTGTGGCTGGGCCTGCTGGTCTCGCTGGTGCCGCTGTTCGCCCCCACCCGTGACGCGCTGATCGGCGCCGCCGCGGGCTACCTCGCGCTGTGGGCGGTGTTCTGGCTGTTCAAGCTGGCCACCGGCAAGGAAGGCATGGGCTACGGCGACTTCAAGCTGCTCGCCGCAATCGGCGCGTGGCTGGGCTGGCAGAAGCTGCCGATGGTGATCCTGTTCTCCTCCGTGGTCGGCGCCGCCGTGGGCATCGGCCTGATGATCTTCGCGCGCCACGGCCGCGAGAAACCCATTCCGTTCGGTCCTTACCTCGCTGCCGCCGGCTTGATCGCGATGCTTTGGGGCGAGGCGATCGCGCGCCGCTGGCTGCCGATCCTGCTTTGATGAGGCCGGTCGTCGGCCTGACCGGCGGCATCGGCAGCGGCAAGAGCGCCGCGGCAGAAGAGTTCGGCAGGCTGGGCGCGACGGTGGTGGACACCGATGCCATCGCGCACGAGCTCACGCAAGCGGGCGGCGCCGCCATGCCGGAGGTACGGCGCGTGTTCGGCGACGACTTCGTGGATGCGCGTGGGGCCATGGACCGCACGCGGATGCGAGCGCTCGCCTTCCGCGATC
>DASURP010000055.1:0-2514 GCA_036279975.1 Rhodanobacteraceae bacterium
CGTGCAGGCATCCAACTGGAACGCGCAGCGCGAGACCGACCAGAAAGCCGTGGCTTTCACCGCGCGCCTCAAGGCCGACCTGCGCAAGCAGGCTTGGATGTACGAGGTCGAGACCGGATACCTGGGCCAGGTCCTGGTCAATGCCAAACGCGCGGTGGATGGCCTGACCGGCAAAGCGCCCGTCTCCGACGAGGCGTTGCTGATTGCCGCCTACCGTGCAACGCAGGACTACCCTTACACGCGCTACAGCGCCACGTATGACCAGCTGACTTCGACGGGACAGATCGGGCTGATCCGCGACTCGGCCTTGCGCGAGCTCGCAATGCGCGTTTACACGGAACCGTTCCTCAACCAGCTCGGCAGCCCGCAGCAACAGTCCGCGGACCAGTACCGCAAGGCATTCCGCATGGCGCTGCCGTACGAGGTCCAGGAAGGGCTGAATGAGAAATGCAGCGACCGCGTCGTGCGGATCGGCGATTACCACGGCATCGCGCACATGCTCGATCATTCCTGTGCGACGGGCCTGTCGCCCACGGCCATCGCCGCCGGCGCCGCCCGCCTGCGGAACGATCCGCAGCTGGTCGCACTGTTGCAGTTGCGGATCGCGAATGTGGAAACGAACCGTGTCCTCATGACGACCATCTGGGCACGGGGCTATCGCGATCCGTTGCACCGGCTGGCCCGGGCGAAGCCGTGAACCTCTTCGCCGAACTGCGTCGCCGCAACGTGTTGCGCGCGGCGGTGCTGTACGCCGGCGCGGTGTGGGCGTTGGCCCAAGGCATCGCGCAGTTGACGCCGGTGGTGGGTGCGCCCGAATGGATCGCACGCGGGTTCCTGGTCGCAGCGGCGATCGGGTTTCCGTTCTGGATAGCTTTCGCGTGGCTCTACGAGTGGACGCCGCAAGGTTTCAGGCGGGAAGCGGACGTCGCCGCGGATGCGCCCAGCCGGCATACGGCCGCGCGTAAGCTGGACTTCGCGATCATCGGTGTGCTGGCCGTTGCGGTGGTGCTGCTGGCGTCGGGTTACTTCATCCGCCGCCACGCACCGGTCGATTCGGCAGCGCAAGCCACACCCGCCAAGTCCATCGCGGTGCTGCCGTTCGTGAACATGAGCGGCGACGCGAAAAACGATTACTTCAGCGACGGCATCACCGAGGAAATCCTGAATGCGCTGGCACAGATCCCGGACCTGAAGGTGGCGGGGCGCACGTCCTCGTTTGCCTTCAAGGGCAAGCAGGAAGACTTGCGCAAGATCGGCGAGGTGCTGGATGTCGCGACGGTGCTGGAGGGCAGCGTGCAGCAATCCGGGGACGAAGTGCGGATCACCGCGCAGTTGATCGACACCCGCAGCGGTTACCACCTGTGGTCGGAGAAATACGATCGCCAGTTGACCAGCATTTTCGCGGTCGAGGATGAAATCTCGAACGCGATCGCCGACAAGCTGCTGGTGCAAATGGGGGTTCCTGGACGGCCGCTGGTCGTACAGCTGCAGGTCGATCCACGCGCACACGATTTCTACCTGCGCGGACTGACCTGGCTGGCAGCGCGCTCGCTGGAGAACGCCAGCGCCGCGTTCCGGCAGGCCGTCAGAATCGATTCCGATTACGCGTCGGCGTGGGGTGCGTTGGCGGTCACTGACGCCTTGAAGCCGGCCTACTCCCTCGAAGCGCACGCGACCGCCTTGCCACGCGCGGAGGGCGAGGCGAAGAAAGCACTGGTGCTGGCGCCGGGCACGCCCTCCGCCCATGTCGCGCTGGGCATGATCCATCGCACGCGCTGGCAGTGGAGCGCTGCCGACACGGCCTTCCGGCGTGCCCTCGCGATCGCGCCTGGCGATGCGGAGGCGTTGATCCAGTACGCACAATTCCTGAACGCCGCGGGCCAGTTCGAGGCGGCCCTGCGCGAGGCGGACAAGGCGCGCGCGCTGGATCCGCTGTCACCGGTTGTTGGCGTGGCGCGTACCGACATTTTGGTGGACCTGCGCCGCTACGCGGACGCGGCCGCGCAGGCGCAGCAAACGGTCGCGGCACACCCGGGCTTCGCGCTAGGGTATTTCAAGATCATGGATGTCGCCATCGAGATGCATCGCTATCGCGACGCGGAACGCTATGCGCGCCGTGCAGCAGAACTGGCTGGCGAGGATCCGGATGCCTATGCCCAGATGGTGCGGGGCGTGGCTGATCCGTCCCAACGTGCCGCGGCATTGCGCATCGTCGAGTCCGCCTCCCCGCAAGCGCGCTGGGATCTCAACCTGCAGACGAGGATGCGATGGCTGGTGCGGCTCGGCGCGCGTGACGAGGCGCTCGACGGACTCGAACGAATGGCCGCGCGGCACGAGGGCGGCTTCGAAGGCATTTTCTGGACGCCGGGATTCGACCCCGTCCGCAATGATCCGCGCTTCCAGGCGGTGCTGGAGAAGATGGGCTTGCCGTACGTGCCGGAGGGTGAACGATCGCAATGAATGCGAAGCCGTCATTCTTCGCGGAACTCAAGCGCCGCAACGTGTTGCGCGCGG
>DASURP010000056.1:0-3150 GCA_036279975.1 Rhodanobacteraceae bacterium
GCCGCGGCGGACTGTACTTCGGCATCATGCGCCTCCTGGATTACGAGACCCCCTACACGCGCAAGGTGTATCGCTTCGCCGACTACAACGCCGGCCGATACTCGAGCCGCAACGCCGCGTTCCAGAACGCGGTCAGCATCGTCACGGGCATCCCGCTGACGCGGGACGGAGACCTGCTCAACCCGGGCGCGCCGTTGGGCCGTCCCGGAGAAACCGAGCGCGCCGTGCGCATGGCCGACGACCTTGGCATGGATGCCCGCGCCATCCGCAAGGCGCTGCAACGCAGCGACCGCCTGGACTTCGACGGCACTCCGCTTTATTCGCGCATCTATGCATTGGCGGACGCGCGCGCGGGCAAGACACTGCCCCGCGCCATGATCCCGTCCATCCGGCTGGACAGCCCCAAGATCACCCGCAAACTGACCACGGCGTGGTTCGCCACCCGCGTGGATGCCCGCTACCAGCGCTGCATGCGGCAGTGACGTGGCGACGGTTGCAGAGACGCACTCCGAAAGAGGGATAACACCATGTTGACCATCATCGATGGACTTCCGGACCACGTGATCGGCATCAGGATCACCGACAAGTTGCGCGCGGAGGACTACGAGCAGCAACTCATCCCGCTGGTCAACGAGAAGCTGGAAAACCACCAGAAGCTCGACTTGCTGTGCTGCATCGAGGGCAATTGGAAAGGCATGGAGGCCGGTGCGGTGTGGCAGGACCTGCGACTGGGGCTGGGCAGGATCGGCCATTGGGCGCGCATGGCGATCGTCAGCGACATCAAGTGGATGGAGAACGCCATCAAGCTGTTCAGGGTGTTTTCGCCCGGCGAACTCCGGCATTTCAACAGTGCCGATTACGAGGTTGCCAGGGAGTGGGTCTGCGAACTCAATCGCGCGCGCATCAACATCACACTCGATGGCAACGTCGGCGTCCTGGTGCTGGAACCGGTCGCGGACAAGGCGCTCAGCGAAGATGACTTCGAGGCCGTCGGCAAGGCGATCGGCAACTACCTCAAGGAGCACGATCGGCTCCGCGGCATCCTGATCCACAGCCGGCGATTTCCCGGCTGGCAGAGCGTCGGCGCGCTGTTCGCACACCTGAAGTTCGTCAACGCCGTGCACGACAAGATCGGCAGGATCGCCCTGGTAACCAACAGCCCGCTGGGCACGTTCGCTGACCACGTGCTTGATCCGCTGATGCTGGCCAAGGTCCGCAAATTCGATTACGACCAGCGCGACGAGGCCATGGACTGGTTGCAGAGCTGAGCGCCGACATCAGCGCAAACAGCTCAACAAGGGTATTTTCCCCGGCACCTTTTCTGGGCACCTTTTCTGCCGGGAACGTCTCTGACAGCTTTCCCTGTTCAGCCATGCGTGACTGACCCGCGCTCCATCCCATGACCAACCCGCTCGTCACCCTGGCTGCGCCCTGCTCGCACGCGGTCGAAATCAGGAAGAGCCGCTTCCTCGCGCAAGCGGCGCCGGCAAGCTCGCCCAAAGCTGCCCTGGCATTCGTCGACAGCCTGCGCGGCAACGGCGGCAGCCATCACTGCTGGGCCTGGCGCATCGGGCAGGCCTGTCGCTTCAATGACGACGGCGAGCCATCCAGCAGTGCCGGCAAACCCATCCTGGCCGCCATCGATGGACAAGGCTTCGACCATGTGGTCGTGGTGGTCACGCGCTGGTTCGGCGGCGTCAAGCTCGGCGTCGGCGGTCTCATCCGCGCCTACGGCGGTACGGCCGCGCAGTGCCTGCAACAAGCCGCCAGGCAGCCCCTCGTCCACGTTACGCGCATGGCCCTTCACTGTGACTTTGCTCGATGGGCGCTGCTGGAGGGACGCATCCGCGAGCGGGACATCGCCATCGAAAACACAACCTTCGGCGCACTCGCGGTAGAGGCGATCCTCGCCGTGCCGTCAGGCCAGGAGTCTGCCCTCGCCCACCTGGTAGCCGATGCTACCCAAGGCAGAGGGAGCCTTGTGTCTTTACCCGAGAATTGTTCCTGACACCTTTTTTGTTTCGACACCTTTTTTCCACGAACTGTTGCACCTGCGCGTCCGCAATCACGGCAAGCTGTTCAAGGCGATGCTGCACATCCACCTGCGCGGAAATCCCTGGCTGGACAGGGATGTCGTGCGGGCACCCGTTAGCTCACGCCATCGGCAGCTTCAGCCCCTTCTTCTTCGCGCACGCGATCGCTTCCGGGTAACCCGCATCCGCATGCCGCATGACGCCGGTACCGGGGTCGTTCCACAGCACGCGGGCGATGCGGGCATCGGCTTCCTTCGTGCCGTCACAAACGATCACGAGGCCGGCGTGTTGCGAATAGCCCATCCCGACGCCGCCGCCGTGGTGGAACGACACCCAGGTCGCCCCGCTGGCGGTGTTGAGCAGCGCGTTCAGCAAAGGCCAGTCGGATACGGCATCGGAACCGTCGCGCATGGATTCGGTTTCGCGGTTGGGTGAGGCGACCGAACCGGAATCGAGGTGGTCGCGGCCGATGCACACGGGCGCCTTGAGTTCGCCCTTGCGCACCATCTCGTTGAACGCGAGGCCCAGCTTGTCGCGCTGGCCCAGGCCCACCCAGCAGATGCGCGACGGCAGGCCCTGCCAATGGATGCGCTGCTCGGCCATGTCCAGCCAGTTGTGCAGGTGCTTGTCGTCCGGGATCAGTTCCTTGACCTTGGCGTCGGTCTTGAGGATGTCTTCGGGATCGCCGCTCAATGCGACCCAGCGGAACGGCCCGACGCCGCGGCAGAACAGCGGGCGCACGTAGGCCGGGACGAAGCCAGGAAAGTCGAACGCATTCCCGCAGCCTACGTCGAACGCCATCTGGCGGATGTTGTTGCCGTAGTCGAAGGTCGGGATGCCCTGCGCATGGAACGCGAGCATCGCCTCGACATGGGTTTTCATCGATTGCTTGGCCGCGTCGCGGGTGCCATCCGGATCGCTCTTGCGGCGCTCGAACCACTGCTCGACCGTCCAGCCCTGCGGCAAATAGCCGTTGACCGGATCGTGCGCGGAGGTCTGGTCGGTGACCGCATCGGGTTTCACGCCGCGCTTCACCAGCTCCGGCAGCACGTCGGCTGCATTGCCGAGCAGCGCGATGGATTTCGCTTCGCCCGCCTTGGTGTATTTCTCGATGCGC
>DASURP010000057.1:0-28915 GCA_036279975.1 Rhodanobacteraceae bacterium
CGACCAGCGCGCGGATCAGACCCAGGCTGCGCGTGGCGTGCCCAAGGCCCCAGTGATAGACACCGTACAGGATTCTTCGTCCCATCCAGGCTCCCGATGCCGTAACGGCGCGTCTGCGATGCGCGCATGCTGGCACGGAAACGTTGACGCGGCGCGAGAGCGCGGTTCATGCGAAAATCCCCGGTCCGGCTCCGTAGCTCAGTCGGTCGAGCGCGCGGCGTTGGCGACAGTCCGGGGGACTGTCGCGGCGCGCGTGAGGGGGAGGCATGGATGCCGACCGGACGAGCGCGCCATGGATGGCTCATGCGAAAATCAATAATCTGGCTCCGTAGCTCAGCCGGTCGAGCGCGCGGCGTTGGCGACAGTCCGGGGGACTGTCGCGACGCGCGTGAGGGGGAGGCATGGATGCCGACCGGACGAGCGCGCCATGGAGGGCTCATGCGAAAATCAATAATCTGGCCCCGTAGCTCAGCTGGATAGAGCGTCCCCCTCCTAAGGGGAAGGTCGCCCGTTCGAATCGGGCCGGGGTCGCCACGCTTTCCCGGTGTGCGCGCGTTGCCAGCAGGCGCATGCGCACCGCAGATCTCCAAGCAGCCGCTGCGTGAAGGCAGGCCTTGCGCACACGCCACGCCCGTCGCCTCCAGCAGTGTGCAACCAGTGCCCAGCTAGCGGAATCGGCCCGTCGCGATCGGTCATGAAACGCACCGGAACGCGATGCCCGGCATGGGTTTCCACACGTCGCGCTGCTACAATATTCGATTGTCCACGCGATCCACGCACGATCTGCCCGCAGGAGCCTCCATGTCCCATCCGATCCTCTCCGCACTCGGTCTCGCCGAGACCAATTCCGGCACCTTTCTCGGCAACGGCGAGTGGTCGAAAACCACCGGCGCCGGCGTGCTGGAGCCGCTGAATCCGGCCACCGGCGAGCCGCTGGCCAAGGTTTACGCGACCAGCAATGCGGACTACGAAACGGTGGTGGGCAACGCACAGCAAGCCTTCGAGGCCTGGCGCGCCACCCCTGCTCCGCGCCGCGGCGAAGCGATCCGGCTGTGCGCGCAGGCACTGCGCGAACACAAGGATGCGCTGGGTTCCCTGGTGGCGCTGGAAATGGGCAAGATCAAGCCGGAGGGCGATGGCGAAGTGCAGGAGATGATCGACATCGCCGATTTCGCGGTCGGCCAGTCGCGCATGCTGTACGGCAAGTCGATGCACTCGGAGCGCCCCGGGCACCGCATGTACGAGCAATGGCACCCACTGGGCCTGGTCGGCATCATCAGCGCCTTCAACTTCCCGGTCGCGGTGTGGAGCTGGAATGCCTTCGTCGCCGCCGCCTGCGGCAATGTATGCATCTGGAAGCCGTCGCCGAAAGCCCCGTTGTCCGCGATCGCGTCCATCCGCATCTGCAACGACGCGTTGAAGGCCGGCGGCTTCCCGGAAATCTTCTACCTCATCAACGATGCCGGCACCGAACTCGCGCAGAAATTCGTGGACGACAAGCGCATTCCGTTGATCAGCTTCACCGGTTCGACCAAGGTCGGGCGCATGGTCGGCGAACGCGTGGCGGCGCGCATGGGCCGCTCGTTGCTGGAACTCGGTGGCAACAACGCGATCATCCTCGACCGCTCGGCCGATCTTTCCCTCGCGATCCCGGCGATCGTGTTCGGCGCGGTCGGCACCGCCGGTCAGCGCTGCACCAGCACCCGCCGCCTGTTCGTGCACGAGTCGATCATCGACGACGTGCTGGGCAAGCTGCGCCACGCCTACCAGCAGGTCGAAAAGAAGATCGGCGATCCGACCAAGCCGGAAACATTGATGGGACCGCTCAACAGCAAGGAGGCGGTCGATCAGTTCGCCAATGCGGTCAAGTCCGCGAAGGCCGGCGGCGCACGCGTCGTCAGCGGCGGCTCGGTGCTGAACGGCAAAGGCAACTTCGTGGAGCCGACGATCATCAGCGGCGTGCAGAATTCCGACGAGATCGTGCAGACCGAGACCTTCGCACCGATCCTGTACGTGATGCCGTTCAAGAGCCTGGACGACGCGATCCGGATGCAGAACGACGTGCCGCAGGGCCTGTCGTCCTCGATCTTCACCCAGAACCTGAAAGTCGCCGAGCAGTACCTGTCCGCGCTGGGTTCCGATTGCGGCATCGCCAACGTCAACATCGGCACCTCGGGCGCCGAGATCGGCGGCGCTTTCGGCGGCGAGAAGGAAACCGGCGGCGGGCGCGAGTCGGGCTCCGACGCATGGAAGGCCTACATGCGCCGCCAGACCAACACCATCAACTGGTCGGACGCGTTGCCGTTGGCGCAGGGCATCAAGTTCGATCTTTGACGGGACTCGGGAAAAGCCATCCCCCTCGGCCCCTTCCGCAGGAAGGGGAAGATCAATGGGGCACGAGACGAAGTCGCCCCCTTCGGAACGAAGGGGGGGTCGCCGTGCAGCGGCGGGGGGATGGCTCCGGCGACGACAAGCTTTCACGGGTACCGGAGCAACCGCATGAATACCCCCTTCGACTTCAACGGCTACCGCGTCGCCATCGCCGGCGGCAGCCGGGGTATCGGCCGTGCGATCGCGCTCGCATTCCTCGCCGCTGGCGCAAGGGTGTCCGTGTGCGCCCGCGGCCAGGATGGGCTGGATGGGCTGAGGCAGGACGCGGGCAGGCACGCGGACGGGTTGCACCCGCATGCCTGCGACCTCGCCGAAGCCGGGCAGGTCGAACACTGGGTCGCCGCCGCCGCACAGGCGCTGGGCGGCATCGACGTGCTGGTCAACAACGCCACCGGCTACGGGTTCCGCGAAGACGACGAATCCTGGCTGACCGATTTCAACGTCGATCTCATGGCCGCGGTGCGCGCCTCGCGTTTCGCGCTGCCGCACCTGAAACAGTCGCAACACGCCTGCATCCTGCACACCAGTTCGATCGGCTCGTTCCGCCCGCGCACGATGGGGCCGCCCTACGCGGCAATGAAGGCCGCGTTGAACCACTACACCGGTACCCAGGCACTGGCCTTGGCCGGTGACCGCATCCGCGTGAACGCCATCGCACCCGGATCGATCGAGTTCCCCGGCGGCGTATGGGATCGCTGCAAACACGAGAAACCAGAACAATATGCGACGGTGCTGGCGACGATCCCGTTCGGCCGTTACGGCACGCCGGAAGAGGTCGCACAACTGGCGCTGTTCCTGGCATCGCCCCTTGCAGGCTGGATCACCGGCCAGGTGGTGGCGGTGGACGGCGGGCAATCGCTGCGTTTTTGAACGGTGTTCCGTGCCCTGGTGCGCCGGTGCGGGCGCCGTGCGAACATAACGCGGACACAGCACGGGGGCCCGGCCATGAATACCGCATACCCACGCACCAGTTCGCTGGCGGTCATCAGCCTGATCTTCGGGATCCTGGGCTACGTGTTCCTGCCGTTCATCGGCGCGCTGGTGGCGGTGATCTGCGGGCATGCGGCGCGTTCGGAAATCCGGCGTGCGCCGCCGGGAACCATCGACGGCGACGGCCTCGCGCTGGCCGGCCTGATCCTCGGCTGGGTCCAGCTCGCCTGCGCGGTCGTCGTGATCGGAATCCTGATCCTGTTGGCGATCGGCGCGATCGGCTTCCATGTTTTTGCCCACTGAGATGTACCAGACCCTGCGACCGCTGCTGTTCTCGCTGGAGGCCGAGGCCGCGCACGGCCTGACCCTGTATGCGCTGGGCGTCGCGCAACGCAGCAACCTGATGCGCCTCGTGGCGCAGCCGCCGCCGGCGGACCTGCCGGTACGCGCGTTCGGGATCGATTTCCCGAACCCGGTCGGGCTTGCCGCCGGACTCGACAAGAATGGCGAGCACCTCGATGCACTGGGCGCGCTGGGTTTCGGCTTCATCGAGATCGGCACCGTCACGCCGCGCCCGCAGCACGGCAATCCCAAACCGCGGCTGTTCCGCCTGCCGGCACATGAAGCACTCATCAACCGCATGGGTTTCAACAACGACGGCGTGGATGCGCTGGTGCGCAACGTCGAACAGGCGCACTGGCGCGGCGTGCTGGGCATCAACATCGGCAAGAACAAGTACACGCCGAACGAACGCGCGGCCAATGATTACCGCACCTGCCTCGAACGCGTGTATCCAGTGGCGAGCTACGTCACCGTCAACGTATCCTCGCCCAACACACCGGGCCTGCGCGAGCTGCAGCGGGATGACTGGCTGAAACCATTGGTGTCGGCACTGGTGGAAGCGCGCGACAAGCTCGCCACCCGGCACGCTGCGCGCAAGCCGTTGCTGCTGAAGATCGCGCCGGACCTGGATGAAGCGCAAATGGACGTGATGGCGGCGACCCTCGCGGGTTCCGGCATCGACGGCCTGGTCTGTACCAATACCACGCTGGACCATTCCGCCGTCGCGGGTGCACCGCACGCGAACGAGCGCGGCGGCCTTTCCGGGCGGCCGTTGTTCGAGAAATCCACGGCGGTGCTGCAGGGCATGGCACGGCGACTTGGTGACAACCTCCCGTTGATCGGCGTGGGCGGCGTGCTGGATGGCAGCGATGCGGCCGAAAAGCTCGCGGCGGGCGCGAAACTCGTGCAGATCTATTCCGGCCTGATCTACCGCGGGCCGTGGTTGCTGAGGGAGTGCGTGGAGGAAATCCGCAGGCAATACGGCGATGCCGATGGCGCATGACGGCATCGCTGCTGCGGAGGGTTGCGCGCTGACCGCGAACGTCTCGCTGCGTGAACGCAACACCCTGCGCGTCGATGCGCGTGCGGCATGGCTCGTCGAAATCCACGATGCCGCGGTGATTCCCGACCTGTTGAACCACCCCTACCTGCAAGGCAGGCGGCTGCTGCTCGGCGAAGGCTCCAACGTGCTGTTCGTGGACGACTTCGACGGTGCGGTGTTCACCGTCAAGGCGCGCGGCGTCGAGGTGTTGTCCGAGGACGCAGGCGCCACACGCATCCGGGTCGCGGCGGGCGAGCACTGGGACGACTGCGTGCGCTGGACCCTGGCGCACGGCCACGCCGGCCTCGAAAACCTGATCCTGATACCCGGCAGCGTGGGCGCCGCGCCGATGCAGAACATCGGCGCCTACGGGGTCGAAGTCGGTGAATTCGTCGAAACGGTCGAGGCATTCGACCTGCACGAATCCCGCTTCGTGGCGTTCGCGAACGCACAATGCGAATTCGCCTATCGCGATTCCGTGTTCAAACGCACCCCCGACCGTTGGCTGATCACCGCGCTCACGCTGCGCCTGCCGAAAGCGCACGCGCCAAGGAGCGACTACGCGGGGCTGCGCGAGGAACTGGCGCGGATGGGGATATCACAGCCTGCCCCGATCCACGTCGCCGAGGCGGTCGTCAACCTTCGCACCCGCAAACTGCCAGACCCTGCCGTGATCGGCAATGCCGGGAGCTTCTTCAAGAACCCGATCGTTCCCGCCGCGCAGGCCGCCGCCCTTCGCGTCGGGCACCCGCAACTGCCGTGCTGGCCGGCCACCGGGGATGCATCGAAGCTCTCCGCGGCATGGTTGATCGAGGCGTGCGGGTTCAAGGGCGTACGCGAAGGCGACGCCGGCATTTCGAACCGGCACGCGCTGGTGCTGGTGAACCACGGCCACGCCAGCGGCGCGCAGTTGTGGGCGCTGGCGCAACGCGTCCGCGCCGGCGTACGGCAACGCTTCGGCATCACCCTCGAACCCGAACCACGCATCATCGGCGGGTGAGCGCATGCGGACGCCCGTGCCCATGACGCCGCGGTTTCGACATCACGCTTTGCGGCGATGCACATCGGTTCGCTACAATACGCGAATGCGATTCGTTCTCACGTATTGGCGGACCTTCCTCGCGGGCCTCGCCCTGATGACATGCGGTACGGGTGCCGCCACCGCGCACGCCATCGCCGGCCAGCGCCTGTTCCCTTCCACCCTCAACTTCGACGATCCGGGGATCGGCGCGGAGCTGCCCCTGGTGTTCGACCATATCCGCGCGGATGGCGTCACTGTCAACGACCTCGGCATTTCGGTCACCAAACCCATCACGCGAAACTTCTCGCTGATCGCGGAAACCGATTACGTCGGCGTGACGCAGCCCGGTGCACCGGTGGTGCACGGCTGGGGCAACTTCGAACTCGGCGGCGTCTGGCAGTTGTACCGCAACGCCGGAACCGAATCGATCGGCTCTTTCTCGATCAGCCGCGGCTTTGCCCACACCGGCAGCCGCGCGGTGCGCGAAGACGTCTCCACCTGGTCGCCGGCGTTCAACTTCGGCAAGGGCCTCGGCAAGGCGAAGGCCGCGTGGCTGCGCCCGTTCGCGCTCAGCGGAACGCTCGGACTCGAGCTGCCGGACGACCCCGACGAGCCACGCATGTTGAACTGGGGCCTGTCGCTGCAATACAGCATCCCCTACCTGCAGGACTTCGTGGAGTACGCCGGCATCAAGCCGCCGTTCGACAAGCTGATCCCCATCGTGGAACTGCCGATGCAGACCTGCCTCGACCGTGGCTGCCACGGCCAGACCACGGGTTATGTCGCACCCGGCGTGATCTGGATCGGCCGTCGTTTCCAGTGGGGCCTTGAATTGCAGGTGCCCGTGAATCACCGTACCGGAAACTCGGTCGGCGTGATGTTCGGCTTCGATTTCTATCTCGATGACCTTGCGCCGCACGGTTTCGGCGCGCCCCTGTTCGACTGACACTGGCCATGACCATGCAAGCCCCAGCGTGCCTCGCCGCCCTGCTCGCCGCGCTTGCCATGGCCCCTTCCGCCTGGGCGCATGCGTTCCCCGACAACACTTCACCGCACGTAGGCGCCAGCGTGAAGAGCGCACCGCACGAGGTGAAGGTGTGGTTCGACGGCAAACTCGAACCCGTGTTCTCGACCCTGGTCGTGAAGGACGCCGCCGGCGAACAGGTCAGCACTGGCAAAGGCAACGTGGACGCCACCGACCATGCCCTGCTCGAGACGGCGTTGCCGGCGACGCTGCCGGACGGCACCTACACGGTGTACTGGAGCGTCGTCGCCCACGACGGCCACCACACCGCCGGGCATTTCGTCTTCACGGTGCAGTGAGGCCGCCGTCACGCCACTCTCGATTGCCCTCAGTGCATTCGACATCGCGGCCCTGATCGCGGTCATCGGCGTGCTGGCCTGCCGGCTGGCGGTGCTTCCGCGCAGGCCGGGCGACCCGCTCGCCGCAAGGCCGCAGCAGGTACTGGGAGGCACGCTTGCGCTTCTGACCCTGGCAAGCTTCGGCGTTCTGCTGTCGCGTACGCTCGAGCTGAACGGCGGGGCGTGGGCCACGCTGTGGCCTGACATGCGGCTGGCCCTGGCGGTCACCCACTTCGGCCATGTGTGGTGGTGGCGGATTCCCGCGCTGGCCATGCTGTGGCTGGGCTGGGGCTGGCAAACGCGCCATCACGACGCACGCTGGAACGGATGGGCGATGCTGTTGGCCGTCGCCGCGATCGCATTGACCCGCAGCGAAACCGGGCACCCGGCCGAC
The DNA here is from genome assembly GCA_036279975.1 of Rhodanobacteraceae bacterium. Taxonomy (GTDB): domain Bacteria; phylum Pseudomonadota; class Gammaproteobacteria; order Xanthomonadales; family Rhodanobacteraceae; genus 66-474. The sequence goes on from DASURP010000057.1 coordinate 7,483, forward strand.
CACGGCGACTTCACGCTCGCCGTCTGGGTGGACTGGTTGCACATCCTGGCCGCGGGAACCTGGGTGGGCAGCCTGTTCGGCATGTCGCTGGTGGTTTTTCCTCGACTGTTGCGCACGGGCAATGCCGCGGTCAAACCCGCCCTCGGCATCTTCCAGCGACTGTCCACGCTGTCCGGGGCGGCGCTCGCGGTGCTGGTCGCGTGCGGCCTCTACAACGCGGTGACCCAGCTGGACGGATTCGCCGGACTGTGGACCACCCGCTACGGCGCCATCCTCGACATCAAGCTCGCGCTCGTGCTGGGGATGACCGCAATCGGCGCGCACAATCGTTACGTCAAGCTGCCGCACCTGCGCACGGCGGCATCCAGGGCTGCAGCGGCGGGTGATTCGCAGCCGCGGATCATCCGGTCGTGCGCGCGCGCCGTGCTCGCCGAAAGCTTGCTGGGGATCGCCGTGATCGGGGCGACCGCGACGCTGCTCCACGCGATGCCACCCGCTGATGCGCCGGTGAATCATGCGGTGGCCACGGCTTCCGACCGTGCCGAATGGCAGATTGCCGCATTGGGAGCGGTTCGCTAGCATCGGAAGGTTGACGTGTTGCCGGCCGGGGGGCTTACGCCGTCATCTCCTCCAGTCCAGCAAAGGGAATCGTAATGAGAAACCACGGCAAGCTCACCCCCGTCGCCCTGGGCATCCTGCTCGGGATCGGCCTCGCGGCCACCGGCACGCCGGGCGCGTTCGCAGCCGATGCCCCTGCGGCCAGCGCAGCCACGCAGAACGACAAGGTCACACGCGCCACGCTCGACAACGGCCTGCGCGTGGTGATCGTGCGCGACACGCTGGCGCCGATGGTGACCACCCAGATCACCTACCTCGCCGGAAGCTATGAGGCGCCCAAGGGTTACCCCGGCACCGCGCACGCGCTGGAACACATGCTGTTCCGCAACTCCAGGGGCATGACCGGCGCGCAGTTGAACGAGATGACCGGCAAGATGGGCGCCGAGAACAACGCCTTCACCACCAACGACGCCACCCAGTATTTCTTCGTCGCGCCGGCGCAGTACCTGGACATGCTGCTGCACATCGAGGCGATCCGCATGCGCGGCGCCGAGTTGACCGACAAGGACTGGAATCTCGAGAAAGGCGCGATCGAGCAGGAAGTCTCGCGCGACATTTCCGACCCCGGCTATCTCGCCTTCCAGCAGGCCGAGCGCACGTTGTACGCCGGCACCGGCTACGCCGAAGACGCGCTGGGCTCGCGCCCGACCTTCGATGCGACCACCGGCAAGATCCTGCAGGGCTTCTACGACAAGTGGTACGTGCCCAACAACGCGATCCTGGTGATCGCGGGCGACGTCGATCCGCAGGCGGCCCTGGCCAAGGTGAAGCAACTGTTCGATCCGATCGCCAGGGGCAAGGTGCCCGAACGCGCGCCGGTCAAGCTGGAACCGTTCAAGCCGCAAACCATCGCCAGGACCACGCCGGATGCGACCGGGGCGGTGCAATACATGTTCCGCACGCCGGGCCAGCAATCGCAGGACTACGCGGCCATGCAGGTGCTGCTGGACGTGTTGAACAATTCGCGCAGCAAGCTTTCCGAGCTTGCCGCGCAGGGCAAGGTGCTTTCGGCGGACGGCTGGTCGCAACCGTTCGTGCACGGCGGCATCGGCGTGGTCGAGGTCGCGTTCCCGAAGGGTGGCGACGGCAAGCAGGCCGAGGGTTACCTCGAAGGCGTGGTCTCGGGCATCCTGGAGAACGGCGTCGCGGCCGACTTGGTCGAAGCCGCCAGGCGCCAGGAAAAAGCACAGTTCGAATTCAGCAAGAACAGTGCCATGAACCTCGCCGAATCCTGGTCGCAGGCACTGGCGTGGCAGGGCCTCGGTTCGCCGCAGCAAGCGCTCGACCGGATCCTCGCGGTCACGCCGGCGGACGTCGATCGCGTTGCGCGCGAGTACCTCGGACCCGACCAGCGCATCACCGTGGTGCTGACACCCAGCCCGAACGGCAAGCGTCCACCGAACAGCCAGGGTTTCGGCGGGACCGAGAACTTCGCCAGCAACGACAAGCTGGATGCGCCGCTGCCGGGATGGGCGGCCAGGCAACTCGCCCGGTTGCAGATGCCGCACTGGACGCTCGACCCGGTGACCATGCAGCTCGCCAATGGCATCACCCTGATCGTGCAGCCGACCCACGTCAGCAAGACCGTGACGGTGTACGGCCGCATCGACAGCAACGAGGACCTGCAGGCGCCGCCAGGCCAGGAAGGCGTCGGCAAATTGCTGGGCTCGCTGTTCGACTACGGCACCACCACGCTGGACCGCGCCGCCTTCCACAAGGCGCTGGACGGGATCGCCGCCACCGAGTCGGGCGGCAGCAGTTTCAACCTCGCGGTGCCGTCCGAAAACTTCGACAAGGGCATGCAATTGCTGGCCGACAACGAGCTGCACCCCGCGCTGCCGCAACAAGCGTTCGGCGTGCAGCAGAAAACCCTGGCCCGCACGCTGGCCGGTGAACTGCAATCGCCGCGCTACAAGATGATGCTTGCCCTGCGCAAGGGACTGCTGCCCGCGGGCGACCCCGGCCTGCGGCAGGCCACGCCGGCGAGCGTGGACGGGCTGACGCTCGCCAACGTCAAGGATTACTACGCCCAGGTCTATCGCCCCGACATGACCACGCTGGTGATTGTCGGCGACGTGACGCCGGCCCAGGCCAGGGCCGAGGTCGAGAAAACCTTCGGCGGCTGGAAGGCGACCGGTCCGAAACCGGACGTGGTGCCGAAGCCGGTGCCGACCAATCCCGCCAGCTACGCCGTGGTGCCGAACGCCTACGCCTCGCAGGACCAGGTGTTCATGGGCCAGATGCTGGGTCTCGACATCCACAATCCGGACCGCTACGCGCTGCAGCTCGGCAATGAGGTGCTGGGCGGCAACGGCTTCGCCTCGCGCCTGATGGTCGATATCCGCGTCAAGCACGGCTACGCCTACGGTGCGGGTTCCTTCATGAACTTCGATCGCTCGCGTTCGATCCTGTACGTCTATTACGGCAGCGACCCGGACAAGGTGGACCCGGTGGACCAACTGGTCACGCAGAACCTCGACGCGATGCGCAACACGCCGGTCAAGGCCGACGAATTGCTGAACGCCAAACAGGCACAGATCCGCTCGATCCCGCTGGAGGTTTCCAGCGTCAATGCCATCGCCCGCTCGCTGCTCGACTGGAGCATCAAGGGCGAGCCGCTGGACGAGCCGATGGTTGCCGCACGACACTACCTCGACATGACGGCCGCGCAGGTGCAGACGGCATTCAAGCAGTACGTCCACCCCGCCAACCTGGCGCAGGTGGTGCAGGGGCCGGCGCCCAAGCAACACTGAAGATCCAAACCCGGGGCCATCCCTTTGATCCCCCTTCGGAACGAAGGGGGTCGGTGCAGTGCGCGCAACGCGGACTGCACCGGAGGGATGACGCGTTTCAGGGATTCCCCGCTGACCCTGGCGCGGCAAGGTAATGCCTTTCGCCCCTGGCGGGGTCGAAATACACCGCGGTGAGCACCCCGGTTTCCGGATCGACGAAACGCTCGCCGGTATCCGTCCAGCGCGAATCCGGCTTGTCGCCCCGCACCGGTTTGTAGCGCCAGCGTTCGATCGCCAGCGCAATGATCAGGAACAGCCCGCCCATGATCAGTTGCGGCAGGACCAACGCCAAAGCGCCACCCACCAGCAACGCGACGGCCGCGACCAGCAGCAACAACGCGCCGATCACGTAGAGTGAGACCATCAACATGGCACGTCAGCTTTTCTCGATCACCACCGCCGTGCCATAGGCCACGATCTCGCTCATGGTCTGGCCGATCTCGGACGAATCGAAGCGCATCATCACCACCGCGTTGGCGCCCATCGCCTGCGCGTTCTGCACCATGCGATCGGTGGCGTGGCGGCGGGCCTCCTCCAGCATCTGGGTGTATTCAGTGATCTCGCCACCAACGAGGGAGCGCAGCCCCGCCATCACGTTGCCGCCGATGCCGCGGCTACGCACCACCAGCCCGAACACCTGGCCCCTGGTTTCGGTGATCCTGTGACCGGCGATGTTCTCGGTCGTCACGATAATCACGCCCGTCTCCTTGCCCATGGGATACCGTGATTATGCCACTCGGGTGAAACCATCGGCGCTCCATTCCTCCGATCCGACGCCATGGTGCACGGTGAACAGTCCGTCAGGGTCGTAGCGTTTCTTCACCGCCAGCAGGCGTGGGTAGTTGGTACCCCAGAATGCGCGCTGCCAGTCCTTCAGGAAAAAATCACTCTCGGAAACGTATGAGCCCGCGCCGGGAGCAACCTTGTAAATCGCTTGCATCGCCTTGGCGCAAGCCCTCGCGTCGTCGTGTGCCGCGGCGATATCCGGCTCGTGACCGGCAACGCCAGGAAATGCCGGTGGCTCGGCGCTTCCAAGGATGAGCAAGGCAAACGCATCCAGTACCTGCGGGTTGGTGGCGGTATCGCGCGCGGACGCGACCGCCTCGGGAGGCGCACCGGCCAGACCCTTGTTGAAATGAAGTGCAAATCCCCAATGACGGCTGGCCGAGAACAATGCCTCGGCAAATGCCCGTCGACGTGCCCCGTCCAACAGCGACTTCGACAACCATGCCGAGCCGTAGCCATGCATGGAGTGCCCGGACTGATCCGCGTCGCCGGCCCAAACGAAATTGTCGATGGGTGCGTTGGGGCGCGAATCGGCCACCGTGAGTCCCGGAACCTGCCGCATCGCGACCGGATCCCACAGGCTTCGCGCCGGAATCGTGAGCACCTGCAACGGTGCAGTGACACGGTAATCCTGCGGCGCAGCCTGCACAAAGTCGAAGAACGGTTTCCACACGGCTTCGGCCTGCGCCTTGTCGAGCCCTTGGAACGTCATGTCGACGTGCAGGCGATTGCCCGAGTGCAGATGCACCTTTTCGCCCCAGTGCGGATTGATCAGCGCGTCACGGGCAAACGCCAGAAAACGCGTGATCAGGCGTCGGTGTGCATCGTCGGAATTCGATGCGATCATGCCATTGGCCACGCCGAAGAAGATCGGCAGTTCATGCGTGCGCAAGGTCAACCGCGTCATCACGCCGAAGCTGCCGCCACCGCCGCCCTTCAAGGCCCAGAGCAGATCGGGATCGTTGCAGGCGTTGACGACGCGGATCTTGCCGTCGGCCGTGACGACTTCGGCTTCCAGCAGGCTGGCCGCGGCCGTGCCGTAGCGTTTCGACCAGCTGCCGAAGCCGCCGCTGCTGACCAGCCCGGCGACGCCGACCGTCATGCAACCACCACCTTGCACGTAGCGACCGCCCTTGGGCGTCACCGCGTCGTAGGTATGGCCCCAGATCTGCCCGGCGCCCACGCTGACCGCCGGCTGTGGTGCAAGCTTGCCTGCGCAATCCTGTGGGACAAACGCGTCGTGCATCGTGATGTCGTCCATGTGATGCGTCCACACCAGCAGCGAGTCCGGCGCATCGGAAGTGCCCTGGTAACTGTGCCCCGCGCCCTTCACCACCAGCCGCAGCTTGTGCTCGCGCGCAAAGTTCACGGCAGCCGCAACATCGGAAGCGCTTTCGGCTGCCACCGCATACGCACTCGGCTTCGATATCCAGGCATCGACCCAACCCGACGTCTGCGTCAGGTTGGCGTGGTCGAGGATGTAGTACGGGTCGCGGATCTGCTTGAAGAAGTCCGCGCACGCAGCGCCGGATGGATCGGCGCGGCACACCGCCAGCGGATCGGCCAGCTTCATCAGCTTGCCGCCAACCTGTTTGTTCAAGCCTTCCCACTCGGCGGCGGAAGGCCAACCAGCCTCACCCGGTCGCGCGCGCCGCAACGTCCGCGTGACGGCCGCGGCCTTGCTCCACACGGCATCGGGAACACTCGCCAGCAACGCGCCAAACAGCGGCGCACCGGCCATCCACTTCAACAACGTGCGTCGCTTCACCGTGCCACCCTCCAGCAATGCAGCGTCGCAGCATACAACCACCGCAGCAGGCGGCGGCATCGCCAGAGGTCATGGATGACAGTTGTCAGGCGCCGCCGGCGGCCGTTGCGCGAACCATTCCGGGTGGACGCACGTCGGGCAGGAACACCGCCAGCAACCCCAGCAACGGCAGGAACGCGCACACCTGATACACGAACTCGATGCCGAAATGATCGGCGATCACGCCCAGGATCGCGGCGCCGAGTCCGCCGAGTCCGAAGCTGAAGCCATAGAACAGGCCGGACACCATGCCGATGCGGTGCGTCAACATGTCCTGCGCGTAGACGATGATCGCCGGGAACGCGGATGCCAGGATCAAGCCGATCACTGCGCTCAAGCCCACGGTCCAGCCCAGCCCCACGTACGGCAGCGCCAGCGTGAACGGTGCGCAGCCGAGGATCGAAAACCAGATGACCCGCCTGCGGCCGATGCGGTCGCCCAACGGGCCGCCGAACAGGGTCCCACCGGCAACCGCGAACAGGAACACGCCCAGCAGGTTGGCGGCCATGTGCGTGGACACGCCGAAACGGTGGATCAGGTAAAACTCGTAATAGCTGCTGATGCTGGCGAGGTAAAAGAATTTCGAGAACATCAGCACCAGCAGCACGCCGATCGTGCGACGCACGACGGGCGCCGGGAACAGCGGCGCTTCGCCGGCATGGCGTTTGTGCACGCGCTCCTCGATGTGCCCGCGGTACCAACGGCTCACCTGCAGCAGCACCACGATCGCAAGCAGCGCGAGCAAGCCGAACCAGCCCACGTGCGAGCGCCCCAGTTTCAGGACTACGACCGCCGCCAGGATCGGCCCCAACGCCTGCCCGACATTGCCGCCGATCTGGAACAATGATTGCGCGAGTCCGTAACGCCCACCCGAAGCCATGCGCGCCACCCGCGCGGATTCGGGGTGGAAGATCGACGAACCGCAACCGATCAGGGCGACCGCCAGCAACAGGACCGGATACGTCGGCGCGACGGAAAGCAGCAGCAGGCCGCCCAGGGTGAAGCACATCCCGGCCGGCAGCGAGAACGGCAGCGGGTGCTTGTCGGTGACCATCCCGACCACCGGCTGCAACAACGACGCGGTCAACTGGAAGGTCAGCGTGATCGCACCGATCTGGAAGAAGTTGAGGTCGAACTCGCCCTTCAGCATCGGATAGATCGCGACGATCACCGATTGCATCATGTCGTTCAACATATGGACGAAGCTGACCCCGCCGATCACGTCGAAGCGGGTCGGGGCGGAACGGTCCACGCCCGGCGCCGCCACTTCGGCGTCACGGGATGACTGCGGATTCAGGTCCATGGGCATCCGGAAGGAAAACAGCTAGGCGCGCTTGCCACGCAGGGGCTTTTTCTTCGCACCGACGGGCGGCGCCGCGAGCGCCGCGGCTGCCGCCACGATGTCCGCCTCTCCCGGCAGCACCAGCAGGGCCGCCCCCGCGAGCGGGGTGTAGGTATCGGCGCCGACCACGCGTTCGAGCGGCGTGGCGCCAAGCCCGCCTTCGACGATGGCGGTGATGATGCCCTCGCCCACGCCGGCGCTCTTGCGCCCTTCGTCCAGCACGATGATGCGTTGCGCGGAACGCGCCTGCTCGACGATGAAGCTGTCGTTGAGCGGCGTCAGCCAGCGCAGGTCGACCACGCGCACTTTCCAGTCGCGGTGTTTTTCGATGTCGCGCGCGGCGCGCAATGCCATCGGCACGCCGTTGCCGAACGTGAAGACGACCAGGTCCTTCGCTTCGGCGCCGTACACGCGGCCCTCTCCCAGCGGCATCGCCTCGCCCGGCGCGGGATAGTCGAACTGCCACTGGCCATCGCCGGCCTCGTACAGGTCTTTCGTCATGTACAACGCGATCGGTTCCAGCAACGCGCACACGCGACCATCGACCCTGGCCAGCGCGGCCAGCGTGCGCAGCATGGTAGCGGCGTCGTCGCCGCGCGACGGACAGCCGACCACCAGACCCGGGATGTCGCGCAGTGGCGCAATCGAGTTGTCGTTGTGGAAGTGCCCGCCGAACCCCTTCTGGTAACCGAGCGACGCGATCCGCACCAGCAGCGGATTGCGGTACTGGTCGTTGGAGAAGAACTGCAGCGAGGCCGCTTCGCCACGGATCTGGTCGCAGGCGTTGTGGAAATACGCGAGGTACTGGATCTCCGGGATCGGCAGCATGCCCATGTTGGCGTAGCCCTGCGCCAAGCCCAGGATCATGGTCTCGTCCAGCAGCGTGTTGAACACACGCGCACCCTTGAACGCCTTGTAAAGGCCTTTGGTGACGGTGTAGACGCCGCCCTTCTGCGCCACGTCCTCGCCGAACACCAGCGCTTCGGGATATTTCGCCAACAGATCGTGCAAGGCCGCGTTGATCAGCAGTGCCAAGTGCCGCGGCGGCAGGTTTTCGGGCAGCTTGCCCTCGCCGCCGAACACCGCGAGGCGCTTGTCCGCGTAATCGGTGCGCCCGGCTTCGACCCTGACCGCCTCCGGCGTGTACGGCGCCAACGGCTTGATCACCCCAGCCAACGTTTCCAGCTTGGGCCGGTGGTCGGCCTCCTCGGCCGCCGCGAAACAGCGCTTGCGGATGGCTTCGTATTCGCCCAGCAATGATTGCTTCGTGTACAAACCCGATTCCAGCGCGATCACGGCCGAGCGCAGCAACGGATCGGTGGCTTCCAGCGCCATCAGTTCCTCGAAGCTGCGCCACTCGATTTCGAAGTCGGTGCCGGCATGGCCAGTGAGGCGCGTGGTCTTCAGGTGCAGGAAAGTCGGACGGCGGGTCGTACGGCAATGCTCCACTGCGCGCTGCACTTGCGCATAACCTTCCACGAGATCGAGCCCGTCGGCGAAGAAGTAATCGAGGTCCTTGCGGTCGCGGAAGTTGTTGGCGATCCAGCCCGCAGGCGTCTTCACCGAAATGCCGATGCCGTTGTCCTCGCACACGAACAGCACCGGCGCGGGCAGGCGCTGGTAGGCGGTCCATCCCGCCGCATTGAACGCGGTCTGCGCGGTGGCGTGGTTGCTGGATGCATCGCCGAACGAACAGACCACGATGGAATCGTTCGGCACCGGCAGCGCGTGGCCGATGCGCCGGGCCTGTTCGATCGCAATCGCGGTGCCCAGCGCCTTGGGCAGGTGCGAGGCGATCGTGGAAGTCTGCGGCAGTACCCACAGGGGTTTGGAACCCCATACCTTGTGGCGCCCCCCGGAAGCCGGGTCTTCGCTGCTGGCCGCGAACGACAGCGCCGAATCCATTACGGGATCACGCGGTTTGCCATCGGTGCCCGGCAATTTCCTGAAGCGCTCGGCCATGAATGCGCCCGAGCGGTAGTGCAGGAACGCCGGATCGGTATACCGCGTTAGCCGCGCCACCATTGCGTTGCCCTCGTGGCCCGACGAACCGATGGTGTAGAACACCTTGTTCTGCACGCGCAGCACCCGCGCCATCAGGTCGAGGTGGCGCGAGATCAACTGCGATTCGAGCAGCTCCCGGAAATCGCACGCCGTGCAGGCACTGTCCGGCAGGACCGGCTCGTCGCCGCGCGGCGCGCGGCGTATCTGTCCATCCCACGCCTGCACGAACTCCGTGAAGTTCGCATCGACGATTTCGGCACGGTTGAAGCCTTTGTGGCGGGCAGGAATCGGGGTCTTGATGGCGTTCATTTCGAGGTTGCAGGAGCACCGGGCGCGGCACGGCGGGCGAGCCACTCCCCGCGCGATTGGCCCCAGACGTCGACGACGTCTTCATCGTAGGGGGCCGGGAGCTGCGCGCTGCGCAGGATACGTGAACCGAGGTGCTCGGCCAGTGCGCGCGAACGCTGGTTGCCGGGGTCGATGCAGTGGATCACTTCCTGCCAACCCAGGTGATCGAAGGCCCAGTCGATCGCGGCGGTCGCAGCCTCCCGCGCATAGCCGCGCCCCCACGCGCTGCGCCGGAAGGTCCAGCCGACCTCGGTGCCCGGCCAGCCTTCGGGCTGCCACGGACCCGCCTGGCCCAGCCATTCACGAGTGCCCTTGTCGATCACCGAAAACATCCCGAACCCCTGGACCATCCACGCACCCGGCATCTGCAGAAACCGACGCCACGCGGCGCCGCGCGGCGAACTGCCCCCGATGTAACGCGTGGCCTCGTCGTCGCCAAGCATTTCCGCATAGCCGTCGAAATCCTCGCGCCGTGGCGGCCGCAGGATCAACCGCGCGGTTTCCAGCACGGGTTCCGGAGTTGGAAATACACCCGGCATGGGTCGATCAGTTGCCGGTCGGGAGATATTTGCAATCCGGCTCCGCGGTCGCGATGTCCGGGATGTTCGGGCTGTAGCAGGCGTACTGCACGCCCTTCTTGCCGTCCTTGCCGGTCACGACCTTCGGCACCAGTTGCACGATGCCACCGGTGACGCCAACCGCGGGGCTGAGATAAACGTTGATCACGCCGCCCTCGCTTACCAGGATCGAATTGATCTCGTTGCTGTTCATCTGGTTGGCCGGGGCGACGCGCGCCTCGGCGTTGTTCGATGGCGGCGTCGGGTTCGACAGCATCACGTTGGCCACGCCGATCTTGACCAGCGCCAGGCGCAGCGACGTCAGCGCCAAGTGCACCTCGTTGCTGTCGACCGCGGCCGAGGCGCTGCCGGAGGCAAGCATTGCGCCGATCGCCAGCGCAAAAAACCATTTGCGATGAATATTCATGAACGGCCTCCGAAGCAGTTTTTTCCTCGTCACCCCGGACGCCGCGCAGCGGCGATCCGGAATCCGGTGCCTGTAGCTTCGTTCAAAAGCAAGACATTGGATCCCCGCTTTCGCGGGAATGGCGACATTGTGGAATTGCAAGTCTGCAAGGTCTTAAAACGCGTTTATTCCCGTCAGTTCCCGTCCCACCACCAACTGGTGCACGGTCTGGGTGCCCTCGTAGGTCACCACCGATTCCAGGTTCAGCGCGTGGCGGATCGCGACGTGTTCGGTGGTGATGCCGGCGCCGCCGAGGATGTCGCGGCATTCGCGCGCGATATCGAGCGCCATGCGCACGTTGTTCCATTTGGCCAGCGAGATCTGGGTCGGATGAAGTTTGCCGGCGTCCTTGGCGCGCCCGAGCTGCAACGCCAGCAACTGCGCGGTGGTGATGCGGCGCGCGATGTCGGCCAGCCGCAACTGGATGGACTGGTTGGCAGCCAATTTGCGATTGAACAACACGCGTTCCTGGGTGTAATCCAGCACTTCCTTCAGGCACGCCTGCGCGGCGCCGATCGGTCCCCAGCTGATGCCGAAACGCGCCGAATCGAGGCAACTCAACGGACCGCGCAGGCCCTTGACGTTGGGCAGCATCGCGCTCGCGGGCACCCGCACGTCGTCGAGGAAAAGTGCGCTGGTCACCGACGCACGCAGGCTCATCTTCTTGTGGATCTCCTGCGCCGCAAAGCCCTTGGTGCCGGTCGGCACCAGGAACCCGCGGATGCCGTCACCGGTCTTCGCCCACACCAGCGCCACCTGTGCCAGGTTGCCGTTGGTGATCCACATCTTGGCGCCGTTGATCACCCAGTCGCCACCGTCCTGTTTCGCGACCGTCTTCATGTTGGCCGGATCGGAACCACCGTGCGGCTCGGTCAGGCCGAAGCAGCCGATGATCTCGCCCGCTGCCATCTTCGGCAGGTATTCGTGCTTCTGTTCTTCGCTGCCGAACGCGAAGATCGGGTACATCACCAGCGATGACTGCACCGAGGCGAAGCTGCGCAGGCCGGAATCGCCGCGCTCCATTTCCTGGCAGATCAACCCGTAGCTGACCTGGTTCATGCCGGCGCCGCCGTATTTCCCGGGGATCGTCGCGCCGAGCAGGCCGAGGCTCGCGATTTCCGGAACCAGTTCGACCGGGAAACGAGCCTGGTCGAAACAATCGCCGATGATCGGCAATATTTTGTCGTCGACGAAGCGCGCGACCGAGTCCTGCACCATGCGCTCCTCGTCCGACAGCATGGCGCGGACGTCGTACAGGTCGAGGGGGTTGAGTGGTGCGTGCGGCATGGCGAATCCGGCATCGAGGCAAGCGGACTATTGTATCGGGACCGGGGACCGGGGACCGGGGACTGGGGACCGGGGACCGGGGACTGGGGACCAGGGACCGGGGACCAGGGACCGGGGACCAGGGACTGGGGACCAGGGACTGGGGACCAGGGACTGGGGACCAGGGACCAGGGACCAGGGACCAGGGACCAGGGACCGGGGACCAGGGACCAGGGACCAGGGCCAGCTGGGCTTGGTGCCAGACGCTTGAATGCAATCACCGCGTTGGCCAGCTCTCCGCCACTGTCGCGGTGCATGCGCCGACATCCATTGCATTACGTTCGCGGTTTGCCCGGTCCCCGGTCCCCGGTCCCCGGTCCCCGGCCCTGCGCATTGCTTACCCCGTGCGGCACGTGCCCCGTCGCCACGTGCCTGCGCGTCTCTTCCACGTTGACCGGCGAATCGTCGAAGAACAGGTCGGCGCCGAAGGCTTCCAGGAACGGCCCCTTGTCGCGGCCGCCCAGGAACAGCGCCTCGTCGATGCGCACGCCCCACTGGCGCAGCGTCAGGATCACGCGCTTGTGGGCGGGCGCCGAGCGCGCGGTGACCAGCGCGGTGCGGATCGGCGAATCTTCGGGCGGAAACGCCGCCTGCAGGCGATGCAGCGCGGCCAGGAAATTCCGGAACGGTCCGCCCGACAGCGGTTCGTTCCAATGTTCGGATTCATTGCGATGGAAGGCATCGAGGCCCTGCTCCTGCGAAAGACGCTCGGACTCGTCGCTGAAAATCACCGCGTCGCCGTCGAATGCGATGCGCAATTGCCCGGGATGCGCGTTGCGCACCTGCGAGGGCAGCAAGGTCGCCGCGGCCACGCCGGAATTCAGTGCGCGCGCCACGTTTTCGGCGTTGGCCGAGAGGAACAGGTCCACCCCGAACGGCGCGATGTACTCGCTGGTCGCTTCGCCCGAGGTGAATGCGGCGCGGGTAATGGCCAGGCCGTGGTGCTGGATGGAGTTGAAGATGCGCAGCCCGGTGTCGCCGGAATTGCGCGACAGCAGCACCACCTCGACGTAGGGCGTGTCCGGCGCGGGCCGGTTCAGCGCCAGCAGTTTCTTCACCACCGGGAACGCCACGCCCGGCTGCAGCACGTCGTTTTCGTGTGCGATCTGGTAGGCCCGGTAGGCTTCCAGGCCTTCCCGCTCGAACAGCGCGTGCGATTCGGTCAGGTCGAACAGCGCGCGCGAGGAAATCGCGACGACCAGCTTGTCGTCGGTAACCATCTCATCGTGCGGGGAGACTGCTTTCGGCACACCGGCAGTGTATCGCGGCCATCAACCCCAAAGCGGCCGCGAGACCCACACCAGCACCCAAGCCGTGAAGGCGCTGACCGGCAGGGTCAGGATCCACGCCCACACCATGCGCTCGACCACGGTCCAGCGCACCGCGTTGAAGCGTTTCGATGCACCCACGCCCATGATCGAAGACGAGATCACGTGGGTGGTCGAAACCGGCATGCCGAATATCGACGAGACGATGATCACCACGGCGCCGCCAGTCTCGGCGGCAAAGCCATTGATGGGGTGCAGCTTGACCATCTTGTGGCCCAGCGTCTTGATGATGCGCCAGCCGCCCCCGGCGGTGCCAGCCGCCATCACCAGGGCGCACAACACCTTCACCCACACCGGGATCGGGAACTGGCCGCCGATGTCCGACACGCGCAGGAAGTGAAGCCACTCCGGCAGATGGTCGAAATTGTGCGCGGCGGTGGCGCTGGCCAGCGCCAGCGCGATGATGCCCATGCTCTTCTGCGCATCGTTCAGGCCGTGCGACACCCCCATCGCCGCCGCCGACGCCAGTTGCGCCTTGCCGAAGAACATGTTCACGAACGGCGTGCGCCCGAACCGGCGCAGGAACCCCGCGCGGTTGCTGAACCACGCGAACAACGCGAGCAACCCGCCCATGACCACCATGCCGAGCACGAAACCCGCGATCGGCGAGGCGATCATCGGCACCAGCACCTTCGGGACCAGGCCGCCGCCGCGCCACCAGTGGTTGGGGTCGGTGGCCCAGATGATCGCACGGAAGTTGCCGCCCGAGGCCGCGAATGCCGCGCCGCACAGGCCGCCGATCAACGCATGCGAAGACGACGACGGCAGGCCCAGCCACCAGGTGATGAGGTTCCAGATGGTGGCGCCCAGCAACGCGCACACCAGCACCTCGCCGCCGACCTGCAGCACGCCGACATCGATGAGCCCGGTTGCGATCGTGACCGCCACCGCCGTGCCAAACAATGCCCCCGCCAGATTGGTCACCGCCGCCAGCAGCACCGCCTGGCCCGGCGTCAGCACTTTGGTCGCGACCACCGTCGCGATGGAGTTGGCGGTGTCGTGGAAGCCGTTGATGTAAGTGAACACCAACGCAATCGCGATGACGATGGCGAGAAGGCCGAGGCTCATGTCCGAAGCGGGGACCGGGGACCGGGGATCGGGGACCAGTCGCATCTGGTGCACGCCATCCCCCTCGGAACGAAGGGCGGAGCAGAAGCTGAAGCGCGCGCACCGCGGGTCGGATAGCGACGGGGGAATGCTCGTCGTAGCCTGAACACATCCTCCTCACTCCTCCTTCGCGAGCGAAGGGGGAGGACGAGCACGCACCGCGCACCCGGTTCCCGGTTCCCGGTACCCGGTCCCTGTCTCATGAATTCTTCAACACGATCGAGTAGATGACGTTGCCCACGTCGCGGCAACGGTCGATGGCCTTTTCCAGCAACTCGAACAGATCCTTGGCCAGCATCATCCGGATCGGATCGTCACTGCCGAGGTAGAGGTCGCGATACGGCTCCAGCAGCAGCCGGTCCGCCTCGGATTCGGTGGCCTGCAGCCGGTCCTGCAGCTTGCGCATGCGCCCGATGCTCATGCCGTTGCGCAGTTCGCGCACCATCTCGACCACGCCCTCGGTCGCGCTCATCAACAGGGTGGCGCGCGAGGCAAAGTCGATGCCCTCGACGCGCCCGGCCACGATCACGTAACGCTCGGCGAACTTCTCGATCGTCTTCGGGATCCGATAGAGCGCCGAAGACATCGCCTCGATGTCCTCGCGGTCCAGCGCGGTGACGAAGGTATTGACCAGGTCCGCGCTGATCTTCGTCGCCAGTTCCTTTTCGCGCCGCCGGGCGGCCCGGAAGCCGTCCAGCAACATCGGCTCGCCGTGCGCCTCCAGCAACCCCTGCAGCGCCTTGGCGCCGTCGTGCGCCGCGCTGGCGCTGGCTTCGAGCAGGTCGTAGAAGCGGTCCCCCTTGCCGAACATGGTCTGCAGAGAAAACATGGCGTTGCACCCGGGAGCCGAATCCTGCAAATGGTACACGAGCACGGCGCCATCCCGAAGCGCCCACGCTTGCTACACTCCCGCCATGGAGTCCTCCACCCGGTTGCGATGTTGACCGAACTTGGCCTGGTCCTGATCCTGGCGTTGGGCAACGCCTTCTTTGCGATGGCCGAAATCGCGCTGATCGCCGCGCGCAAGAGCCGGCTGCGCCACCTGGCGCGTACCAGCACCCGCGCAAAGGTGGCGCTGCACCTGGCGCAGCGGCCGGACCGCTTCCTGTCCACGGTGCAGGTCGGCATCACCCTGATCACCCTGATCACCGGTGCCGCCGCCGGCGCCGCGGTCAGCGACAGCATCCGGCTGTGGCTGATCGACCTCGGCATGCCTGCGATGGCGCACGCATCGCTGGTGATCGGGCTGCTGCTGGGCTTCATCCTGGTGACCACCATCAACATCACGATCGGCGAGTTGCTGCCCAAGCGGGTGGCGCTGGTCGCCCCGGAACGCATCGCGCAGGTCGTGGCGTTTCCCATGCTGGTGCTGTCGTGGCTGATGACCCCGTTCGTGTGGTTCCTGAACCTGATCACCGGAACCCTGCTGCGCATGCTGCAGCTGCACCGGTTCAAGCGCGAGAAGGTCAGCGAAGAGGAAATCCGCCTGCTGGTCGCCGAGGGCGCCGAACAGGGCGTGCTGGATACCGACGAACGCAACATGGTCAACCGCGTGTTGCGGCTGGGCGACCGCACGGTGGACAGCGTGATGACGCCGCGCCCGCGCATCGCCTGGCTGGACGCCGCCGCGCCGCTCGCCGAGAACCTCGCGGTGATGCGCGCAACACCCTATTCGCGCTATCCGGTCTACCGCGAAAGCGAGGACGAAGTGCTGGGTGTGCTGGAAGTCAAGCGCCTGCTGCAATCGCTTGCGTCCGATTCCGGCGCGGGGACGCCGGCCGCACGCCTGGACCTGTTCCGCAAGCTCGCCAAACCGCTGTTCGTGCCCGCCACCACCCGCGCGCTGGACCTGCTGGATGAATTCCGCGACGCGGACACGCCGTTCGCGCTGGTGGTGGACGAATACGGTGACATCGAGGGACTGGTGACGCTTAACGACGTGCTGACCGCGGTGGTCGGCCACCCCACGGGTACCGGCGACGGCAGCGCACCGGATGCCCCGGTGGTGCACCGCGATGACGGCAGCTGGCTGGTTTCGGGTTCGCTCACCACCGACGACTTGCGGGAGCTGCTGAAGCTGGACGAACTGCCGAACGAGCAGGAGGGCGACTACTACACCCTCGCCGGCATGCTGATCGAACTGTTCGGGCACATCCCGGTCACCGGCGAAAGCATCGCGTGGCACGGATTGAAATTCGAAGTCGTCGACCGCGACGGCGCGCGGATCGACAAGGTGCTGGTCTCGCCACTCGCGCCAACCGACGTCGTGGATGAAGAAGACGGGCTGGGCGGCGGCTAGCTGCGGAAGCGCGCTTTCTGCTACGTCCCATGGCCGCGCTTGCCCCGTCCGGTCGCGAGCCGCGCCATCCGCTCGGCATCGGCCAGCACGCCGTGCAGGATCCGCAACTCGCGCGCGTCGGGCAGTGCGCGATGGAACAACCGGCGCAGGCGCAGCTCGATGGTCCGGGCCGAACGGCCCTTGTGGAAGTCGATCGCGTGCAGGGTCTGGAACAGGTGCTCGAAGAAGCGCTCCAACTCGTCCGCCGAAGCGGGCGGCGCGTCGTGGTCCGGCGGCGCTTCGGGCACCTCTCCGAGCGTCGCCATGCGGAGTTCCCACGCCATCACCTGCACGGCCTGGGCGAGGTTGAGCGAAGAAAAATCCTCGACACTCTGGATCCGGATCATGGCGTGGCACACCGACAGTTCGTCGTTGTCGAGGCCCGAACGCTCATTGCCGAACAACAGCGCGACCTCCCGGCCCGCCTCCAGCAGCGGCGCGATTTCCGCGCCGGCGGCGCGCGGATCGAGTTCGGGCAGGTTGACGCCGCGGCGGCGCGCGGACAGGCCGTACACGCGGGTGCAACCGGCCACAGCCTCCGCGACGCTGCCGGCCAGCACCAGGTTCGCAAGCACGTCGTCCGCGCCCGCTGCCATGGCTTCGACCTGCGGGTCGGGATAGCGCCGCGGCGCGACCAGCGCCAGTCGCCAGAAACCCATGGTGCGGATCGCGCGCGCGGCCGCACCGATGTTGCCGGGGTGCGAGGTGCGCGCCAGCACGAAACGGATCGGCTGCGGCGCGGGCGGGACGGATGCCTTGGATTGGTTCATCGGACAAGGTTAACGCCACGCGTCGATGCGCTGCTAAAATGCCGGCGCGCCGCCCCGTGCGGCGCGTTCTTTTTCAACCCTTCGGACTCCCCTCGCCATGGCCCGACCCGCCGTCACCGTCGCGATCCGTGCCGCGCGCGCCGCCGGCAGCGTGATCCTGCGCTACATGAACCGCCTCGACAGCGTGGCCGTGGTCGAAAAACACCACCTCGATTTCGTTTCCGAAGTCGATCGCCAGGCCGAGACCGAGATCGTGCGCGAACTGCGGCGCGCCTACCCCGACCACGCCATCCTGGGCGAGGAGACCGGCGCTTCCGGCAAGGCCGGCGCACGCTTCACCTGGGCGGTCGATCCCCTCGACGGCACCCATAATTACCTGCGCGGCATCCCGCATTTCGCGGTGTCGATCGCGCAACTCGACCGCGGTGAACCCGTGCACGCCGTGATCCTGGACCCGATCCGCAACGAGATCTACTCGGCCAGCAAGGGCGACGGCGCATTCCTCAACGACCATCGCATCCGCGTCGGCAAGCGCGAGACGCTGGATGGCGCGATGCTGGCGACGGGTTTCCCGTACCGCGAACGCCGGCACCTCGACGCCCAGCTCGGCATGACCCGCGAGGTGCTAAAGCACGCCGAGGACATCCGCCGCACCGGCTCGGCCGCACTCGACCTTGCCTGGGCAGCATCCGGACGCCTGGACGGCTATTTCGAGACCGGCCTGAAGGTCTGGGACATGGCAGCCGGCTGCCTGCTGGTGCGTGAAGCCGGTGGACGTTATTGCGACCTGACCGGCCGCGACGGCCTGCCCGGATCGGGCAACCTCGTGGCCGCCAACCACATGCTGGCAGGGCAGATCGTCGCGACGATCGCACCAGCGCTCAGCTCCGACCTGAAGCGCTAGCCTGCGCCCCGGATTCCGCTCCGTTTCATCCGGGCTACGTGCTCCCGAACGTCAGTCGGCATGCTGCGCCACCGCCAGCGCGGGGGAAACCTGCGCGGCCAGGGCCTTGCGATAACGCTGGTACAGCAGCGCCACGCGCTTCACGTACACCTGAGTTTCCGCGTACGGCGGCACGCCGCCGTATTTCGCGACCGCACCGGCGCCCGCGTTGTAGGCCGCCGCGGCCAGCTGCACGTCGCCGTGGTAGTCGTGCAGCAGGCTGGCAAGGTAACGCGCCCCGCCGGAAATGTTCTGGGCCGGGTCGAACGCGTCGCCCACGCCCAGATCGAACGCGGTGCCCGGCATCAATTGCATCAATCCCTGCGCGCCCTTGTAGGAAAGCGCGCGTGGATTGAATCCCGACTCGGCATGGATGATCGCGCGCAACAGCGCGGCATTGACGCCGCTCAGCTTCGCCGCGGCACGAATGTCGTCGCCGTACGCGGCAAGGTGCAACGGCACGGTGTTCCAGTCGATCTTCGAATGCACGTTGCAGGCATAGCATTCGACGATGTAGGTGAACAGCATTTTCGCGTCGCCCTGCTTCGCCAGCGACGCGATGTTGGTGTACAGGACGCTGCCGTTCTTCTGGACCACGCGGTACACGGCGCCGCGCCTGGGCGGCCGCGGCGCATCGACGTCGAGCTTCAGGGGAATCGCGGCGGTGGCGGCCGGCGCGGGCCCGGCCGTTCCGGCGGGCGGAGGTAGCGGCGTGCGCACGGGCGCCAGATCGACTCCCAGCACGCGCGGCAACACCCAGTCGCCCAGCGTATCCAGCGCCACCACCGGGAAGGGCTGCCACGCGGACGCGGCGGCAGGTTCGGACACCTGCAAGGTCCCATCCTCGCCCAGTGGCGTTACCTTGAGGATGGCCGGGTTGGCCTTGACGGGCCGCGGCGGCTTGCCGGGCAGGACCGTGACGTCCGGCGATTTCTGGTCCGACGGCTTCTGGTCCGATGCCCTGGTCGCATGCGCGACCGCCACCGGATGCGTGCGCGGCTGGTGCCACTGCCCGATCCTGATGCAATCCCGGTAACCCGCGGTGTTGCTGACGTAAGCCCGCTCGCCGCCCGTGCCGACGCAGCGGTAAAGCACGCTCGCCGATGCGGGACCGGCCCATGCCGTCGCCAGCAACAAGGCACAGGCAACCACGACGCGCCACCGCGAATCGGATGTCAGGCGAGGCCCCCGGCGCCAGCCGCCGCGCGCCCCTGGGCGGGAAACGGCTCTCATGGGTGGCAGTGTGCCCCTGCAGGCGGCCCTTGCCAAGCCGCAGCGTTCACACTTCGGGGCCGACAGCCCGGCCTGTGGCGGTTTGCGAAGCTACAATGCTTGTTTCAGCGCGTTTCACGTTTTCGATGGCCGACACCCCTGCCCCCAGCAAAACTCCCGGGAAGCTGTTCATCCAGACCCACGGCTGCCAGATGAACGAGTACGACTCCCGCAAGATGGAGGAGGTACTCGCGGCCGAACGCGGCATGCTGCGCACGCAGGATGTATCGCAAGCCGACGTGATCCTGGTGAACACCTGTTCGATCCGCGAGAAGGCGCAGGAGAAGGTGTTCTCGCAACTCGGCCGCTGGAAGGAATTCAAGCAGGCGAATCCGGACGTGCTGATCGGCGTCGGCGGCTGCGTGGCCTCCCAGGAAGGCCAGGCGATCGTCGAGCGCGCGCCGTACGTCGACCTGGTGTTCGGCCCGCAAACGCTGCACCGCCTGCCCGACCTGATCGACGCGCGCCGCGCCACCGGCAAGCCGCAGGTCGACATTTCCTTTCCCGAGATCGAGAAATTCGATCGCCTGCCCGAGCCGCGCGCGGAGGGCCCGAGCGCGTTCGTGTCGATCATGGAAGGCTGCTCGAAATACTGCTCCTTCTGCGTGGTGCCCTACACCCGCGGCGAGGAAATCTCGCGCCCGTTCGACGACGTGCTGGCGGAAGTCGCTTCGCTGGCCGAACAGGGCGTCAAGGAAGTCAACCTGCTGGGCCAGAACGTCAACGCGTATCGCGGGCCGATGTTTGATGGCGCGTGCGAGCACCCTGGTGCGAGTGAGGATGGAAATCATGCCGACCTCGCGCTGCTGATCCGCGCGATCGCCGAGATCGGCGGCATCGGCCGCATCCGCTTCACCACTTCGCACCCGCTGGAGTTTTCCGATTCGCTGGTCGCGGCCTACCGCGATGTGCCCAAGCTCGCGAACTTCCTGCACCTGCCGGTGCAGTCGGGTTCCGACCGCATCCTCATGATGATGAAGCGCAACTACACCGCGGCGATGTACAAGGAGAAGATCGCGCAATTGCGCGCGGTGCGTCCGGACATCTGCATCTCGTCGGATTTCATCGTGGGCTTCCCCGGCGAAACCGACGCCGATTTCGCGCAGACGCTGCAGCTGATCGAGGACATCGGTTTCGACCAGTCGTTTTCCTTCATCTACTCGAAGCGCCCCGGCACGCCGGCGGCCAACCTGTTCGATCCGACGCCCGATGCGGTGAAGCACGAACGCCTCACGACGTTGCAGAACGCGATCAACTTCCACGCGGCGAAGATCAGCGAGGCGATGGTCGGCAGCACGCAGCGCATCCTCGTCACCGGCCCGTCGAAGAAGAACCCCAACGAACTCACCGGCAAGACCGAAAACATGCGCCAGGTGAATTTTGCGGGCGAAGCGCACATGGTCGGCCAGTTCGTGGATGTGGTGATTACCGCGGCGCTGAGCAATTCGTTGCGTGGACGCCTCATGTAGGAGCCGGCTGGCGCACAGCGCCTGCTCCTTCTTTTCCGGCGACCGTCGCGAAGCGAAACGCTTCCGTCGTCCTGCTCTTTTTTGTCGCGCGCAGGCGCACTCCTACAACGCACGAGCAAGCCGTCGATATGGCCGATTCTCTCATCCAGCACGACTTCAC
>DASURP010000058.1:0-8948 GCA_036279975.1 Rhodanobacteraceae bacterium
GCGCTACGACCTGTCGACGGTCGGCCGCATGAAATTCAATCGCCGCGTTGGCCGCGATTCGGTGACCGGCCCCTCGGTGCTGTACGACAACAAGTACTTCGCGACGCGCAAGGAAGACGACGCGGTGAAGCTGGTCGCGGCGCAGGGCGACACGTCCGATATCCTGGACGTGCTGCGCGTGCTGATCGAGATCAAGAACGGCCACGGCACCGTGGACGACATCGACCACCTCGGCAACCGCCGCGTGCGCAGCGTCGGCGAGATGGCGGAGAACGCGTTCCGCATCGGCCTGGTGCGCGTCGAGCGTGCGGTCAAGGAGCGCCTGTCGTTGGCCGAAGCCGACAACCTGGGTCCGCAGGACCTCATCAATGCCAAGCCAGTCGCGGCCGCGGTGAAGGAGTTCTTCGGTTCCTCGCAGTTGTCGCAGTTCATGGACCAGAACAACCCGCTGTCGGAAGTCACCCACAAGCGCCGCGTGTCCGCACTGGGGCCGGGCGGCCTGACCCGCGAGCGCGCAGGTTTCGAAGTGCGTGACGTGCACCCGACCCATTACGGGCGCGTGTGCACCATCGAAACCCCTGAAGGCCCGAACATCGGCCTGATCAATTCGCTGGCGGTGTATGCCCGCACCAACGGCTACGGCTTCCTCGAAACGCCGTACCGCAAGGTGACCAACGGCAAAGTCACCGACGAGGTGGATTACCTGTCCGCGATCGAGGAAGGCAACTATGTGATCGCGCAGGCAAACTCGCCGCTCGACAAGCAGGGCAAGTTCACCGAGGAATTCGTGTCCTGCCGTTTCCGCGGCGAATCCGAATTGCGGCCCGTGCCGGAGATCAACTACATGGACGTGTCGCCGATGCAGACCGTGTCGGTGGCGGCGGCACTGGTACCGTTCCTGGAACACGACGACGCCAACCGCGCGTTGATGGGCGCCAACATGCAGCGCCAGGCGGTGCCGACGCTGCGTTCCGAAAAGCCGCTGGTCGGCACCGGCATCGAGCGCGCGGTCGCGCGTGACTCCGGCGTCACCATCGCGGCACGCCGTGGTGGCGTGATCGAGCAGGTCGACGCCGCGCGCATCGTGGTGCGCGTCAACGAAAAGGAAGTCGGCGAGAACGATCCGGGCGTGGACATCTACACGCTCACCAAGTACACCCGTTCCAACCAGAGCACCAACCTGAACCAGCGGCCGCTGGTGAACGTCGGAGACAAGGTTGCGGCGGGTGACACGCTGGCCGACGGCTCGTCGACCGACCTCGGCGAGCTGGCGCTCGGCCAGAACATGCTGGTCGCGTTCATGCCGTGGAACGGCTACAACTTCGAGGACTCGGTGCTGCTGTCCGAGCGCGTGGTGCAGGAAGATCGTTACACCTCGATCCACATCGAGGAGCTGTCCTGCCAGGCGCGCGACACCAAGCTCGGCCCCGAGGAAATCACCGCCGACATCCCGAACGTGGGCGAGGCTGCGCTGAACCGCCTCGACAAGTCCGGCATCGTCTACATCGGCGCCGAGGTGAAGGTCGGCGACATCCTGGTCGGCAAGGTAACGCCCAAGGGCGAGTCGCAACTGACGCCGGAAGAAAAGCTGCTGCGTGCGATCTTCGGCGAGAAGGCCTCCGACGTGAAGGATTCGTCCTTGCGCGTGCCGCCCGGCATGGACGGCACCGTGATCGACGTGCAGGTGTTCACCCGCGACGGCATCGAGAAGGACGAGCGCGCCAAGCAGATCGAGGAAATGGAAATCCAGCGCGTCCGCAAGGACCTGGACGACCAGTTCCGGATCCTGGAAGGCGCGATCTACGGCCGCCTGCGTTCACAGCTGGTGGGCAAGCCCGCCAACAACGGCCCGCAGGGACTGAAGAAGGGCGCGGAGATCACCAACGAATACCTCGATTCCCTGAAGAAGGACGAGTGGTTCAAGGTCAATCCGAAGGACGAGGACACCGCGGAACTGGTTTCACGCGCAGCCGAACAGATCAAGCGCCACAGGGAAGCCTTCGACAAGCGCTTCCGCGAGAAGCAGGCCAAGATCACCGCCGGCGACGACCTCGCCCCGGGTGTGCTGAAGCAGGTCAAGGTGCACCTGGCGGTCAAGCGCCGCATCCAGCCGGGCGACAAGATGGCCGGGCGCCACGGCAACAAGGGCGTGGTGTCGCTGATCGCGCCGGTCGAGGACATGCCCTACATGGCCGACGGCAATCCGATCGACATCGTGCTGAACCCATTGGGCGTGCCCTCGCGCATGAACATCGGCCAGATCCTGGAGACCCACCTCGGCTGGGCCGCCAAGGGCCTCGGCGAGAAGATCGGCCGGATGCTGGAAGCGAAGGAAAAGGCCGACAAGGTCCGCAAGTTCCTGGGCGAGATCTACAACTCCGGCAAGGGCGAACACCACGTCGACCTCGATTCGCTGAAGGACCACGAAATCCTGGCGCTGGCCGAAAACCTGAAGGAAGGCGTGCCGATGGCGACGCCGGTGTTCGACGGTGCCGACGAGGCCGAGATCAAGGCCATGCTGAAGCTGGCCGAGTTGCCGGAGTCGGGCCAGACCACGCTGTACGACGGCCGCACCGGCGATGCCTTCGACCGCCCGGTCACGGTGGGCTACATGCACTACCTGAAGCTCAATCACCTGGTCGACGACAAGATGCACGCGCGTTCCACCGGCCCGTACTCGCTGGTTACCCAGCAGCCGCTGGGTGGCCGTGCGCAGTTCGGCGGCCAGCGCTTCGGTGAAATGGAAGTGTGGGCGCTGGAAGCCTACGGCGCGGCCTACACGCTGCAGGAAATGCTGACCGTGAAGTCCGACGACGTGCAGGGCCGCAACCAGATGTACAAGGCCATCGTCGATGGCGAACACAAGATGGCGGCGGGCATGCCCGAATCGTTCAACGTGCTGGTCAAGGAAATCCGCTCGCTGGCGATCGACATGGAGCTGGAAGAGCGGTGATCGAGGTGGCCGGGTGCTGTAGGAGCCTGCCTGCAGGCGACCATCGCGAGCAGGCTCGCTCCTACCGGTTCCCGGTCCGCCATCCGCTCTTTTGCCGACCTACAAACGAATTTCTCCGTAACGGAGTGAAGCAATGAAAGACCTTCTCAACCTGTTCAACCAGCAATCGCAGCCGCAGAACTTCGATGCGATCAAGATTTCGCTGGCCTCGCCCGACCTGATCCGTTCGTGGTCGTGGGGCGAAGTGAAGAAACCCGAAACCATCAACTACCGTACCTTCAAGCCGGAGCGTGACGGCTTGTTCTGCGCAGCCATCTTCGGCCCGATCAAGGACTACGAATGCCTGTGCGGCAAGTACAAGCGCATGAAGCACCGCGGCGTGGTGTGCGAGAAATGCGGCACCGAGGTGACGCTTGCCAAGGTGCGCCGCGAACGCATGGGCCACATCGAGCTGGCCAGTCCGACCGCGCACATCTGGTTCCTGAAATCGCTGCCGTCGCGCATCGGCCTGATGCTGGACATGACCCTGCGCGACATCGAGCGGATCCTGTACTTCGAAGCCTTCGTGGTGATCGATCCGGGTCTGACCCCGCTCGAGCGTGGCCAGATGCTGACCGAAGACCAGTACCTGACCGCGGTCGAGGAACACGGTGACGAGTTCGACGCGCGGATGGGCGCCGAGGCGGTCTATGAACTGCTGAAGTCGCTCGACCTCAACGGCGAAATGGTGCGGCTGCGCGAGGAAATCGCGGCCACCAATTCCGAAACCAAGCTGAAGCGGCTGACCAAGCGCATCAAATTGGTCGAGGCGTTCATCGAGTCGAAAAACCGTCCTGAGTGGATGGTGCTGACGGTGTTGCCGGTGTTGCCGCCGGACCTGCGCCCGCTGGTGCCGCTGGAAGGCGGGCGCTTCGCGACCTCCGACCTCAACGACCTGTATCGTCGCGTCATCAACCGCAACAACCGCCTGAAGCGGCTGCTGGAGTTGAACGCGCCCGACATCATCGTGCGCAACGAAAAGCGCATGCTGCAGGAGTCGGTGGATGCACTGCTGGACAACGGCCGTCGCGGCCGCGCCATCACCGGCACCAACAAGCGCGCGCTGAAGTCGCTGGCCGACATGATCAAGGGCAAGCAGGGCCGGTTCCGCCAGAACCTGCTCGGCAAGCGCGTGGACTATTCCGGCCGTTCGGTGATCACCGTCGGCCCGACGCTCAAGCTGCACCAGTGCGGCCTGCCCAAGAAGATGGCGCTGGAACTGTTCAAGCCGTTCATCTTCTCGAAGCTGCAGTTGCGCGGCATCGCGCCGACCATCAAGGCCGCGAAGAAGTCGGTCGAGCGCGAGGAACCGGTAGTGTGGGACATCCTCGAAGAGGTGAT
Source organism: Rhodanobacteraceae bacterium (assembly GCA_036279975.1). Taxonomy (GTDB): domain Bacteria; phylum Pseudomonadota; class Gammaproteobacteria; order Xanthomonadales; family Rhodanobacteraceae; genus 66-474. The sequence goes on from DASURP010000058.1 coordinate 4,334, forward strand.
CCGCGAACATCCGGTGTTGCTGAACCGTGCGCCGACCCTGCATCGTTTGGGCATCCAGGCGTTCGAGCCGAAGCTGATCGAGGGCAAGGCCATCCAGCTGCACCCGCTGGTCTGCACCGCGTTCAACGCCGACTTCGACGGCGACCAGATGGCCGTGCACGTGCCGCTGTCGCTGGAAGCGCAGTTGGAAGCGCGCGCGCTGATGATGTCCACCAACAACATCCTGTCGCCCGCCAACGGTGATCCGATCATCGTGCCGACCCAGGACGTGGTGCTGGGCCTGTACTACATGACCCGTGAACTGGCCGGCGCCAAGGGCGAAGGCATGGTCTTCGCGGACGTCGCCGAGGTGCGCCGCGCCTATGACAGCCACGCCGCCGAGTTGCACGCCAAGTGCAAGGTGCGCATCCGCGAGGTCGAGATCGCCGCAGACGGCTCGCGCGCGGAAAAGATCACGCTCACCGACACCACCGTCGGACGTGCGCTGCTGGCCGAAATCCTGCCGGAGGGCCTGGCCTTCAGCCGCATGAACACCGAGCTCACCAAGAAGGCGATCTCCAGGCTCATCAATGCCTGCTACCGCGAGCTGGGCCTCAAGGACACCGTGGTGTTCGCCGACCAGCTGATGTACACGGGCTATCGCTTCGCGACGATCTCCGGCATCTCGATCGGCATCGACGACATGAAGATCCCGGAAGAGAAGAAGGCGATCCTGGAAGAGGCCGAGAAGGAAGTGGTCGAGATCCAGGAACAGTTCCAGTCGGGCCTGGTGACCGCCGGCGAGCGCTACAACAAGGTGGTCGACATCTGGTCGCGCACCAACGAACAGATCGCTGCCGCGATGATGAAGGGCATCGGTTTTGACCACGTCAAGGGCCCAGACGGCGCCATCCACGACCAGAAGTCGATGAACTCGATCTACATCATGGCCGACTCCGGCGCGCGCGGTTCCGCGGCGCAGATCCGCCAGCTGGCCGGCATGCGCGGCCTGATGGCGAAACCCGACGGCTCGATCATCGAGACGCCCATCAAGGCGAACTTCCGCGAAGGCCTGGACGTGCTGCAGTACTTCATCTCCACCCACGGCGCACGCAAGGGCCTGGCCGACACCGCCCTCAAGACGGCGAACTCCGGCTACCTGACCCGCCGCCTGGTGGACGTGGCGCAGGACGTGGTGGTGACCGAGCACGATTGCGGCACTTTCGAAGGCCTGACCATGACCTCGATCGTCGAAGGCGGCGACGTGGTCGAACCGTTGCGCGACCGCGTGCTCGGCCGGGTCACGGTGGAGGACGTGTATGCGCCGGGCGATGACGACAAGCCGATCGTCGAGCGCAACACCCTGCTCAACGAAACCCTGGTCGAGCAGCTCGACAGGGCCGGCGTGCAAAGCGTGAAGGTGCGTTCGCCGATCACCTGCGAATCCGAGTTCGGCGTGTGCGCGCTGTGCTATGGCCGCGACCTGGCGCGCGGGCACATCGTCAATATCGGCGAGGCGGTGGGCGTGATCGCCGCCCAGTCGATCGGTGAACCGGGTACCCAGCTCACGATGCGGACCTTCCACATCGGCGGCGCCGCGTCGCGTGCCGCCGCGGTCGACAACGTCACCATCAAGACCAAGGGCACCCTGAAGTTCAACAACCTCAAGACGGTCCGGCACGCGCAGGGCCACCTGGTCGCGGTATCGCGCTCGGGCGAAGTCAGCCTGATCGATGCCAACGGCCGTGAACGCGAGCGTTACAAGGTGCCCTATGGCGCCAACATCAACGTCAAGGATGGCGCCGAGGTCAAGGCCGGCCAGATGGTTGCCAGCTGGGATCCGCATACCCACCCGATCGTCACCGAGGTGGCGGGCCGGGTGCGCTACATCGACTTCGTCGATGGCGTGACCGTGCAATCGTCGATCGACGAGCTGACCGGCCTGGAAAGCGTGGTGGTCACCGACCCGAAGCGTCGCGGCAGCAACGCCAAGGACCTGCGTCCGGCGGTGCGCCTGGAAGACAAGAAGGGCCAGGACCTCAAGCTGCCCGGCACCGACATTCCGGCACAGTCGTACCTGCCGGCCGGCGCGATCGTGTCGATCCAGGACGGCGCCGATGTCGGGGTCGGCGACGTGATCGCGCGCATCCCGCAGGAATCGTCCAAGACCCGCGACATCACCGGCGGCCTGCCGCGTGTCGCGGACCTGTTCGAGGCGCGCAAGCCCAAGGAGCCGGCGATCCTCGCCGAGGTCTCGGGCGTGGTCAGCTTCGGCAAGGACACCAAGGGCAAGCAGCGCCTGGTGATCAAGGACGCGGACGGCAACGAGCACGAGGACCTGATCCCGAAGTGGCGCCACATCGTGGTGTTCGAGGGTGAGCACGTCGAGAAGGGCGAGACCGTGGTGGACGGCGAGTCCGATCCGCGCGACATCCTGCGTTTGCTGGGCGTCGAGCGGCTGGCGGCTTATCTCGTCAAGGAAATCCAGGACGTGTACCGGTTGCAGGGCGTGAAGATCAACGACAAGCACATCGAGGCGATCATCCGGCAGATGCTGCGCAAGGTCGAGATCACCGACCCTGGCGACACCACGTACCTGCGCGGCGAGCAGGTGGATCGCAACCCGTTCCTCGAGATCAACCGCAAGGCCGAAGCCCGCGACGAGCGTCCGGCCGGGGCGATCCCGGTGCTGCTGGGCATCACCAAGGCCTCGCTGGCGACCGAATCCTTCATCTCTGCGGCTTCGTTCCAGGAAACCACCCGGGTGCTGACCGATGCGGCGGTGCGCGGCAAGCGTGACGACTTGCACGGTTTGAAGGAAAATGTTATAGTTGGCCGCTTGATTCCAGCCGGTACAGGACTGGCCTACCACGCGCAACGCAAGGCGTCGGTGGGCCTGACCGATGCGGAGATGGAAACCCTGGCAAACGTGTCGGCCGTGTTCGAGGAATCCGGCGAGGCACCGAGCGAAGCCGCCGCCAGCGGCGATTGATGACCAAGCCGTGCGCCCTCCGGGCGCGCGGCACCATCGAAATGAGGCGCAACGGACGCGCTTCGTGTTCGAGAGCAGGATGCCACGACGGCGCGGAAGCTTGTCCGGTTCCGCGAATCCGTGTTAAAATTCCGCTTCTGGGCAGACCGGACTTCCGGTCTGCCCTTGGTTTTTCCCAGGACACCCGTTTTCCAGGACATCCGGAATGGCAACCGTCAACCAGTTGGTGCGCCGACCGCGCAGCCCGAAGACCTACAAGAGCGACTCGCCGGCGTTGCAGAACTGCCCACAGCGTCGCGGCGTGTGCACGCGCGTGTACACCACCACGCCGAAGAAGCCGAACTCGGCAATGCGCAAGGTGGCCAAGGTGCGCCTGACCAACGGCTATGAGGTCATCAGCTACATCGGCGGCGAAGGCCACAACCTGCAGGAGCACTCGGTGGTGCTGATCCGCGGCGGCCGTGTCAAGGACCTGCCGGGCGTGCGCTACCACACCGTGCGCGGCTCGCTGGATTGCGCCGGCATCGCCAAGCGCCGCAAGTCGCGTTCCAAGTACGGCGCCAAGCGGCCCAAGGGATGATGTAGGAGCGCGCCTGCGCGCGATGGTCGCCAGCAGGCTGGCTCCTACGAAACCCGGTTTTACAGGAGCGGCCGGTGGCCGCGATCCGAATAGAACGAAATCCAGGTAACCCGAATTATGTCTCGTAAAGGTTCCCATCCCGCCCGCGTGATCCTGCCCGACCCCAAGCACGGCAGCGAGTTGATCGCGCGCTTCATCAACATGGTGATGCAGAGCGGCAAGAAATCGGTCGCCGAGGGCATCGTCTACGGCGCGCTGGAGCAGATCGGCCAGAAGAATCCCGAGCCGGTCGCGCTGGTCGAGAAGGCGCTCAACAACGTCGCGCCCGCGGTGGAAGTGAAGTCGCGGCGCGTCGGTGGCGCCACCTACCAGGTGCCGGTCGAGGTGCGCGCGTCCCGCCGCATCGCGTTGGCGATGCGCTGGACCATCGAGGCCGCGCGCAAGCGTGGCGAGACCTCGATGCCGCGCAAGCTGGCCGCGGAGTTGCTGGATGCCTCGGAGAGCCGCGGCGGCGCGGTCAAGAAGCGCGAGGAAACCCACCGCATGGCGGAGGCCAACAAGGCCTTTTCGCATTATCGATGGTAAAGAGGCGGTAAAGGGTGAAGTCGGCGGCTGCGCCGCCTGCAAAGGGTAAAGAAAAGCAAGAGCACACGGATCGCGGCTCTACTCTGCACCTTTTACAGCGAACGAAGTGAGCGACTTTACAGCGGGCAACGCGAGCGACTTTTCCATTTGTCACTTGCGATACACCAACGAAATACAGAGTTTCAGGTATCAAGGCAATGGCACGCACCACACCCATCGAGCGCTATCGGAACTTCGGCATCATGGCCCACATCGATGCCGGCAAGACCACGACCACCGAGCGCATCCTCTTCTACACCGGCGTCAATCACAAGATTGGCGAGGTGCACGATGGTGCCGCCACGATGGACTGGATGGAGCAGGAACAGGAACGCGGCATCACCATCACGTCCGCGGCGACCACCTGCTTCTGGGATGGCATGGACCACTCCCTGCCGAAGCACCGCTTCAACATCATCGATACCCCCGGACACGTCGAT
>DASURP010000059.1:0-49718 GCA_036279975.1 Rhodanobacteraceae bacterium
GTGGTCGGCGAGGTGCACCGCTTCCTCGCCGAGCGGGTCTTCGCCTGCGAAATGGCGGGCATCGACAAGCGCCGGCTGCTGGTCGACCCCGGTTTCGGGTTCGGCAAGACGCTGGAGCACAACCTGGCGCTGTTGCGCGCACTCGAGCGTTTCAGCGGACTTGCCGCCGGCGTGTTCGTGGGCATGTCGCGCAAGGCCATGATCGGCGCCCTGACCGGGCGCGCGAGCGGGCCGGGGCGCGCGGCCGGTTCCGCCGCCGCCGCGCTGGTCGCGGTTCAGCGTGGCGCGGGCATCGTGCGCGTGCACGACGTTGCGGCCACGCGCGACGCGCTGGCGGTGTGGCAGGCGGTGCACGAAGGCGATGCCGTGCCAGAATCCGGGCCGAAACCGTTCGGTTCGCAGCGCTTCGGCGACGACTGAGGGTCGCCTGCTACACCGCTCCGTTGTACGCTCTTCCGGTCCCGGGTTTCCCTGTCTTCAGTACCTGATCCTACTCCCATGCCCGAGTCCCCAATCCCGAGTCCCGAACCCCGCAAATACTTCGGCACCGACGGCGTGCGCGGCGTGGTCGGCGAATGGCCGATCACGGCCGAGTTCATGCTGAAGCTGGGCCGCGCCGCGGGGGTGGTGCTGGGCAACGGCAAGCGGCCGCTGGTGCTGATCGGCAAGGACACACGGGTGTCGGGCTACATGTTCGAGTCCGCCCTCGAGGCGGGGCTGGTCGCGGCGGGTGCGGACGTGGGCCTGCTCGGGCCGTTGCCGACCCCGGCCGTGGCGCAATTGACGCGCGAGCTGGGCGCCAGCGCCGGCATCGTGATCAGCGCTTCGCACAACCCGTACCAGGACAACGGCATCAAGTTTTTTTCCGCGGACGGGGAAAAACTCGACGATGGCGTCGAATCCGCGATCGAGCACGAAATCGACGCGCCGTTCACGACGGTCGCGCCCGAGCGCCTCGGCAAGGCACGCCGCATCGACGATGCGGTCGAGCGTTACGTGCGGTTCTGCCTTGGCACGCTCGGCGCCCCGCCCGACCTGACGGGCCGGCATGTCGTGCTGGATTGCGCGCACGGCGCCACCTACATGGTCGCGCCCAAGGTGTTCGAATCGCTTGGCGCAAAAGTCACGCGCATCGGTTGCGCGCCGGACGGATTCAACATCAACCGCGAAGTGGGCTCCACTCATCCGGTCGCACTGCGTGGAGCGGTCATCGAGCAGCACGCCGACCTCGGCATCGCGTTCGACGGCGACGGCGACCGCGTGCAGATGATCGACCGCAACGGCGAACTCGCGGACGGCGACGACCTGTTGTACGTGCTGGCACTGGACTGGCTGGCGGAGGGCCGCCTGCGCGGCCCCGTGGTCGGCACCCTGATGAGCAATTTCGGGCTGGAGCGAGCGTTGACCGGCGCCGGCGTGCGCTTCCTGCGCGCCAACGTCGGCGACCGCTACGTGCTGCAGCAGCTGAAGGCGCAGGGTGGAGTGCTGGGCGGCGAGACTTCCGGGCACATCCTGTGCCTCGACCGTGCCAGCACGGGCGACGGCATCGTCTCCGCATTGGCGGTGCTGGACGCGCTGGCACATGCGGGCAAGGACCTGTCCGAGGCACGCGCGGGGTTGTCCAAGCTGCCGCAGATCACCCGCAACGTGAAGGTGGCGGGCGCCAGGCGCGTGGTGGCGGCGCCGGCCGTGCTGCATACCCTGGCCGACGTGCAGAAGGTACTGCACGGTCGCGGCCGCGTGGTGTTGCGGCCATCCGGTACCGAACCGCTGGTGCGCGTGACCATCGAGGGCGAGAGCGCGGACGAGGTGCAGACGCTGGCGACACGGCTCGCCGACGCGGTGGTGGCCGCCGCGAGGAAGTGAAGAGTCGCCGCAACGGCATTTACCACGGATCTGCACGAATTTGACCATGAGTCCGTGACCATCCGGGTGTGATGCCGGTCGTAGGAGCGGCCCATGGCCGCGACAGAATTCCAATTGCATCGGTCGCGGGCACGGCCCGCTCCTACAAGAAGCGCTGCGAGGGCTTACGCCATCTGGCTGGCCGCGAAATCCCAGTTCACGAGGTTCCAGTACGCGTCGACGTACTTGGCGCGAGCATTGCGATAGTCGATGTAGTAGGCGTGCTCCCAGACGTCGCAGGTCAGCAGCGGACGGTCGCTGCCGGTGATCGGGGTGCCGGCGTTGGAGGTCGAGACCAGGCCCAGCGATCCATCGGCGCGCTGCACCAGCCAGGCCCAGCCGGATCCGAACGTGCCGGTCGCGAGCTTGGCGAATTCGGCCTTGAACGTGGCCACGTCCTTGAACGCCTTGGTGATCGCGTCGGCGAGCTTGCCGGACGGATCGCCGCCGCCCTTGGGCGACAGTGAATTCCAGTAGAAGGTGTGGTTCCATGCCTGCGCGGCGTTGTTGAACATGCCGCCGGTGGCCTTCCTGACGATGTCCTCGAGGTTCATGTCGGCGAAGTCGGTGCCCTCGATCTGCTTGTTGAGGTTGGTGACGTAGGCCGCATGGTGCTTGCCGTAGTGGTAATCCAGGGTCTCCTCGGAGATGTGCGGAGCCAGCGCGCTGCGTTCGTAGGGAAGCGGGGGAAGTTCGATCGCCATGGAGTTCTCCTTGGAAGTGGAAGGGGACGGGAAAAGGAGGCGTGCGCGGCAAGCGTGCCTGATACAATGCGCGGTGTCCGCACGACACCATTTTCCATTCTAGACCGATCAGCCCATGGACGTCATCGAACGCATCAAGCAAACGCTCAGCGAGCATCCCATCGTGCTGTACATGAAGGGCACGCCAGAATTCCCGATGTGCGGGTTCTCGATGCGCACTTCGCAGGCGCTCAACGCCACCGGTGCGGAGTATTTCCCGGTCAACGTGCTGGAGGACCCAGAGATCCGCGCCAACCTGCCGCGCTATTCCAACTGGCCGACCTTCCCGCAGCTTTACATCAACGGCGAATTGATCGGCGGTTGCGACATCACGCTGGAACTCTACGAGTCCGGCGAATTGCAGCGCATGGTGGCCGAAGCCGGCAAGCAGACGGCCGCGCAATGAGCTTGGCCAGCGCGCGTCTTCCGGCGGACTGGAAGCCCGCCGCGGAGGTGCTGGCTGGCCGGGTTGTCCTGATCACGGGTGCCGCCGGGGGCCTCGGCCGCGCTTCGGCGCTGGCCTGCGCGAAGGCGGGCGCCACCGTATTGCTGGCCGACCGCAAGGCGCGCGCGCTGGAACCGGTGTACGACGAGATCGCGGCCTTGCCGGATGCACCGCGGCCGGTGCTGCAGCCGGTCGACCTGCTGGGCGCCTCGCCGCTGGAATACCAGGGTTTTGCCGAATCGATCCAACGCCAGCTCGGCCGGCTCGATGGCGTGGTGCACGCCGCGGTGAAGATGGAGGGACTGACCCCGCTCGGGATGTTGTCGCCGGAGGATTGGGTCGGCACGCTGCACGTGGACCTGTCCGCGCCGTTCCTGTTGACCCAGGCCTGCATGCCGTTGCTGCTGGCGCGCGCGGACAGCGCGGTGGTGTTCGTGCTGGACGATCCCGAGCGCATGGGCCGGGCCCACTGGGGCGCCTACGGCGTCGCCAAGGCGGGGCTGGAAAGGCTCGCGTCGATCCTGCACGAGGAAACCGACGAGACGTCCTTGCGCGTGCATGCCTTGCTGCCGGCGCCGATGCGTACCGCGCTGCGCCGCACCGTGTGGGCGGGCGAAGACCCGGCCACGATCGCAACCCCCGAGGCGGCCGCGCACGCGGTGTTGTACCTGTTGTCACAACAGGGGATTTCGGCGCGGGGCAAGGTGTTGGACTTGCGTGAAAGTCAGGGACCGGGGATCGGGGACCGGGGGTCCGGCGAGTCATAGCCGTCGATTTTCACGGGTATGGAACAGCGACTTGGCGGCAACCAGTGCTGCCGAATGGCAAGTGCGAAAGCGTTACGATTCCCTGGTCCCTGGTCCCTGGTCCCCGATTTCGCATCAAGGTAGTCCCATGCAAAGCCAGATGACCATCGTGTCCGCGTGCATCACGCTGTTCCTGGTTCTGGACGCGCCCGGCAACGTGCCGTTCTTCCTGTCGATCCTGAAGGACGTGCCGCCCAGGCGGAGGCGTTGGGTGATGGTGCGCGAGTTGCTGATCGCGCTCGGCGTGCTGATCGCGTTCCTGATCGGCGGCCGCGGGCTGTTGTCGGTGATGCAGTTGCGGCAGGAGGCCATCAGCATCGGCGGCGGAGTGGTGCTGTTCCTGATCGCGATCAAGATGGTGTTTCCGCCGAAGGACGGCGGCATCTTCGGGGCGACCGGCCAGGGCGAGCCTTTCATCGTGCCGCTGGCGATCCCGGGAATCGCCGGTCCGTCCGCGATGGCCACGCTGCTGCTGCTGACCAGCGCCCAGCCGGGCCGCCAACTCGAATGGGGCGTCGCGTTGCTGATCGCCTGGCTCGCCACCGCGGCGATCCTGCTGGGCTCCACCTGGCTCTTCAAGTTCCTCGGTGAAAGCGTGTTGGCGGCGGTGGAGCGCGTGATGGGCATGTTGCTGATTGCGCTTTCGGCACAGATGATCCTGGGTGGGGTCGAGGCGTACCTGAAGGCGTAATCCATGCAATCGTCCATGCTCGCGGTCCTGTCGGGGTATCGGTTATCTTGCACCGGTTGGGTTCCCGAACACCGGAATGGCCAGCAAGGCCACCCTCCATGGCCCGGCTTTCCACGGCAGCTGCTGCGAAGGGATATTGAGTATGAATGATGTCGACCACGGCGCCCGCGCGCGGCCTGCAACCGTCAATGCCCAGATCGTGCCGGCGGGCATGCTGGACGTGCTGTCGCGCAACGAGATCGCACGTTTGCGCGATGCCACGGCGTCGGGCCTGCATTCGCTGTTGCGCTCGTGCTCGCTGGCGGTGTTGACCTCGGGCGCGATGCAGGACAGCGCGCGCGCGCTGCTCGGCCAGTACCCCGATTTCGACATTCAGGTGCTGCAGCAGGATCGCGGCGTCAAGCTGGACCTCAGGAACGCGCCGGCCCAGGCGTTCGTGGACGGCAAGATCATCCGCGGCGCCAACGAGCTGCTGTTCGCGGTGGTGCGCGACATCGTGTACGAATCCACCCGGCTGGAGTCGGGCGAGTTCAACCTCGACGATTCCAGCGGGATCACCCACGCGGTGTTCGACATCCTGCGCAACGCGCGGGTGCTGCGCGCGCGCTTCGATCCGAACCTCGTAGTGTGCTGGGGCGGGCACGCGATCTCGCGCGAGGAATACGATTACACCAAGACCGTCGGCTACCAGCTCGGCCTGCGCGGCATGGACATCTGCACCGGCTGCGGGCCGGGTGCGATGAAGGGACCGATGAAGGGCGCGACGATCGCGCACGCCAAGCAGCGGCATTACGAAAACCGCTACATCGGGCTGACCGAGCCCAGCATCATCGCCGCCGAATCGCCCAATCCCATCGTCAACAGCCTGGTGATCCTGCCCGACATCGAGAAGCGCCTCGAGGCGTTCGTGCGCGTCGGCCACGGTTTCATCGTGTTCCCGGGCGGCGTCGGCACGACCGAGGAAATCCTGTACCTGCTAGGCATCCTGCTCGACCCCGCCAACGCCAGCGTGCCGTTCCCGCTGGTGTTCACCGGCCCCCCCATGGCGGCGTCGTACTTCGAGCAGATCGACCGCTTCCTCAGGCTGGTGCTGGGCGAGGATACCGCGAAGCGCTACAAGATCATCATCGACGATCCGGTGGCGGTGGCGCACACCATCCAGCATGGCATCGAAACGGTGCGCGACCACCGGATCGAACAGCACGACGCGTTCTTCTTCAACTGGGAGTTGAACGTCGATTTCCAGTTCCAGCAGCCCTTCCAGTCCACCCACGCGGCGATGGCGGCGCTGGACCTGCAGCGCGACCGGCCGCCGCACGCACTGGCCGCCGACATGCGGCGCGCGTTTTCCGGCATCGTCGCCGGCAACGTCAAGGAAGAGGGCATGGGTCGGATCGAGAAGTACGGTCCCTACGAAATCCACGGCGATCCCGAATTCATGCACGCGCTCGATACCCTGCTGCAGGGTTTCGTTGCGCAGCACCGCATGAAACTTCCGGGCAGCAAGTACGTGCCGTGCTACAGGATCGTCCCGGGGAATGGAGTGCGGCAGTAGGGTTGCACGATGCCATCCATCCGCCCGCTGCCCCCCGAACTCGTGAACCAGATCGCCGCCGGCGAGGTCATCGAACGCCCCGCGTCGGTGGTGAAGGAACTGGCCGAGAACAGCCTCGATGCCGGCGCACGCCGCATCGAGGTCGAAGTGGAGCAGGGCGGCATGCGCCTGATCCGGGTGCGTGACGACGGCGCCGGCATCGCGCCCGATGAATTGCCGCTGGCGCTGGCGCCGCACGCGACCAGCAAGATCGCGACCTTCGAGGACTTGACCCGGGTCGCCAGCATGGGCTTTCGCGGCGAGGCGCTGGCATCGATCGCGTCGGTGTCGCGGATGACGATCACTTCGCGCCGCGCCGGCGATGCCCACGCGGCCCGCATCGATGCGTCGGGGAGCCGCGTGCCGCAGCCGGCCGCGCATGCGGTCGGGACCGCCATCGAGGTACGCGATTTGTTCCACGCCGTGCCGGCACGGCGCAAGTTCCTGCGCAGCGAGCGCACCGAATTCGGCCACATCGACGAGTTGGTGCGTTCGCTGGCACTGGCGCGGCCCGGGGTCGAATTCCGGCTGGTCCACAACGGCAAGCCGGTGCGGATGCTGAAGCCGGCACCGGACGAGGCCGCGCAATTGCAGCGCGCGGGAGAATTGCTGGGGTCCCCCTTCGCGCAAAATTGCCTGCGGATCGAACACGCCGCGGCAGGCCTGCGCCTGACCGGCTGGATCGGCCTGCCGACCGCCGCACGCGCCCAGGCGGACCAGCAATACTTCCACGTCAATGGGCGGCTGGTGCGCGATCGCAGTGTCGCGCACGCGGTACGGCAGGCCTACGCGGACGTGCTCTACCACGGCCGGCATCCGGCTTTCGTGTTGTTCCTGGAACTCGATCCGGCCGGCGTCGATGTGAACGTGCACCCGGCCAAGCGCGAGGTGCGATTCCGCGATGCGCGGCTGGTGCATGATTTCCTGTATCACGCACTGCACGATGCGGTCGCGCACACGCGCGCGGGCGAAATGGCGTCAGGGACATTTTCCCGCGCGGCTGTGCGGGCACACACAATCCCCACACCAGAAAATGTCCCTGACGCCATTTCGAGGCAGTTCGGGCTGGGCGTGCGGGAAGCGCCGGCCGATCCGTACGCCGCGTTGCTGGGCGGGCGCGACGCGACGCCACTGGAATCGGCGCCGCTGCCGGAAACCGAAGCCGGCGAAGCGCCGCCGCTCGGCTACGCGCTGGCGCAGCTTGCCGGTATCTACATCCTCGCCGAGAATGCGCACGGCCTGGTGCTGGTGGACATGCACGCCGCACACGAGCGCGTCACCTACGAAAGATTGAAGGCGGCGCGCGACGCCAACCAGGTGCGCGCGCAGCAGTTGTTGGTGCCCGAGGCCATCGCGGTGAGCGAGCGCGAAGCCGCGGCCGCGGAAGAATACGCCGGGACGCTCGTCGGCTACGGGCTGGAGCTCGATCGCAGCGGGCCGCGCCAGGTCACGGTGCGCAGGATTCCCGCGCTGCTGGACGGGGCCGACGTGGCCACGCTCGCGCGCGACGTATTGGCCGAGCTCGCCGAGCATGGCAACTCGCGCCTGCTGGTGGAATTGCAGAACGAATTGTTGTCCGCCATGGCATGCCACGGTTCGGTGCGCGCGCACCGGCGCCTGACCCTTCCGGAAATGAACGCGCTGTTGCGCCAGATGGAAGCGACCGAGCGCTCCGGGCAGTGCAACCACGGGCGGCCTACCTGGACGCAACTGCCGGTTGCGGAGATCGACAAACTGTTCTTGCGTGGGCGCTGACGGACGCGGTGTGACGATGGATGCCGACGGCTACGTGAGCGGGATCGAACGCTGGCATGCGGGGCGCATGCAGCGCCTGGCCGCAGCGGACGGCTGGTTGAGCCTGGTCGGCCTCGAGTGGTTGCGGCCGGGGCCGAACCGCATTGGCAGCGCCGCGGGCAACGACATCGTGCTGGCCGGGGCGCCGCCGCAGCTTGGCACGATCGAGTGGAAGCACGACGGCGTGGTGCGCGTATTGCTGGACGCCGCGGCCAGCGCGACGATCGATGGCCAGGCCCTCACCGAAGCGACGCTGCTGGACGACAGCCATGCACGGCCGACGGTGGTGTCGTTCAATACGGTGAGCTTCATCCTGATCGACCGCGGCGGGCGCAAGGGCCTGCGGGTGCGCGACAGCGAAGCCGCGACGCGCACGGGGTTTGCCGGGATCGAACGTTTCCCGGTCGATCCGGCGTGGCGGATCGACGCCGACTGGCAGCCGCTGGATCCGCCCTTCCGATTGGCCATGGGAACCGTGATCGGCACCATCGAGGATTACCCGGCGCCGGGCAGGGCGGTATTCATGCACGGGGGACGGCGCCGCGAACTGTACCCGGTCATGGAGGCCCCCGGCGACGAGCGGTTGTTCCTGGTCTTTGCGGATGCGACCTCCGGCAAGGAGACCTACGGCGCTGCGCGCTTCCTGTACGTCGACCCACCGCGCGATGGCAGGATCGTGCTGGATTTCAACAAGGCCTACAACCCGCCGTGCGCCTTCACGCCGTTTGCGACCTGTCCGCTGGCGCCACCCGAAAACCGGCTGGCGCTGCGGGTCACCGCGGGTGAGTTGAAGTACGGCAAGGACCATTGAAACCGGGAACCTTTCGTGTCCCGAGGGCTCCAAGACAGCGGCGTTGCGGGCAATGGCGTGATCGGGATGGCATGGCGTGGGCCGAGGAGTCCGGAAAGGGCATGAGCAGGATCGTCATCGTGGTGGTGCTGGTTGCGGGCGTGCTGTGGCCGCTCGACTGCGCCTTTGCGCAGCCGCCGAAAACGTCGGCCACCCCGGCGGTGGATCGCGCCGAACTCTCCTATGCACTCGGTTACGAAGCCGGCCTCGATCTCGGCCAGCGCAAGCTCGATGTCGACATCGCGACGGTGCTGCGCGGCGTGCAGGATGGCTATTCACGCAAGCAGCCCGAGTACCCGCCGCAGCAGATGCAGGCGGTGATCCAGGCGATGCAACGCAAGATGATCGCCGAGGCGCGTGCCGCCTACGCAAAGCTGGCGGCCGCGAACCTCGACAAGGCGCGCACGTTTTTCGCCGCGAACGGAAAGAAACAAGGCGTGGTCACCCTGCCGTCTGGCGTGCAGTACAAGGTGCTCGATGGCGGCGCCGGCAACAAGAGCCCGAGCATGGACAGCGAAGTCACCCTGCAGTACCGCGGCGAGTTCCTCGACGGCACCGTGTTCGACAACACCGAGGATCGCGGCAAGCCGGTGGTGTTTCCGGTCAACCAGATGATCCCGGGTTGGCGCGAGATCATTACCCGCATGCACATCGGCGACCACTGGCAGGTTTTCATCCCGCCCGACCAGGCCTACGGCATCCGTGGCGAGCCGCCGCGCATCGGCCCCAACGAGGCGCTGGTGTTCGACATCCACCTGCTGGGTGTCAAGCCCTGACGCGGGTTCGAAACCAGCCGATGCCCCGCCGGGCGCCGCCGCTGGCCAGGCGTTTCCAGTGCGGGTCCGGCCATCCCCCTGGCTGAATCCGGGCTGCGGTCACGGATGCGTTCAGCCACGCGCGCTACGCTTGGCGGATGTCACCCGAATGCATGCGCCAACAACAGGCGACGGCGGTGAGCCCGTGCGTCGGCCTGTGCGAGATGGATGCCGGCGGCCTGTGTGCGGGTTGCCGCCGCACCCTCGCGGAAATTGCGCGCTGGAGCACGATGAGCAATGAGGAGCGCCGCCGCTGGATACGCGAGGAGCAGCCGTTGCGCCCGCCGTCGCGCCCATGACGGCCAGCATGATCGACAGTCTGGCGCGGGCATTGCACCCGCTGGATTCGCCACCCCAGCCGCCGGGTTGGAACCACGCCTCCCTTGCCGAACTGATCGGCGCGGCCCCGCGGCGCGATGCCGCGGTGCTGTTCGCCGTCCGGGATACGCCTGAGCCCGGGGCGGTGTTCACCCTGCGGCGCGGCGACCTCGCGCACCACGCGGGCCAGGTCAGCTTCCCCGGGGGCGCAGTGGAGGCGGGCGACGCCGATGCGGTGGCGACGGCGCTGCGCGAGGCCCAGGAGGAAGTAGCGCTGGAGCCGGGCGCCGCCGAACCGCTTGGTTACCTGGACCGCCTCGAAACGATCAGCGGCTTCTGCGTCACCCCGGTGGTGGCGCGCCTGGCGCACGACGCGGTGCTGGCGCCACAACCGGGCGAGGTCGCACGAGTGTTCGAGGTGCCACTTGGATTCCTGCTCGATCCGGCGAACCTGCACCCGGTCGTGTACCGCTGGCACGGCAAGCCCAGGGAGGTGTATGAATACGCCGGTGTCGAGCCGCGCATCTGGGGTGCGACGGCGTCGATGCTGGTGAACCTGTTGCGCAGAATGGGAAAGATGCCATGAACCCACACGATCCCCTGGTTGAAGCGCATGCACTCGCGGCGATGCCGCGTGATTCCGTGTTGATCCTCGATTGCCGTTTCGCGTTGTCCGACCCCGGCAAGGGCGGGCGCGACCACCTGGCGGCACACGTGCCCGGTGCCGTGTACGCGAACCTCGACCGCGACCTGTCGGACTTGTCGAAACAGGGCCTGGGACGCCATCCATTGCCCGACGTGCCGGTGTTCGCGCGCACGCTCTCGATTTGGGGTTGGCGGCCCGGCATGCGTGTGGTGGCGTACGACGACGCGGGCGGCGCAATGGCCGCGGCGCGCGCGTGGTGGATGCTGCGCACCGCGGGCATCGACGCCGCGGTGCTGGATGGGGGCTGGCAGGCGTGGCAGGCTGCGGGGTTGCCGGTTGCAGCGGGCGCGGCCCCGCAACCGCCGTCTGCCGCCGTCACGCTCGCCATCGATACCCACGCGGTGGTGTATTACCCCGAACTCGATCGGCTGCGCAGGCAGGCGTCCACGCTGGTGCTGGACGCGCGCGGCGCACCGCGCTTCCGCGGCGACGAGGAACCGATCGATCGCGTCGGCGGCCATGTGCCGGGCGCGCACAACCGCCCGTTTGCCGGGAACCTGCAGGCGGACGGGTGCTTCAAGCCGGCCACCGCATTGCGCGCCGAGTTCGCGCGCGTGCTTGACGGCCGCGATCCCCGCGACGTGATCCACATGTGCGGCTCCGGCGTGACGGCCTGCCACAACCTGCTGGCGATGGAGGCCGCCGGGCTGCACGGTTCACGCCTGTTCGCGCCGTCGTGGAGTGGCTACGCCAGCGATGCGTCGCGTCCCGTCGCCACGGGCGACTAGAACCGCACGCCGGCCAGCAGCATCGTTTCGCCCAGGTTCCTGCCGCCGCCCAGCAGGTGCGCGTTGGAGACGTGTCGCAGCATCACCACGAAGTGGCCATCCTCCCAGCCGCCGCCGGTCATGAACTCGAACCGGCTGGACAGGGCGTCGGTGCGGGCGCTGGTCACGGCCAGTTGTTCGCCGAGGAACCAGTGATGATTCGCCGAAACGACGCGCACGCCGCCGGCCGCGAAGAACACCTCGTGGTCCAGGTCGGCCGCGCGGGTGTGGCGCGAGCTCACCCAGCCGAGCGTGCCGAGTGGCTCGAAATGGATGCGGTGGTTCGCGGGATGCCAGCCGAACACGCTGACGAATGCGGCACTGGCGACGTGCCCCGAGGTGGTCACGCTGGGTCCTGCGGCCGCGGCAAAACCTGCTGCGTGGGCCGGCCCGCACACCGGCAGGGCCGTCGCCAGCGCAAGTGCAGCCAGCGCCAGGCATGGATGGTACGTATGCATGTTCGATCACTCCCACGCCAAGCTTGTCCTCGGTCCTTGCCTTGGCGGAACATGAAATGCGGCCGGTCCGGGGCGCACGCAATGTTTGCATGTGCAAAGGCGTCCCCGCCGGTTGCGCGCCCTGGGCATGCATTCCTCCCGGATATTGTTGCCTCTGAAATAATTGCCTTGACAATTACTGTTCAGGCTATATTATCCGCGGCATGGTTCGCGCGGATCCCGCTTCCGAGAATTCGTTCCAGCTGTGCCGGCTGATCGGCAGGATCCGCGCCGAGTTCGTGGTGGCGGTCGAGAGCGAGATGGAACGGCAGGGCGTGGAACTCAACTTCACGCAGTTCCTTGCGCTCAAGCTGCTCGGGCAGGAAGAAACGATGACGCCGGTCGAGCTGGCGCGCGCACTGCACTACAACCCCGGTGCGCTTACCCGGCTGCTCGACAAGCTGGAGCAGCGCGGCCACCTCAGGCGGGTGCCCGATCCGGACGACCGGCGCGCGCTGCGGCTGGAGCTCACGCCACAGGGGAAGGCGCTGCGCAAGCGCGTGATCGGTTACTGCAACGGCGCGGCCAACCGTACCTTCGCCTGCACCAGCGCGCGCGAGCGTGAGCAGTTGCAAGGCGTGTTGACCCGGGTGCTGGACGCAATCCGGGCAACGCGTGAACAACACGAATCGGATTGAATCCGCTTCTTCCGGCTCCATACTCTGACCCTTTCCCGGCAACACCCATGACACTTCCGGTTTGCAAATGCCGTACGGGCCCGCTTTTCCTTCTGTTGGCGCTGGCCCTTGGAGGTTGCGCCAATACCGGGGGCCTGCATCCGACCCTCGCGCCCATCGACCCCGCCAGCCTGCATGCCCGGCGCAGCCTCGCCGGCACGCACCGGGACGCTTCCGCCTGGCCGCAGACGGAATGGTGGAAGGCCATCGGCGACCCGCAGCTCGACAAGCTGATCGCGGAGGCGCTGGCCGGCAACCCCGACATGGCGCTGGCCAACGCGCGCGTGCGCGCAGCGCTGGCAGCCGCGGGCGCCGCCGACGCGGAGCGCAAGCCGACCCTCGACGCCGGCGCAAGCGTGGCGGGGGCGCGGGTACCGCCGCTGCTGCCGCCGCTGGCGTCCGGCCACTTCGGCGTGATCCGGTACGGTTACCTGAGCTTCAAGTGGGACCTCGACCTGTGGGGCGGCCAGCGTGCCGCGTGGCAGGCCGCGGTCGGCAATGCGCGCGCGGCGGAAGTCGATGCGCAGGCGGCGCGCCTGAAACTGGCGGCCGACGTGGTGCAGGCCTATTTCGATCTGGCCGGTGCGTACGCGCAGCGCGACCTCGCGCGCGCGGAATTGCAGCGCGCGGAGGATTTCCTCGAGCTCACCAACAAGCGTGTCGCCAATGGCATCGACAGCAGGTTTTCGCTCGCGCGGATCCAGGGCGAAACCGCCAGCGACCGCGCGCATCTGGAAGCCGCCGACAATTCCGTCAAGACCAGTGGCCTGGTGCTGGCGGCCCTGCTGGGCGAGGGCCCGGATCGTGCGCTGGACATCGAGCGTCCCGCCTTGCCTGCGCTTCCCGCGCTGGCCATCCCGGGCGACCTGCCCGCCGACCTGCTGGGACAGCGGCCGGATGTCGTCGCGGCTCGCTGGCGCGTGGAATCCGCGGGGGAAGGCATCAAGGCGGCCAGGGCGAAGTTCCTGCCGAACATCGGCATCAGCTCGCTGGCCGGCCTGATCGCACCTTCGCCGATGAATCTGCTTTCGCTGGGCAACCGCTTCTACACGGCCTCGCCCGCATTGAGCCTGCCGATCTTCGAGGGCGGCAAGTTGCGCGCCAACCTGGCGGGCAAGGACGCCGCGCGCGACGTCGCGGTGGCGCGGTACAACCAGACGCTGGTGCGCGCGATCAACCAGGTCGCCGTGCAAGTCGACGACCTGCATTCACTCTCCGTGCAAACGCGGGATGCCGAGACCGCACGCGCCAGCGCCGCGGATGCGTACGCCCTCGCGATGCAACGCTATCGGGCCGGGGTCGGCAACTTCCTCGAGGCCTTGAGCGTGCGCCAGGAATTGATCGCGGCGGAACGTCAACTGGCGGCGCTGCAGACGCAGCAAGGCAAGGCATGGGCCGCCCTCAACGAGGCGCTGGGAGGCGGGTTCAAGCCTGCGGATGACGCCCCGTCGCTTGCCAACACGACCTCCAGCCCGCAGCCCGCGGTCAAGGACAATCAATGACTTCGCCCATCAATCCCAATCCCGTCACCGAAGACGAACGCGCCGGGGAACTCAAGGCGCGGCGACTGCACAAGCGCCGCTGGCTGCTGCGCGGACTGGTCGGCGTGATCGTCGTCGTCGCGCTCGCCTGGGTGCTGTACCACCTGCTGGTCGGGCGCTGGTACGAGAGCACCGATGACGCGTACGTGGATGGCAACGTCGTGCAGATCACCCCGCAGGTGCCCGGCACGGTCATCAGCATCGGCGCCGACGACAACGACTTCGTGCGCCAGGGCCAGCCATTGGTGAAGCTGGATCCGTCCGACGCCGATGTCGCGCTCGTGCAGGCCGAGGCGGCGCTGGCGCAAACCGTGCGCAAGGTGCGCGGCCTGTACAGCACGGTGCATACGTCGAAGGCCGATGTCGCCGCGCGCGCGGCGGTGATGGAGCAGGCCAGGGCCGACTACCAGCGCCGCAAGGGCCTGGCGGCGTCGGGCGCGATCTCGGCCGAGGAGCTTGCGCACGCGCGCGACGCGCTCACCACGGCCGAGAGTGCGCTGGCTGCCGCGCAGGCGCAGCTTGCCACCAGCAGCGCGCTGGTGTCGGACACGCGGATCGCCACCCATCCCGACGTCAAGGCCGCGGCGGCCAAGGTGCGCGCCGCGTGGTTGAACGACCAGCGCACCACGCTGGTCGCGCCGGTTTCAGGTTATGTCGCCAAGCGCACCGTGCAGGTCGGCCAGCGCGTGCAGCCTGGCATGCCGTTGATGGCGGTGGTGCCGCTGGACCAGGTGTGGGTGGACGCGAACTTCAAGGAAACCCAGTTGCAGGACATGCGCATCGGCCAGCCGGTCAGGTTGACCTCGGATGTGTATGGCGGAACGGTGACCTACCACGGCCACGTGGCCGGGCTCGGGATCGGCACCGGCAGCGCGTTCTCGCTGCTGCCCGCCCAGAACGCCTCCGGCAACTGGATCAAGATCGTGCAACGCCTGCCGGTGCGGATCACGCTCGACCCTAGGGAACTGGGAAAGCATCCGTTGCGGATCGGCCTGTCGATGAACGTGGACGTGAACCTGCATGACCGGAAGGGCCCGATGCTGGCGCAGAATCCCCCGCGGCACCCGGCGTTCAGCACCGACGTGTATACGCACGACAAGGCCGAAGCGGATGCGATGATCGCGAAGATCATCCATGCCAACAGCGGATCGGGCAAGGGTGCCGCGCCGGCCCCGGCGCACTCGGTGGCGAAGGCCGCACATTGACGCGGCGTAGCGTGCATGGCCGCAATCCCCGCCACCGCCGCGGAACCCTCCGGCGGTGGGCATCCGGACTACGCGCCTGCAAACCTGGCACTGACGACGGTCGGCCTGTCGCTGGCGACCTTCATGCGGGTGCTCGACACCACGATCGCCAATGTGTCCTTGCCGACCATCGCCGGCAACCTTGGCACCAGTTACAACCAGGCCACCTGGGTCATCACCTCGTTCACGGTGTGCATGGCGATAACGTTGCCGTTGACGGGCTACCTGGCGCGCCGCTTCAGCCAGGTCAAGTTGTTCGTCTGGTGCACCCTGCTGTTTTCGCTGGCGTCGCTGATGTGCGGCCTGTCCGATTCGATGGGGATGCTGCTGTTCTTCCGGGCGATCCAGGGCGCGGTGTCGGGGCCGCTGTACCCGGTGACGCAAAGCCTGATGATCGCGACCTACCCCAAGGCGAAGCGCGGCATGGCGCTGGCCCTGATCGGCATGATCACGATCGTCGCGCCGATCGTGGGGCCGGTGCTGGGTGGCTGGATCACCGACAGCTATTCATGGCACTGGATCTTTTTCATCAACGTGCCCATCGGCATCTTCGCCGGCGTCGTCGCGATAGTGCAGCTGGCCGGCATGCGGGAGAAGATCGAGCGGCCGCGCATGGATTACGTCGGCCTGTTCACGCTCATCGTGGGCGTGGGCGCGTTGCAGGTATTGCTGGACAAGGGCAACGAGGCGGACTGGTTCAACTCCCCCTTCATCGTCGTGCTGGCGATCGTGTCCGTGATTGCCCTGGCGGTATTCCTGGTCTGGGAATTGACCAGCGACGATCCCATCGTCGACCTGCGCCTGTTCCGCCACCGCAATTTCGCCGCAGGCACGCTGGTGCTGGTGTTGTCCTACGCGTCGTTCTTCGGCATGGGCCTGCTGCTGCCGCTGTGGACCCAGCGGGTGCTTGGTTACACCGCCCTGTGGGCCGGGTTGGCGCTGGCGCCGGTAGGCGTCCTGCCCGTGCTGATGACGTATTTCGTCGGCAAGCATGCACCGCGCATGGATTTGCGGATACTGGCCGCGCTGGCGTTCCTGATTTTCGGCGCCAGCAGCCTGCTGAACGCCAGCTTCGACACCCAGGTCGGGTTCGGCGACATCGCCTCGGTGCGGTTGTTGCAGGGCCTGGGCGTGGCGTTGTTCTTCATGCCGGTGCTGACCATCCTGCTGTCCGACCTGGAGGGCCAGGAGATCGCGTCCGGCTCCGGCACCTCCACCTTCCTGCGCCAGTTGGGGGGCAGCTTCGCGGCATCGATCGTCACGTTCATGTGGGATCGCGGCGCCGCGATGCACCACGCCTACCTGAGCGGGCACATCAATCCCTACAACCCGGCTGTCGGCAACCCGGCCATCGGCGGCCTGCTGCGCGGACACCCCCATGCCGCGCTGGCGTACATCAACCGGGTCATCACCCGGCAGAGTTTCCAGATGTCCTTCAACGACATCATGCACGCGTTGGCATGGATCCTGTTCGCGCTGATCCCGATCCTGTGGCTGGCCAGGCCCCCGTTCACCAAGGTATTCGCCGGGCAGGGAAGAAGGTAGCTTTTGCCGGTCGTGCCGGGTGCGCCTGCGATGAACCCGCGGCCCACGGATTGACGGCAGATTCTGCCGGCATGCGGCGCTGATCCGAAAACCCTTTCGATCGAGCATCCAACCAGAGTTTCCATGGCATCGACCGCCGCAACCGCAAAGCAGTCCTTCGGCGAATTCCGGCCCGCCAGCCTGATGCTGGCGACGCTGGGCCTGTCGCTGGGCACCTTCATGCAGGTGCTGGACATGACCATCGCCAACGTGTCGCTGCCGACCATCGCAGGCAACCTGGCCGCCAGCCAGAACCAGTCCACGTGGGTGATCACCTCGTTCACCGTGGCGCAGGCGATCACGCTGCCGATGACCGGGTTCCTTTCGCGCCGGTTCGGCGAGGTGAAGGTATTCGTGTGGGCGGTGCTGTTGTTCTCGCTGTTTTCCCTGTGCTGCGGCTTCGCCACCAGCCTTTCGATGCTGGTGATGTTCCGCGCCATGCAGGGTGCGGTGTGCGGGCCGATGTATCCGATCACGCAAAGCCTGATGGTGTCGATCTATCCGCGCGAAAAGCGCGGCATGGCACTGGCGATCATCTCGATGATCACGGTGGTTGCGCCGATCGTGGGGCCGGTGGCGGGGGGCTGGATCACCGATTCCTATTCATGGCGCTGGATCTTCTTCATCAACATCCCG
This sequence comes from Rhodanobacteraceae bacterium, assembly GCA_036279975.1. Taxonomy (GTDB): domain Bacteria; phylum Pseudomonadota; class Gammaproteobacteria; order Xanthomonadales; family Rhodanobacteraceae; genus 66-474. The sequence continues at coordinate 17,614 of DASURP010000059.1, forward strand.
ATCGGGATCTTCGCCGCCGGCATCGTCGCGGCGCAGATGGGCAAGCGCATCGAACAGTTGCGCCGCGCACGCATCGACTGGGTCGGCGTGGTCACGCTGATCCTGGGCGTGGGCGCGCTGCAGATCATGCTGGACAAGGGCAACGACCTCGACTGGTTCCATTCCGGCACCATCGTCGCGCTGGCCATTGTCGCGACGGTTTCCCTGGTGGTCTGGGTGATCTGGGAGCTGACCGACGAGGAGCCGCTGGTGGACCTGCGCCTGTTCCGGCACCGCAACTTCGCCGCGGGCACGCTGGCGCTGGTCCTGGCATTCGCGCTGTTTTTCTCGATCTCGCTGCTGCTGCCGCTGTGGCTGCAGAACGTGCTGGGCTACACCGCGTTGTGGTCGGGGCTCGCGGCCGCGCCCATCGGCGTGATTCCGATCCTGTTGACCTTCTGGGTCGGCAAATACGCGCACAGGTTCGACCTGCGCTGGCTGGCGGCCTTCTCGTTTGCCATCATGGGGTTCATCTGTTTCCGCTTCGCCAGCTTCAACACCGAGGTCGATTTCTGGGCGGTGGCGCTGACCGAGTTGCTGCTGGGGCTTGGTATCGCGCTGTTTTTCATGCCAATCCTGACGATCCTGCTTTCGGACCTGGAAGGCCCGGAGATCGCCGAAGGTTCGGGCTCGGCCACCTTCCTGCGCACGGTCGGCGCAAGCTTCGCGGTTTCCATCGTGACCTACCTGTGGACGCGTGGCGCGGTGGTCAGCCACGCCAACCTGGCCGAGCACATCAATCCCTACAACAGCATGGTGCGCGACACGGTTGCCGGCATGGGCGGGGCGTTGCAGCGCTATGCCATGGAAATCAACGGCGTCATCACGCGGCAGGGCTTGCAGGTGTCCTTCAATCACATCTTCCAGGGACTCGGGATCGGGTTCTTCCTGCTGATCGCCGTGGTATGGCTGGCCAAGCCGCCGTTCATTGCGCGCGGCGGCGGCGGTGGGCATTAGGCGCGTCGCCGCAGCCGCTCCGCATCAGGCTTTCCTGGTACGCAGGCGTTCGACCAGTGCGCGCAGCGTCGCCTGTGCCTCGGGCGCGAACCAGCCATCCAGGAAGTCTTCGACGGGTAGCTGCGCAGGATCGTCGAAGAGGCGGGCGAGCTCGGCGCGCGCCAGCGCGCGGGTCGTCAGCATCGCCTGGCGCGGCAGTTGCAGCAGCGGTTCCAGCCAGGCCAGCGTGCGCGTGACGACGTGATCGACGTCGGTCAATTCGTCGACCATGCCGGCGGCGAGCGCGGCTTCGGCGTCCAGCATCGCGCCCGCGACCAACAGGCGTTCGGCGCGATACGGTCCGACCAGGCGGCGCAACGCGGCCTGGATGCAGGCGGGCACGGTCAGGCCGACCTGTACCTCATTGAGGCCGATCCGGTATTCGCCGCGCGCCATGACCCGGTAATCGCAGAAGATCGCGAGCACCGCGCCGCCAGCGGGGCTGTGGCCCGTGACCGCGGCGGCGACCGGGATCGGCGCGCGCGCGAGCGCCGCGCAGACGCCGAAAAATCGCTTCCAGAACGCGCGCATCGCAGGGCGGTCGAGTTGCAGCAGCGCCGGGATGTCGAGGCCGGCCGAGAACAGGCCCGGCGAACCGGAAAGCACCAGCGCTTCGGCGCCTTCGCCGGGTGCGCGTTCGATGGCCTGTTCCAGTGCCGCCACCAGCTCCGGGTCGAGTGCATTGACCGGCGGGCGCGCGAGGCGGAGTTCGCGAATGGCATGGGCGTGCTCGAGGATTTCCAGCATGGGTGCTCCGCAGTGAATTGACCGTCATTCCAGGACAGGCCGGGGTTCATTGTCCCGCCTGCTGCAGCAAGAGCAAAGTGGACCCCGGCCTGCGCCGGGATGACGCCGGATGGGGTTTACGCTTTTCCCGAGTCCCGAGTCCCGAGTCCCGAGTCCCGAGTCAACGCATGTCCTGCTCGGTCCAGGTGTATTCCACCGTGTACGTGAGCGTGGCGTCACCGTTGGCGGGCACCGGGACTTCGAACTCCAGCAATTGCGGTGTCTGCTTCGACGGCTTGCTGCTCGAAGAGGTGACCGCCCATTCGCGCCAGCGGTTCGGGTGCTCGCGCACCGTCACCGTGCGCGCCGCGTCGCCGCCGTTCGTGAGCGTGAGCTTGTACGACTCGCTCATCGTGTGCGCCCTGGCATCGACATGGAACGCGGTCCGCTGGCGGCTGGCGCGCAGGTCGAAGCTCTGGCCGAGCTCGACGGCAACGCGCCGGCCCTTCGGCGTGTCGGCGACGGCGCCTTCGCCGAGCAGCGCCGGGGCGCCATCGCGGTCGGTGATCCAGGCGCGCAGGGTGCCGGCGGGCAGCGCGTCGGGCGCGGTGAACGAGAGCGTGCTTGCGATCGCGCGATCCTGGTAATCCTGCGCGCCGTAATCGTTGGTGTTCGGCTTCGGCGGAAAATAGGCGCCGTCGTCCTCGACCACGTACGCGCGTTGGCAGGCAAGCGGACGCGTTGGATACAGCGGCGTCAGCGTCACGGTGCCGTTCGGCAAGTTGACGGTGCCGGCCAGTGCGAAACTGCGGTAATCGCCCAGCGGGGCCTGCTGGGGCATGGCGGCCTTGGCTGCCATCGGCGTCGGACCGGCACCCATGTCGTACCTGTGCAAGCGGTTGCCGAGATTGGGCTGGCCCGCGACCAGCTTGATTGTGGCGCCCGCGTAGCCGCGCCCGCTGCGGTTGGCGATGCTGGCCTCCGGCTTGAATTGCATCCTGCAGGCGTTGCCGTTCGACAAATTCGCAGTGTAAGCCGCGCGCCAGCCCAGCCCCGAGGTGGTGTAGGTCAACAGCGCGTTGCGGCGACCGGACGATTCCGCGGCCACGTCCAGCAACACGCTGCTGCCGCCGGACACCGAATCGGCAGGCAGTACCACGGACTGGTATTGGTGGACGAGATGCACCTTGCCGTCGGCGGTGCGGACCAGCAGGCCTGCGTCGGACGCGCCGACCAGCTCCCCGTTGAATCCGCCGCCACCGGTTTGCACGCTGACCGGGCTGCCGATTGCGCCGTCCAGTGCGCCATTCGCACTGGCGTTGGCCAGCAACACGCGTTGCCCCAGCACCTCCACCGCCGGGCCGTTGCCGAATCCCACCGCGAATGCTTCCGGGTCGAGCGTCGCGGGCAGGCCAGCCAGCCGGATTTCATGGTTGCCAGCCGCAATCTCGAGCGAGCGTTGCTCGTGCACCAACGCGTGGCCTGAGTCCAGCGTGCCTTGTGTGCCGCCCGAAAACAGCGCGTCGTTGTCGGCGTGGTAGATCGTCAGGCTGGCGGAGGAAGCGGCGAACGCGGCGGGGGTAGCCAGCACTGTGGCGAGCGCGGCAAACAGCAATCGGCGTGTCATGGTATCTCCCGTATGTCGATGCGTGTGGCGATGATAAAGGCGACGCCTGCAATTCCCGGGCGGCATCCCCCGCACACCCTGATGCGCGACCCCTTCCGCTGGAAGGGGGGGGAAGCATTCATGCTTTTCCGGGTTCCGCGACGCCTTGCAACAGCGACGCGATTGCGTCGTAGTCGCGCGCGCGCAGCAGGCGGGGGGCGAGCGCCCGCAACGCCTTGCGGTTGCAGCGCGACAGCGCGTCGCGTTGCGAAAGGATGCTGTCGGGCAACATGCTGAAATCCTCGAGGCCGAGTGCGACCAGCACCGGCGCAAAGGCCGGGTCGCCCGCGATCTCGCCGCACAGGCTGACCGGCTTGCGGGCCACCCGGGCGCGTGCGATCACCCATGCCATCAATCGCAACAGCGCGGGGTGCGCAGGCTGGTACAACGTGCCCAACTGGTCGTTGTTGCGGTCGGCGGCGAGCACGTACTGGGTCAGGTCGTTGCTGCCGATCGCGAGGAAGTCGGCGACCTCCAGCAGCGCGCGCACGTTGATCGCCGCAGCCGGCACCTCGACCATCGCCCCGAGTTCGAACTGGTCCGGGATCTCGTGGCCGGCGGTGCGCAGGTCGCGCGCGCAGGCTTCGAGCAGCCGGCGCACTTCGACCAGTTCCGCCGCGTCGGTGATCATCGGGACCAGGATACGCAGCCGGCCGTAGCAGCTGGCGCGCAGCACCGCACGCAGTTGGGTCAGGAATACGTCCGGCTGTCGCAGTGACAGCCGCACCCCGCGAACCCCCAGCGCAGGATTGGGTTCGGAGGCCACCACCAGGCCGGCGGCGTCGGCCTTGTCGGCGCCGAGGTCGAGGGTGCGCAGCGTGACGGGCAGGCCACCCGCGCTCAGCACCACGTCGCGGTAGACGGCGAATTGCTCGTCCTCGCTGGGCAATCCGTCGTGGGTGAGGAACAGGAATTCAGTGCGGTACAGGCCGATGCCGGCGGCGCCCAGGTTGCGCGCGCGTTCGATGTCCTCCGGGCGCTCGGCATTCGCATGCAGGCGCAGGGGGTGACCGTCGCGGGTACGCGTTTCGGCGCCCGCGAGTTCGGCCAGGCGCTGGCCTTCGCGCAACGCCTCGCGTTGCCAGTTGCGGAATTGCGCGAGATCCTGCGCCGCCGGGTGCACCACGACTTCACCGTGCACGGCATCGACCAGGGCAAGGTCGCCGTCACGCAGGTCCTCCCGCACGCCCTCGGCGTTGACCAGCATCGGCAGGTGCAGGCTGCGGGCGAGGATCGCGCTGTGGGAGTACGGGCTGCCCGACCCGGCGACGACCGCGAGGATGCCGTGGCCGGCCAGGTGCGCGAGTTCCCCCGGCGCGACGCTTTCGGTCACCAGGATTTCGCCCACGCGCGTGGCAAGTTTCTTCTCCTCGCTGCTGGCCTGGCGCGCCAGCGCGCTCTGCACGCGTGCGATCACGTGGTCGACGTCTTCGCCGCGACTGCGCAGGTACGGGTCGTCCATCTCGTCGAAAACGGCCACCAGGCGGTCGCGTTGCGCCTTCAGCGCGGCGGCGGCCCGGTAGTGGCCCTTGCGGATCATCGCGCGCAGGCCTTCGATCAGCTCCGGATCGTCCAGCAACTGGGCGTGCGCGTCGATGAATTCGCCAACCTCGCGGGCCAGCGCGCCATGCAGCTTGCGGCGCAACTCGGCCATGTCCTCGCGTGCGACCGCGAAGGCGCGTTCCAGGCGTGCGACCTCGGCGTCGATTTCCGCGTCAGGGAGCGGACTGTTGTCGATGCTGAAGCGCGCGGGCTGCTCGAGGCGCACGCGGCCCAGCGCCATGCCGGGCGCGGCGATGTTGCCGGTGAAGGCGCGCCTCATGCGCCCTCGTCGAACTTGCGGTCGAACAGCGCCACCACGGCGTCCAGCGCCTGGGCCTCGTCGGGGCCCTCGGCGCGCAGGGTCAGCGGGGTGCCAATGCCGGCGGCCAGCATCATCACGCCCATGATGCTCTTCGCATTGACCTCGCGGCCGCCGCTCACCAGCCAGATGGTGGATTTGAATTCCTGCACCAACTGCACCAGCTTGGCCGACGCACGCGCGTGCAGGCCGAGCTTGTTGCTGACCACGATTTCCTTTTCGACCATCGGGATGTTCCGGGGTGGCGGCATCCCGCTACGTTACCAAAAACCGGGAATGGGGAATCGGGAACCGGGAACCGGGAACGGTGAGTCAGGAATCGGGAACGTCCCGTGTTGCCGGAACCTCGGGAGAACCGTCGCGACTAAATCGGCAGGGCTTGCCGATTTGAACGCCGCAGACGGCGCGCAGGAACCGGAGTGTACACGTCAGTACATGAGGATTCCGAGCACCGCCGGCGCGCAAGATGCCGAGCGCAGCAGGTTATCCCGAGGTTCCTAAACCTTGTCGATGCAGATCCCGCCGCGCCCGCCGCTGGCGGCGACTTCGGCCAACTCGTCCAGTGGCTTGTCGGGATAGTTGAGCACGCGCAGCAGCATCGGCAGGTTCAGGCCCGACACGCAGCGTGCGCGCACGCCGAGGTCGGCGAGCTTGTTGGCGATGTTGCAGGGCGTCGAGCCGTACAGGTCGGACAGCACCAGCACGCCGCCGCCGCGGTCGAGCGCGCGCGCGGCGCGCGCGGCGGATGGCAGCATCGTCGCGGGATCGTCGTTGCCGCCCACTTCCAGGGTGTCGAGCTGGCAGGGCAGGCGCGGCATCACGTGCTGTGCGGCGGCGATCAGGGCGCGGCCGATTTCGGCATGGGTCAGCAGCAGGATGCCCGCCGCCGGGGCGGGTTCAGGGTTGCGAAGGGCGGTGACCGGGGTCATGGCGGGTTGCGGGCGAGGGGGCTGCCTGGGGCTTGCAAGATTCGATCCAGCCGTTGCGGCCCAGGGCTATTCCAGCTCGCGGTGAAAGGTGAGTACCTGGTCCCGGCTTGCGCGGTAGTGTTCGGCGAGGCGTTCGGCAAGGTAAACCGACCGGTGCCGGCCACCCGTGCAACCAATGGCGACCGTCAGGTAGCCCTTGTCCTCATTCTCGAAACGGGGCAGCCACGCATCCAGGAAACGTCGAACATCAGCTAGGTATTGTACCACCAGACCCTGCGCATCGAGGAACTCGCGGACCGGCGCGTCCTGCCCGGAAAACGGCCGCAGCAGGGGATCCCAGTGCGGGTTGGGCAGGCAGCGCGCGTCGAAAACAAAATCGCAGTCGGGAGGCAGGCCGCGGCCGTAGGCGAACGACTCGAACATCAAGGTCAGGCCGCCTGCCGCGGAGCCATAGTCGGTGGCGATCCGGCGGCGCAATTGGTGGACGTTGCTGTCGCTGGTATCGATCGAACGGTTGGCAATGGCCAGCAACGGCCGTAAACGACGGCGTTCCTCGGCGATCGCGTCGACCAGCGAGCGGCCGTCCTCGGACAGCGGATGGCGGCGCCGGCTGCTGGCGTAGCGTTTCAGCAGGACCGCGTCGCTGGACTCGAGGAATACCAGCTCCGCGTCGGCGCCGGCTTCGGCGAGCTTGGACAGCGCCTCGGGCATGCGTTCAAGGTCGCCGCGGCTGCGCACGTCCACGCCGACCGCGATGCCGCGCGGCAGCCCGCGCCCGCCACCGGTCAGCGCCCGGAACAGCGCCGGCAGCAGGCTGGTCGGCAGGTTGTCGACGCAGTAGAAACCGAGGTCCTCGAAGGCGCGCAGGGCGACGGTCTTGCCGGCGCCCGACAGGCCCGTCAGGACCACCACGCGGATCCGCTCTTGCGATGTGTCGGTGCCGGGCATGGCGGGTCAACCTGGTTGGCGTTGCAGGCGCGCGGCCTGGCGGTCCATGAAGATGCGGGCCTGGTCGATGCCCTGCGATTTCAGCATGTGGCTGCGGACGGCGGCCTCGACCAGCACCGCGAGGTTGCGGCCGGGGGCGACCGGGATGGTGATCAGCGGAACCTTCACGTCCAGTACTTCCTGGGTGCCGACGTCGCCGGTCAGGCGCACCATCGCGTCCTCGGGTTCGTCGCCGGCCGGGCGCAGGTGCACGATCAGGCGCAGGTACTTGGAATGCTTGACCGCGGTGTGGCCGAACATCTCGCGCACGTTGAGTACGCCGAGCCCACGCACCTCCAGCAGGTCGCGCAGGATTTCGGGGCAGGTGCCGTCGATCACGTCGGGCGCGATCATCGTGAATTCGGGGGCGTCATCGGCCACCAGCCGGTGCCCGCGCGTGATCAACTCCAGCGCCAGCTCGCTCTTGCCGCTGCCGGGGGTGCCGGTGATCATCACCCCGATCGAATGGACTTCCATGAACACGCCGTGCAGGGTGACCTGCGGCGCGAGCGCACGCGCCAGCTTGTACTGCAGGAAGGTCAACAGGTCGTGGCCACGGCGCGCGCTGACCCAGAGCGGGGTCTCGGTTTCCTCGGCGGCCTCGCGCAGGTCGGCGGGCACCGCCTGGTCCTTGGTGATGATCAGCGCGACCGGTTGCTGCGCAAAGATTTTCTGCACCGTTTCCCAGCGCTGGCGGGAATCGAGTCCGTCGAGGTAGTTGAGTTCCTCGCCGCCGACGATCTGCAGCTTGTTGGGATAGATGATGTTGAGGTAGCCGATTTCCGATGGGCGCCGCTGGCCCGGGCCACCCGCCCGCAGCACGCGCCCGGCGCCCGACTGGCCCGCGACCCAGCGCAGGGCCATGCGTTCCTTGATCTCGTCGAAAAGTTCCTTGGCGCTGAGTCGATTCAAGTCCGGTCCCCGCCCGTCAGTGCTACGGGCGGGGGACATTCTGCCAGTGTTGCCGCGTGCCTGCTTTTATAAAGAGGCAATTGCAGATTCCGGGCAACGCGGCTTTTGGTGAATAGTCAAGGCAGGGATGCCCGTTCTGGTGTTTGAGGTTTCCGCAACCCGATCGCCGGCCCGGTTTCCACCGGACCAGCGATCATGGACGAGAGTACAAACAGGGATTTGGCTTGATCTTTCGATCAAGCCAAATCGCGGATGTCATCCCTCCCGTGCGTACGCCGCTTGTCCTTGTGCCGGCGCACCTGCGCGGCCAGCTTGTCGAACAGCGCGTCGATGGCCGCGTACATGTCCTGCTCCACCGCGTTGGCGTGCAGCACGGCGCCGGCCGCCGCGAGCGTGCCTTCCGCGCGGTTGGCCAGTCGATTCTTTTCCACCTCCAGCACCACGTTGAGCGAAGTCAGGTTGTCGAAACGGCGTGCAAGGCGTTCGCGGCGTGCATCGACGTAATCGCGCAGGGCCGGTGTGATTTCGATCTGGTGACCACTGACCTGGATTTGCATGATTGACTCCTGTGCATCAGGTGGCAACGGAAGCCGGGGTGGATCCCCGAGCCTGGCGCCTTGGCGGCGCCGGTTGTGAGGTTTTCTTGTCTGTACTCCTTGTGATCGTGGGTGCGATGGAAAGTTGCAGGCTTTCGTGAAAAGTCCGGCATGGATGCCTGGTTTCGCTTTTGCGGCCAGGGATGACCGCTGAAACGCAGCGTGCCCGGGTCGGCGTGAACTTTCCGTTCGAAGACCGCTAGCGCGCACGCATGCGCTCGCTCGAGCTCGGGATGCGCATCTGTTCGCGGTACTTCGCGACCGTGCGGCGCGCCACCTGAATGCCGCGCTGGTTCAGTTCCGCGGTCAGCGTCTGGTCGGAAAGCGGCTTGCAGGGATCCTCCGCATCCACCAGCTTGCGGAGCATGGCCTGGATCGCGGTGGCCGATGCGCTGCCGCCGTCCTCGGTGGCGACGCTGGACGAGAAGAAATGCTTGAATTCGTAGGTGCCGCGCGGCGTGTGCAGGTACTTGCGGGTGGTCACGCGCGAGATCGTGGATTCGTGCATGCCGAGTTCTTCCGCAAGTTCGCGCATGACCAGTGGTTTCATGGCCTCGGGTCCGAAGTCGAGGAACGCGCTCTGGGTGCGCACGATGGCTTGCGCGACCCGCAGCAAGGTGTCGGCGCGCGCTTCCAGGCTTTTCATCAGCCAGCGGGCTTCCTGCAGTTGTCCACGCAGCCACACGGCGTCGCTGCGCCGCGCGCGCGCGATCAGGCTGCAGTAGTGCTGGTTGATCGCCATGCGCGGCTGGCAATCCGGCGACAGCGACACGCGCCAGCGCCCGCCGACTTTCACGGCGTAGGCATCGGGCGCGACGTATTCGGTCTGTGCGGGATCGAAACGCGAGCCAGGCCGTGGGTCGAGCGCGCGCACCAGCGTGACCGCGGCGATGACTTCGTCTTCGGGCGCACCGAAGCGGCTGGAGAGTTTCGCGACGTCGCGGCGTGCCAGCAGGTCGAGGTCGCCCGCGACGATTGCGCGCGCGAGTTCGCGGCCTTCCGTCGCAGGCTCGAGCTGTTCCAGCTGCGCGTCGAGGCAGTCGCCCAGGTTGAGGCTGGCGACACCGACCGGATCGAAATGCTGGATGCGCTTGCGCACGGCATCGGCTTCGTCCTTGCCGGCGGCGGGCTGCAGCGCGTGCAGTGCGGCCAGCACCGGTTCCAGTCCCTCGTGCAGGTAACCGTCGTCGTCCAGCGCGTCGATGATCGCGGCGGCAATCGCTGCCTCGCGGGCCGAGAACCCGCTCAGGTTGGCCTGCCACTGCAGGTGCTCGCGCAATCCTTCGGGGGCCGCGTCCTGGTGCTCGGGGGCGTCGTCGTCGTCGAAACCGTGACTGGATTGCGCCCACTCCATGACCTGCGGCGAATGTTCGTCCCAGTATTCGCTGTCGTCGGCCGCCTCCGGGGCGGTGTCGTCATTCGCGTCGCTGAATGTCGCGGCGTCGCCAGGGGCGTCTTCCCCGTCCTCCATGCCGTCGAGGTCGATCAAGGGGTTGGCTTCCGCCAGTTCGCGCAGCTCGACCTGCAATTCGACCTGCGACAATTGCAACAACCGGATCGCCTGCTGCAATTGCGGCGTCAGGGACAACTGTTGCGACTGGCGAAGCTGGATGCCCGGTTTCATGGCGACGTTCGTGGACAGTCGCCCGCATCCTAGCTCACTGCAGCGCGGGTGGGTAGTACGTAGGCACGATTTTTGCTTGGGTGCGTCACTGCCGAAAGGCGCCCGGGTTCACATCCTGAACTCGTGACCCAGATAGACCTCGCGCACCTGCTTGTGGGCGAGGATTTCGGCGGGCGTGCCGCGCGCCAGCACCTTGCCCTCGTTGAGGATGTAGGCGTGCTCGCAGATGCCCAGCGCCTCGCGCACGTTGTGGTCGGTGACCAGCACCCCGATGCCGCGGTCGCGCAGGTGGCGCACGATGCGCTGGATTTCGCCCACCGAGATCGGGTCGACGCCGGCGAACGGTTCGTCCAGCAACATGAAGCGGGGATTGGCCGCCAGCGCGCGCGCGATCTCGACGCGCCGGCGCTCGCCGCCGGACAGGCTGATGCCTTTCTGGTCGGCGATGTGCGCGATCTTCAACTCGTCCAGCAGGGCGTCCAGTTCGGCGCGGCGCTGGCTGGCCGGCAGGTCGGCGCGCAGTTCCAGCACCGCCAGCACGTTGTCGGCGACGCTCAGGCGGCGGAACACCGAGGCCTCCTGCGGCAAGTAGCCGATGCCCTTGCGCGCGCGCTGGTGCATCGGCAGGCCGGTGATGTCCTCGCCGTCCAGCGTGATGCGCCCGGCGTCGGGCTCGATCAGGCCAACCACCATGTAGAAGCAGGTGGTCTTGCCGGCGCCGTTGGGGCCGAGCAGGCCGACCACTTCGCCTTGCCGGATTTCGAAACCGAAATCCTGCACCACCTGGCGCGTGCGGAAACTTTTCTGCAGACCTTGCGCGACCAGCATGGATCAAGGTGTTCCTGGCGTCGCTGCGGAAGCGGGCGTTTGCATCGGCCGCAAGCTTGATGTCGAGCTGGCGGGCGCCGGGCTTGCCGGCTTGCCCGTCGCCGGTGCACTGGTGGGCGCTGCTTCGGCAGACCTGGCCTTGGGCTGGAACACCATGTGCACCTGTCCGCCGGAACCGCCTTCGCCCACCATCCGGCCCGTGTCGGTGTTGTAGGTGAGCTTGGCACCATGGAATTCGCCACGGCCCTGCTGCACGACGTTGGCGCTGCCGGTGAGGATCACGGTGTTTTCCGCGACCAGGTATTCGATCGCGTCGGCCGAGCCGTCCACCATGCTGCCGTTGTCCAGTTTCTGCCGGAACGTCGCGGGCACGCCCGTGACGACCGCACGGTCCCACTCGCCATCCTGGTTTTCATAACCGACGGTCTTTTCGCCCGTGATCACGATGCTGCCCTGGGAAAGCTTGACGTGGCCGGTCAGGATGACCTGGCCATTGTTCTGGAGGTTCGCGACCTGATGGTCGGCGGCGACCTGGATTTTCGCCTCGCGGTCCGACTTGAGCGCCCACGCGTTGCCACAGACCGCGAGCGCAAGCGTCGCCAGCAGGGCGAACTCAATCGTTTTTGGGTGTCGCATTTTTTCGGGTCGGTGTGAAGGTGCCATGGACATCGGAGAGCAACTCCAGTGAATGGGTGTCGAAATCGGCCTTCATGCCGACGCCGCGCAGTATAGAGCCGGGTTCCTGTATCACGCTGGGCGCGGCACTGGCCATGCGCTTGTCCTGGATCCACACGGTGGCGTCGGCAGTGTGGATCTCGGCTGCGGAAATCCTCGGGGTGGGAGGCCGGCGCATCTCGACCTCGCCGATCAGTTTCACGAGGTTGTTGTCGGCGCTGACCCACGCGTATTGCGAAGTGCCGTCCCAATCGGAGCCGTCGCTGGCGACGAAGAAGTACTTCGGGGCGTTCACGTACAGCGAGTCGTTGCCCTCGCGGCGGGCGAGGTGCGGCGCGGTCATGGTGAAGGCCAGCTTGCCGTCCTTGCCGAACGCATGCAGCGTGAAATGATCGAGTTCGTAGCTGGAACGCGGCGGGCCGACGATCGCCACGGGCTTGGGCGGCGGCCTGAGCCACCACACCAGCAGCTGGGTGATCGCGGCGGCGACGGCCAGCGCGATGATCCAGACCGCGGTACGTCGATCCCTCATGCCGGCGGCTGTCCCCGGGTGAGCGCGGCGAGGATGAAATCGCACGCTTCGCGGGCTGCGCCCATGCCGCCCGCAGCGCGGGTTTGCCAGGCGGCTTCGCGGGCGACCTCGGGGCGGGCGTTGGCCACGGCGATCGCAAGCCCGCAGGCCCGCATTGGCGGCAGGTCGGTCAGGTCGTCGCCGACGTAGGCCGCCTGGTCGGCGGCCAGGCCCGAGGCGCGCAGGATGTCCTCGAGGCACCCCAGCTTGTCGCTCTTGCCCTGGTAAACGTGGTCGATGCCGAGTTGTTCGGCGCGCAGTTCCACCGCGTGGCTGATGCGTGCGCTGATGATCGCGACTTCGATGCCGTGCTCGCGCAGCATCTTGATGCCTAGCCCGTCGTGCGTGTGGAAGGCCTTGATCTCGCGTCCGTCCTCGGTCATCCACAGCCTCCCGTCGGTGAGCGTGCCGTCCACGTCGAAGGCGACCAGCTTGATCTTCGCGGCGCGGGCGAGGGGGTCGGCGGGGATCTCGCTGGATGGGTTCATGGGGTCGAAAGCGTGAGATCGAGCTGAAACCGTCGCGAGCGAAGGCAGATCGGGCGACGCCGGAGCGCAGGAAGCGGAGTGTACACGCCAGTGCATGAGGATTGACTCGACGCATCGGCGGCCCGCCCTCCGGGCCATTCGCTACGCGAATGTTCGCTCCGGCATCCTGCCTTCGCAGTCGAGCACCGCCGGCGCGCGAGCTGCCGAGCGCAGCGGGTTTCAGACGATCTCAGACCACCCGCGCGCGCAGCAGGTCGTGGATGTTCAGCGCGCCGACCACGTGCTGCGCGTCATCCACCACCAGCAGCGCGTGGATCTTGTACATATCCATCATCTGGGCTGCCTCGGCAGCCAGCTTGTCCGGACCGATCACCTTCGGGTGGCGGCTCATGGCGCCGCCGACCGGACTGGCGCGCAGGTCGACCCCGTGATCGTCCAGCATGCGGCGCAGGTCGCCGTCGGTGAACACGCCCTGCAGGCGCTGTCCGGCGTCCACGATCGCGGTCATGCCGAGGCCCTTGCGCGACATTTCCATCAACGCTTCGGTGAGGGTGGCGTCGGCACCCACCACCGGGATGGCGTCGCCGGTGTGCATGATGTCGGAAATCTTGAGCAGACGCCGCCCCAGCGCACCGGCCGGGTGCGAGCGCGCGAAATCGTCGGCGGTGAAACCGCGCGCTTCCAGCAGCGCGATCGCCAGCGCATCGCCCAGCACCAGCGCGGCGGTGGTGCTGGCGGTGGGCGCGAGGCCCAGCGGGCAGGCCTCGGTGGAGACGCTGGCATCCAGGTGGGCATCGGCATCGCGCGCCAGCGACGAGCGCGGGTTGCCGGTCATCGCGATCAGCGCGTTGCCCTGGCGCTTCAGGAAGGGCAGGATGACCAGGACTTCCTCGGTTTCGCCCGAATTGGACAACAGCAGCACCACGTCGTGCGGGGTGATCATGCCGATGTCGCCGTGGCTGGCTTCGCCGGGGTGCACGAAGAATGCAGGGGTGCCGGTCGAGGCGAGGGTTGCGGCGATCTTGCGCCCGACGTGGCCGGACTTGCCCATCCCGGAGACCACCACCCGCCCCGGGCAGGCCAGGACCAACCCGCAGGCCTTGCTGAAATCGCCGTCGATGCGCAGCCCCAGGGCCTCGATGCCCCGGGCTTCGATGTCGATGACCTTGCGCGCGCTGGCCACCAGTGCCGCGCGGTCATGGCCGGGATGCGTTGTGGCGTGGACCTGAGCGGTGCGCGCGTTCATGCGGTCGTACTCCTTCCTGTCAGGGCCGACGACCCGGTCGCCTGATGTGGGGGCGGCGGGACGTGGCGTTCAGCCATCACCCGATTTCGAGTAACATCACAGGTTGCCATTCTACAGGCCGCCAGCCGTGCTTTCGCATCCCGCGGGTGCACGGGAAATTACGCGGCGGCCTCATCGTTAGAGAGCGGTTCATGCAACCCGACGAGTTGAAATCACTGCTGGAAGCGGCCTTTCCGGGTGCCGGTATCGAGGTTTCCAGCCCCGACGACGTGCACTTCCAGGCGACCGTCGTGGCCGAGGCTTTCACCGGCCAGCCGACCCTGGTGCGCCACCGCATGGTGTACGCGGCGCTGGGTTCGCGCGTGGGCGGCGAGGTCCACGCCTTGTCCCTGCGCACCATGGCGCCGGCGGAAGTGAAGAACGCCTGATGGCCAGGATCGTGATTTCGGGCGGCAAACCGCTGCAAGGAGACGTCTGGATTTCCGGTGCCAAGAACGCGGTGCTGCCGATCCTCGCTTCCTGCCTGCTTGCGGACGAACCCGTCACCATCGGCAACGTGCCGCACCTGCACGACGTCACCACCACCATGGAACTGCTGGGCCAGATGGGCGCGGAGCTGGTGGTGGACGAACACATGCGGATCCGTGTCGACCCGCGCCCGACCCACCGTTTCTTCGCGCCCTACGAACTGGTCAAGACCATGCGCGCGTCGATCGTGGTGCTGGGTCCGCTGATCGCGAAATACGGGCAGGCCGAGGTTTCGCTGCCCGGTGGTTGCGCAATCGGTTCGCGCCCGGTCGACCAGCACATCAAGGGCCTGCGTGCGCTGGGCGCGGACATCACGGTTGCGAACGGCTACATCAAGGCGCGCGCGCAACGCTTGCAGGGCGCGCGCATCGCGATGGACATGGTCACCGTCACCGGCACCGAAAACATCATGATGGCGGCGGTGCTGGCGACCGGCACCACCGTGATCGAGAACGCCGCCGAGGAGCCCGAGGTCTGCGACCTCGCGCATTGCCTCAATGCCATGGGCGCGAAGATCGGCGGGATCGGCACCACCACGCTGGTGATCGACGGCGTCGAGCGCCTGCACGGTACCGATTACGACGTGCTTCCGGATCGTATCGAAACCGGTACGTTCCTGGTGGCCGGCGCCATCACCGGCGGCCGCGTGCGCGCCAAGCGCACCCGCCCCGAACTGCTGAAGTCGGTACTCTCGAAACTCGAGGAGACCGGGGCCCACATCAACTGCGAGGGCGATGCGATCGAACTGGACATGCGCGGTCACCGTCCGCGCGCCGTCGACGTCACCACCGCGCCGTACCCGGCGTTCCCGACCGACATGCAGGCCCAGTTCACCGCGCTCAACTGCGTCGCCGAAGGCACCGGCGTCATCACCGAAACCGTGTTCGAGAACCGCTTCATGCACGTGCAGGAACTGCACCGCCTGGGCGCCGACATCAAGCTCGAAGGCAACACCGCGATCGTGCGCGGCGTGCCGCACATGTCGGGGGCGCAATTGATGGCGACCGACCTGCGCGCCTCGGCATCCCTGGTGCTGGCGGGCCTGGTGGCCGAAGGCGACACCACTGTCGATCGCATCTACCACATCGACCGCGGGTACGAGAACATCGAGGAGAAGCTCGGCGGGCTCGGCGCGCACATCCGCAGGTTGCCGAACTGACCGCAACGCTTGCCGGCGCCACTGGCACCGGAATCAACCGTTCGGCCGGCACCCGGCTTTTGCTCGTCGTCCCGGCGTAGGTCGGGATCCATTCTTTTTGCCAGCGAGCACGACAGTCTTCCGTATGGGTTCAGCTCGCCTCGGCGGTGAGCGTGATCGCGCGCAGGCGCGCTCCTGCGACAGCTGCCTGGCGGGAGCCGGCTTTGCCGGCGACCGCCAAAACCATCGCGCCTGGCATGACGGTCCGGTCGTACATCCGTGTGCTCGGACATGCGGCGCTTGCTCTGCCGTTCGGCTGCGCGCCGCGGCGTCATGCGAAGGCGCGGGAACGCTCGGCTCCATTGCCGGCCATCCCTGGCCTGATCCGAAGCGAGAATCGACAATCTGCTTCGCCCGTCACGTGCGCAGGACGCGCCCCGGGAGGGGCGCGGAAAAGACAGGGATGCCGAAAAGTGAGTTCACTGGGTCCCGGCTTTCGCCGGGGTGACGAGTGAAGTGGGTCCCGGCCTTCGCCGGGACGACGAATGTTGTATATCCCGGGCTGCGCCGGGGTGATGGCCGTGCGACTTGGCGTCGTCCACCGTGGACGCGCTGCATCGGACGCGCACGCCGGTGCGCGATCCGATCCCCGTCAGCGCGTCGACCAGCTCTCGAGTTCCAGCGAAAGGCTGTTCTTGCCGCGCTGGTTGATTTCGACCGGCACCGGCAGCTTGGCTGGCGCGAACCATGCCTCGAAGGGATCGCCGCCGTCGGTGCGGATCACGCGGGTCGCGTCGAAGGTGCCGGCCGGCACCTCGAGCGACTGCTGGCCCTGCGCGGTGAAATGCTGCATGTCGATGCGGTTGCGCACCGCGACCGGCAGCGTGAAGCTGGTTTTGCCCTTGGCCAGTCCTGCCGCGAGTGCGAGCGGAACGGTGTGGCGTTCGAGCACGCCGGGCCGGGTCGCGAAAGTGTAGGTGCCCTTGTCTTTCACTTCGATGGTGTGCGCGTTCCAGTCGAAGCGCACCTCGCGATGTTTGCGCTTGAGCGCGGTGTCCATGGTGTAGTCGTAGGTCTCGCCCTGCGGCAGGTCGCCGACCCAGCGGAAGGTCGAAACTTCGTCCACGCTTGCGGACAGCAGCGATGCCAGCCCCGAGGTGCCACGGCTTTGCGTGGTGTAGGTCCAGACGTCGCCGCGGGTGTTGGCGAGCGTCACGGTTGCCGTGCCGATCTCGGAGCCGTTGCGCAGCACCCGGTAGTGCGCGGTGAACGCAGGTACGGGCGGGGCCGCGGCGGCAGCGCCGGCGACGAGCGCGAGGGCGAGGATGAAACCCGATTTGAACAAGGATTGCATGGCGTTCGAAGGTGACGTCGTTCCAGCGCGCAGCCTGACGCGCGAAGCCTGAACGCAGGCTCACGCGACGGCTAGGCGGCCGGTGTCGTCGAGTCGAAGCGGCGCGTCGATCGGGCGGCCGTCGAACCAGACCTTGCCGTCGCGTTCGCCGACGTGGCCACGCGCGATCGCGTCCACGCAGGCGACCAGCAGCGCATGTTCCCGCGGCAGCAGGCGCGCGGCCAGGGTGTCCTCGCTGTCGCCGTCGCGCACTTCGATGCGGGCCTGCGCGATGACCGGGCCGCCGTCGAGTTCGGCGCTGACGAAGTGCACGCTGGCGCCGTGTTCGGCGTCGCCGGCCCGGAGCACGCGGCGGTGGGTGTGCAGGCCGCGGTATTTCGGCAACAGCGAGGGATGGATGTTGATCATCCGGCCGGTCCACTGCGCCGTCACGGCAGTGTCGAGGATGCGCATGTACCCGGCCAGCACCACCAGTCGCGCACCACTGGCGGCGACGTTGGCGAACAGGGCTTCGTCGAAGGCACGGCGGTCGGGGAAGCCCTTGGGATCGAGCGCGAACGTCGGGATGCCATGTGCTTCCGCCTGGCGCAGCGCCGGCGCGTCGGCCTTGTCGCCGGCGACCAGCTTGAATGCGACCGGCAACCTGCCGGTTGCGTGCGCGGCCAGCAGTGCCGCGAGGTTGCTGCCGCGGCCGGAGGCGAGGACCGCGATGGGCAAAGACGGGGACCGGGGACCGGGGACCGGGGACCGGGACGCGGGACTCACGTGATTCGAACCCGGTGGTCGCCGTCGGTCGGCACGACTTCGCCGATCACCTGCGAGGCCAGTCCGGATTTCGCCAGTGCGGTGGACACCGCCGCGGCGTCTGCTGACGCCAGGATCAGGGTGAAGCCGATGCCGCAGTTGAAGGTGCGCCACATCTCCTCGCGCGGCACCTTGCCTTCGCGCTGCAGCCAGTCGAACACCGCCGGCAGTTGCCATGTCGAACTGTCGATCGAAAGGCCCAATCCGTCCGGCACCACGCGGATGATGTTTTCCTTGAGGCCGCCGCCGGTGATGTGGGCCATGCCGTGGATGGCCGGGACCGGGGACCCGGGACCCGGGACTCGCAAAAGCTCCAGGATGGGTTTGACATAGATGGTGGTGGGCGCCATCAGCGCATCGGCCAGGGTCGTGTCGCCGATGCGCAGGTCGAACGGTGAGCCCGCGCGCTCGACGATCCTGCGGATCAGCGAGTAGCCGTTGGAGTGCGGGCCGCTGGACGCCATGCCCAGGATCACGTCGCCCGCCCGGATCGCGCTGCCGTCGATGATCCCCGATTTTTCCACCGCGCCGACGTTGAAGCCGGCGAGGTCGTATTCGCCCGGCGGATACATGTCCGGCATCTCGGCGGTTTCGCCGCCGATCAGCGCGCAGCCGGCCAGTTCGCAACCCCTGGCGATGCCGCCCACGACCGCGACGGCGGTGTCCACGTCGAGCTTGCCGGTGGCGAAGTAGTCGAGGAAGAACAACGGCTCTGCGCCCTGGACCAGCACGTCGTTGACGCACATGCCCACCAGGTCGATGCCGATGGTGTCGTGGCGGTCCAGTTGCTGCGCGAGCCGGAGCTTGGTGCCGACGCCATCGGTGCCCGATACCAGCACCGGCTCGCGGTACTTGTTGGACAGGTCGAACAGCGCGCCGAAACCGCCCAGTCCGCCCATCACTTCGGGCCGGAAGGTCTTCCGTACCAGCGGCTTGATGCGTTCGACCACGGCGTTGCCCGCGTCGATGTCCACGCCCGCGGCGCGGTAGGAAAGGGCTTCGTCTGGGGAACTCACGGCGGCGTCCGGCAAGCGTTCGGAAACGGCAGGATCGGCAATGATAGACGCTGACGCCATGATTGGGCAGACTGGCGCATACCGATCCGGAGGTGTTTGGCGATGATGCGCGCAATCTTCACGTCGCTGCTGGCGCTGGCCCTGGTTGCAGCCGCCGCGGCGCAGGCTGGCCCCCAGGCCGTGGGCGCGGGAACCCCGGCGCCGGCTGCGGCCCCAGGCAATCCATACTCGGCAACGGTGCCGGTCGCCGGTACCAGTGACGCCCAGCGCGACGCCGCGATTGCCACGGCGCTGGGCGTGGTCCTGCAGCAGGTGTCGCCGGGTCTTGCGCCCGGCCCCGACACGCTGGCGAACGCCACCGGTTATGTGCGTGACTACCGTTACAGCCGATCCGCTTCGGGTTCCGGGCTGGAGCTGAAGGTGGATTTCGATCCGGGCGCGGTCGGCCGGTTGGTGGCGCGGGCTGGCGGCGGTTCGTCCATGCAGGGCGGCGCGGCCGCTTCCGCCGGCGCCACGCCGGGCGCTGCGGGTTCCGTGGCGGCGGCGGCCGCGGGCGGCACCGGCACGCTCTGGGTCGAAGGCATCGACAGCACCCATGCGTTTGCCAGCCTGCTTGCGATGCTGCGTGGCGATCCGCAATTGCAGGATGTGATCCCGGTCGGCGCCGACCACGACGGCATCCTGCTGCAGGTGGGTTTCAGCGCGCCCTTGGCGACGGTCCTGGCTGCGCTCGAGACGCCCAACGGCCATTTGGCACCGGCCGCGCAACCGCATCCCGGTGCCGATGCGTCCTTGCGCTGGACCCCCTGAGTGCGTCGACCACGTGAGCGGACCGAATCCAGGTGAGGGTGGCGTGAGCGAAGACGCGTTGCGGCATTTGCCCAACCTGATTTCGGTGTTGCGCATCGCGTTGGTGGCGCCCCTGCTCGCGACGATCCTGTACGGCCGCTACGAAACGGCGCTGGCGATCGCGGCCGTGGCCGGCATCTCGGACGGGGTGGACGGCTACCTCGCGCGGCGGTTTCGCTGGCAGAGCCGGTTGGGCTCGCTCCTCGACCCGGTCGCCGACAAACTAATGCTGGTGGGATGCATGCTGGTGCTGGGCTGGCTGCACGAGGTGCCGCGCTGGCTGGTGGTGCTGGTGGTGGCGCGCGACGCCGTGATCGCGCTGGGAGCGCTGGCGTGGCACCGCATCCTGCACAATTTCGAGTCGCATCCGAGCTGGATGTCGAAGGCCACCACGGTCGCGCAGATCGGATTCGTGCTGCTGGTGCTCGCGGACCACGCATTCGCCTGGGGCGTGCCGATGCAGGTTCCGGTCTGGATCGTGGCCGTGCTGACGGCGGGCAGCGGACTCGATTACGTGCTGCGCGGGGGCCGGCTGGCGCGGCGTGCACTCAAACACAGGAAGCCTTCCGCATGACCAACGCGCAACGTTGGCAATGGTTGATCATCGTGGCCGTGATCGGTTGGCTGGTGTGGCTGCTGTCGCCGATCCTGATGCCGTTCATGCTCGCGGGCGTGTTTGCCTACCTGGGCGATCCGCTGGTGGACCGGCTGGAGGGCTTGCGCCTGGGCCGCCTGCGCCTCGGCCGTGGCGTGGCGGCCAGCATCGTGTTCCTGGTCATGCTGTTGATCGTGGCGCTGGCGCTGGTGTTGCTGATACCGCTGGTGCAGCGCCAGGTAGCGCGCTTCGTTGCCGCGCTGCCCGCCTACGCGACGTGGTTCACCCACACTGCGGTGCCATGGCTGGAACAAAAGCTGCACATTCCCGCCAGCGAGTTCGACATCTCGACCCTGATCGGACGGGTGCGCGAACACCTGGGCACGGTCGGCGGCATCGCCGCCGCGGTACTGGGCTATGCGACGCGCTCCGGCCTGACGCTGATCGGCTGGAGCGTCTCGATCGTGCTGGTGCCGGTGGTGACCTTCTACCTGCTGCGCGACTGGGACAAGCTGGTGGCGCACATCGACGGGTTGTTGCCGCGCGAGGCGCAACCGACCCTGCGCCGGCTGGCGCGCGAGACCGACAGCGTGCTGGGCGCCTTCGTGCGCGGCCAGTTGCTGGTGATGCTGGGCCTCGCGATTTTCTACGCGGTGGCATTGAAGCTGGTCGGCCTCGACGTCGGCCCGCTGATCGGCATGCTCGCGGGGCTGGTCAGTTTCGTGCCGTACCTCGGCTTCATCATCGGCATCGTCGCCAGCATCATCGCGGTGCTGGTGCAATACCACGACGTGTTCCACCTGGTGCTGGTGGTGGCGGTGTTCGCGATCGGCAACTTGCTGGAAGGCTACGTGCTGGTGCCCAAGCTGGTGGGCGACCGTATCGGCCTGCATCCGGTGGCGGTGATCTTCGCGGTGCTGGCGTTCGGCGAACTGTTCGGCTTCATCGGCGTCCTGCTGGCCCTGCCGATGGCCTCGATCGCCGTGGTGCTGTTGCGGTTCCTGCGTGACCGTTACGAGGCGAGTCCGTTGTATGCAGGCGAGCCCACGCCGAAGATCGTGACGTCGTCGGGCGATCCGGTCGGGGAGCCGCCAGCGCAGGAGCAGGCCGCCACCGAAGACCAGGAACCACCGCAGCAACCATGACCCGGCAATTCCCGCTCGACCTGCGCTGGCCGCCGCACCAGCGCCTCGACGCGTTCTGGCCCGGCGCCAACGCCGGCGCGCTGGGCGATGTCGCCAAGCTCGCCGAAAGCACCCGGCAGCCGTGGCTGTTCCTGCACGGCGCCGCCGGCACCGGCAAGAGCCACCTGCTGATCGGGGCCTGCCGCGCCGCCCTGGATGCGGGCCGTGCGGCGCGCTATGTGTCGTTGGCCGCCTTGCCCGCGCCGCGCGCAAAGGCGCTGGGCGAGCTGGCTCCGGGAGACCTGCTGGCACTCGACGACGTGCAGGCGGTCGCGGGCGATGCCGCGTCGGAACAGGCGCTGTTCGGCCTCTACAACCGCGCGCAGTCGGCCGCGTCGTCGCTGCTGTTCGCGGCCCCGGCGCCGCCGGGCGAGCTCGGGATCGGCCTGCCCGACCTGGTCTCGCGCCTGGCCCGCTGCACCCAGTGGGCGATGCGTCCGCTCGACGACGCCGGGCGCCGCGCGATGTTGTGGCTGCTGACGCGCCGGCTCGGGCTGCGCCTGGACGACGACGTGCTGGACTGGCTGATGGCGCGCCATCCCCGCGACACCGCGTCGCTGGTGGCACTGGTGCGCCGGATCGATCGCGCGGCGCTGGCCGCGCAGCGGCGGGTCACGGTCCCGTTCCTGCGCGGGTTGCTGCGGGAATCGGACACGTAAGCGATGCTTTCACCCCCTTCGTGGCGAAGGGGGTCGCGACGCAGGCGCGGGGGGATGGCGCAGCCGCGCGTCGAGTTCCGCCAGGCGTTGCGGCGTGCCGACGTCGGCCCAGCAGCCGGGGTGCCGGCGCCACGCCATGTCGCCGCGCGCGATGGCGGCGCGCAGCAACGGCGTCAGCGGGAAGCGGGGCGGCGTGGCCTGCGCGCCTGGCGTCTCGCCGATGACGGCTTGCCAGTCGCCGAGGATCCCGGGTCGATAGACGCCGATGCCGGCGAACGTCAACGCACGCACGGCGCCGGCCGCATCGGCATGCGGCAGCAGCTTTCCATCCGCGGCGACGCCGAAATCGCCGTGCGGGTGCTGCGGTGGGTTGTCCACCAGCACCAGTTCCGCCACGCCCCGCGGCTCATTCGGCAGCAACGTGAAATCGAAATCGGTGAAGGTGTCGGCGTTGACCGCCAGGAACGGTGTGTCGCCGAGCAGCGGCAGCGCGTGCAGCATGCCGCCGCCGGTTTCCAGCGGAACCGCGCCCTCGCGGCTGTACTGGATGCGCAGCCCCCAGCGCGCGCCGTCGCCCAGCGCGGCGGGAAACCGTTCGGCCAGATGCGCGATGTTGACGACCACGTCGCGCACGCCCGCCGCCGCCAGGCGTTCCAGGTGCCATTCGATCAGGCGCTTGCCGCCGGCCTCGAGCAGCGGTTTGGGCGTGCCTTCCGTGAGCGGGCGCATCCGTTCGCCGAGACCGGCCGCGAACAGCAGCGCCTTCACGCGGCGGGCCCCGTCAGGTCGCGCCCGCCCACCCAGCGCTGCAGCAACGCGAGGAAATCGTGCAGTTCCGGATACGCCGAGGCGATGTCCTGCACGTACCGCCACACCCGCGGCAGGTCGGCGAGATAGCCGCGCTTGCCGTCGCGGTACCACAATCGGCAGAAGATCCCGAGCACCTTCAGGTGCCGCTGCAGCCCGGTCAGGTCGAACCAGCGTTGCCAGCGCGCGCCGGCGACGCGCGGGTCGAGCGTGCCAGCCTCGACCAGCCGCCGGCGGTGCGCTTCGGACCAGCCGCGTACGCGCGCTGCGTCCCAGTCGATGTAGCAATCGCGCAACAATGACACCAGGTCGTAGGTGACGGGACCGCTCACGGCGTCCTGAAAATCGACGATGCCCGGGTTGTGCGCGGGGACCCGCATCAGGTTGCGGCTGTGGAAATCGCGGTGCACGAACACCTGCGGCTGCCGCAGCGCATTCTCGACCAGCAGCCGGAACGCCACTTCGATGACGTCCCATTCGTCGCACTCGATGAAGATGCCGAGGTGGCGTTGCAGGAACCAGGCCGGCAGCAGTTCCAGCTCTCGCACCAGCAACGGTTCGTCGTAGCGCGGAAGGCCCGCCGGATCGATCCGCGCCTGCATCGTCAACAGCGCGTCCATCGCATCGGCGTACAGCGCATCGGCGCTGGCATCGTCCAATTCGGACAGGTAGGGGCGGGTGCCGAGGTCGGACAACAACAGGAATCCCCGTGCGCGATCCCTGGCCAGCACTTCGGGTGCATTCAATCCGACGCCGCGCAGCCGCGCATCCACGTCGAGCCAGGCGTCGAGATCGCCCGAGCCGGGTGGTGCGTCCATGACGATTACGCTTTCATCCACGCCGCGGACGCGCCAGTAACTGCGTGCGCTGGCATCCGCGGAAGCCGCCTCGAGCGTCGCGCCGGAGGCGCCCACTGCGCCGCGAACGAAGGCCAGCCGGGCGCTGGCGCGGGCTGCGGCGCAAGATGGCGTATCGGTGGCTGGCATGGCGCGGCAGTATAGAAGCGGGCGGGCGTGCCCATGCGTCTCGCGGCGTACCGGATTCCGTTATCCTTGCGCTTCGCCACCCCGGTGCGTGGCACTTTTTTGGCACGGATCCAGCCAGCATGAGCGTGACCCGATTGCACACCCACCTTGATCGACTCGAGGCCGAGTCCATGCGCATCCTGCGCGAGACCGTGGCCGCATGCAAAAAACCGGTATTGCTGTATTCGATCGGCAAGGATTCCTCGGTGCTGTTGCACCTGCTGCTGAAGGCGTTCCATCCGGCCAGGCCGCCACTGCCGATGCTGCACGTCAACACGACCTGGAAGTTCCGCGAAATGATCGAGTTTCGCGATCGCGTCGCCAGGGAAACCGGGGTCAAGCTGATCGAGCACATCAACCAGGATGGCGTGAAGCAGGGCACCGATCCGGTCAACGACGCCTCGAAGCACACCTACGTCATGAAGACCCTGGCGCTGCGCCAGGCCCTGGCCCAGCACGGCTTCGACGCCGCGATCGGCGGCGCGCGCCGCGACGAGGATCCGGCGCGCGCCAAGGAGCGCGTGTTTTCCCTGCGCGGTGCCGGCCAGAGCTGGGAGCCGCGCAAGCAGCGCCCGGAACCGTGGGGGTTGTTCAACACGCGCCTGGCCCAGGACGAAACGCTGCGCGTGTTTCCGTTGTCCGACTGGACCGAACTCGACGTATGGCTGTACATCCGCCGCGAGGGCATCGAGGTGGTGCCGCTGTATTTCGCGAAACAACGCCAGACTTTCGTGCGCAACGGCGCGTTGCTGGTGCGCGACGACGAGCGCGTGCCGCTGGAGCCGGGCGAGAAGCTGGTTCCGAAGACGGTGCGCTTCCGCACGCTGGGTTGCTGGCCGCTGACCGCCGCGGTCGAATCCGACGCCGCCGATCTCGACGGGATCATCGCCGAGATGCTGGACACGCGGCAGTCCGAACGCGCCGGCCGCGTCATCGACCGTGATCCCGCCGATTCCATGGAGCGCAAGAAGCGTGAAGGCTACTTCTGACGAACGCGCGGCCGCGGCCGGCGCCGCGCACGCGCTGGCGGCGCGCCTGGCCGCGCTGGAAACCCGCGATACCCTGCGCTTCGCGATGTGCGGAAGCGTGGATGACGGCAAGAGCACCCTGCTGGGACGCCTGCTGGCCGAGGCCGGGATGATTCCGGACGACCGCCTCGCGCAGATGGTCCGCGACAGCAAGACCCACGGCACCCAGGGCGGCAGGCCGGATTATTCGTTGCTGCTGGACGGTCTCGAGGCCGAGCGCGAGCAGGGTATCACCATCGATGTCGCGTGGCGTTACTTCGGCACCGACAAACGCGCCTTCATCGTCGCCGACTGCCCCGGCCACGCGCAGTACACCCGCAACATGGCCAGCGGCGCCTCGAATGCGGAGCTCGGCATCGTGCTGGTCGATGCGCGCGCGGGCGTGCAGACCCAGACCCGCCGCCACACCGCGATCCTCGCGATGTTCGGCGTGCGCCGGGTGCTGTTCGCGGTCAACAAGCTGGACCTGATCGACTACAACCACGCGCGTTACCACGCGATCGAGCAGGAGTGCATCAAGCTGGCGCAGGATCTCGGTGTCGATGCTGCCGACGCGATCCCGGTATCGGCGATCAATGCCGACAACCTGGTTGCGCATTCCCCGAAGACCCCGTGGTACACGGGCAAGCCGCTGCTGGAATACCTCGAGACGGTGCAGGTGGAACGCAAGGTGGACGAAGCGTTCGCGCTGTCCGTGCAGTGGGTCAATCGTCCCAATCATGATTTTCGTGGCTATGCCGGGACCATCACCGGCGGGCGCGTCGCACCCGGCAACGAGGTCGTGGTGCTGCCTTCGGGCCGGCTGTCGCGCATCGCGCGCGTGATCGGCGGCGACCGCGACCTTGAATCCGCCGAGGCGGGGCAGGCGGTCACGCTGACCCTGACCGACCAGATCGACGTGGCGCGTGGCGACGTGATCGCCGACCCTGCGCTGCCGCCCGATGTCGCCGCGCAGTTCGCCTGCCACCTGCTGTGGCTGGACGACGCCGCGCTGCTGCCGGGCCGGCGCTACCTGATGAAGCTGGCCACGCGGGTGCTCGGCGCGCAGGTTACCGAAATCAAGCATCGTATCGATCCCGACACCCAGGCGCACCTGGCCGCGACGCGCCTGGTCGCCAACGAGATCGGTTATTGCAACCTGTCGCTGGACGCGGAAGTCGCATTCCGGCCGTACCAGCAGGACCGCCGCCTCGGCAGTTTCATCCTGGTCGACCGCGAATCCAACGCGACGGTCGGCTGCGGCACGCTGGATTTCGGCCTGCGCCGCGACAGCAACGTGCACTGGCAGCAACTGGACGTCGATCGCGTGTCGCGCGCGCGGATCAAGGGCCAGGCGCCGCGCTGCCTGTGGTTCACCGGCCTGTCCGGCGCCGGCAAGTCCACCATCGCCAACCTGGTCGAGCGGCGGTTGCTGGCGGACGGCTTCCACACCATCCTGCTCGATGGCGACAACGTGCGCCATGGCCTCAACCGCGACCTCGGCTTCACCGATAGCGACCGCGTCGAGAACATCCGGCGCGTGGCCGAAGTCTCCAAGCTGATGATGGACGCGGGCCTGATCGTGCTGGTGTCCTTCATCAGCCCGTTCCGCGCCGAACGCCGGATGGCGCGCGACCTGATCGGCGAAAGCGGCTTCATGGAAGTGTTCGTGGATGCGCCGCTTGCCATCTGCGAAACGCGCGATGTCAAGGGCCTGTACGCCAAGGCGCGTGCCGGCAAGATCGCCAACTTCACCGGCATCGGTTCGCCCTACGAGGCGCCGGAGTCACCCGAGATCCACCTGCATTCGGACCGCGAATCCGCGGCCGAATCGGCGGCGCGGGTGGTGAAGGTGCTCATCGACTGATCCGGCGGGGTTGCGCAGCCCGGATGCAGCGAAGCGCAATCCGGGAAGATCATGCGGTGATGCCCCGGATTGCGGTGCTGCGCACCTTCATCCGGGCTACCGTGGCTTGTCTTGCACCCGGAAGTGTTTCGCACGGCGCGCGACCAGGCCCAGCGCGACCCGGTCCGGCAGCAAGTCCATCAGCACCTTGATTGCCCGGTTGGCGCGTCCCGGCACGCACACCACGCGGCCGCATTCGACCGCATCGAGGCCCTGCCGCACCACGTCCGCAGCCTCGCTCCACATCCAGCCCGGCAGCTTCGAGACCAGTCCGCGGGCCTGGCTGACGTCGTGGAACTCCGAATGCGTGAACCCGGGGCACAGCGCGCAAACGTGGATGCCGTGTGCGCGGTTTTCCAGCGCCAGCGCCTGCGAGACCCGCATCAGGAAGGCCTTGGCCGGGCCGTACAGGGTGTTGCCGGGCGTCGCGGGCACCAATCCCGCAAGCGAGGCGACGTTGACGATGCGCCCGTAACCGCGTTCGCGCATCGCCGGCAACAACAGGTGGCACAATTCCAAAGGCGCCGTCACCAGCACCTGCATGAAGCGCGCGTGCGTGGCCCAGTCCACCTTGTCGTAGCGTCCCGGCACGCCGTAGCCCGCGTTGTTGACCAGGATGTCGATCGCACGCCCGTTCGAAGTTGCCGCCGCGACGATGCGCGCAGGCGCCGCGGGGTCGGCCAGGTCGTCGGTGACCACCTGCGCCTCGATGCCATGGCGATCGCGCAATTCGCCGGCCAGCGCCGCGAGGCGCTCGCCGCGGCGCGCGGTCAGCACCAGGTCGCAACCGCGTGCGGCAAGCTGGCGGGCGAATTCGGCGCCGATTCCGGCGGAAGCGCCGGTCACGAGGGCGCGGCGGCGGGTGGTTTCTGGCATGTCGGTGTCGGGGTGAAAACGGGTGGCCCGGATGCAGCGCAGCACAATCCGGGGGTGATGGGGCGGAGTATCCCGGATATCCCTGCCTTCACGATGGTACCCGGCGTACGTGCCGACGAGCGTTTGCGCCCATGCGCGGGGGTTGGCTATCCTGCCTTGCCCGAAGCAACGGAGCAGGCCATGCGCCGCAAGTGGGTGGGTGGCAACTGGAAGATGCACGGCTCGCGTGCGATGGCGTCGGCGCTGGCCGGCGCGATCGTCGATGCGAACATCGATGCGGTCGAGGTGGCGGTGTTCCCGCCGTTTCCCTACCTGCGCGAGGCCTGCGCGGCGTGCGCGGGCTCGCGCGTCGCGGTGGGCGGCCAGGATGTCAGCGAGCACGAAACCGGCGCCTTCACCGGCGAAGTGTCGGCGGCGATGCTGCGTGATGTCGGTTGCGCGCTGGCGCTGGCCGGGCACTCGGAACGCCGCCAGTACCACGCGGAAACGGATGCACAGGTGGCGGCCAAGGTCGAGCAGGCGCTGGCGCATCAACTCATGCCGGTGCTGTGCGTGGGCGAAACCCTCGACGAGCGCGAAGCCGGCCGGACCACAGAAGTGGTGTCGCGCCAGCTGGGGGCGGTGGTGGCGCACTGCGGCATCGCGGCGTTCGAGCGCATCGTGGTGGCCTACGAACCGGTCTGGGCGATCGGCACCGGGCGCACCGCCAGCCCGCAGCAGGCCCAGGCAGTGCACGCGCTGCTGCGTAGCCAGCTTGCCAATGACGATGCTAGAATTGCCGGTTCGACCCGCATCGTTTACGGCGGCAGCGTCAAACCCGGCAACGCCGCCGAGTTGTTCGCCCAAACCGACATTGACGGCGGCCTGATCGGTGGCGCGGCCCTCACGGCCACCGATTTCCTTTCGATATGTGCGGCGGCGGGCTGAAGCCCGCGACCGTACGGGAACAACCCATGCTGTTCACGATTTTCAGTGTCTTCTACGTGCTCATCGCGGCCGCGATGATCGTGCTGATCCTGATGCAACGCGGCGACGGCGCCAACGCCGGCGCGAGCTTCGGCGGCGGTGCGTCGGGCACCGTGTTCGGTGCGCGCGGTTCGGCCAGCTTCCTGACCCGCACCACGGGCGTGCTGGCCGGCCTGTTTTTCCTGCTCAGCCTCGGCATGGGCATTTATCTCAGCAACCACGGCGTCCGGCCGACCGCGCAGCAAACATTGGGCGTGATGGCCGGCGTCGCCAGCTCCGCGCCAGCGCCTGCGGCCGCAGCGCCTGCGGCGAGCGCTTCCGCGGCCGGTGCACCTGCACCCTCGGTGCCCGTCCAGCAATCGGAAGTGCCGACAGCAGCCGCGGCAGCGAAGTCCGAAGTGCCCGCCGCACCGAAGGCTTCCGCGCCCGCGAGCCCGGCGCCGTCGGGCAGCGCACCACCCGCTTCGCACTGATTGCGTGCTTTTTGCTTTCGTGAAAAATCGGGTACATGGATGTACCCGGCGGATCCCATGGACGGGTACCCGTGCCCAGGTGGCGGAATTGGTAGACGCACTACCTTGAGGTGGTAGCGGGTAACTCCGTGGGGGTTCGAGTCCCCCCTTGGGCACCAATATGTTGTTGCAAGTACTTGATTTTAAATTGTATCTTGCTGTTCTTGCTGCGACCTGCGTGAGTCGACATGTTGGCAAGTACGAGATCTGTCGGCGCACGCCGGTTAACATCCGGCTTGGACATGTTTGCTAAGCTGGAAGTGGGATCAGGGGGGGAATCCGTTGCGATGGGGATGGCAACGAGACACGCAATGCGGTCAAAGGTGATCTGGGTACGTAGTTACGCGGAGCGCTTGCCCGACGGCCAGTGGCAAGGCTTCTGTGTAACGTTCAATCTCGCAGCGCAAGCCGATTCGTCCGAGGGGGTCCGCGCCAAGCTGACGGCGATGATCGACGATTATCTGCATGCTGCCACCCAGGGGCCGGATGCAGCGCACGCCAGTGTCCTGCTTTCCCGGCGGGCGCCTTTGTATTTCTGGCTCAAGTACTTCTACATTGCGCTGAAGCTGAGGGTCCACGCTTTCTCGGCGCGGCGCGCCCCATTCGTGGAAACCTTCACTTTCCCGGCACCCCAAGCCTGCTGAGTGGGTACGAAACCGCAGCTTGCTTGCAAGGACGTGAAACGGTTGCTGAAGCTGCTGGGATTTCAACCGTTGCCGACGCATGGCGGCTCGCACGAGAAATTCGGAATGGTTGCGCGAGGTCAGGTGCGCCGCGTAACCGTGGATTGCCCGAAAGCTCCTTTTTCGCGCGATCTCATCCGCAGCATGGCCAGCCAGGCGGGTTTGAGCGTGCGGGAGTTCTACGATGCCGCCGGCGGACGGATTCCCGCAAGGTGGCCGTAGTACGCACTACCTTGAGGTGGTAGCGGGTAACTCCGTGGGGGTTCGAGTCCCCCCTTGGGCACCATATCGTTTACATTGACCCCGCTTCGGCGGGGTTTTTGTTGCGACGGCCGAAGCTTCCCGCCCGAAAGTACGGAAACCCGCGATGCCGTCCGGCGATCCAGCGCTGAAAACCTATCTTGCCGCCGTCGAGCAGGCTTGCCGCGCCGGCAACGCCACCGAACACACCTACCGGCCCGCGCTCAAGGCGCTGATCGAGGCACTGGGCGGCGCCGGCGTCACCGCCACCAACGAACCGCGCCAGGTGGAATGTGGCGCGCCGGATTTCATCGTCACCCGTGGGGTGGTGCCGCTGGGCAATCTCGAAGCCAAGGACATCGGCATCGACCTCGCCAAGGTCGAGCGCAGCGAACAGCTCGCGCGCTACCGCGAGGCGCTGGACAACCTCGTGCTCACCGATTACCTGGCGTTCCGCTGGTATCTGGACGGCGAACTGCGCCTGACCGCGTCGTTGCCGCGTCCCGACAGGAACGGCCGCATCCGCTGGAACGACAATGCGGCGTCCGAGGTTGCGCAACTGCTGGGGCAGTTCCTTGCCGCCGACGTCCCGCTGAAAGCCACCCCGCACGATCTCGCCACCCGCATGGCGGGCCTCGCGCGGCTGATCCGCAAGCTGATCGTCGAGACATTCACGAAGGAAGGCGAGACCGGCGAGCTGCACGCGCAGTACCAGGCCTTCCGCAAGGTGCTGATCGAATCGCTCACGCGCGAGCAATTCGCCGACATGTACGCGCAGACGCTGGCCTACGGCCTGTTCGCCGCGCGCTGCAACGCGCCTGCCGCCGGCTTCACCCGCCAGAGCGCCGCCTCGCAACTGCCGAAGACCAATCCGTTCCTGCGGAAATTGTTCAACTCCATCGCCGGACCCGACCTCGACCCGCGCATCGCTTGGGCGGTCGATCAACTGGCGGAACTGCTGGCGCGCGCCGACATGACGGCGATTCTCACGGACTTCGGCCGCCGTACCCGCCGCGAGGACCCGGTGGTGCATTTCTACGAAACCTTCCTGGCCGCCTACGATCCGAAGATGCGCGAGGCGCGCGGCGTCTATTACACGCCCGAACCGGTGGTCAACTACATCGTGCGCAGCGTGGACGAACTGCTGCAGCGCGAATTCGGCCTGAAGGAAGGGCTGGCGCACTCGGGCAAGCTGCGCTGGAAATCCGTCACGGCGGAAACCACCCACGGCAAGCGCAAGTCATCGACGGCCATTGCCGAAAAGGAAGCATGGGTCCATCGCGTTCAGATTCTCGACCCGGCCACCGGCACCGGCACGTTCCTGTATGCCGTGATCCAGAAAATCCGCGCACGCTTCGAGGGCAACGCCGGCGCCTGGCCGGGCTACGTGGCCGAACACCTGCTGCCGCGCCTGTTCGGTTTCGAGTTGTTGATGGCGCCGTACGCGGTCGCGCACATGAAGCTGGGGTTGGAACTGGAACGTTCCGGCTACGACTTTTCCAGCGACGAGCGCCTCGGCGTGTTCCTTACCAATTCACTGGAAGAGGCGCACGAGAAAACCGGGCTGCCGTTGTTCACCCAGTGGCTGGCCGACGAATCGCAGGCGGCATCCAGGGTGAAGCGCGACGTGCCGGTGATGGTGGTGCTGGGCAACCCGCCGTACTCCGGCCACTCGGCCAACAAGGGCGAGTGGATCGGCCAACTGCTGCGCGGCGAGGACACGCTCAATCATGCAAAAACCGGAAACTATTTCGAATGCGACGGCAAGCCGCTGGGCGAGCGCAACCCGAAATGGTTGAACGACGACTACGT
>DASURP010000060.1:0-19090 GCA_036279975.1 Rhodanobacteraceae bacterium
GCTTGACCTTTGCCGGAAGCATCCATGGCCGACGAACACGCCCCCGTCGTCACCCATTTCATCCGCCAGATCGTGCTGGCCGACCAGGCCTCCGGCAAGCACGGCGGGCGGGTGGCGACGCGCTTTCCACCGGAACCGAACGGGCACCTGCACCTCGGCCATGCCAAGGCAATCTGCCTGGATTTCGGGATCGCGCGCGAGTTCGGCGGCCGCTGCAACCTGCGCCTGGACGACACCAACCCCGGCAAGGAAGACCCGGCGTTCGTGGAAGGCATCAAGGATGCGGTGCGCTGGCTCGGCTTCGAATGGAGCGAGCTGCGCCATGCGTCGGATTACTTCGAGGTGTTCTACCGCGCCGGCCTGAAGTTGATCGGGGACGGCAAGGCCTACGTCGATGATTTGAATGCCGACGCGGTGCGCGCGTACCGCGGCACGCTGACCGAGCCGGGCCGTGACTCGCCGTGCCGCACGCGTTCGATCGAGGAAAACCTGGACCTGTTCCGGCGCATGCGCGCCGGCGAATTCGCCGACGGCTCGCGCACCCTGCGCGCGAAGATCGACATGGCCTCGGGCAACATCAACCTGCGCGATCCGGCGCTGTACCGCATCCGGAAAGTGACGCACCAGAACACCGGCGACGCCTGGCCGATCTACCCCATGTACGACTACGCGCACTCGTTGTCGGACGCGCTGGAAGGCATCACGCATTCGTTCTGCACGCTGGAGTTCGAGGACCACCGCCCGCTCTACGACTGGTGCGTGGACAACGTCGATTTTCCCAAGCACCCGGAACTCTGGCAGCCGCTGGTCGAAAAGGGCCTGCCGACGGCGCCCTCGAAACCGCGCCAGATCGAATTCGCGCGCGGCAACCTTTCCTACACGGTGATGAGCAAGCGCAAGCTGCTGCAACTGGTGAACGAGCACCACGTCGACGGCTGGGACGATCCGCGCATGCCGACCCTGGCCGCCACGCGCCGGCGCGGTTTCACGGCCGCGGCGATCCGCACGTTCTGGGAACGTGCCGGGCTGTCGAAACAGAACAGCGTGATCGATTACGGCGTGCTGGAAGCCTGCGTGCGCGAGGACCTGGACGCGCATGCGCCGCGGCGGATGGCGGTACTCGATCCGCTGCATCTCGTCATTACCAACCTGCCGGAAGACCACGCGGAAATCCTCCCGTTCCCGAACCACCCCAAGGACGCGTCCTTCGGCACCCGCGAAGTGCCGTTTGCGCGCGAGCTGTGGATCGAGCGCGAGGACTTCGCCGAAGTTCCGCCCAAAGGTTTCAAGCGGCTGGTGCCCGGCGGCGAAGTGCGCCTGCGCGGGGTCGGCATCGTGCGTTGCAATGAAGTGATCAAGGACGCGTCCGGCAACGTCGCCGGACTGCATTGTTCGCTCGATCCCGAGTCGCGCCACGGGATGCCGGGCGCCGACCGCAAGATCAAGGGCACCATCCATTGGGTGAGCGCCCGGCACGCGATCGCGGCCGAGGTGCGGCTGTACGACCGCCTGTTCGACGTGGCCGATCCCGACGGCGATGCGGATGGCAAGACCTGGCTGGATCATCTGAACCCGGAATCGCGCCGCAGCGTGCACGCGCACCTGGAACCGTCGCTGCGCGACGCCACGCCCGAACAGCACTTCCAGTTCGAGCGTACGGGCTACTTCGTGGCCGATCGCCGCGACCATGCGCGCGAGCACCCGGTGTTCAACCGCAGCGTGACCCTGCGCGACAGCTGGGGCGGGAAGGGCTGAGCCGTGGTGGCTGGCGCGTCCGGCAACGCCGCTCCCGTCCTGCCCGCGTGGCTGGACTTCGAACGCCTGGCCGCGCAACGCTACCGTGACGACGCCAGCCGCATGGCACTCGCGATCGAGCTCGCGCACCGCAACGTCGAACATGCGACGGGCGGTCCGTTCGGCGCCGGCGTGTTCGACGCTGTCGGCAAGCTCATCGCGGTGGGCGTCAATCGCGTGGAACCCCTCGCCTCGTCGCTGGCGCACGCGGAAATCGTCGCGCTGGTGGCGGCGCAACGAAAACTCGGCCGCGCGCGCCTGAACATGGATGGACACGGTTACACCCTGGCGGCCAGCGCGCAGCCATGCTGCCAGTGCTATGGCGCGATCGTGTGGGCGGGCATCGACACCTTGCTGGTCGGCGCGCGCGCACGCGATACCGAAACGCTGGCGGGCTTCGACGAGGGGCCGCTGCCCGGGGATTGGATCGGCGAACTGGGACGGCGCGGCATCCGCGTCGTCCGCGACCTGCAGCGCGAAGCCGCATGCGCCGTGCTGCGCAACTACACGCGGACGGGTGGCGTGCGCTACTGACCGTGATCCGCGTCAACGGAGCAGCCACGCGTTTTCGCCCGCCCAGGCGCAACCCGCTATGCTTTCGCCGTCAACGTCCGCGACACAACCCCGCCCCATGACCCGCCTGCGCGCTTTCGTACCCCTGCTGATCCTGATTGCGATCGGGGTGGCGGTGGGTGCGAGCGGGATGCTCCAGAGCCTCGCACCCAGCCACATCATGCTCGAACAGGCCAACTGGTCGCGCCAGATCGCGGCGCACCCGGCGCTGGCCTACTTCGTGTACGTCGTGGTCCTGACGCTGTCGGTGGCCACCGCGATGCCGGGCCCGCTGCTGATCATCATCGCGGGCGGGATGCTGTTCGGGATGGGCCCCGCGATCGGCCTGTCGCTGGTCGGCGAGGTGCTGGGCTCGCTGCTGCTGTACTACGCGGCGCGCCACGCGTTCGGCTACGGCAAGCGGCCGCCGCCGAAATTCGTCGAACGCATACGCCAGGGCTACCAGGCCAACCCCGTTTCCTACACCTTGTTCCTGCGCTTCGTTCCGCTGTTCCCGTTCGGGGGCGTCACGGTGGCGCTGGCGTGGCTGCGCTGCCCGGTGTGGCTGTTCGCCATCGCCACGACTTTCGGCGGTGTGATCATGCTGGTGTTCGAAACCGCGATCGGTGCGGGCGTCGGGCAATCGATCGCCGAGGGCAAGGGCCTGTCGCCCGGGATCATCATGGAACCGCACATCTGGCTGCCGCTGGTGGGGCTGGGCCTGTTGGCGCTGATCCCGGTGCTGCTGCAAAGGATGCGCGCGGCCGAATCCGCCGAATGAACGGCTGACGCGCCGCGCAGCGTGCCTGCCCCGGCCGGAGCCGCTACCCTGTACCGGCCCCCACGACTTCCCCCGTGACGATGACGACGACCGCCGCCACCGCCCCCGGATCCGGTCCACGCGACGCACCGCTGCCCCGGCAAATCCCCTACATCATCGTCACCGAAGGCTGCGAGCGCTTCAGCTTCTACGGCATGCGCAACATCCTGACGCCGTTCCTGGTGTCGACGTTGCTGCTGTACCTGCCGCTCGGCGAGCGCGCGCTGGCGGCCAAGGACGTGTTCCACACCTTCGTGATCGGGGTGTATTTCTTCCCGCTGCTGGGCGGTTGGATCGCGGACCGTTTCTTCGGCAAGTACCACACCGTGCTGTGGCTTTCGATGGTGTACGTGGCGGGCCACGCCTGCCTCGCGCTGTTCGACGACGACCGCACCGGTTTCTACGCCGGCCTGTTCCTGATCGCGCTGGGTTCAGGCGGCATCAAGCCGCTGGTATCGGCGTTCGTCGGCGACCAATTCGATTCCAGCAACAAGCACCGCGCGAAGCTCGTCTACGACGGCTTCTACTGGATCATCAATTTCGGTTCGTTCTTCGCTTCGCTGTTGATGCCGATTTTCCTGCGCGACCTCGGGCCGGCGATCGCGTTCGGCATCCCGGGCCTGCTGATGGCCATCGCGCTGGTAGTGTTCTGGCTGGGCCGCAAACGTTACGTGCGCATCCCGCCCACGCCACCGAATCCGCATTCGTTGTTGCGGGTGGCGCGCAGCGCGCTGCTGGCGCGCGCACCGGGACAGGCGCGGCCGGGCTTGTGGATCGCGGCCTGCGGGGTCGCGGCGGCGCTGGCCGCGCTGGCGGCGATCCCGCTGCTGGGCTTCGTGATCGGCGCGTGCATCGCTCTGGGCGCACTGCTGGTGTTCGGCGGCCTCGGCACCGCGCTGCAACTGGAACGCGCGCGTGGTGCGCACCCCGACGAGGCGGTCGATGGCGTACGCGGCGTGTTGCGCGTGTTGATCGTGTTCGCGCTGGTCACGCCGTTCTGGTCGCTGTTCGACCAGAAAGCCTCGACCTGGGTGCTGCAGGGCGCGGAGATGACCAAGCCCGGATGGTTCCACGAAGCCCAGATGCAGGCGCTGAACCCGCTGCTGGTGTTGCTGCTGATCCCCCTCAACAACGTGGCGCTGTTCCCGTTGCTGCGGCGCCTCGGCATCGAGCCTACCTCGCTGCGCCGGATGGGCACCGGCATCGCACTGGCCGCACTCGCGTGGGTCGCCGCCGGCTTCCTGCAGCTTGCGCTCGACGGCGGCGACGCGGTGTCGATCGCCTGGCAGATCCTGCCCTACGCGCTACTGACCCTGGGCGAGGTGCTGGTGTCCGCGACCGGATTGGAGTTCGCCTACAGCCAGGCGCCGCCTTCGATGAAGGGCTCGATCATGAGCTTCTGGATGCTGTCGGTGACCTTCGGCAACCTGTGGGTGCTGCTGGCCGACGCCGGGGTGCGCAATGCCAGCGTGACCGGCTGGATCGCCGCGACCGGTTTCGGCGAGAACGCCTTCCTGATGTTCTTCTTCGCCGGCTTCGCCGCGCTCGCCGCACTGGTGTTCGCGCTGTACGCGCGCCGCTACCCGATGCAGGATTTCTATCGCGCGTGACGCAACCGCGTTGCGCAGAAAACATGGGCCGTGAGGGTCGAACGCCGCGCCATGGATGGCTCGAAGCCATGCGCGCCGAGAAATTGGTGGGCCGTGAAGGGATCGAACCTTCGACCAATGGATTAAAAGTCCACTGCTCTACCGCTGAGCTAACGGCCCCCGCTGCTGCCGGCAGCGCCGCGCAAAGCCGCCGAGTCGCGCATTCTAACGTGTCACGCGCCGGGAACGTAGTGCGTGGGATCGTCGACACCGGCGTCGGCAAAGCCGCGCGCGCGCAGCACGCAGGCATCGCAATGGCCGCAGGCACGGCCCCCGGCATCGGCGCGATAGCACGACACGGTTTGCGCGAAATCGACGCCCAGGCGCATGCCCTCGCGCACGATCTCGGCCTTCGACAGATCGATCAGCGGCGCGTGCACGTGCAGTGTGTGCCCTTCGACCCCAGCCTTGGTCGCGAGGTTGGCCAACCACTCGAACGCTTCGACGAAGGCGGGCCGGCAGTCGGGGTAACCCGAATAATCGACCGCGTTGACGCCGCAGAAGATGTCACTGGCGCCCAGCGCTTCGGCCCAGCCCAGCGCGACCGCCAGCATGATGGTGTTGCGCGCAGGCACGTAGGTGACGGGAATCTCGCCGGCACTGCGTACGGCGACGTGCTCGGGCACCGCGATGTCCGCGGTGAGCGCGGAACCGCCGATGCTGCGCAGGTCGACCGACACCGTCTTGTGCTCGACCGCACCCAGCATCGCCGCGACCCGCGCGGCGGCCGCCAGTTCCGATGCGTGCCGCTGGCCGTAGGCCACCGACAGCGCGTGGCAGTCGAATCCCCTGGCACGCGCCAGCGCCAGCGTCACCGCCGAATCCATGCCCCCGGAGACCAGCACCACCGCCTTGGGTTTGCCGGAGCGATCGGCCATCATGCGCCGCGCGTCACTTCGCGCCGGCGGGTGCGGGGACGTCCTGCAGCTTGTCGCGCGCGCGCTTTTCCAGCGGCGTGCCCGGATTCGCCTTGATCACGGCCTGCAGGGTGGCGCGCGCCGCTGCGTAATCCTTCAGCCCGATCTCGCAGTCGGCAACCCTGAGCTGCGCTTCCGCCGCCTTGGGGCTGCCGGGGTATTTCCGCAGCAGCGCCTGGAACGCATCCAGCGCCGGCTTGTAATTCTGGGTGACGTAGTACGAACCGCCCAGCCAGTAATACGCATTTGAAACCAGCTGGCTGTCGGGATACTTGTCGATGAAGGCACGGAATCCGCGCGCGGAATCGACGTAGTCGCCGGCGCGCAGCAACTTGAAGGCCGCGTCGTAGTCGGCCTGCGCCGCGGCCTTGTCGGCAGCGGATATCGGCCTGGCGGGCGCCGCGGGGACCGGCTTGTCCGGCTCCGCGGAAGACGGCGCTGAAGCCGAAGTGGCCGGCGCCGCGCCCTGCGGGTGTTCGAGCTTGCCCAGACGGGAATCCAGGCTGCCGTAGCGATCCTTGCTGGCCTGCTCGAACTGCTGCAGGCGGTGCTGCAGGATCTCGATCTGGCCCTGCATCTGCTGCATCTGGTCATGCAGGCCCTGGACCTGGTTGAGCAGGGTCAGGCTGTTCGTGGGCGGCGGCGCCGAGGCCGCCTGCGCCGCCTGCTGCGCGCGCGCGCGCGGCGTGCACAGCCCCGCAACGATCATGGCCGCCGAAGCGGCCATGATCAGCGGGAACTTGCGCGACCTTCGGCCGCGCGGGTCCACGTCCATCGACACTCCGATTACTCGGTGGTGTAGACGATGTTGTCGCGGCGGTTCTGTTGCCAGCAGCCCTCGTTGTGCTCGCGGCATACCGGGCGCTCCTCGCCGTAACTCACGACCTTGATCTGGTCGGCGGATGCACCGGCCGCTTCCAGCGCGCTGGCCAGCGAGTTGCCGCGGCGTTCGCCGAGACCGAGGTTGTATTCACGGGTGCCGCGTTCGTCGGCGTTGCCTTCGATGGTCATGCGCGCCATCGGACGGTCACGCAGGTACTTGGCGTGGCAGGCGACGATGTCGTCGAACTGCGACTTGATCTCGCTCTTGTCGAAGTCAAAATAGACCACGCGGGTACGCAGGCAGGCATTGCTCTGCAGGTCGGCAGGCGTGAACACGCCTTCGGTGGTGGCGGGCGCGGTGGGCGTGGGGGCCTCGGGCGGCGGCGGCGGCTTGACTTCCTGCTTCTTGGCACAAGCTGCGGCGGCCAGGCAAAACAGTGCAATCACGGAGACGCGAACGGTTGCGTTCATGGCGAATCCATCCTTTTTTTGAACGAGTGGGTGAGTGGAAGGGGTACAACTGCTGAAATTGAAACACTGTGTTGATCAAGGCTGCGTCAAGGATTCCGGTAGGGACCCCAAGCCGGCTCGCGCACGTCGCCGTCGCTCAACACCAGTCGCTGACGTACGCGCCCGTCAGCCGAAACGGAGTACAGAACCCCGCGTGGGCCCTCGGTGGCCGCGTAGAGGAGCATGCTGGCGTTGGGCGCCCAGCTCGGAGAGTCGTCCAGGTTGCCCGGCGAAACAAAAATCTCCTGACCGCCAAGGGAGCGATCCATCACTGCAATACGATACACGTTTCCGTTGCCCTGCACCATCGCCAGCTTGTTGCCGTCGTAATCCACGGCGACGTCGGCGTTGTACTGACCCTGGAAGGTGATGCGCTGCGGCACGCCGCCGGCGGCAGGGATTTCATACAGTTGCGGTTTGCCGGAGCGGTCCGACGTGAAGATGATGTTCTGCCCATCCGGCGTCCATGACGGCTCGGTGTCGATCGCCAGATTGTGGGTGAGGCGGGTCAGCGCGCCGCTGCCGAGGTCCATCACGTAGATTTCCGGGTTGCCCTGGAACGACAGGCTCACGGCCAGCTTCTTGCCGTCCGGTGAAAAGCGCGGGGCGCCATTGATGCCGGGCCGCCCCGACACCAGCCGCCGCGCGCCGGTCGATACGTTCTGGATATAGATCGCCGAGTTGCCGCTCTCGAACGACACATACGCGAGCTCCCTGCCGTCCGGCGACCAGGTCGGCGACAGCAACGCTTCGTGCGAGCGCACCACGGTCTGCGGGTTGTAGCCATCGGAATCGGCGACCACCAGCGAATACTGCGCGGCGTGCCCGAGGCCCACCATGGTGACGTAGGCGATGCGGGTGTCGAAGGCGCCACGCACGCCGATGATCTTCTGGTAGATCGCGTCGGCGATTTCGTGCGCCACGCGGCGCAGGTCGCTGCCCTGCCGCGCCACCGCTGCCTGCAGCAGCATCTGCTGCTTGTTGACGTCCCACAACTGGAAGGTGGCCGTGAGCACGCCGCCCGCGTACACGGTGGTGCCGACCACGATGTAATCCTGCTTGAGTTGCTGCCAGGTCGCAAACTTGATCTGCGAACCGGTGGTGGGCGACTGCACGATCTCGCCATCGGGAAGTGTGCGGAATTTGCCGCTGCGGGCCAGGTCCATGCCGACGACCTGGGCCACGTCCACCGGCGCCGCCGGGCCCGAACCCTGCTGGCCGAACGGCACCACGGTAATCGGGATCGCCGAGGGCACGCCGTTGATGATCTGCAGCGTGAGGCTTTGTGCGCCGGCCTGCGTCGCCAGCAGTGCAGCGAGCATGGCCAGCGCCATGGTAAGCAGCAGTCTTTGCATTCGCATGTTCGAACAGTTCCTCATTGGGATCCGGGAATCTGGAATTTCAGGGTCAGGTCGGGCACGAACTCCTTTTCGAAGCCCTTGTAGGGCAAGGGCGACGAGCGCAGTACCGCGGCCTGGACCGAATCCTTCCCCACCTGATTCAGGGGACAACTCGGCAAGACCTTAACACTGACCACCTGACCACCGCGTATCTGCGAGATTTCCACTGGACACACCGTCCCCGGCGGAATGTCGAACGGGCGCAACCAGTTCTGGACGATCGCGTTGGTCAAGGCGGCCTGGTACGCGGCGGTGTCCTGGCCGGCCTGCCCGGTCATCGCCTGCCTGGCCACCGGCACGTTCTCGGCGTTCTGGTTCTGTTCGGTCTTGCGCAGGTCGGCCAGTTGCTGGGCCTTCTGCGATTCCAGGTTGATCCTGCGTTGCTGGGCCGCGCTTTGCGCCTTGACCTCGGCCAGTTCCTTGAGGATGCGCTCGGCCTCCTTCTGCCTGGTCAATTCCGCCATGCGCTGCCTTTGCTGTTCCTCCTGCGCCTTTTGCTCCTGCTCGGCCTGCTGCCGGGCGAGTTCCGCGATTTTTTCCTGGTCCTTCAACTTCGGCTGCGGCACCGGCGTCGGCAGCACCCGCACCGGCGCGGGCGGCGGCGGCTTGGGCGCCGGCTCGGCCTTGTGCTCGTGCCTGGGCGAGGCTTTTTCGGCATGCTTCGAAGCGGGTGGTGGCGGCGCCCCGACCGGCCCCACCAGGGTGGCCTCGATGATGGGGCCCTGCAGGCGCACCACGTGCGTGCAGGTGACCGGGCGCAAGGCCGCAGGCAGGTGCAGCGCGTCGGCCACGCTTTCCCAGCGGGTGCAGTTGAGCATCGCCAGCGCCAGGAACGCGACGATGCCGAAGTGCAGCAACGCGGAATAGGCGACCGCGCGCGGGGTGGCTTCAGCGCTTTCCATGGCTCGCGGGAACCAGCGTGGTCTCGGGCTGGCTCATCAATCCGACCTTGCCGACGCCAGCCTGCTGCAACAATCCCAGCACCTGGTTGACGCGCCCGTAATCGACACGCTTGTCGCCACCCAGCAGCACCGAAACCTTCGGGTCCTGCTTGACGAAGGCGGACAGCTCCTTGACCAGCGTCTCGTCATCGACCTTTTCACGCGGACTCTTGCCCAGCGTCAGGTACACGTCGCCCTGCTGGTCCACCGACACCACCACCGGCTGCTTTTCGTCCTGCAGCGCCTTGGCCGCCGACTGCGGCAACTGGATGTCGGCGCCGAGGTTCAACATCGGCGCGGTCACCATGAAGATGATCAGCAGCACCAGCATCACGTCGATGTACGGCACGATGTTGATCTCCGCCATCCGGCGCCGGCGCCTGCTGCGATGTTGCATTGCCATGGCGTTCCCTCCCGGCTCAGCGCACGCGCGCTTCCGCGCGGCCGGGCGCAGCGGTGGCGGGTTCGCCGGTGTGCATCTGGCGTTGCAGCACCGAAGAGAATTCCTCCTGGAAGGTTTCGTAGCGCAGGGTCAGGCGGTCCAGCCGCGTCGAATAGCGGTTGTACGCCCACACCGCGGGGATCGCGGCGAACAGGCCCATCGCGGTCGCGACCAGCGCCTCGGAAATACCCGGCGCCACGGTGGCGATGGTCGCCTGCTTCAGCGTGCCCAGGCCCTGGAACGCGATCATGATGCCCCAGACCGTGCCGAACAGGCCGACATAGGTGCTGATCGAGCCGACGTTGGCGAGGTATTCGAGGTTGCGCTCCAGCTTTTCCACCTCGCGGGTGCCGGCCACGCGCATCGCGCGTTCCGAGGCCTCCAGCACCGCGCGCCGGTCCTCGCTGCCGCGCTGGCGCTGGCGCACGAATTCGCGGAAACCCGATTCGAACACGCCGGCCAGCCCGCCGGCCTCGCCCGCGCGGTTGCTGACCTCGCGGAACAGCGCGGCCAGGTCCACGCCCGACCAGAAGCGTTCCTCGAAGCCGTCGGCGTCGCGCGTGGCCGCGTCCAGCATCGCCTTCTTGCGGAAGATGATCACCCACGACGTGAAGGAAAAGATCACCAGGATCAGCAGCACCAGCTTGACGGGCAGGCTGGCGTGGATGACCAGGTCGAGGATATTGATGGAACCGTTCATTGGGGCTTGTGTCCTTCAATCAGTGCAGCGATGTCCGGGGGAATCCGGCAAGGCGTGAAATCCTCGGCGCCGACGCAGGCGACCTTGACCTCGGCGCGCGCCAGCACCACGCCGTCGCCGGCACGCACGATCGACTGCGCGAGGTCGAGGCTGGCCTGGCGCATGCGCACGACCTGCACGCTGCTGTCGAGTTCGTCGTCGAGCCGGGCCGGCTTGTCATAGGCGATGCAAAGTTCGCGTACCACGAACACGATTCCGTGCGACTGGCGCAAGGCGGTCTGCCCCATCGCCAGCGCGCGCATCCATTCGGTGCGCGCGCGCTCGAGGAAACACAGGTAACCCGCGTGATAGACCACGCCGCCCGCATCGGTATCTTCCCAATAGACCCTTGTCCGCCACCTGAACGCAAAACCAGGGTCAGAGTGATGTTTCCCGGCAGCTCCCGCGAGCGCGAAACCGGGGTCAGAGTGGCTTTTCATGACGTTCCGAAACCACCAAAGCATGCGGAAAAGTCACTCTGACCCCCCTTTCGGTAGAAACATCACTCTGACCCCTCGGCGTTGAACAGGTTCAGTTCGGTGGCGCTGCCGCGCGGCGGCTTCAGGCCGAAGTGCCGCCACGCCTTGCCGGTGGCGATGCGTCCGCGCGCGGTGCGCGCCAGCAGGCCCTGCTGGATCAGGTAGGGTTCCAGCACGTCCTCGATGGTGTCGCGGTCTTCGGCCAGCGCCGCGGCCAGTGATTCCACCCCCACCGGGCCGCCGTCGAACTGCTCCAGCACCAGCCGCAACAGGCGGCGGTCGAGTTCGTCGTAACCGCCGGCATCTACCTGCAGCATTTCCAGCGCGGCGGATGCGGCGTCGCGGGTGATGCGTCCGCCCGCGCGCACTTCTGCGTAATCACGCACCCGCCGCAGCAGCCGGTTGGCGATGCGCGGGGTGCCGCGCGCGCGCCGCGCGATTTCCGCAGCGCCGTCGCTGTCGCAGGCAATGTCGAGGATCCGCGCCGAGCGCGCGACGATCGTCGCAAGTTCGCCGGGCGTGTAGAACTCCAGCCGATGCACGATCCCGAAGCGATCGCGCAATGGACTGGTCAACATGCCCGCGCGGGTGGTGGCACCGACCAGCGTGAAACGCGGCAGGTCCAGCTTGATCGAACGCGCCGCCGGGCCCTCGCCCAGCATGATGTCGATCTGGAAATCCTCCAGCGCCGGATACAGCACTTCCTCCACCACCGGCGACAGGCGGTGGATTTCGTCGATGAACAGCACGTCATGCGGCTGCAAATTCGTGAGCAGCGCGGCCAGGTCGCCCGCACGCTCCAGCACCGGCCCCGAGGTGCTGCGCAGGTTCACGCCGAGTTCGTTGGCGATCACGTGCGAGATGGTGGTCTTGCCGAGGCCCGGCGGGCCGAACACCAATACATGGTCCAGCGCGTCACCGCGTTTGCGCGCCGCCTCGATCGACAACGAAAGCTGCTCGCGCATCGCCGCCTGCCCGACATATTCGGCCAGCGTGCGCGGCCGTACGCTGGCTTCCAGCTTCTGCTCGGCAGGCGTTTCGGTGGCGTCGACGACGCGGGGTTCGGCCATGCGCGGATTATGGCAGACCATTCCGAACGGCACTGCGACCCTTTGCCGCGTTGGTGCATCCTTGCATTGTGGACACGCCAGCGACCTTCCGGCAAACCGTCGATCCCGACCTGGTCGCCCGCCTGCAACGCGGCGAGCTGGCCGCGTTCGAGGCGCTTTACCGGCAGTTCGAGCGCGCCGCGTGGACGCTGGCGCTGCGCCTGACCGGCCGCAGCGATGTCGCCCAGGAGGTCCTGCAGGACGCGATGCTGAAAGCCTTCGAACGCGCCCGCCAATACCGCGGCGATGCGCCGTTCGCGGCCTGGTTGCGCAAGCTGGTGGTGAACGAAGCATTGATGCAGCTGCGCCACAATCGCCTGCACGTCATCGAGGTGTTCGACGACGCGCTGGCCGATGAAGCCGTCCCGTCGCCATGGACGCTCGCGGATGCCGCCAGCCTGGACCGCGCGCTCAACCGGCTGCCGGACGACGCGCGCGCGGTGTTGTGGCTGTACCACGTCGAGGGCTATACCCACGTCGAGATCGCCGCGCAATTCGGACGCTCGGTGAGTTTTTCCAAATCGCAACTCGCGCGCGCCACCAGGCGCCTGCGCGAATTGCTGGCACCCCAAGTGGAGGACACGCCATGCACG
The DNA here is from genome assembly GCA_036279975.1 of Rhodanobacteraceae bacterium. Lineage (GTDB taxonomy): Bacteria > Pseudomonadota > Gammaproteobacteria > Xanthomonadales > Rhodanobacteraceae > 66-474. The sequence goes on from DASURP010000060.1 coordinate 12,768, forward strand.
ATCGGCTCGACCACCACGGCATGAACGACCAGGCCGCGTTGGCCGCGGCGCTGCGCGCGCTGCCGGACACCACGCCCCCTGCCGGCGCCTGGCCCAGCCTGGCGGCGCGCATCCGGCGCCGGCGCGCCGTGCGCAGGACCGTGTGGTTCACCCTGCCCGCCGCCTTCGCGGCCGGCCTCGCTCTCGCGCTGGCCTGGCCGCACATCCGCACGCGCGCGCCGGGCACGGCACCGGTGCGCGTCGCGCAAGCACCCGCACCCGCCAACCCGCAGGCCCGCCCTGACCCCGCGGCGCTGCAGGCCAGCTCGAGGCAATGGCAGGCCTGGGTGCAGGAACTCGACCGCGACGGTGCGCCGCTGGATGGCCGGCAGCTGGCCCGCGCCGTGGCCCTCCAGGACCAGATCGGACTGGTCGACCTGCAACTGAGCGCCGCGCGCAAGCCCGCAACGCGCGTCGATCTCTGGCAACAACGCATCGCCCTGCTGCAACAGCTTGGCCTGCTGCACCTGCAACCCTACCGGGTGGCCGAACAGGCCCGCACCGGCCGCGCACAGATCATTCCACTTTGACCCGGAGCATCGCCATGAAACGCACACTCGCCTTTTGTCTCCTGTTGTCGCTGCCCGCTGCGGCGCTGGCCGCGCCGCCTGCGTCATCGGCCGCGCAGGCGGATACGGACGCCGCGATCCAGCAACAGATGGCCAGCCTGCAGTCGCGCATGAGTGACCTTGCCAGCCAGATGGCCGCGCTGTCGGCGCGCATGGGCGACGAAGCCCGCGCCAGCGCGTTGCATTACCTCGCCGACAGCCGGCGCGGCATGCTGGGCATGGCGGTGAGCAGGGGCGCCCATGGCTTGCGGGTGGACGCCGTGACGCCGGGCGGCCCGGCCGAGCAAGCCGGGCTGGAGGCCGGCGACACCATCACGGCCGTCGATGGCAAATCCGTCGCCGGCTCCGGCAGGGGTTCGGAAACCCCGCTGTGGCACACGCAAGTCGGCCAGCCGATCGCGCTGACCATCGACCATGCTGGCAAGTCCCGCGAAGTCCGCGTCACCCCCGAACGCCCCCAGGCCGGCGACCTGCAGGCCAGCATCCGTGCGGCCGAACTGGCCGCCAACCAGGCCGTCGCCAGCGTGCGCTCGCCGGAGTTCCAGCAACACATCCAGCAGAGCATCGACGAAGCCATGCGCAGCGTGGCCGCGCGCAGGCACGGTGCATGGATCATCCATGCACCATGGTTCGGCCTCAACCTCGCACCACTCAATCCCGGCCTCGGCAGTTACTTCGGCACCGATCGCGGCGTGCTGGTGTTGTCGCGCGACGACAAGCAGTTTCCCGACCTGGAGCCCGGCGACGTCATCACCGCGGCCGGCGGCAAGGCCACCACGCAACCCGTGGATGTGCTGCGCGCGTTCCGCGGCAGCGCCGGCGACCAGCGCGTGCAGGTGGCGCTGCGCCGCCACGGCAAGCCCCGGACACTGACCATGCAGGTGCCGTCGCAGTGGAACGTGCTGCCACCGCCCCCGCCCGCGCCACCCGCACCGCCGGTACCGGCCGCACCCGCCGCACCGCCACCGCCACCCGCACCACCACCGCCCACTTCCGCGCACTGAACCTTCGGCTGTCAGCTCAGGTACCGAAAGGCGTGGAACGGTACGCCGCCGCCGTAATCCGGCTGGAACACCGGCATGCCATCGCGGCACCAGGAATTGTCCCAGACACCTTTTCCTTCCCTTTTTCCTTCCGGCCACCCACTTGAACACGTAGTACGGTACGGGTTCAAAATCGCTGTCCCGAATGGTGGGCCGTGACCATGAGAACGATTGGGCAACTTGCCAGCGCCGCACGTGTCGGCGTCGAAACCGTGCGGTACTACGAACGGATCGGCTTGCTGCCGAAACCGCCATCCCTGCACGACGGTTGGCGGCGCTATCCCGATTCCGTTTTGCAGACGCTGCGACAGATTCGCCAAGGCCGCCAACTCGGGTTCCGGCTGGCGGAAATCGCCGAGCTGTTCACGGGTGGACGCACCGCGTCGTGCGCGTCGCTGCAAGCGGCGGCGTACGCCAAGGTCGTGGAACTCGACCAGCGCATCGAGCAACTGAAATTGCAGCGGGAGCGGTTGATGGAATTGCTGGGTGCATGCCCGGACGCAGCAGGGCAAGCGGATTGCGCGGCGATCAAGCAAATCGGCTGGGTCATCGGGGGAAACAAATGAAGCCGGTTCCCGACCCGGGATTCGCGTGGTGGCTGGGAACACTCGGCCTTGCGGGTGCATTGCTGTTGGTGGTCGGCGACCAGTGCCTGTATTTCGCTCCGGTCAGCGGCGCGCAATTTCAGTCGCGCGTGCTGGAAATCGCGGCGAAGGCCCCGACCGCACGCGCATTGTTCGGTGCAGGACTGGCGCCCATCGCCGTGCTGCTTTATCTGGCCGGATTCACACACGTTTACTTGCATACGCGTCAGCGCCATCCGCGCCTGGCAGCGCTTATCTGGATCGGGCTCGCCTTGTGCATCCTGGCCGGCGGGGCTTATCACGTGCTGTGGGGAGCCAAGGTGCTGGTGCTGAAGGCAGCCGGCGCATCGGCCGCGCCCGCCGCCGGCGCCATGGCGTTGTACGGGGCGCTGCATCGTTTTGCCGCAGGCGTTTATTCGATCGCGGAATTCACCGGTTATCCGGCGATCCTGCTGCTCGCACTGGTGATTGCGTCGGGACCCAGTGGTTACCCCCGCTGGTTCTGCCTGCTGGTTCCGGCGGTTCCCATGCTGGTGTTGCAAACGATCACGCCCTGGATCCCGGCGCCGTTCGGTTCGCTTGCCGGCGGCAGCGCCGTGAACTTGTCGTTCGCGCTGTTCTTTGCGGTGTCACTGGCCGTGACACGGATGCGCACCCATCGCCCGAAGGCCCTGGACCCTGACGCAGTTCCACCGGCACAGGTCAGATCTCAACCTGCGCGCCCAGCTCGATCAGGCGGTTGCCGGGGATGCTGAAGAACGCGGTGGCGGGCAGCGCGTTGCGCGCCATGAACGCAAACAACTTGTCGCGCCACAACGCCATGCCCGCCCGATCGTTGGCGACGATGGTTTCGCGCGACAGGAAGAAGGTCGTATCCATCATCTTGATGTCGAGCCCCTGCCTGGTGCAGGCATGCAGGGCCAGCGGCACGTTGGGGTCGTCGGCGAATCCGAAGCGCAGGGTCAGCTTGTGGAAGTCATGGCCGAGATCGGCAAGCTCGATGCGTTCCTCGGGATCGGCGTGGGGCGTTTCCAGCGTATCCACGGTCAGGATCACGTTGCGCTTGTGCAGCACCTTGTTGTGCTTGAGGTTGTGCAGCAGCGCGTGCGGCACCGCATCCGGATCGCTGACCAGGAAGATCGCCGTGCCCTCCACCCGCGTGGGCGGGTGTTCGGCAAGGTTGGTGATGAAGGGCGTGAGCGCCAGGCCGCCGAGCTTCAATTGCCGCAGCACCAGGTCGCGGCCGCGCCGCCAGGTGGTGAGGATCGTGAACACCGCAAGGCCCAGCACCAGCGGGAACCAGCCGCCATCCTCGACCTTCAACGTGTTGGCGCCAAAGAAAGCCAGGTCGATCGAAAGGAAGAACACCAGCACCGCCAGCACCAGCAACGGACGCCATTTCCACATCCGCCAGGCAACGATCACGAACAGCACCGTATCGATTGCCATGGTTCCCGTCACCGCGATGCCGTAGGCGCCGGCCAGCGCCTTGGAGGAACCGAATCCGATGACCACCAGCACCACCAGGATCATCAGCAGGCGGTTGACCCACGGCAGGTAGATCTGCCCGACCTCCTCGTTGGAGGTATGCACCACCGGCATGCGCGGCAGGAAACCAAGCTGGATAGCCTGGCGCATGATCGAGAATGCGCCCGAGATCACCGCCTGCGAAGCGATCACCGCCGCCGCGGTCGCCAACGCGATCATCGGATACAACGCCCAGCCCGGCACCGCGAGGTAGAACGGATTGCTGGCCGCCTCGGGGTTGTGCACCAGCAACGCACCTTGCCCGAAGTAATTCAGCATCAGGCCGGGCATCACGAAGCCGTACCACGCCAGCGTGATCGGCTTGCGCCCGAAATGCCCCATGTCCGCGTACAGCGCCTCGGCGCCGGTCACGCACAGCACCACCGCGCCCAGCACCAGAAATCCACCGGCGCCGTGATGGGTGAAAAAATTGAATCCGTACCACGGATTGATCGCACGCAGCACCAGTGGATGTTGCACGATGTTGTACAGGCCGATCAGGCCGAGCGCGACGAACCACACGCACATCACCGGTCCGAACACGCTGCCGACGCGGCCGGTGCCATGCTTCTGGACCAGGAACAGCGCGACCAGCACCACCACCGCGATCCACACCACCCAGTGTGAAAGTTGCGGCGCCGCCACCTCGAGGCCCTCGACCGCCGACAGCACCGTAATCGAAGGCGTGATCACGCCATCGCCGAAGAACAGCGCCGCCCCGAGTACCGCGGCCAGCACCACCAGCTTGCGGGTGCGGGGATACTGGCGCGTCGCCCGCTGCGCCAGCGCCATCATCGCCATGATGCCGCCTTCGCCCTTGTTGTCGGCGCGCATGATGAAGGTGACGTATTTCAGCGCCACCACGATCAGCAACGACCACAACACCAGCGACAATACGCCCAGCACGTTGAAGGTCGTCACCGGCATCCCGTGCTGGTCGCTGAAGGCCTCGCTGAAGGTGTACAGCGGGCTGGTGCCGATGTCGCCGAACACCACGCCCAGCGCCCCGAGGATCAAGGCCGACTTGGCGCCGTGGCCGTTGTCGGTGCCGCTGGAAGCGGGCGCCTGGTCGTGCACTTGTTCGCTCATGGAAATCCTGACGGCCTAGTTGCCCAACGCAGCGCGCAAGGCCTTGCGGATGATGGCCTCGGCGCTGTCGCCGTCGGCGGCGACTTTCTGCACCAGCCGGCTCACCTCGACCGGCTTGTAGCCGAGCTGCTGCAGCGCCACCGTGGCCTCGCCCGCCGCGTCCAGCGCCGCGGCGGCACCGGGCAGGGATACGCCGCCGGGAGTGGACAAGCCGTCGACGCGGTCGCGCAGCTCCACCACGATGCGCTCGGCGGTCTTCTTGCCGATGCCGGGGATCTTGGTCAGCGCCACTACGTCGCCGGCATGCACCAGCCGGGCGAAGTGATCGGTGGAAACCCCCGACAGCACCGCCAGCGCGATCTTCGCGCCGATGCCGCTGACCTTGAGCAGGCTGCGGAACAGCGTGCGTTCGTTCTCGCGCAGGAAACCGTACAGCGCGACGCTGTCCTCCTTCACCGCGTGATGGATCAGCAAGGTCACTTCGGTGCCGGTGGCGGGCAGGTCGTAGATCGTGGACATCGGCGCCTCGACCTCGTAGCCGACGCCGGCCACCTCCACCAGCAGCGAGGGCGGCTGGCGGGAAACCAGGGTGCCACGCAGTCGGCCGATCACCGGCGCCGCCTCCACGCCGTGCGCGGGATGCCGACGCGGGCCAGGCTGGCGCGGGTGTGCGCGTGCGCCACCGCGATGGCCAATGCATCGGCGGCGTCGGCCTGCAGCGGGCCCTTGAGGCCGAGCAGCACGCCGATCATGCGCTGCACCTGCGCCTTGTCGGCGCGGCCACTGCCGACCACGGACTGCTTGACCTCGGTTGCCGCGTATTCGTGCACCACGATCCCCCGACTGACCACCGCGCAGATCGCGGCGCCGCGTGCCTGCCCCAGTTTCAGCGCGGAATCCGCATTGCGCGCCATGAACACGCGCTCGATGCCGCACTCGACCGGCTGATGGGCGGCGATGATGTCACACAGTTCGTCAAAGATGCGTTTCAGGCGCAGCGGGAAGCTGGCCTCGCCGGCCACCGCCAGCGCGCCATGGAAGACATGGGCGAGCCGGCCCGCCTCGTCCACGTCGATGATGCCCACGCCGGTGCGCTGGCTGCCGGGATCGATGCCGATGATGCGGATCATCACGATGCGATGCGAAGGCGCGAGGCCTCCGACTTATTCGGCCGTCCCGGCGGGCAGCAGGGCGTTGTGCGAGACCTCGCTCACGTCGTCCAGCGCATCGAGCTTTTCCAGCAGGTCGATCAGGGCTTCCTGCGCTTCCTCCGGCACCGCCACGCGGTTGTTGGGCCGCATCACCACGCCGGCGTGCGTGGCATCCAGCCCGGCGGCGATCAGCGCCTGCTGCACCGCCTCGAAGCTTTCCGGCGCGCACAGCACGGCACTTTCGCCGTTCTCGTTGATGACATCGTCGGCGCCCGCTTCCAGTGCCGCTTCCAGCACCTTTTCCTCGGCGGCCTCGTCACC
>DASURP010000061.1:0-7386 GCA_036279975.1 Rhodanobacteraceae bacterium
GCGCGCTGGGAAGACCTGGTCGATGTCACCGTGTTCCTCACCGACATGGCGCGCGACTTCAAGGGCTACAACGCGGTCTGGGGCGAGTATTTCCCCGACCCGGCGCTGGCGCCCTGCCGCACCACGCTTGGCATCACCGCATTGCCGACGCCGATCGCGATCGAATTGAAGTGCGTCGCCAGGCTCGGCGCCCGTTGAGCGGAATCAGCGGCCCACGACGTGGCCGAGGCAGGCTGCCAGCAGCGCGCGGATGACCGCCTGCACCGGCGCCGCGCGTTCGGACTGGTACCCGAAACCGTCCTCGTCCATGTAGGTGTACTGGGCCAGTTCCAGTTGCACCGCTTCGATGCCGGTTTCCGGCCGCCCGTAATGGCGGGTGATGTAGCCGCCCTTGAAGCGCCCGTTGACGACGTGGCTGTAACGCCCCGGGCCGCCCGGGGCGTGTTCGCGCAGCACCGCGCCCAGGCGCGCCTGCAGGACGGCCGAACAGCTCGCACCATTCGCGGTGCCGAGGTTGAAGTCCGGCAGTTGCCCGTCGAAGAACATCGGCACCCGGCTCCTGATCGAATGCCCGTCCCACAGCACCACCCGCGGATGACGGGTCCGCATCCGCGCCAGTTCGTCGCGCAAGGCGGCGTGGTAGGGCCGCCAGTACAGCTCCCTGCGCAGCGCGATTTCCTTGTCGCCCGGCTCGTCGCCGGCGGCATAGATCGGCTCGCCCGCGAAAGTCCGCACCGGCACCAGCGAGGTTTCGCTGCGCCCGGGGTACAGCGCGTGGCCCTCTGGATCCCGATTCAAATCAGCCACATAGCGCGACCAGTGCGGCGCGATCATCGAGGCACCGAGTTCCCGCGCGAAGCCGTACAGCCTGCCGACGTGCCAATCCGTGTCGGGCACCCGCTTCCCGGCCGCACTGACGCGGGCCGCGAGGGCCCCGGGCAGGGCCGTGCCGTCGTGGGGCAGGCTGACCAGCAACGGCGCCTCGCCCTGGTGTAGCGTGAAATCCTGCATCCGTCGATTCTAGCGGTCCGGACCTGCCGGAGTGCTTCCATCCACACGCCGGCCTGGCGCTGCAGCGGTCCGGGGCGCTCGTGCCGATTTGCACAATCTTCAGGGGCCAACCCTTAATCTTGCGCGGTTTGACCCCCACCGAAACGACCGGGAATGTCCCTGAGCCCTCCGCTCACCCTTGACCCACGCCCGCGGCGCGCGACCGTCATCGCCGTGGCGTTGCTGCTGGCGTTGCTGGTCGCCGCGCTGAACTTCGCGCTGTGGGCGGTGGCCGACCGCCCCACCAACGTGGTGCCGTGGAACGGCCAGGTCGCCGGCTTCGCCTACAGCCCGTTCCAGCGCTACCAGAGCCCGCTGACGGATACCTTTCCGAGCGACGCGGAGGTCGATGCCGACCTCGCGCTGATGGCGAAACACACGCAGCGCATCCGCGTCTACTCCTCGCTGCAGTACCCCGACGTTCCGCGCCTCGCGATGAAGTACCACCTCGACGTGATGCTGGGCGCCTGGCTGGATCGCCGCACCGACAACAACGAAAAGGAGGTCAACGCGCTGATCGCGCAGGCGCGGCGCTGGCCCGACATCAAGCGCGTCGAGGTCGGCAACGAGGTGTTGCTGGACAACAACATGTCGCCCGAAAAGTTGATGGCGTACATCGACAGGGTGCGCGCCGCGGTCCATCAGCCGGTCTCGACCGCCGAACCGTGGCACATCTGGGAGAAATACCCCGAGCTTGCCCAGCATGTCGATTTCATCACCGTGCACCTGCTGCCGTACTGGGAAAAGGTGCCGCGCAAGGACGCGATCGGCGACGTGCTGATGCGCTACCGGCACCTGCAGCAACTGTTCCCCGACAAACGCATCGTGATCGGCGAGATCGGCTGGCCGTCAAACGGCGACCGTTTCGGATACGCCAAGCCATCGACCGCCAATGAGGCGATTTTCCTGCGCGAATGGTTCAGTGTCGCGCGCGAGTTGCACATCGACTACTACATCATGGAAGCCATCGACCAGCCTTGGAAGGAAGGCCTGGGCGAAGGCCGCACCGGCGCGTACTGGGGCGTGTTCAACGCCGACCGGCAACTGAAGTTCCCGCTGACCGGGCCGGTGCTGGAGGACCCGACCTGGCCGTGGAAGGCGCTGGCATCGGGCCTGCTGGCGTTGCTGCCGATGGTCTGGTTCGCGTGGAAGTTCGCGCGCTTCAAGCTGGCCGGCCGGCTCGTGTACCTCGCCCTGATCCAGTTGGCCGCCGGCCTGATCGTGTGGTCGGTGACGGTGCCGTTCCAGTTCTACCTCGACGTGGTCGACTGGGGCATGCTGATCGTGCTGTTCCCGGCGCAGCTGGCGATCCTGGCGATCCTCTTGATCAACGGCTTCGAGTTCGTCGAGGTGCTGTGGCGCAGGAAGTGGCAGCGCCACTTCGGGCTGCTCGCGCCCGACCCGCCCGACCAGCAACCGTTCGTGTCGATCCACCTCGCCTGCTACAACGAACCGCCGGACATGGTGATCGCCACGCTCGATTCCCTGGCCGCGCTCGATTACCGCAACTTCGAGGTGCTGGTGATCGACAACAACACCAAGCGCGAGGATGTCTGGAAGCCGCTCGAGCAGCGCTGCACGGAACTGGGCGAACGCTTCCGCTTTTTCCACCTCGACCCTTGGCCCGGCTTCAAGGCCGGCGCATTGAACTACGGCCTGAAACAGACCGACCCGCGCGCCGACATCATCGCGGTGGTCGACGCCGATTACGTGGTGCGCAAGGACTGGCTGTCCGCGCTGACCGGCTACTTCCACGACCGCAACGTCGCGGTGGTGCAGTGCCCGCAGGCGCACCGCGACTTCACGGGCAATGCCTTCCGGCGCATGACCAACTGGGAGTTCGACGGCTTCTTCCGGATCGGAATGCACCACCGCAACGAACGCAACGCCATCATCCAGCACGGCACCATGACGATGGTGCGGCGCGTCGCGCTGGAGGGCACCGGCGGCTGGTCGGAATGGACCATCTGCGAGGACGCCGAACTCGGCCTGCGCCTGATGCACGCGGGCTACCAGACGGCGTACGTGGACGAGCTGATGGGGCGCGGCCTCACCCCCGCCGACTTCCGCGCCTACAAGAGCCAGCGCTACCGCTGGGCCTTCGGCGCGATGCAGATCCTGAAGGGCCGCTGGAACTGGATGGTCAAAAAGGGTCCGCTGACGCCCGGCCAGCGCTTCCACTTCCTGACCGGCTGGTTCTCGTGGTTCGCCGACGCCTTGCACATGGTGTTCACGCTGATGGCGCTGGGCTGGACCGCGGGCATGCTGCTGGCGCCGACCGTGTTCAGCCTGCCGATGCGCCTGTTCCTGATCCCGGTGCTGGGTTTCTTCGTGGCCAAGGCCGTGTTCGGAATCGTGCTGTACCGCGCGCGCGTGCCGTGCGGATGGCGCGACACGCTGATGGCGTCGATCGCCAGCATGGGCCTGTCGCACGCGATCGCGCGCGGCATCTGGATGGGCCTGATCAAGAAGAAAACCGAATTCGTGCGCACCGCGAAAAGCCGGCGCCTGTCCGGCGGCGCGGCCGGCGCGCTCGGCCCCGTGCGCGAGGAACTGCTGATGTCGGTCGCGCTGCTGCTCGCGATCGCTGGGATGGCGTTGAGCTTCGGTTCGCGCTACATCGAGGGCCAGTTGTGGATGGTGATCCTGGGGGCGCAAGCCGTGCCCTACCTGTCCGCACTGGCCGGCGCCCTGGTGGCGCACTACTCTCGCGACGTACCGGCGGAAGCGCCCCGGAATCAGGCCGCACCATCCACAACCACGAGCCAGGCACCCACGCCGGAAGCGGTCGAGGCCAGCACCGCCGCCATGTAGCAACACGCTGAAGGATCGACGTGCACGCACGACGTACAGGCAACGGGACGGTGGCGCGATGCGTGCAGCGCCTTGCATCCGTGTTGCGGGTGTACCACCGCCCGTCATCCCGGCCCGAACCGGTGTTCGGTGTTCCCAATTGCGTCATCCCGGCGCAGGCCGGGACCCATCTTGTTCTTGCAAGAACGCAACATTCTGGTTTTGGTGGTCGCCGGGAAAGAAGGAGCAGGCGCTGCGCGCCGGCCGGCTTCTACCAAGCAGCTGTCGCAGGAGCGCGCCTGCGCGCGACCATGCCCGCCGCCGAGGCGAGCGGAACCAAAGTACGGGCGACGCGTTCCCGCGAAATGGCATCCGGTGGTGCGACAGGGACGACGACATCCCCCCGCCGCGTCGCGGCGACCCCCTTCGCGAGCGAAGGGGGTTTGGACCCCGTCTGCATCGTGGTGAAGACCTGCAGGCTCACGGACGCCGCGCACTGCCGGTGCGCGCCATGACGCCGGCGCGGGTACTTGCGGTTGCCACCATGGCATTGCTTGCCATCGCGCAGTCCGCGCATGCCGACACCCTGGAGGTGACCGTCACCGGCGTCGACAAGGATCTTGCGGCCGCCGTGCGCGCGCAGCTCACCGCCAGCCAGTACGCCGGCCGCAAGGACGTCAGTGAAACCCAGGCGCACCTGCTCGCCGACGACGCAACCAAGCAGGCCGCGACGGCGCTGCAGCCTTACGGCTACTACAACGCAAAAGTCGAGGGCAGACTCGAGCGGAACGGCGATGCCTGGCAACTGCACCTGACGGTGACGCCGGGACCCGCCACCCGGGTCGCGACGCTCGACATCGTGGTACCCGCAGCGGCGGGGGAATTGAAACCCGTGCACCAGGCCGTGCGCGCGTTCCACCCGCGCGTGGGCGAACCGATGGATGACGCGGAATACGAAGCGTCGAAGGGGGCGATCGGCAGCGCGCTGCTGGAAACCGGATGGCTGGATGCCAATGCGACCGTGCACGAGGTGGCGGTCAGCCGCGCCGACAACCGCGCGGACATCCACCTGCATTACACGCTGGGCGAGCGCTACAAACTCGGGGCGGTCAGCTTCGAGGGCTCGCAGTTCCGCACCGGTTTCCTGCAACGCTACGTGCCCTGGGAGTCCGGCGACTGGTATTCGCAATCCAGCCTGCTCGCGTTGCAGCAGGCCCTGAACGACGCGGATTATTTCTCGATCGTCACCGTCGAACCGGAAGTGGCCGAGGCGAAGGACCACGTGGTCCCGGTGAAGGTGGAGGTCGCGCCGGCCAAGCGCACGGTCTACACCGCGGGCGTGTTCGTCGGCACCGATACCGGTCCCGGCGTGCGCGCCGGCATCAAGCGGCGCTGGATCAACAGCCTCGGCCACACGATGGAATACCAGGCCCTGGTCGCGCAGCGCCTGAAAACCGCACAGGTCGTGTACGGCATTCCGCGCCCCGGCCACGACCACGCCAGCTTCAACCTCGGCATCGGTTACCGCGACGAGAACACCAGGACCTCGAAATCGCGCACCTTCTCGATCGCCGCCAACGAAACCCGCGACTGGCACGGTTGGGTGCGCACCCTCGGCGTGCACCTGCTCTCGGGCACGTTCACCGTCGGCAATTCCCGCAGCGATGCCGACATCCCGGGCATCGAACGCGGCCAGAGCACGCTGGTCTACCCCGAGATCGGCCTGACGAAAAAGGCCGCTGACAACCCGCTGTTCGTGCGCAAGGGTTACTCGATCAATCTGGTTGTGCGCGCGGCGCCCGGCATCGACACACGTTTCGCCCAGGCCCTGGCCCAGGTGGTGTGGATCCATGGACTGGGCAGCCGCAACCGCCTGATCCTGCGCGGCGACGCCGGCATCACCACGGTCGAGGACTTCAGCAAGCTGCCGCCGCAACTGCGCTTTTTCGCCGGCGGCGACCGTTCGATCCGCGGCTACGCCTACCAGGCGCTCGGCCCGCGCAACAGTTACGGCCTCGTGGTCGGCGGCCAGCGGCTGCTGGTCGGCAGCGCCACCGTCGAACATTACTTCACCCGCAACTGGGGCATCGCGGCGTTCGTGGATTCCGGCGACGCCTTCGACGGCACCGACTTCCACGCCCGCACCGGCGCGGGCCTGGGGCTGCGCTGGCGCTCGCCGGTCGGCATGGTGCGCGTCGATGTCGGCATGCCGATCAACAACCCTTACTACCACGGCGCGCAGTTGCACATCATCATCGGACCCGACCTGTGAGCCGCACGCGCAAATGGCTGGCGGGAACCGGCATCGCGATCGGCGCACTGGTCGTGCTGCTCGCGATTGCGCTCGCATGGTTGATGTACACGCCATCGGGCCTGCGTTTCGCGCTGGATCGCGGCGTCGCGATGCTGGATGGCAGGCTCGCCTACACGAACGTGAGCGGCACCCTTGCAGGCTCGGCAACCGTTACCGGCCTGCATTACCGCGATGAGGGCGGCGACACGCTGCAGATCCGCACGGCCACCATCGACCTGCAACCCTGGACCCTGCTGAAACGCCGCCTGCACGTGCGCAAGGCGCGCATCGATGGCATCGAGCTCGGGCTGGCGCCGGCGAAACCATCGCAAGAAACGGCAAGCTCCTCGCTGCAACCGCCGCTCACGGTCGCACTGGACGACACCTTGCTGACCCACGTCACGATCAGCAGGGTCCGCGGGTCAACGATCGCGGTCGACAGCCTTGCGCTCGCGGGCCTGTGGAGCCGCCGGCAGCTGGTGATCCGACAACTTGCACTGCACGCACCCGCGGGCAGCGCCCGGCTGGAGGGCACGCTGGCGATCGCACGCGGCTATCGCGGCCACGGCACCGCCAGTTTCGACTGGACCCAGGACACGACGCGTTACACCGGAACCATCACCTCGGAATCCGATGGCAAGACCGCGCAGGTCCGGGCGTCCGTCAGCGCGCCGATGCCGCTCACGCTCGACGCTTCGTTCACGCTGGACAAGTCGCACGCCTGGCAACTGGCCGTGCACGCACCGACGTTCGCCGCGCGCGCCCTGCCCGCCCTGCCGGCGTCCCTGCAAACCCTGGCGCTGGACCTGCGCGGCGCTGGCGACGCGCGTGGCGGCAGCTTCACCGGCAGCCTCGTCGCGAACGGACACGAGGTGCTGATCGACCCCGCGCGATTCCGCTACGACCAGGGCACGTTCACGCTGGACCCGCTGCGCTTGCGTTCGCCGCAGGTCGCGGGCGTGGCCACCGCAACCGGCACCCTGCAACTCGACACAGACCCGATGGGCTTCGCCCTCGACGCCAGGTGGGGCGACGTGCAACTTCCGGCCGACCTGGTCGGACAGGCGCTGGCGACGCAGGGCGAGGTGCAACTCCGCGGCAGCACGCAACGCTTCGCGCTGACGGGCGCGCTGGCGATCGGTCCGCTCGGCCGTCCGTCGAACGTCCAGGTCGATCTCGCAGGCACGCCGCAGGCGATCACCCTGAACGCGCTGAAGCTGGTCCAGAAGAACGGCGGCCTCGACGTGCAC
>DASURP010000062.1:0-109545 GCA_036279975.1 Rhodanobacteraceae bacterium
ACTTTCTGCCGAAACAGAAAGTCACTCGCTCGCCGCCGAGGCGAGCGAAACCAAAATACGGGTGCCACACTCTTGCGATACTGGGTGTGAAACCAAGACAAGAATCTCGACCATCGAGTGAGGGCCGCGTACCACGCAGGAAATTGCGCAAGGTGTCACGCCACCTTGTCGCGGTGCGTCAGGATCGCCAGCAGGTCGGCGATGCGGTCGCGCAGTTCGCGGCGATCGCAGATCACGTCGATTGCGCCGTGCTCCAGCAGGAACTCCGAACGCTGGAAGCCCTCAGGCAGGGTTTCGCGCACGGTCTGTTCGATCACGCGCGGACCGGCGAAACCAATCAACGCCTTGGGTTCGGCGATGTGGATGTCGCCGAGCATCGCGAGGCTGGCGGATACGCCGCCGGTGGTCGGGTGGGTCAGCACCACGATGTACGGCAAGCCCGCCTTGCGCAAGCGCGCGAGTGCGGCCGATGTCTTGGCCATCTGCAGCAGCGACTGCAAGCCTTCCTGCATGCGCGCGCCACCGGTCGCAGTAAAGCAGATGAACGCGGCCTTGTCACGCAGCGCGGTTTCGGCCGCGCGGGTGATTTTTTCGCCCACTACCGAACCCATCGAGCCGCCCATGTAGGAAAACTCGAATGCGGAAGCCACCACCGGCAGGCCCCTGAGCGTGCCCTCGACCGACACCAACGCATCCTTTTCCCCGGTGGACTTCTGCGCCGCGAGAATGCGGTCGCGGTAGCGCTTGGAATCCTTGAACTTCAGCGCATCGACAGGCGTCAGGCCCGCATCCAGCTCGCTTCCGCCCTCGTCGAGGAATGCGGCAAGCCGCGCACGCGCGCCAATGGCGTGGTGGTGCCCGCACTTCGGGCATACCATCAGGTTGCGCTCCAGTTCCGGCCGGTAGAGTCCGATGCCGCAACCCGAGCACTTTTCCCACACGCCTTCCGGCACCTTGCCCCTGGCAGGCGCGCCTTCGGTACGGATCTGGGGCGTGGTCAATTTCTGCAACCAGGACACGGGGAATTCCCGACGCAACTGCCAAGTGCCTAGGATACACCGCCACGCCGTGACCCTGCCGGCGGGAAAGCCCAGGACCTTTCAATGCTATGTCACGTCGATGCGGCCCCACATCAGCTTCCAGGCCAGCACGAGAATGATGGATGCGCCGATCGCCAGCATGATCCGGCCGAGCAGCTGCTGGTCGCCCAGCAGGTAATTGCTGCACAGGCGCTCCGGTGAAATCAGGTACAGCCAGCCCAGCCGCAGCGCCGTCGCAATCACTTCCGCCAGGAATACCCCTCGCACCACGAAGCCGGCCCGTGGCCAGCTCAACGCAACCGGTGCGCCGATCAGCAACGGCACGCTCAGGAACTTCGCCAGCGCAATGGCAGGTTCGTCGAGCGCCGCATCCATCGCGCGTGGCAGCATCCAGACCATGCCGGCCAGCGACGCCAGCACCAGCCCGCTGATCCCGCGCTGGTTCCAGTCGGCAACACGCTGCGCCAGCCATGCGGGCGTTCCCCAAGCCAGTAACCATCCCGCCAGCGCGAGCAGGGGGATCTGCACCAGCATCTGCAGGGTCATCATGGATTCGAACGCATGCCGCACCGGGGGTATGGCAAGGACCGCCCAGAGCGCCACGCCGGCAAGCCAGGGACGGACTGCCAGTTTCATGGCGCCAACCGCTGCATGACGTAATGGACCGCGCCCGGTGCGTCGTCCCAGTCCATGATCGCGACCAACCGACCCTGGGGATCGACCACGGCGATCGCGGCGTTGTGCACGAACCCGCCCAGGCCGTCCGGCACGGCAACGACGCCGAACACGCCCATCAACTCGGTCAGGTCGGCAGCATCGACCGGGCGCGCTGCAATCCAGCCCTCGCCGCGGGCGCCGTGCAGGCGCTGGTAGCGCGCCAGCGAGGCGGGGTCATCGCGCGCGGGATCGAAGCTGACGCTGAGCAAAGTAACCTTGCCGGCGGCGATCGGTCCGGCCAGCTCGTCCTGCAGGCGTGCGAATTCGCCGCCCTGCACAGAGCAGTACGTCGTGCAACGCGTGTAAATGAACTCGACCAGCAGCCAGCGCCCGCGCAAGGCACCGAAATCGGTGCGCGCACCACTGGCGGTCTGCAACGGCAACGGCGGAACGGCACGCGGGTGTTCGCGGACGTGGATGCGTCGGGCGGTCTCGGTGGTATAGGCACGAAACCCGTCGGTGGCTTCGGCCAGTACGCCGACACCCGCCGCAACCAGGACGAGGCTAACCAGTAGCGTCCGGAGTACCGACACCCGAGCTCCCGGGTACCTGCGCTCCGGCAGCCGCAGGAGGTGGCGCCTTCAGCAATCCGACCGTGATACGGACCGCGAAGTACAGCATCGCCAATACCACCAGGATCGCGCCAATCGACCCGACCTTGTCGGTGAACGTCCAGACTTGCAAGTGCTCGGCCATGCGCCGCGGCACGCTCAGGTGCCCCGCATCGAGGAACGCCAGCAAGAAGACCAGTGCCCCACCCACGTAGATCGGAAAGCCGACCCGATCGGCCCCCGAGTTGGGTGGCGTGCGCGTCCGCTCGCCGATGAGGTGATACATGAACGCGAGCACCATCGCGAGCACGCCCAGCAGCAGGTAGAAATGGAAATGCCCGGGTACCCATTGGGTGTTGTGCATCACGCGATTGACGCGGATGGTGCTGTCCAGCACGGCGCCGAACCCGCCCGCGATCCAGCCGAACAACGACAGCAGCAGCAGCCGCGGCGGCATGCTCCAGCGCATATTCGCCCGATACAGGTTGGTGAACGCACCCCAGGCGGTCACCACCACCACCGGGAAGCCGGATGTCCACGATACGATCTGGCCCATGGTCAGGAACCAGTGTGGCTCGGCGTAATCCATCAGCAGGTGGTGCGGGAACACGATGATCACGAACACCGTGGTCGCGGCCCAGCCCCACAGGAACACGCGCGAAAGCGGATAGGGCTTGCCGGTATAACGCGCCAGCAACTCGTAGATCGCGATCACGCCCATGTAGATCGCGGCGTTGATGTACATGTGCCCGAACCAGTAGATCAGCGTCTTGGTGAACAATGCATCCAGCACGACCTGCGGGTAGAAGATGTTGATCAGGCTCATCACCAGCACCACCGCGCCCGCGATGATGCCCAGCGAGTTGGCGATGATCATGCTGGTACTCGCGACCACGGTCTTGGAATGGCTGGGGTCGACCTTGCCGCCGAACAGCCACTGCCAGCCCATCGCGCGGCCAAGGTTGCCGTACACCTTGATGATCCCGGCCGCGGCGTCGAGGTAGAAGATCAGCATGCCGACGCCGATCAACAGATAGCCAAGCATGAACAAGGCCGCGGCGTGCGGGCTCCACATGCCCACCCCGTGGGTGGGCAGGGGATACAGGAACGTCCACAGCCCCGCGTAGCCGCCGCCGAAGATCGCGATGATGATGCAAACGGCACCGAGCATGAACAGTACGTAATTCGTGACGAACGCCCACAGGTGCAACTTGACGTACTTGCGCAGGAAGAACCACATCACCGCGGTGCTGGCCAGCACCATGGTGCCGACCATGCCCGCGCCGTGCATCGACAGGAGCTTGTAGAACATCGCCGGCGGCACGCCTAGCCAGGTGGCCTGCGACGTACGCATGGTCAGTCCGATCAGCATCATCGCCACGAACAGCACCAGTGCCGAAACGAGGTACAGGTTGAGGGCGGCACGTGCGCCGCCGGCAAGCCGTTCGTCCTCGGGATACATGGTGAGTGATGCCATGGTCATACCCTCCTCGTTCGGTGTGCCGTCGCGTCGATGTCGAACCGGTCGACGCGACCCTGGCGGCTGCACTGGTCCCGACCGGCAGCCGCCGGCAACATCATGGGTTGCGCAGCTTTGCCACGTCCTCGACGGTCACCGTCGGTGCATGGTTGCCCCAACTCGTCCGCTCATGGTTGATCACGGCGGCAGCCTCTTCATCGGTAAGCTGGCTGGCCCAACCCGGCATCTGCGCGGGATAGGTCTTGCCATTGATCACCCTTCCGTGGGTACCGTGCAGTACGATCGTGATGTGGTCGGTGGCGTCGGCCGCCACCACCACCGGATCGCCGGCCAGCGGCGGGAAGACATTCGCCATCCCCTCGCCCTTGGCCTGGTGGCACACCGCACAATGGTCGCTGTACACCTTCGCGCCCAGTTCTGCACCGGTCGGCCCGGCAGCCGTCGCGACGGAAACAGCTTCGCCGGCCGCAACGACCTTGAGGTCATGGGCCATCGCGGCGTGCGCCAGGCCGCAATACTCGAGGCATTGCACCGTGTACGTGCCAGGCTTGTCGAAGGAATACAGGACCTTGTTGGTATAACCCGGCATCGCCTGGGTTTGCGTCACGATGCGGCCATCGGGCGCGTACAGGGCAAAATCGTGGTTGACGTCATCGCTGGTGACGCGGAACTCCACGACGCTGCCCGCCTGTACGGTGTCGGGCTTGATGTCCCACGACCACTGGCGCCCGACCACGTCGACGACCTGCTGCGAGTCGAGCGTGCCGGATTGCGGCGGAATGGGAAAGTTTCGCAAGGTGGCCCAGCTGCCGACCACGAAGGCGATGAACAACACCACGAACGCCCACGCCTGCAACACGTGCGAGGTGTGCGCAGCCTTGCGCGTTTGCTCGCCGTCGGCCTGCTTGCCCGCCTGCACGATGATGAAAATGAACCCCAGCGCGATGATCGCCGCCCCGACCAACCAGATCGTCCAAACGACATTCTGCAGGACCATGGCCCCTCCTGCCCCGTCGCGAGAGTTGGCTATCTCTAACGGAAGCCTGCGCGCCTGTCAACTGTCGCGGCTTCCGGGCCGTGAATCCCGTGATGGATCGCCAGATGGCCGGTTCGTACGCGCCCGGAGGGTACGCCGCGCTCACGTCACCGGGTTGCAGAATCGAGCGCGGCGCGGATCGGCGCCAGGAATGCACGCGCGCGTGCGCAGGCGTCTGCGGGCGTCGCGGCTTCGGCAAGTGCCGCGACCAGCGCCGAACCGATTACCACCGCGTCGGCGAAAGCCGCGACGGCGCTCGCGCTTTTTGCATCCTTGATGCCGAAGCCGACCGCGACCGGCACCTGCGCGCGCTTGCGAATGGTGCCAACCCGTTGCGCAACATCGGGGATCGAAAGTCTCGCCGCGCCGGTGATGCCGGCGAACGAAACGTAGTAGAGATAACCTTCCGCCGCTTCGACGGCGCGCACAAGGCGCGCCTCCGAGGTGGTCGGCGCGGCCAGCAGGATGCGTGCGAGGCCGGCTTCGCGCAACGCTTGCAGGGTTGCGTCTTCCTCGACCGGGCAATCCACGACCAGTACGCCATCCACGCCCGCATCCCGTGCCTCGCGCGCGAAGCGTTCGATGCCGTGGATGGCGATGGGGTTGAGATAGCCCATCAACACCACCGGCGTATCAGCATCGCGCCCGCGGAATTCGTGCACCCAGCCGAGGATGTCGACGATGCCGACGTGCCGGCGCAGCGCGCGCTCGTCGGCGTGCTGGATCACCGGGCCATCGGCCATCGGATCGGAGAACGGTACCCCGAGTTCGACCAGGTCGGCACCGGCCTCGACCAACGCGTGCATCAGGGCCGGCGTCGCGTCGGGGGCCGGGTCGCCCGCCGTGATGAACGGGATCAGCGCGGAACGATGGCTTGCACGCAGCTCGGCGAATCGCCCGTCGATGCGATTGCCGAGTCCCGAGTCCCGAGTCCCGAGTCCCGCATTCATAGCTCGATGTGCTCCCGCCTGGCGATGGTATGCACATCCTTGTCACCACGGCCGGAAAGATTGCACAGGATCAGCTTGTCCTTCGGCAATTCGCGGGCCAGCTTGATGGCTTGCGCGACGGCGTGGCTGGATTCCAGTGCCGGCAGGATGCCCTCGGTTTCGCACAGCAAATGGAACGCGGCCAATGCTTCTTCGTCGGTGATGCCGACGTACCCGGCGCGGCCGCTGTCTTTCAGGAATGCATGCTCCGGGCCGACGCCCGGATAGTCGAGTCCGGCCGACACCGAATGCGTTTCGGTGATCTGGCCGTCCTCGTCGCAGAGGACATAGGTGCGGTTGCCGTGCAGCACGCCGGGGCGTCCTGCCGCCAGCGACGCCGCATGATGGCCGCTCGCGATACCCTCGCCCGCCGCCTCGGCGCCGACGATGCGCACCTCGCGGTCGTTGAGGAATGCGTGGAACAGACCGATCGCGTTGGAGCCGCCGCCGACGCAGGCGGTCAGCACATCCGGCAGGCGCCCGTACTGCTCGAGCATCTGCGCGCGCGCCTCGCGCCCCACCACCGCGTTGAAGTCGCGCACCATCATCGGGTATGGATGCGGGCCCGCGACCGTGCCGATGATGTAGAAGGTATCGGCGACGTTGGTCACCCAGTCGCGCAGCGCTTCGTTCAAGGCATCCTTCAGCGTCTGCGATCCCGAAGTCACCGGCACCACCTCGGCGCCCAGCAATTTCATCCGGTACACGTTGATCTTCTGGCGCTCGATGTCGACCGCGCCCATGTACACCACGCACTGCATCCCGAAACGGGCGCACACGGTGGCGGTGGCGACGCCATGCTGGCCCGCGCCGGTCTCGGCGATGATGCGGCGCTTGCCCATCGCGCGCGCCACCAGCGCCTGGCCGATGGTGTTGTTGATCTTGTGCGCGCCGGTGTGGTTCAGGTCTTCGCGCTTCAGCAGGATCTGCGCGCCACCGGTCTTTTCCGACAGGCGCCTGGCGTGGTAGATCGGCGATGGGCGACCGACGTAGTGCTGCAGGTCGTCGGCAAATTCGCGCTGGAAAGCCAGGTCGTCGCGCAGGCGCGTGTAGGCGGCCGTCAGTTCCTGCAAGGGCGCCATCAGGGTCTCGGCGACAAAGGTGCCACCGTAGGGACCGAAGCGGCCGTGCGCATCCGGAAGAGCATGATAGTCCGCAGGTGCAGGAATGCGCGGTGCGTCGCTCATCGTGGGTCCGCTTCGACTTGCGCGGCCGCGGCCGCGGTGAAGAAGGCACGCATTTTCGCAGCATCCTTGATCCCGGGTGAACACTCGACGCCGCTGGCGAGATCGACCGCCCACGGGTGGACCGTGCGGATCGCCTCGCCCACGTTGCCGGCATCCAGGCCTCCCGCAAGGATGACCGGGCGATCGAGGTCACGCGGCACGCGCGACCAGTCGAATGTCCTGCCGCGTCCGCCTTGCTGGCCCGGTGGATGGCCGTCCAGCACGAAACCGGCGGCACGGACGTGTTCGGCGGCGATGGTGCGCACGTCGGCATCCCCCGCCATTCCGATCGCCTTCACGTAGCGCACGCCGAACGACTCGCAGAACGCCGCATCTTCCACGCCGTGGAACTGCACGCAGTCGGGCGCGACGCGGTCGATGACTGCGCGCACGCGTTCGGCGGAAAGATCGTGCGACAGCACCACTGCGTCCACGAACGCCGGCAGCACGGCGCGGATTACACGCGCCTGTTCGATCGAAACACAACGAGGGCTGGTGGGCGTCATCACCAGGCCGATGGCGTCGGCGCCCAGCTCGCAGGCGAGCAGCGCGTCCTCGACGCGGGTGACGCCACAGATCTTTACACGTGTGCGTTGCATGCGGTGCGGTCGCGCGCGGGTGCGCTCCTACAAGGAGACCTCGGCTGGAAGGGACCATTGTGCCGGGTAACGCGGCCCGATGAAGGTCAGCCCCTGCGACGTGGCGGTGGCGCCCGCGATTTCGCGATTGCGCGCGGCCAGGAGTTCGGCGATCCATTCGGGCGGCCGTTCGCCGCGGCCGACTTCCAGCAGCGAGCCCACGATGTTGCGGACCATGTGGTGCAGGAACGCGTTGGCCTCGATAGCGATGACCACGCGCTCGCCTTCGCGCCACACCTCCACCTCGATGACGTTGCGGCGCGCGTGCCGCGCCTGGCACGACACCGCGCGGAACGAGGAAAAATCCTGCTCGCCGACCAGCGCTTGCGCCGCGGCGTGCATCGCCCCGGCATCCAGCGGCACGCGCTCCCATGACAGGAATCGCGCATCCAGTGCAGGACGGATCGGGCGGTTGAGGATCGCGTAGCGGTAGCGCCGTGCGCGCGCGGAAAAACGCGCGTGGAAGTCGTTCGGCACCGCCTGCGCCCACAGCACCGCAATCGCGCGCGGCAGGCGTGTCGTCGCGCCAAGCACCCAGGCGCGCGGATCCCGCATGGCGGTCGTATCGAAATGCACGACCTGGCAACGCGCGTGCACGCCCGCGTCGGTGCGCCCTGCACACGTCACCTCGATCTCGTGATCGGCGACGAACGACAACGCCGATTCCACCTCGGCCTGCACGCTCGGCCCATGGCCAAGCCTCTGCCAGCCGAAGAAATCGGTGCCGTCGTATTCGATGCCCAGCGCGACGCGCATCGCGCGCCATCAACCCGCGGCGTCGACGAGCAGGCGTTTGGCTTCATCCTTCTGCACCGGCGTGCCTTCTTCAAGCACTTCTTCCAGCATCGCGCGCGCGCCGACCGGGTCGCCCATGTCGATGTAGGCACGCGCAAGATCGAGCTTGGTGTCCACCGGATCGTCGCTGTACACGGAATCGGGACCGGGGTTGGCCTGGACCTGGGGCGCCTGAGCAACCGGCATGCCCGGGGCAACCGCCGTGGCGCGCTCGGTCTTGACCACCGCACCGGAGGTTGCGGGCACAGCATCGTCCGCCTTCGGCTGGCGCAGCGCGGCCAATCCGTACGGGTCATCGGTCGACCCCGCCGCGGCTTTTGGCTGGTGTTCGGGCTCGGGTTCTTCGGCAAGGTCCGCAACCGGGGCAGCGGCCGCTGCCGCAGGCTGCGCGTCCGCAGGCTCGGCCCGCAGCGACACGTCGTCAGGATCAGCCAATGGACCGTGCGTGCCCTCACCGGAGCTTGCGCGGCGACGGCCCGTGGCGAAGCCCGCGAGGAGCAGCACGAGCACCACCAGTGCGGCGATGATCCAGGTAAGGCCGCGCATGTACCACGGGGTTTCTGTGGATGGTTTCGTCGCAGCCGTGGCGCTGCCGGCGGGTGCGGCGCTGGAACCGGTCGCCTGCGCCGTAGCCGACCCCGCGGTGGTTCCGGACTGCACCGCCGCCAGCTTGCGCTGTAGCTGGGCGATCGTGGAGTCTTTCAAACTCAGCAACTTGCCGGTCTTGGCTGAGATGTCTTCGAGGCTGCGCACGCGCGTTTCCAGATCAGAACTGGACTGTTTGACGCTGATCAGGGTTTCGCGGCCAGCCTGCAACTGCTGCTGCAAATCCGTCACGGTTTCGGTGCCGGTGCCGCCCGCGACGCCCGGACGGCTGCTCGCGCCGCCGGCTGCGCCGCCCGGGGGCGCCAGGGTCAGGTGGTCGGACTCCGGCCGGGCCCTGCCGGGCGTGGGCGCCGCGTTGGCCGCAGCCTGCACGGCCGCGCCTTCGACCATCGTCGCGGGATGCGGTTTCGCCGCCTGCCAGGCTTCATACTGGCGGCGCACCTCGGCGGTCGCTGCCGCCACGCTGCGCTGGTCGATCGCGGCGCGGGTCGGGATGCGCAGGATCGCACCTGCCTTGAGATTGTTGATGTTGTCCTTGAAGAAGGCTTCGGGATTGGCCACCTGCAAGGCCAACATCATCTGGTTGATGCTGACGCCGGTGCCCTCGGTTGCCTGTTTGGCGATGCCCCAAAGCGTGTCGCCGCGTTGTACCGGGACCTGCGCGCCGGACTGGACGTTCCCGGAAGGCGCGGGCGCCGCGTGACGCTGCGGTTGCGGCGGCGGCGGTTGCGCCGGCGGCTGCGTCGCGGCTTCCGGTCGGGGTTCCGGCTTGACCTCGGGCTGCGGAAACTGCGCGGGCGCGGGCAATTCGGCGGGCTGCGCCACGGCAGTGGCCGCGGACGGCGCACTCGCGACCGGTGCCGCCTGCACCACCGGCGCCGGCGCCGCGATCACCGGGTTGAGCAGTACCACGAACTCGCGTACCTGCCGGCCCTGTCTGGTATTCACCTGCAGCAGGAAATCGAGGTAGGGGTCGGTGACCGGCTGGCTGCTGGTGACGAGGATGAGCTTCTGGCCGTTGTTGTCGGTCACGACGTTGAAGCGCAGGGTCTGGTCGGTCGCCGTCAGGGGCAGGCCGGCGCGGGCGAAGTCGTCGGCAGAGGCCAGCCCCACCGACAAACCGTCGAGTTCGGCCAGGCTCTCCGGATGCAGCGGGATGGCCGCGACCAAGGGCTGGTTGAGGGCCGATTTGACCTGGATTTCGCCAAGCTGGAGCGCCAGCGCCGGCAGCGCCGCCAAGGCCAGCAACACGGCACCTGCAATACGGAATTTCACCTTCATGACCCTGGAGCCCCAGCCTGCGAGTGGAAACGCGGGATCCGCTCCCGATGCCTGCCCCGCGCCAGCGCAAGGGTATTGCAGAAAGCGTCGATCACCAAGCCCGTGCAGGATGCCGGTGGCGCGCTCAGCCTCCCGCGGACAACGCAGGCGCCGGTACCCCGGCCGCCCGCAGCTTCTGCTGTAGCGCCGCAATCTCGGCGTCGCGTTGCCGCAGCTGCTGCTGCTGCGCGGCGTTCCGCTTTTCCAGCTGCGCCACCTGCGCCTGCAACGCCGTGTTGTGCGCACGCGCCGCCACGATGTCCGCGTCCACGTCCTGCAAGTGCGCGCGCAGGGTTGCATGCGTCGGCTGGTGTGCCGCCGGCGGCGCCGCCAGCACGACCGCGGCAGCAGCGAGCAAGGCCATGGCCAACCATACGGCCGCGAATTTGCGCGGCAGCAAGAGGAATCGTCTCATCCTGGATCTCCGGACCGTACCCGCATGACTCGAACTCCCCGTAGGACCCCCGCAGGCTGCCGGTGCAGCAGGCCATGCGGGGCCTTCAAAGATACTCGCGAACGAGTATCTCCGCGACCTGCACCGCGTTCAATGCGGCGCCCTTGCGGATGTTGTCGGAAACGATCCACAGGTCCAGCCCGTTGGGGTGCGAAATGTCCTCGCGGATGCGCCCGACGAACACCGCATCCTTGCCCGCGGCATGGCCGATCGGGGTCGGGTAGCCTGCGGCCCTGCGCTCATCCACGACCACCACGCCTTCGGCCTGCTGCAGCAGCGCGCGTGCAGTCGCGGCATCGAGCTTTTCGCGCGTCTCGATGTGCACGGCTTCGGCGTGGCCGTAGAACACCGGTACCCGCACGCAGGTGGGGTTCACCTGGATCGCATCGTCCTCGAGGATCTTGCGGGTCTCCCACACCATCTTCATCTCTTCCCGAGTGTAGCCGTTGTCCTGGAAGGCGTCGATGTGCGGAATCACGTTGAAGGCAATCTGGGCCGGGAATTTCTCCGGCTTCACTTCGTGGAAATTCAGCAATTCCGCGGTCTGGCGGGCGAGCTCTTCCATGCCCGAGCGTCCGGCGCCCGAGACCGACTGGTAGGTCGCGACATTGATGCGCTCGATGCCCGCGGCGCGGTGGAGCGGCGCCAGCGCCACCAGCATCTGCATGGTCGAGCAGTTCGGGTTGGCGATGATGTTGCGATTGGCGTATTCGGCGATCGCGTGTGGGTTGACCTCGGACACGACCAGCGGCACGTCGTCGACGTAGCGGAACTCCGAAGTGTTGTCGATCACCACCGCGCCCGCTGCGGCCGCGCGCGGGGCGTGCTCGCGGCTCACCGCGCCGCCGGCCGAGAAGAAGGCGATGTCGATGCCGTCGAAGTCGTGCTGCGCCAGCTCCCGCACCGTCACCTGCCTGCCGCCGAACTTGAGCTTGCCGCCGGCGGAACGTTCGCTGGCCAACGGCATCAGCTCGCCCACCGGAAAGTCGCGCTCTTCCAGGATCGACAGCAGGGCCTCGCCCACCGCACCGGTGGCGCCGACCATGGCGACGTTGTATTGGGTTTTCCTGGTCATTCGGATTGGAACTCGTTTCAACTCGGGACTCGGGACTCGGGACTCGGGACTCGGGACTCGGGGAAAGCGTAAACGTTTCAGGTCACGCAATGCGCGGCTTCACCTCACCCACATCGCCGCACTGCGCCCGGTGCCGCAGGGCCTGGTCCATCAACACCAGCGCCACCATGGCCTCTGCGATCGGCGTGGCGCGGATGCCCACGCAGGGATCGTGGCGTCCCCGGGTCCGGACTTCCACTTCCGCGCTGGCGGTATCGACGCTGCGGCCGGGAATCAGGATGCTGGAGGTGGGTTTCAGCGCAATCGACGCCACGATGTCCTGGCCGCTGCTGATCCCGCCCAGTATGCCGCCCGCATGGTTGGACGTAAAGCCGTCCAAACGCATTTCGTCGCGATGCTCGCTGCCGTTCTGGACTACCGCAGCGAAGCCGGCGCCGATCTCGACGCCCTTGACCGCGTTGATCGACATCAGCGCCGCGGCGAGCTCCGCATCCAGCTTGCCGTACACCGGCTCGCCCCAGCCCGGCGGCACGCCCGTCGCCACCACGTTGACGCGGGCGCCGACCGAATCGCCGGCCTTGCGCAGCGCGTTGATGTAATGCTCGAGTTCCGGCACCTGTGCCGCGACCGGCCAGAAAAACGGGTTCGATTCCACCACCCCGAAATCGACGGCCGCGTCGACCTGCGGATCCGGCCTGACCCCGCCCAGCTGCGCCAGCCAGCCGCGCACCTCCACGCCATGCCTTGCCTTCAGCCATTTCTTCGCAATGACCGCCGCCGCCACCCGCAGCGTGGTTTCGCGCGCCGAGGCGCGGCCGCCACCGCGCGGGTCGCGGATGCCGTACTTTTGCCAATAGGTGTAGTCGGCGTGGCCGGGGCGGAAGGTTTCGGTGATTTCTTCGTAATCCTTCGGGCGCGCATCGGTGTTGCGGATCAGCAGCGCGACGGGCGTGCCCGTCGTGCAACCCTCGTACACGCCGGACAGAATCTCCACCTCGTCCGCCTCGTGGCGTTGCGAGGTGAAGCGCGACCTGCCGGTGGCGCGCCGCGCGAGGTCGTGCACGAAATCCCCTGGCGCGATCGCAAGGCCCGGCGGACAGCCATCGACCACGCAACCGATCGCAGGCCCGTGCGACTCGCCGAAGGTCGTGACGCTGAGAAGCTTGCCGAAGGTGTTGGAGGACACGACGTTCAATCCATGCAGGACGAGCCGGCCAAGCTTAACCGCCGTCGGATTCGCCTGCCGACGGCGCCAGCCACTCGTGGCTGTGGAGTATGAACACCACGTCGCCGTCCTGCTGGTCGCGGCGGTGCATCCCCAGCCCCTCCAGCAGCCGCATGCTCCTGAAATTGCGTCGATCCACCAATGCCACGACGCGCTGCTTGCGCAGCCCGCCGAACACGAAATCGAGCATGACTTCCACCGCCTCGCGGGCGTAGCCGCGGCGCTGCTGCGCCGGCGCCAGGCTGATGCCCAGTTCCACGGTGGCATCGTCCAGGAAGTGCAGCCCCAGGTCGCCGATCAACTCGCCCGAATCGCGCAGCCGGATCGCACGCTGCCACCAGGTACCCGGCGTGTCCGGCGCCACGCCCTGCTGTCCTTCGATAAAGCGCAAGGTATCGGCAACCGAAGCGGGTTTCCAGCCCTGGTAGCGGCTGACCTCCGGGTCGCCGCGATAGCCGAACAATGCCTGCGCATCGGCATCCTCGAGGGCATCCAGCCGCAAGCGCCCGGTCACGATCTCCATGCGTCAACGCGTACCGGCCGCGGCGCGGATCGCCGCCGCGTGTTCGACCAGGTCGCGGCGCTCCAGCGCGAACACGCCCATCGGACCGACCCTGAACTCGATCCAGGTGAACGGCACGCCCGGCAGCAACGCATGCAAGGCACGCTCGCTCTCGCCGACCTCGACGATGAGCAGCCCTTCGTCGTCCAGGTGTTCGGGGGCACCGCTGAGGATCCGCAACGCGACGTCGAGACCGTCGCTGCCGGCGGCCAGGCCGAGCTTCGGTTCGTGGGCGTACTCGCCGGGCAACGCCGCGTATTCGGCGTCGGTCACGTAGGGGGGATTGGAAACGATCAGCCCATAGCGCTCGCCGGCCAGGCCTGCGAACAAATCGGAGTGCACCACCCGGACACGGTCGTCGAGCTGGTGCCGCGCAACGTTTTCGCGCGCCAGCACCAGGGCGTCGCCACTGACGTCGGCGATGTCCACGCGCCAATGCGGGTTGTACGCGGCCAGCGCGATGCCGATGCAACCCGAACCCGTGCAAAGATCCAGCGCCCGTTCGACCGTGCGCCCGTCCAGCCACGGCGAAAACCCTGCCTCGATCAACTCCGCGATCGGCGAGCGCGGCACCAGCGCGCGCGGGTCGGACTTGAACGGCATGCCCGCGAACCACGCCTCGCCGACCAGGTAGGCAACCGGCTCGCGCGTCTCGATGCGACGTTCGATCAACCCCAGCACTTTCGCCTTCTCCTGCGCGGTCACCCGCGCGCCACCGTAGGCCGGCGGCAGGTCCGGCGGCAGGTGCAGGCTGGACAGCACCAAGTGCGTGGCTTCGTCGATGGCGTTGTCGTGGCTGTGGCCGAAGGTCAACCCGGCCGCATTGAAGCGGCTGGCGGCGTAACGGATCAGGTCCACGATGCTGAGCAGTTCGTCGGTCATGGCAACGCGGCTGCAAAAACGCGCAGTATAGAGGCCGCACCTGCCGCTAAACTTCGGCAATGCGCGCCGTCAGCATCGTCCAATACCTCGTGCCCCAGAAAACGCTGGGCCGCATCGTGCGCGCGGCGACACGCTGGACCTGGCGCCCCTGGAAGGATTTCCTGATCCGGCGCGTGATGCGCGCCTGCCACGTCGACATGGCCGAAGCCGCGCAACCCGATCCACGCGCCTACCCGAGCTTCAATGCCTTCTTCACCCGTGCCCTGCGCGATGGCGCACGCCGCGCCGAGGGCGGGGACGATGCGATCCTGTGCCCCGCCGACGGATGCATCAGCCAGCTCGGGCGCATCGAGGATGGTCGCATCCTGCAAGCCAAGGGCCGCACCTACACGGTCGCCGAACTGCTGGCGGATCCGGATTCCGCCACTGCCTACCGCGACGGTTGCTTCGCGACCATTTACCTCTCGCCGCGCGATTACCACCGCGTGCACATGCCGCTGGATGGCGAACTCGTGGAAACCGTGCACGTGCCGGGGCGCCTGTTCAGCGTCGCGCCCGGCCCGGTCGCGGACATTCCGCGCCTGTTCGCCCGCAACGAAAGACTGGTCTGCCATTTCGAGGGGCCGCGTGGGCAATTCGTGGTGGCGATGGTCGGCGCGATGCTGGTTTCCGGCATCACCACGGCATGGAATGGCCCGGTGGTGCCCCCGCATGCGCGCGGTCTCGTTCGACGCGACTGGCGGGGCCGCGGCATCCGGCTGGCGCGCTTCGCCGAAATGGCGCGCTTCGAAATGGGATCCACCGTGATCGTGCTGGTACCATCGGGCCAGTTCGACCCGAAGCATGGCAACGAGACCCCCGTCACGGTCGGCCAGTGCCTGGGGTATTTGTCGCGGACCCCGGATCAAGGCACAATCCCGCACTCCGGGGGCCAGTGGTGAGCGCGCGTGAGGAATCTTGCATTGATCTCGCAATATCAGAAATCCGGAGAGACCTACCTCCGGCGTTTGGTTACGCGGGTCACCAGCCTGAGCCGTACCGCGCGATTGCGGCGCCAGTTCGGCGAGATCGAACGGCGCAGCCTCGAGTTGCCGCCTTCCTACCGCGAGCAGCTCGCCGAATTGATCGGACGCGAATGCGACAGCGTCGCCGCGTCCCCCGACCCGTCCCTGTATGGCATCCAGTCCGAGGGGGGCATCACCAGCAGCGGCCTCGACATCGGTTTCGACCGCGCCCGCTCGGAAAACGTGCAGGTACGGATGCGCGGCCTGGCATTGTGGATCGCGCTGGCGTACCACGAGACCCGGGGCGTCGATACGTCCGAATCGCAGGACCTGCACCGCAGCATCCTGCGCGTCCTGCGCGAACTGAAGGTCTTCTCGTCGCGCATCGAGAACAACGGCAACCAGGCGTGATTGCGGCGCCGCGCAACCGCGGCGGCCAGGCTGGCCGTACGACCGCCGACCCATGATCGAACACGGACACGCGACCCACACGGGCCTGCGTCGCGAGCACAACGAAGACACCTATTGGGCCGACGCCGAGCGCTGCCTGTGGCTGGTCGCGGACGGCATGGGCGGGCATGCCCGCGGTGAGGTCGCAAGCGCGTTGGCGCTGGAGGCGATGCTCGCCGCTGTCGGCGTCGGCATCGGCATGGCCGATGCGTTCCGGCGTGCCGGCGCAGCGATCCTTGCCAATCCGGGCCAGCGCAAGGCGGCCGCCCCGATGGGCAGCACGCTGGCCGCGCTCAGGCTGGACGGACAGGGCGGCTACGAGCTGGCGTGGGTGGGCGACAGCCGCATCTACTTGTGGCAGGACGGAACGCTGGTCCGGGAAGCGCGCGCACCGGGCACGGACGGACGCGTCGCCGAAGAAGCCGCGCCCCGCATCGCGACGCGCCACCGCATCACCCAGGCGCTCGGCATCACACCCGTGCTGGACCTCGACGTCGAACCCGTCACGGGCCGTTGCGAGTCGGGCACGCAGTTCCTGCTGTGCAGCGACGGCCTCGGCGAGGAGCTGGACGATGCCCGGATCGCCGCGCTGCTGTCACGCACCGACCTCGCCGCGCAGGAATGCGTCGACCAGCTGGTGCTGGCAGCTCTCGATGCCGGTGGCCGCGACAACATCACGGCGGTGCTGGTCAGGACCCGGTGACGGGTCCGGCGGGCAGGTCAGTCGTCGCCCTGCACGCGTTTCCACATGCTGCCCTGCGCGCAGGCCTTGTCGAGCGCCTCGAGGCGCGCCGCGTGCGCGGCGGCCTCGGCTGCGCCCGCGCGTTGCACGCGCAAGCGGATGTTGGCAGTGAACGGGGCCATGGGTGTCGCCGCGTGCGCTTCGCCCTGGGTGCCGCCGCCCAGCGCCAGCGCGCCCTGTCCCGCGGTCATTGCGATCCAGACATCGGCCAGCAGGTGCGCATCCAGCAGCGCGCCGTGGACCTCGCGATGGCTGTTGTCCACGCCCAGTCGTTTGCACAGGGCGTCCAAGGTGTTCTTCTGGCCCGGATATTTCTGGCGCGCCAACGCCAGCGTGTCCACCACGCTTGCATGGTCGGCGACGTTGCCGAACGCGGCGCCGGCGCGTTGCAGCTCGCTGTCCAGGAATGACGTGTCGAACGCGGCGTTGTGGATCAACAACTCCGCGCCCTCGATGAAGGCGACGAACTCCTCCGCGATTTCGGCAAAGCGCGGCTTGTCGCGAAGGAACTCGTCGGTAATGCCGTGCACCGCCACGGCGCCCGCATCGATCGCACGCTCGGGGTTGAGGTAACGCTGGAAGCTGCGCCCGCTGGGCCGGCGGTCGATCAACTCGACGCAGCCGATCTCGATCACGCGATGCCCGCGCTCGACTTCGAGGCCGGTCGTTTCGGTATCCAGCACCACCTTGCGCGCCACGTCGTCTCCTCTGTCCTGGTGTCGGAAAATGCCTCCGGCACTTTTTCAACGCGCCGGATCCAGCCCCTGTGCGTACCCGGCTTCATCGAAGCAGGCACTTTTCGTGCTTGCTTCGCGGCGGGCCATCCGTGACCCGCACCAACAGGGGATTCCTCAACCCCCCTTGATGCGTAGCGCCTCGGCGCGGGCGGCCTGGTCGACACGTTCGTTTTCCGGATGCCCGGAATGCCCGCGCACCCAGACCCAGCGTACCCGATGCCGCGCGCAGGTCGCGGCCAGCCGTTGCCACAACTCCTGGTTCTTGACCGGCTGCTTGTCGGCCGTGCGCCAGCCATTGGCGCACCACCTTGCAAGCCACTGCTCGATCCCCTGCTGCACGTAGCGGGAGTCGGTGGTGAGCCTTACATCGCACGGACGCTTCAAGGCCTCGAGACCCGCGATCGCCGCCATCAGTTCCATGCGGTTGTTGGTGGTCTCCGCCTCGCCGCCCGCGAGCATCTTCTCGGTTCCGCGCCAGCGCAGCAACGCAGCCCAGCCACCCGGCCCCGGATTGCCGAGGCAGGCGCCGTCGGTGAACAACGCCACCGTTGCCCCCGCATCCGTCATGCGCATTGGCGATGCGCGCCCGGCAGCAGGGCGTTGTGTTCGACCGCGCGGCGCCCGGCCGGCTTGCGCAGCTGCAGTGTCGCCAGCACGCTGCGGCGGGCTTCGACCACCCAGCCACCGCCCAGGCTGCGCACCAGCCAGCGCGGCAATCCTTCCGCACCGCGCTGCCGCGGCCACGGCGCGCCGCAGCGCACGGCAGGCCGCACGTCCAGTCCGGTGGCCCGCAACGCACGTTCCCAGCGCTCCGGCGCCACGCCGCACCGCCACAGCGAGCGCGGATGGACTCCGGCAATCAGCAGCGTGCCGTGCGGCGCCAGCACCCGCGCCAGTTCGGACACGCACGCCGGATCGGGATTGCCCGTGAAGCGCGCGAGCACGGCGCAGAACGAATCCTCGGCGAAGGGCAGGTCGGCATCTTCGGCCCGCACGGAACCGTTCCAGCCGGTTGCCCCGGTCGCCGGGTGCAAGGTCGTCCAGTACGCGACTCCCGCAACCACCGGCGCCGGCATCACCATGCCGTCCAACAGCAGGCCGTGGGTGCCCGCAACCCGCGCCAGGCGCGTGGTGCAGATCGCCGACACCTCGACGCCCAGTGCCTGCAGGGCGGCATCGTCCCGACCCGATCTCAATGCTGGTAGCTCGCTCGGCAACGGATTCCGAATGTGTTGGCCTGCCCCCGGCCATTGTGACGGAATCGTGATCAAAGGATAAGCGGCCCCGCTTCTTAACACGCATATAACGAGACCGGCAGGCCAGCCTGTTAGGGTCGCTTCTTTTTGGCCCGATGCCGCATGCTGTCCCTGCGCCCACTGCCCGCCTTGCGCGACAACTACATCTGGATGCTGGCCGACCCCATGGCCGGCACCGCGCTGGTGGTCGATCCGGGCGAAGCAGGTCCGGTCATGGACGCGTTGGCTGCGGACGGGTTGACGCTCACGTCGATCCTGCTGACCCACCACCACGCCGACCACATCGGGGGCGTGCCGGAACTCGCCGCGCGCCATCCCGCGCCCGCAATCTGGGCGCCCCGCGACGACCGCATCCCCGTGGCCACGCGCCGCGTGGGCGAGGGCGACGTGGTGGAAATCGCTTCGCCGGCCACACGCTTCGAGGTGATGGAAGTGCACGGTCATACCCGCAGCCACATCGCCTACCACGGCGAAGGGCTGGTGTTCTGCGGCGACACTCTGTTCAGCCTGGGCTGCGGCCGCCTGTTCGAAGGCACCCCGGCGGAAATGCTGGATTCGCTCGACCGCCTTGCCGCCCTGCCGGGCCACACGCAGGTTTGCTGCGCGCACGAATACACGCTGGCCAACGCGGCGTTCGCACTGACGGTGGAGCCCGACAACCCCGTCCTCGCGGCGCGCACACAGGCCGCGCACGCGTTGCGGGCCCGCCACGCGCCCACCTTGCCCGCGGTGCTGGAGGAAGAACGGGCCGCCAATCCGTTCCTGCGCGTCGACGCGATCCCCACTGGGCGCATCCCTTGGCCGGGTGCTGCCTTGCACGATCCACAGCAGCGCGTGGAGCGGTTTGCCGCGCTCAGGCTGGCCAAGGACAACTTCCGCGCATGAGCCCGCGAAGTACCCGCACCCGGCTTGGCCTGGCGCTGGCTGCCTGCGCCGTGCTGGCCGCCTGTGCGACCCAGCCGCCGCGGCGGCAGGCGACACCCGCGATCGTGACCCCGCTTCCGGCCATCCCGGTGCCGCCGACAACGGGCACCACGCCACCCGCACCCGCCGATCAACCCTGGGCCGGCATCGTGGCCAGCGACGTGATGCAGGACTGTGTCGACTCGCCGCTGATCCGCGCCAACGCGGCGATGTACACGCGCTCTCCGAAGCATTTCGAGCGGCTGCTGAAGCGTTCCCTGCCACTGATCATCTACGTGCACGAACAGCTGCAGGCCGCCGGGATCCCCGGTGAATTCACGATGCTGCCGATGCTGGAAAGCTCCTACAACCCGGCCGAGCCCAGCCACCGCGGCGACGCCTCGGGCATGTGGCAGATGATGCCGCGCACCGCACGCCTGCACGGCCTCGTGGTCAACCGGCACTACGACGGCCGGCGCGACCCGGTCGCCTCCACGCAAGCCGCAATCAAGATGCTGAAGGCCCTCGAACAGCGCTTCGGCGATTGGCGGCTGGTCGACATGGCGTACAACGCCGGCCCGTACGCCGTGCTCGGCGCATTGCGCGAGAGTCCGGATGCGACCAGCACCCCGATCCCGAACCTTCCGGTCAGCCACGTCACCCATACCCACCTCGCCCGGCTGATGGCGCTGGGTTGCATCCTGCGCCAGCCGCAGCGCTACCACGTCAAACTGCCACGACCTGCCGCGAATGACGAGCTGGCCGAGATCGAGGTGCCCGTGGGCACGCGCCTCGCCAGTGCCGCCGAGATGGCCGAGATCCCCGAGATCACCCTGCGCGCATTGAACCCCGGCTACGTCGGCCCACGCGTTCCCGCCGACAGCCCGCGCACCCTGCTGCTGCCTGCGCGCGCCGCGCAAGTCCTGGCTGCGGCGCTCGCGGTCGATGCGTCCGAATCGGTCGCACAGGTCGACACGCCCGAACCGGCGGCCGGCCCCGACAACGGCGTTCCCTTGCCGAGGGAACCGGCCCCACCACGTGACCCCGCCCCCGCCGTGGCCGGCAAGGCCCCGCCCGCGCGGCAGCATCGCGTGCGCCAGGGCGAAACGCTGTGGTCGATCGCGCGCCGCTATCACGTCAGCGTCAGCGACCTCAAACGCTGGAACCATCTCGACGACGACGTCGTGCACCCGGGCCAGGCGTTGCGCGTCAACGGGTGAAAGGTTGTTTTTCGCGATCGTCCCTGACCGCTGCATCGTCCGACGCACCTGACCGACCTGGCGTGCAGGCCTCGCCCAGCACCAGGGTGGCATTGGAGCCACCGTCCTTGCAAAGGGCTCCGTGTCCCGACTTTTTGCAAAAGCCGCTTACAATGGCGGCCTTTCCCGATCCCCATCCGGAGCACCGCAGACATGGGTTTCCTCCAAGGCAAGCGCGCACTCGTTACCGGCATCCTCAGCAACCGTTCGATCGCCTGGGGGATCGCCCAGGCCTTGCACCGCGAGGGCGCCGAGCTTGCCTTCACCTATGTCGATGAAAAGTTGCGCAGCCGGGTCGACGACGCCGCCAGCCAGCTCGGCTCGGACATCGTGCTGCCCTGCGACGTCGGCCGCGACAGCGACATCGAGGCGCTGTTCGGGAGCCTCGGCAAGCGTTGGGATGGCCTGGATATCCTGATCCACTCCATCGGTTTCGCCCCCCGCGAAGCTTTGCAGGGCGAATTCCTGGATGGCCTGACCCGCGAGAACTTCAGGATCGCCCACGACATTTCCAGCTACAGCCTTGCCGCCCTGGCCAAGGCCGCGCGTCCTCTGATGAAGGGCCGCAACGGCGCGATCCTCACCCTCACCTACCTCGGCGCTGAACGCGCGTTGCAGTCCTACAACGTGATGGGCCTGGCCAAGGCCAGCCTCGAAGCCAACGTGCGCTACCTCGCCTACAACCTCGGTCCCGAGGGCACCCGCGTCAATGCGATCTCGGCCGGTCCGATCAAGACCCTCGCCGCGGCCGGGGTATCCGGCCTGCGCAAGATGCTGGAACACGTCGCGGCGGTCTCGCCGCTGCGCCGCAACGTCAGCATCGACGACGTCGGCAACGCCGCGGCGTTCCTGTGCTCGGACCTCGCGGCCGGCATCACCGGCGAGGTCACCTACGTCGACGCCGGCTACAACACGATCGGGATGGCGGGGCTGGAACTCGGCAGCTGACCGGTCACAGCCGCTGCGGCGCGGTTTCGATCCTGGTGTTCTTGCGTAGCGCTTCCAGGAACGCCTGCAGGCTGGCCTCGCCGAAGGCGCGCGCCATCTGCTGGCGCAGGAATCCCTGCGCTTCGGCGGGCACCTTCGAGGGATCGCCGGGCTTGACGGCGCTCAGCACCACCAAGGCGTAATGGCCTTTCTCCATCGGCACCAGCGCGCGGGTGTCCGCACCCTTGGCAGGGTGCGCAAGCTTGAACACGGCCTGCAACAGGTCGGGTTCGACGTCCCCGGCATTGCGCATGGCGCCGGTCTTCTGCTCGACCTGCAAGCCCGCGGCCCCGGCCAGTGCATCGAGTTTTGCGCCACCCTGCAGCTTCGCGAAAGCCGCGTCCGCCAGCGTCTTGGCGCTGGCGTCCACGCGCTGCTGCACGATCGACTGCCTGATTTCATCGCTCACTTCCACCAACGGCTTGGGCGCCGCCGGCACGTGCCTGGCGATGTGGACCACCACCATGTGGTCGGTGCCGAGGTCGATCGGATCCGCGGTGTTGCCCTGCACCAGCACGATGTCGGAAAACGCGGCCTTCACCACTTTCGGATTCGCGGCGATGCCGGTCTTGGCGCCCTCGCGCCCGAACAGCGGCGTGGTCTGGATGGTCAGCCCGAGTTTCTCGGCCGCCGGCTTCAGCGAGGTCGGGTCGTTGTAGATCATGTCGGTGAGCTTGCCGCCGACCTCGCGGTATTCGTCCTGGCGCGCGTTCCTGGTCGCCTCCGCGGCCAACTGGTCGCGGACCTGCGCGAAGGTCTCGGTGTGGCCTTCGCGCACGTCGCGCACGTCGATGATGTGGTAGCCGTCCGAGGTCAGCACCGGGTCGGAGATCTGGCCCTTCTGCAACTTGTCCAGCGCAGCCTGGAATTCAGGGCCCGCGTCGCCCTTCGACAGCCAGCCCAGGTCGCCACCCTGGCGCTTGGAACCCAGGTCATCGGAATATTGCCCGGCGAGCTTGGCGAAGTCCGCACCCGGCGCCTTGGCCATGGCCTCGATCTTCTGCGCCTTCGCCAGCGCAGCCCGCCTTTCCGCTGCGGTCGGCTGGGCCGGCAGCTTGACCAGGATGTGCGACACCTGCCACTGCGGCGGACTGACGAACTTCGACTTTTCCTTGTCGTAGCGTGCCTGCAAGGCCGCATCGCTCAGGTCCGGCGTGATCTTCATGGTGGCTGCATCGAGGTCGATGTAGTTCAGTGAAACCTGCTCGGGGCTCATGAATTGCGACTGGTGCGCCTTGTAGTAATCCGCAACCTGGGCATCGGTCACGGTACCCTGCGCCGCCGACGGCGCGGGTGGCGGCAAATCGACGTAGCTGAAATCGCGCTCCTGCAACTGCAGGCGCAGGAATGCCTCGGCCTCCGCCCTGGTGGCGAACGCGGTTCCAACGATGGCCTCGGGAAGCTCCCGGGTCGCCAGGTCGGAGCGGATGTCGTCCTGGAATTGCTGCGCGCTCTTGCCCTGCTGGGCGAGCCAGGCGAGGTAGGTGCTGGGGTCGAACTTGCCGTTGACCTGGAACAGCTGGTACGAGGCAATCTGATCGCGCACCGTGGAATTCGGCACCCGGATACCCAGTTCCTCGTTTTCGTTCAACAGCAACTGCCGGTTGACCACCATCCTGAGCACCTGCTGCTTGACTTCCGGTTTCTCGAAGTCGGCGGCATCCATCGTGTTCGACGGATCGTTCATCTGCGCCTGGCGGTAGTTGTTGAAGGCCGTGTTGAAATCCTGCTGCGAGATCTCGTGGCCGTCCACCTTGGCGACCCAGGTTGCGTTGCTCTGGCTGAAATAGCCTTCGATGCCGAAGAACAGGAAAGCAACGACCACGAGGATCCCGAAGATCGCGATGACGATCCAGCTCTTGAACATGTTGCGGATGGCTTGCAGCATGGGTACCGCCGTGACAGTCGAAACGAATGAGCCGGTCATTGTAAGGGAAACCGGCCGCATTCTGGTCCGGCGGGCCGATGACCTTGATTTTGTTCAACCCGGGCAGCCGCGATCCTCGCGGAAGTGCGCACCGAGGCTGCGTCGACGCAAGCGCATCGCGCGCAACAGCGCCCCGGCGAGGCGCATCTGCCAGCCGCTGCCGGCCGCGGCAGTGCACATGCGCCAGGCATCACGCAACGCCGCGGCTTCGCGCACCGGCCCGGCTGCGCGCGACATCAGCTCGTGCAAGGCCGGGAGGCCTTCGGGCGGCAGCGCGACGCCGCGTTCGATCCAGCGATGCGCACCGCTTGCGATCGCCGGCGTGGGAGCCGCCAGCAGCGCACCCAGTCGGCGCCCGCAAGCCACCGCTTCCAGCAGCGAGTTGCTGGCCAGCCGGTTGGCGCCATGCACGCCGTTGCATGCGACTTCACCGGCGGCAAACAGGCCAGGCAAGCTGGTGCGGCCATCCAGATCACTGGCGACTCCGCCCATGTGGAAATGTGCGACCGGCGCGATCGGCAGGCGATCCTTGCGCGGATCGAGCCCATGCGCGAGGCAGGCCGCGAGCACCGTCGGAAACCGTTTTTCCCATTCGCCCTCGACCGGCGTGGCGTCCAGCCAGACACTGCCGCCCTGGTGCCGGACCTGCCACACCCGTCGTGCCACCACGTCGCGCGGAGCCAGATCGCCCAACGGGTGCAGCCCGTGCATCAGCGGCACCCCATTGCCGTCATGCAAACGTGCGCCGGCGCCGCGCAGCGCCTCGGTGAGCAACGGCAGGCTGTGGCCTTGCACTGCCAGCGCGGTGGGGTGGAATTGCACGAATTCGAGATCGCGCGGCTTGGCACCCGCCGCCAGTGCCAACGCGAGGCCCGCGCCATCCGCGCCCGATGGATTGCTGGTATGCGCGTAGAGCGCACCGATGCCACCCGTGGCCAGCACCACGGCGGACGCTTCGATCCCTGCATGGCGACCCTGCGCATCGCGGACGCGAACACCAGCCACGCAGCCACCGCGCACCAGCAAGGCATCCGCGTCCGCGTCGCCGCTGCATTGCACGTGACCGGCGGCTTCCACCTTGGCGCGCAAGGCGCGCACCAGCGCCGCACCGGAGGCATCGCCACCCGCATGCACGATGCGATTCGCGCCGTGCCCACCTTCGCGGCCGAGTTGCAGGCGGCCATCGGCAGCGTGATCGAAGGCCACGCCCTGTCCGGTCAGCCATGCCACCGTGGCTGGCGCAACACCACACAACCAATGCACCGCCGCCACGTCGTTGTGACGGGCACCCGCTGCCAGGGTGTCCTCGGCGTGCGCTGCCGCGCTGTCGCCCTCGCCCACCGCCGCCGCGATGCCGCCTTGCGCCATGGCGCTGGCGCTGCCATCCGCGCTGCGGCGCAACAGGCGCACCGGCGCAGGCGCGGCAGCCAGCGCCGTGGCCATGCCGGCCACGCCACTGCCGATCACCACGATGGGCAATCGCGCCTGCTTCACACGGTTTCGCGCCGCCCCACCGCCAGCATGCGGTCCAGCGCACGCCGCGCGCCCTGGATGGTGTCGGCGGGAATCTCGATCGCGTGTTTGAGATCGCGCAAGCTTGCGTAGATGTTCTGCAGCGTGATCCGCTGCATGTGCGGACACAGGTTGCAGGGCTTGATGAACTCGGTCTGCGGAAACTGGCTGCGCAGGTTGTCGGCCATCGAGCATTCGGTAATCAGCGCGACCTTGCCCGGCCTTGCCTGCGCCAACCATTTGCCCATCGCGGTGGTCGAGCCCACGAAATCCGCTTCGGCCAGCACTTCGGGCGGGCACTCCGGGTGTGCCACGACCTTGGTTCCGAACTGTTCGCGCACGTGCCGCACCTCGCGCGCGGTGAACTTCTCGTGCACCTCGCAGCGCCCGTGCCACAGCACCAGTTCGACATCGGTCTGACCGGCAACGTGGCGGCCGAGGAATTCGTCGGGAAGGAAGATCACCCTGGGTGCGCCCATCGCCTCGACCACCTGCACGGCATTGGCCGAAGTGCAGATCGCGTCGGACTCGGCCTTCACCGCAGCCGACGTATTGGCATAGCTCACCACCGGCACGCCGGGATGCCGCGCCTTCAGGGCACGCACGTCTTCCGCCGTGATCGAGGATGCCAGCGAGCAACCGGCCTCGAGATCGGGAATCAGAACCGTCTTGTCCGGTGCGAGAATCTTGGCGCTTTCGGCCATGAAGTGCACGCCGCACACCACGATCAGGCCGGCCTCGCATTCGGCGGCGGCCTTGGCCAGCCCCAGCGAATCGCCGGTGATGTCCGCCACGCCGTGGAAGATTTCCGGCGACTGGTAACTGTGCGCCATGATTACCGCGCCACGCTGCCGCTTCAGCCTGTTGATCGCGTCGATCCACGGCAGGTGCAGCGGGATTTCGAGGCACGGCACCAGCGGTTCGAGTCGCGCGGCCAGCGCGGCATATTCGTCGGCGAGTTCGTCGCGCCAGGTGGGCGCAGGCAGATCGGCAAGCTCGGTCATGATGGTCCAACCCACGTATGGGATGCCGCCGCGGCGCGGTGACGCGCCATCGGCAATCGCTAGCTTAGCAACCCTGCGGAGGAGCGGAACAGACGACGCCGCCCGCGCGACACATCCGCCCTCGACGGCCTGGTTCCGGCCTTGGGCAGGACCCTTCGGGATTGGTGGGCGCTGAGGGTTTCGAACCCCCGACCCTCTCCGTGTAAAGGAGATGCTCTACCGCTGAGCTAAGCGCCCGTGTTGTTGTTCGGGACCGGGCATCCTGCCACGGCCCTCACGAAAACGGTCGCGGCCAAGCCGCGCCACGTTTTCCGCGTCAGCCGCAAGCGGCTTCCGCGTGCGGCACATCCATGTGCCACGGGTCTCGCAAGATCGTCCCGGCTCGCGGTTCGGGACCGGGCATCCTGCCACGGCCCTCACGAAAACGGTCGCGGACGAAAATTCCTCGGCCCGAAACGCTGCGGCCGACGCAGGACGCGTCGGCCGCCATGGATCGAGGCGAGACCGGCAACCGCCGGCCAGGCCACGCGACTCAGTTCAGCGCGTCCTTCAACGCCTTGCCGGCCTTGAACGCCGGCACCTTCGACGCCTTGATCTTTATGGTGGCGCCGGTACGCGGGTTGCGACCGGTACGCGCAGCGCGCTTGCGCACCACGAAGGTTCCGAAGCCGACCAGCGACACGTCGTCGCCCTTCTTCAGCGCACGCTTGATCTGGTCCGTTACGGCATCCAGTGCACGGCCTGCGTCGGCCTTGGACAGA
The DNA here is from genome assembly GCA_036279975.1 of Rhodanobacteraceae bacterium. GTDB lineage: Bacteria > Pseudomonadota > Gammaproteobacteria > Xanthomonadales > Rhodanobacteraceae > 66-474. The sequence goes on from DASURP010000062.1 coordinate 27,139, forward strand.
TCGGCGTGATCGGCGATTGCGTTGATCAATTCAGCTTTGTTCATGGAGACTCCCTCTTGAGTTTCGAGCAGCCCGTGGAATGTTCGGTGGAAGGACGCTTTTCCTGATCCGCCGGAATCACGTCTTGTCCGGTCGTGTTGCGGTTCCCGTATCGATGCGCGACTTGAAGCGTCTGCGTCGCACGGCCCGGTCTTTATACCAGCGCCCCAAGGGGGCCGCAATAAAGACGGGGCTTGGATTTCAGGACGATCCCCCGCCACGGACAAATGTCTTCCACACAATCATGGATCGCCCGTTCGCGCAAGTGCCGGGCGACGACGCCACAGTCGCAGGCCGCCGCACGACGGATCCTGTCAGTGCGGGCGCGCCGCGGCGCCGTCCTCGGCAGGCTCGCGCGCAGCTTCGGCCGCCACGCTGGCGACGTCGGCACGCGGTGGTTCCGGCTCCGGCAAGGGCGTCAACGCACGTTCCAGCGCCAGGTCCAGCACCTGGTCGATCCAGCGCACCGGATGGATGGTGAGCGCATCGGTGATGTTCTTCGGAATCTCGGCAAGATCCTTCTTGTTTTCCTCTGGGATGATCACGGTGGTGATGCCGCCGCGGTGCGCCGCCAGCAGTTTTTCCTTCAGGCCGCCGATCGGCAGGACGCGGCCGCGCAGGGTGATCTCGCCGGTCATCGCGATCTCCGACCGCACCGGATTCTTCGTCAACGCGGACACCAGTGCGGTGCACATCGCGATCCCGGCACTGGGGCCGTCCTTGGGGGTCGCGCCTTCCGGGACGTGCACGTGGATGTCGTACTTGTCGTGGAAATCCGGTTCGATGCCGAGTCGCTGGCTGCGCGCGCGCACCACCGACTGCGCGGCCTGGATCGATTCCTTCATCACGTCGCCGAGTTGCCCGGTCAGGGTCAGCTTGCCCTTGCCGGGCACCACGCTGGCCTCGATGCTGAGCAGGTCGCCGCCGACCGAGGTCCAGGCCAGGCCGGTGACGAGGCCGACTTCGTTCTGCTGTTCCTTGCGGCCGAAATCGAAGCGACGCACGCCGAGGTACTTGTCGAGGTTGCGCGCATCGACTTTCATGGTGGCGGCGCGTTTCTTCGCCGCCGGCTTGCCTTTCGTGCCCGCCGCTTCCGCGGTTTTCTTCGCCGCCTTGCCGGCTTCGGCCAGGGTCAGTTCCTTGACCACCTTGCGGCAGATCTTGGCGAGTTCGCGCTCCAGGTTGCGCACGCCCGATTCACGCGTGTAGTAGCGGATGATGTCGCGCAGTGAACCTTCCGTCACCGACAACTCGTTTTCCTTCAGGTCCGCCGCCTTGATCTGCTTCGGCAGCAGGTACTTGGTCGCGATCGCCACCTTCTCGTCTTCGGTGTAACCGGGGATGCGAATGACTTCCATGCGATCCAGCAGCGGACCCGGGATGTTCATCGAGTTCGCGGTGGCGATCCACATCACCTCGGACAGGTCGAAATCGACCTCGAGGTAGTGGTCGTTGAAGGCGTGGTTCTGCTCGGGATCCAGTACTTCCAGCAGCGCCGCCGATGGATCGCCGCGGAAATCCATCGCCATCTTGTCGATCTCGTCCAGCATGAACATCGGGTTCTTGGTCCCGACCCTGGACATGTTCTGGATGATGCGGCCCGGCAGCGAGCCGATGTAGGTGCGGCGGTGGCCGCGGATTTCGGCCTCGTCGCGCACGCCGCCAAGGCTCTGGCGCACGAACTTGCGATTGGTCGCGCGCGCGATCGAATGACCCAGCGAGGTCTTGCCGACGCCGGGCGGGCCTACCAGGCACAGGATCGGGCCCTTGATCTTGTTCACGCGCTGCTGCACGGCCAGATATTCGAGGATGCGTTCCTTGACCTTCTCCAGCCCGTAGTGGTCCTCGTCCAGCACGCGCCCGGCCAGCGCCAGGTCCTTGCGGACCTTGCTGCGTTTCTTCCAAGGCACCCCGGTCAGCCAGTCGAGGTAGTTGCGCACCACCGTGGCCTCGGCCGACATCGGCGGCATGTGCTTCAGTTTGCCGAACTCCGCCCTGGCCTTGGCCAGCACGTCCTTGGGCATCCCGGCCGCGTTGATCTTCTTTTCCAGCGTATCGATTTCGTTGCCGCCCTCCTCGATGTCGCCCAGTTCCTTCTGGATCGCCTTCATCTGCTCGTTGAGGTAGTACTCGCGCTGGCTCTTTTCCATCTGGGTCTTGATGCGCCCGCGGATGCGCTTTTCCACCTGCTGCAGGTCGAGCTCGCTTTCGACCAGGCCGACCAGCATCTCGGTGCGCGCGCCGACAGCCAGCGTGTCCAGCACCTTCTGCTTGTCCGCGAGCCGCACCGACAGGTGCGCCGCGATCGAGTCCGCGAGCCGCGAAAGATCGTCGATGCCGGACAGGCCGGTCAGGACTTCCGGCGGCAACTTGCGGCTCTGCCTCACCAGTTGTTCGAACAAACCAACCAGCATGCGCGCCGCGGTTTCCAGCTCGACGGCCGGGCGATCGAACACCGGCTGCAACGGCACCGCGTGCGCGCGCAACATGCCGTCGTTCTCGAAGCAGCTTTGCATCTTCGCGCGCGACTGGCCCTCGACCAGCACCTTGACGGTGCCGTCCGGAAGCTTGACCAGCTGCAGCAGGCTGCCGATGGTGCCGATCTCGTGCAGGTCGGCTTCGCCGGGATCGTCGGTCTCCGGCTGCTTCTGCGCCACCAGCAGGATGCGGCGGTCGCCTTCCATCGCCGCTTCCAGCGCCTTCATCGATTTGTCGCGGCCGACAAACAGCGTGGTCACCATGTGCGGATACACCACCACGTCGCGCAGCGGCAGCACGGGCAGGTCGACGGTCGCGGTGACGGATTCGTGGGTTTCGGTTGCCATGTCGGTTTCTGGGGTCGTATTGCCTGAAACCCGCAATGCGGGCGATGGCTTGAGAATGGTGGCGGCGGGGCGCCCGATCAAGCACCCACGTCGCACCGTTGTGTCGGCGATCACGCGCCAAGCGCATGCAAGGCCTGATGCCATGCCTGGATGTGACATCAGACGTCCGCTTTCGACGTCCCTGCTTTTTTCCGCGCCGTCCAACGGCGCGGGCCCCTTTTGGCATTGCCCAAAAGGGGCGAAAAGGCCAGGCGCCTGCGACGGTGGTCCCGCCGACATCCTGTCGGCGAGACCGTCATGCCAGGCGCAATGGTTTAGGCTACTTTTGCCGAAACAAAAGTAGCTCGCGCGCCGCTGAGGCGCGCGAAACCGTGGCGAAAGCGTCACACGCTCGCTTCGCGAGCGGAAGCCTTTTCTCAGTCGCCCATCTGCTTCTGCAGGTGCTCGCGACGTTCCTGCGCATCCAGCGACAGGGTCGCGATCGGACGCGCTTCAAGGCGCTCCAGGCCGATCTCCTCGTCGGTTTCCTCGCAATACCCGTAGCGGCCTTCCTCGATCTTGCGCAGCGCTTTCTCGATCTTGGAAATCAGCTTGCGATAGCGGTCGCGGGTGCGCAGTTCCAGCGAGTTTTCGGTTTCGCGGGTGGCGCGCTCGGCGTCGTCGCCAACGTCACGCACCTCCTCGCGCAGGTTCTCCATCGTCTGCCGCGACTCCTCGACCAACTGGTCGCGCCAGTCCTTGAGCTTCTGGCGGAAATACGCCAGTTGCCGCGGACCCATGTACTCCTCTTTGTCGCTGGGGCGATAGCCCTTGGGCAGGTCGATGTTGACGGTCGCCGGCAGCGCGTAGCGACCATCCTCGCGGGTGATGGTCTGCTCATCCACGATGGCGACATTGAGACGCGCCGACACACCGCCCACCGGCCTGGCGTGCACGGGCTTGCGCACGGGTGGACGCGGTGCGGCAGCATGACCCGCATGCGCCGGTGCCGAGTGCGCGGCGGTTGCGGGTTTGCCGGCAGGATGCCGGCCGCCATGGGCCGCCTTCCTGGGAGCCGGCGCCGGCTTTGCGGCCTTTGCCGTGCGCGGCGCCTTCGCAGGCTTCCTGGCCGCGGGCTTCGCCGCTTTTCCGGACGGGCGGGCCGGCCTGGCCGCCTTGGCCTTCTTCGGTGCGGGCCTGGCAGCCCTGCGCGCGGACTTGGCGGGGGCCTTGCGCGCGGACTTGGCCGCGGCCTTGCGTGCCGGTTTGGCGGTCGCTTTCTTCACGGGCCTTGCCTTGGCCGGCTTGGCCGCTGCCTTGCCTGCCTTCGGGCTGCGCTTGCTGGTGCGTTGCTTCGCTTTTGCCATGTTCCCTGCACTCGATGTTGTGGAGATGCGACCGCGTGTTATAGCGTAGTCAATCGGGTCGGGCAACCAGTTTCATCACCCGCCCGCGCCCCCCCTGCCCGCCACCTGGACGGCAACCCACCGTGACCCGCTTCCTGCTGTTCCTGATCGCCGCGTACAAGCGCCTGCTGAGTCCGCTGCTCGGCACCCGCTGCCGCTTCTATCCGAGCTGTTCGAGCTATGCACGCATCGCGATCGCGCGTTTCGGGCCATGGCGCGGCTGCGTGCTGGCGGCATGGCGTATCCTGCGCTGCCAGCCATTGTGCGAAGGCGGCATCGACCCGGTGCCGGAGCGGTTCACGCTGCGGCACTGCCGGCACCACGACCGACTCGAATAAACTGTTGCGCCCGAACCACGCTCCGGGGGTTGGTACCGCCACGGCCCCGGCGCCTCGATCCGGGACGGCGGGACCAGCCACCCCCTCGCATGCGACGCCGGATGCGTCCCAAGGAAACCTTCGCATGGCCGATTGGCTGATCCAGAACGCGGAACTCGTCAACGAAGGCCGCCGGTTCCACGCCGACCTGCGCATCCGCGCCGGGCGCATCGATGCAATCGGCGGCGGCATGGCCGCGCGTGCCGGCGAGCAGGTGTTCGACGCGTCGGGCCTGTGGCTGCTGCCCGGCATGATCGACGACCACGTGCATTTCCGCGAACCGGGCTACACCGCCAAGGCCGACATCGCCTCGGAATCGCGCGCCGCGGTGCTGGGCGGCGTCACCAGTTTCATCGACATGCCGAACACCCGGCCCGCGACCCTGACGCACGCGCTGCTGGAAGACAAGTACGCGATCGCCGCACGCTCGTCGCTGGCCAACCACGCGTTCTACTTCGGCGCATCCAACGACAACCTCGACGCGATCCGTGCGCTCGACCCGCGCAGGGTGCCCGGCGTCAAGGTGTTCCTGTGCGAATCGACCGGCAACCTGTGCGTCAGCGATCCCGCGACGCTGGAAGGCGTGTTCCGCGACTCGCCGGTCACGGTGCTGGTGCACGCGGAAGACAGCCACATCATCCACGCCAACCTCGATCGCGCCGCAGCCGAATACGGCGACGACATCCCGATGGCGCTGCATCCGGAAATCCGCTCGCGCGAGGCCTGCCTGGCATCGACGGAATGGGCGGTGCAGACCGCCCGCCGCCACGGCACGCGCCTGCACGTGCTGCACGTTTCCACCGCCGACGAGCTGGCCTTGTTCGAACCCGGTCCGATCGCCGGCAAAACCATCACCGCCGAAACCTGCGTTCACTTCCTGCGCTTCTGCGACGCGGACTACGCCCGGCTCGGCGGCAAGATCAAATGCAATCCCGCGATCAAGGCGGCCGCCGACCGCGCAGCGTTGACCCGGGCGCTGGCCGACACCCGCCTCGACATCCTCGCCACCGACCACGCACCCCACCTCGAAGCGGAAAAGGCCAACCCGTACACCCGTTGCCCGTCCGGCATCCCGTTGATCCAGTTCGCGCTGCAGTCAGCGCTGGAGTGCGTGTTCCGCGGCGACTTCCCGCTGGAGCGGCTGGTGCAGGCGTGCGCGCACGCGCCGGCCACCCTGTTCGCGATCGCGGACCGAGGCTACCTGCGCGAAGGCGCCCATGCCGACCTGACGCTGGTCGATCCCGATGCGCCGCAAGCCGTGCGGCGCGCCGACATCGCATCGAAGTGCGGCTGGTCGCCGTTCGAGGGCGACACGTTCCGAACCAGCATCGCCGCGACTTTCGTCAACGGGAAGCTGGTGGCGCGCGACGGAAAATTGCTGGAAGCGCAACCGGGGATGCGCTTGCATTTCGACAGACAGTAGCAGCGCGCCTTGCGCGCGACCAATCGCCCGCACGAGCGCTCCTGCCCGCGGCCGGCGCCATCGGGCAACCACCTGTCGCCTGCAAGGCAGGCTGCTACGACAGAAAGTTCCTGCCGACTTCGGCCACCGCGTCGTGCGGATGCAGGCTTTCATGGTGGGCGGCGCGGATGCGGTAACCCGCGATGCGCGGGTCGGCCTCCAGCGCCGCCCGGATGCGGCGCGCGGCATCCTCGCAGAACATCAGGTTCTCGGCGCTCAAGCGCGCAAAGGCCTGTTCGTCCTCGCGCTTGACCGCGGTCTGCACGGGCGTCGCCAGCGCCTGCTCGACGGCATCGATCAGTTCCGGCACGGGCAGGTCGAACCCCGGCGCGAGCCGCACTTCGACCCGCGCGGTGCTGCGTTGCGCATGCGGGGTCGCGGCCATGCCGCGTTTGGAACCCAGCCAGTCGCGCACGGCCCGCTGGGTGGCGGCGGCGGCGGCGAAATCCTCGTCGAAACGCCGCTGGTTGAGCTGCCGCGACAAGGCCGCCGAGGCGGGACAGGTGGACGAATAGGTGACTTCGCAACCCATCTCCACGCTGAAGTGTTCGTCCAGCAGCCGTGCGCCGATGGTCACCGGATAGGCCCGCCAGCCAGCGTTGTCGCTGACCAGTGCGGGCCGCTTCAGCAATTGCGAATATTCGATCCGCAGGCGCGCGCGGCTCGACAACCCGGCATGCGATTGAACCAGCGCATGCAGCAGGCTGCACAGGCCGGATGGCGTGAGGGATTGCTCGCCCAGCCCCTGTTCCAGCGCCAGATACAGCCGCGACATGTGGATGCCGCGCGCAGCGGGATCCACGAGGTCGACCTGCACGGCCACCCGCGCCGGGACCGTAAACGAGCCACCCTTCCCGTCGCTGCAGCGTACCGGCAGGTCGATCCCGTCCATGCCGACCCAGTCCAGCGCCCCGCCCGCGGCGGGTTCGGCGCCGGCGGCGACATCGGGCAGGCGTGCGCTGTCGGAAACAGTGTTCATGGATGGGACTCGATCGGCGACATGTTTCGCCACGTGCGGGCTGCGCGCCATGTTTTCAACACGCTGCGGATGCCATGGGCGGGTCCGCGCAAGGCCGGCAAGGGATCCCGGGCCCGCACGGCGACCCGCAGCGCGGCCAGGTCGTGCTGCAAATCCACCGCACGAAACAGGCCCAGCGGACCCGGCATTGCAGCGGCGGCGGCGAGGCTACGTTCGAGCTCCACCAGCTGGTCGTGCAGCGCCGCGCGCCGGGCCGGACCGTCGCCGCACAATCCCTCGATGGTCAAACCATGCCTGGCCAACAGGTTCATCGGCAACGGCGAGCGCCCGCGCTGCACCTCGTCCGCAAGTGCGCGCAGCCTGCACGTGAGGTCGGCGAACAGCATCACGCGGGCGGCGCGTGGGCTGTCGGCGCCGACCCCGAACCAGACCCGCGTCTCCAGTTCCGCACCCGCCGTCGCCAGCGGCGCGGCCCGATCGCACTGCGCCGCGAAGTCTGCGGACGGAGGCGCTTCGAGCTCCGCAATGGCCGCCTCCACGGGCGCCGTCCAGAACGCCAGTGGAACCGCGTTGGCGCGCGCGTCCGCGAACAATCCCCGTGTCAATGGATGGCGCGCCTCGCCCTGTACGGCATGTTGCATCTCTTCGCGCCACCAGCCGAGCTTGGCAGCCGCCACCTGTGGTTCGCCCACGCCGCGCAGGGCTTTGTGCCATTCGTGCTGCAACGCCGCCAATGCGCCGAAGCAGATGCGCTCGTCGTGGCGCAGGAACAGCCACGCCAGCGCGCGCTGCGGGCTCGCCTCGCGCCACTGGGCCAGGTAATCCTCGAAGGCGCTCGCGCTCACACGCGATCCAGCAAGCGCGCAAGCTGATCCGCGTCGGCGCTGACTGCATCGGGTCGCCATTCGCCCGGGTCGGCGCCATCGAGGTAGCCCCACGCCGCGGCCACCGTGTACAGGCCGGCGGCACGGCCGGCCTGGATGTCGCGCGGATCGTCACCCACGAATACGCTGCGCGCCGGCTCGACCCGCGCCAGCGCGCAGGCGTGCAGGACCGGCGCCGGGTCGGGCTTGCGCTGCGGCAAGGTGTCGCCACCCACCACGGCCGCGACGCGGGCGTCGTAGCCCAGCTTCGACAGCACCAGCGCGACCAGCACCGAAGCCTTGTTGCTGACCACGCCCCAGCGAACGCCACGCGCTTCCAGTCCCTCCAGCAAGCCATCGACGCCGGCGAAGGCGTGCGTGTTGGCCATGCCGGTGGCGACGTACAGGTCGAGGAAACGAGGCAGCCACGCTTCGACCGTCGCAGCATCGTCACCCACGGCGCATCGCAACACCGCCCGCGCGCCGCGCGAGACGGTTTCGCGCACGCGCTCGAAGGCCGGCGCCATGATGCCGCGCTCGTCGCACAATCGCGCGAGCGCCGCGTGCATGTCACGCGCCGAGTCCACGAGGGTTCCGTCGAGGTCGAAGAACACCCCGGCGAGTGGTTGCGGCAGCGGTTTCATGCGGCGGGCCTGGACGCGCAAACCAGGTAATTGACCGCCGTGTGGCGCGTCAGCCATGCCCTGCGATTCATGGGGTTGTACGCGATTCCGGATATCTCGTCGAGTGCCAGCCCTGCCCGGCGCAGAAGCGTGGCAAGCTCGGACGGCTTGAGGAACTGCCGGTAGTCGTGGGTGCCGCGGGGCAGCAGCCGCGCCACGTATTCGGCGCCGATGATCGCCGTGGCGAAACTGGCCGGCGTGCGGTTAAGGGTCGAAAGGAACAGCTTGCCGCCGGGTTTCAACAGCAGCGCAAGATCGCCGGTCAAGGCAGCCGGATCAGGCACGTGTTCGATCAGTTCCATGCAGCACACTGCATCGAAGGCCGAGGGTTCGGCGGCAGCGAGGTCGCCCGATGAACACAAGCGGTAGTCGATCACCAGTGGCGCGTGCCACTCCGCATTGGTCTCGTGCAGGTGCAGTTTCGCGACCTCGATGACCTCCGGCGCGAGGTCGATCGCGGTCACCGCGGCGCCCGCTTTCGCCAGCGCCTCGCTGAGCAGGCCGCCGCCGCAGCCGACGTCGGCCACCCTTGCGCCGCGCAAGGCAACGCGCTCGGCGACGTACCCGAGGCGCACCGGGTTGAGGTCGTGCAACGGGCGCGATTCGCCGTCGGGATCCCACCAGCGATGGGCCAGCTTGCCGAAGCGGGCCAGTTCTTCGGGGTTGGCGTTGTGGGCTGCGGTATTCACTTCGTTTCCACCTGCGTGACGTTCCATTCGCGCACCGTGACCTTGGACGGGCCAGTCAGGCGCACCGGGTCCGCGGAGGCCAGCTCCCGCGCATCCTGCAGCGATTCGGCGCGTACCAGGCAGGCGCCGCCGGATTGGTCGGTGAACGGACCGAAGGCCTCCAGCGCGCCGCGCGCCTTCAGCGCATCGAGATGTTGGTAGTGCGCCTCGATCACCGCCGGATCGAACCGCGGCGTGCGCATGGCGAGGACCAGGTAAAGTTTCATCGTGACATCCAGGCCATCAAAGGGCCGCGATCCGCTCGCGCCAGCGGCGCGCCTTTTCCAGCACTCCTGCCAGGTCGAAATCGACCAGCGCGCCATCGGCGAGCTTGCGATCGCCGTCGATCCACACGTCACTGACCTGACGGCGCGACACCGCGTAGGCAAGGTGCGAAACCACATTGTAGAGCGGCTGGGTCTCGACTTCGTCCAGGCGCACCGCGGCGAGGTCGGCGCGCTTGCCGGCTTCGATGGAACCGATCCTGTCGCCCAGGCCAATCGCGCGTGCGCCATTCAAGGTGGCGGCGCGCAAGGCAAAGGCATCGTCGAAGACGGCCGCATCGCCAGCCACGCCTTTCGCCAGCAGCGCGGCGGTGCGCAGTTCGCCGAACATGTCGAGGTCGTTGTTGGAGGCGGGCCCGTCGGTGCCGAGCGCGAGGTTGACGCCGGCGCGGCGCATTTTCTCCGCGGGACAGAATCCGGAAGCGAGTTTCAGGTTGGATTCCGGGCAGTGCACCACCGACATGCCGGCCGCCGCGCACAGTTCGATCTCCGCGCCGCTGGCCTGGGTCATGTGCACCGCGATCAGCCGGTCGTTGACCAGGCCGAGTTTCTGCAGCCGCTGCATCGGGCGCAGGCCATGCTCGCGCTTGCTGTCTTCGACCTCCCGCGCGGTTTCCATCAGGTGCAGGTGTACCGGCAGGTCGAGCTGGTCCGACAAGGTGCGGATGCGCTCGAAGGAGGCATCGGAGACCGTGTAGGGCGCGTGTGGCCCGAACGTGGTGCCAACCAGCGGATCGCTGCGATACCGATCGTGCACGGCCAATGCGCGCTCGAAATATTCGTCGCGATCCTTGGCCCAGGCACTGGGGAATTCGATGATCGGCAACCCGACCATGGCCCGGAACCCGTGCGCCTTGTAGGTTGCCGCCTGCGTGTCGGGGAAGAAATAGTTTTCATTGCAACAGGTGGTGCCGCCGCGCAGCATTTCGGCGATCGCAAGCTCCACGCCGTCGCGCACGAACTCCGACCCGATCACCTTCGCCTCGACCGGCCAGATGTGTTCCTGCAGCCACGTCATCAACGGCAGGTCGTCGGCCAAGCCGCGCAGCAGGGTCATCGGGTTGTGGGTGTGGGCGTTGACGAGACCCGGAATCAGCGCGTGTTCGGGTAAATCCACGCGCTCGCGCGGCACGTATTTCGCCGCGGCATCGACAATCGGCAACACCTCGACAATCGCACCTGCGTCGATCGCGACCGCGTGCTTCTCCAGCACCACGCGATCGGGTTCCACCGGCACGATCCAGCGGGCGGAGAGCAGGAGGTCGATGGGGCGGGGGCTCGTCATGGGCTTCCGTGTAAGAGCGCGCCAGTGCGCGACCGTCGCCTGCAGGCAGGCTCCTACAGGTCCTTACTTGACGCGGCCGACATATTCGCCGGTGCGGGTATCGACCTTGATGACTTCGTCCTGGTTGACGAACAGCGGTACGCGCACGCTGGCGCCGGTCTCGAGCTTGGCCGGCTTGCCGCCCCCGCCCGACGTGTCACCGCGCAGGCCGGGATCGGTCTCGACGATTTTCAGCTCCACGAAGTTGGGCGGCGCGACCGACAGCGGCACGCCGTTCCAGAACGTGACGATGCACTCTTCCTCGCCCTTCAGCCACTGCGCGGCATCGCCCACGGCATTCTTGTCGGCGGTGTGCTGCTCGTAACTGGCCGGATCCATGAAGTGCCAGAACTCGCCGTCGTTGTAGAGGTACTGCATGTCGGTATCGACCACGTCGGCACCCTCGACCGTATCGGTCGCCTTCATGGTCTTTTCGGTGGTGCGGCCGTTCTTGAGATTGCGGATCTTGATGCGGGTGAAGGCCTGGCCCTTGCCGGGCTTGATGAAATCCGCGCCGACGATCACGTAGGGATCGCCGTCGACGATGATCTTCAGGCCGTTCTTGACATCATTGAGGCCGTAGCTTGCCATGCTGCTTGCTCCGTGGGCGTGGTCGCCGCCGGCAGCGCACCGACCAGGACCCGGCGATTGACCTAAAATAGGTGGTTTGCCGGGTACGCCCCCGGCGACAGACCCGCCATGATAACTGCAATCGGCCAATCCACGCAGCCGAATCCGTTGCCGGATTGGCGCCAATCCCTGCGCGATGCCGTCACCGACCCGCGCGAATTGCTGGCGCTGGTGGGCCTGCCGCACATCGCCGATCGTTTGCCCGTCGCCGACGCGGGCTTTGCACTGAAGGTACCGCGGGGTTTTGTGGCGCGCATGCGGCGCGGCGACCCCGACGACCCCCTGCTGCGCCAGGTACTGCCGCAACTCGCCGAGTGCGAGGACGTGCCCGGTTTTGTCGACGATGCGGTCGGCGACCTCGGCGCAGTGCAGGCCCATGGAGTCCTGCACAAGTACCACGGCCGCGCCCTGCTGATCGCGGCGGGTTCCTGCGCCGTCAATTGCCGCTACTGCTTCCGCCGGCACTTTCCCTATGCCGAGGAACTCGCGGCCGCGCACGCCTGGCGGGAGGCGGTGGCCTGCCTGGCCGCGGACACCTCGCTCCGGGAGGTCATCCTGTCCGGCGGCGACCCGTTGGTGCTCTCGACACAAAAATTGACGGATTTGACCGATGCCCTGCGCGACCTGCCGCACGTGATCCGCCTGCGCATCCACTCGCGCCTGCCGGTGGTGCTGCCCGAACGCATCGACGACGGGTTCTGCGACTGGTTGTCCGCGCTGCCCCTGCAGCGCGTGGTGGTGCTCCACGCGAACCACCCGGCTGAGTTGGACGCCAGTGTCGGCGCGGCCTGCGGGCGATTGCGCGCTGCCGGCGCGACGCTCCTCAACCAGTCCGTGCTGCTGCGCGGGATCAACGACGACGCCGAAGTGCTGGCCGCGTTGTCCGAGCGCTTGTTCGCACTGGGGGTGCTGCCGTATTACCTGCACCAGCTCGACCGGGTGCGCGGCACCTCCCATTTCGAGGTACCCGATGGGCGGGCCCGCACGCTCGCCGGCCTGTTGCGTGGGCGACTTCCCGGGTATCTTGTGCCGCGGCTGGTGCGCGAGGTCCCCGGAGAATATGCCAAGCGCGCGCTGTGACCGCTGGCGCTGCCAACCCCGATCGGGTACAAAAGGCGGACATGGAAACCAGTAGCATGACGGCCCGTTCGAAGGTCCCTGCGGGATCGCCACACACCCAACCAGCCCGGGTACGCCACCCGGGTTGTCGCGTGCGGGGCGCATGCCCCTGGTCCACGCGCTACAGGGATCGCAATGTTGCCTGAACCCATTACCAAACTGATCATCGCCGAGGACCAGGCCGAAGACGCCGAGCAGATCATCAGCGTGCTGCGCAACAGCGGCGTCGCGCTGCGGCCCCAACGCATCTCGACCGAGGTGGAGCTGGCGGCGACCCTGGAGTCGTTCACGCCGGACATGGTGCTGGCCAACCCCGCGTGCAAGGGTATTTCGCTGGACGTGATCGCGCGCGCGCTCGAAGCCACCGGCAAGGACATCGCACTGCTTGCCCTCACCGACCGGCTCACCGACGACATGGTTGCCGAAATCCTGACCCAGGGCAGCGTCCGCGGCATCGCACTGCGCAACCGGCACGACCAGTTGCAGGCAGTGGTGCGCCGTGAACTGGATGCATTGTCCACCCGCCGCAACGTGCGCAAGCTCGAGGCGAGTTTGCGTGAATCCGAGCGCCGCTGCGACTCGCTGCTGGATTCCTCGCGCGATCCGATTGCCTACATCCACGAGGGCACCCACGTCCGCGCCAACAACGCCTACCTCGAAATGTTCGGTTTCGAGAGCTTCGAGGACGTGGAAGGCCTGACCATCCTCGATCTCGTCGCGTCCCAGCACACCGCGGACTTCAAGGATCTGCTGAAACGCCTTGCACGCGGCGAAAAACCGCCACCGCGACTCGACCTGACCGCGCAACGCGCCGACGGCAGCTCGTTCGACGCGGTGATGGAGTTTTCGCCCGCGACCTACGAAGGCGAACCCTGTCAGCAGATCGTGTTCCGTTTGCCGGCTTCCAGCCCCGAAGCCGAAGAAGAATTGCGCCGCCTGAAGACGCAAGATCCGCTCACCGGACTGTCCAACCGCACCCATTTCCTCGAGCTGATCGACGAAGCGGTCGCACGCACGATCGGCGGCACCACCGACCAGGCGCTGTTGCTGCTGGAACCCGACAACTACCGGCACGTCCTCGATACCGTCGGTATCAGCGGTGCCGACGACGTGCTCCGGCAACTTGCCGGCACCATCAAGCAACGCTTGCGCGCCAGCGACAGCGCCGGCCGCATCGGCGACCACGCCTTCGGGATCATGCTGTCGAATTCTCCGCTCGCGGAAACGCAAAAGATCGCCGACTCGCTGCGCAGCGGCATCGAGGCCGCGATCATCGAGGCCGGCGGCAAGTCCACCAGCCTGACCATCAGCATCGGCGGCAGCCTGCTCGGCGAAAAGAACGCCAAGTCGCAGATACTGTTGTCGCAGGCCGACGATGCCCTGCGCGCGGCCGCGGGACAGGGCGGCAATCGCATCGACATCCACGATCCGGCCGCGGCCGACAAGGCCGAGGCGGCCCGCGAGCAGCAATGGCTGGACATGATCGACGCCGCGCTCGCCAAGGACGGCTTCGTGCTGTACTACCAGCCCATCATCAGCCTGCGCGGCGAAGAGGGCGAGTTCTTCGAGGTGCTGTTGCGGATGCGCGGCCCGACCGAGGAGGTGCTGCCCGCGCACTTCATGCCGATCGCGGAGCGCAACGACCGCCTGCTCGCCATCGACCGCTGGGTGATCGAGCGCGCAATCGCCGAGCTCGGCAAACGTACCGGCCGGCCAGCCGCGACCACCCTGTTCATCAAGCTCTCCACCCTGACCCTGCACGACGAATCACTCGCGGACTGGGTGGACGCGAAGCTGTCGGCCGCGAGGGTCAAGGCCGCGCAACTGGTGTTCGAAGTTCCGGAAGCGAAAGTGATGACCTGCCTCAAGCCGGCCCGTGAATTCGTGGAACGCTGGCGCCAGGGCGGCGGCGGTTTCGAGCTCGAGCAGTTCGGCTCCGGCCTCAACTCGTTCCAGACGCTGAAGCACATCGACGCCGACTACCTGAAGCTCGATCGCGCGCTCACCACCGACCTCGCCCACCATTCCGAAAACGAGCAGAAGGTACGCGAGCTTTGCTCGCAGGCGCACGCAGCCGGCAAGCGCACCATGGTCGAGTGGATCGAGGAAGCTTCCAGCATGCCGACGCTGTTTTCGGCGGGCGTCCATTTCGCGCAAGGCAATTTCCTGGCGTCGCCGTCATCCGAGATGCACTACGTGACGTGACTTGTGCGATCATCCATGATCGCTGCGCCATGTAGAGATTACGCCAACTGATGGGTCTTCGGCCGCAAACACCAGAACGGCCATCCGTGGCCTGACTTTTCGCGAAGCCCCTTCTCCCGGCATTCACGGCAGCTTCGAATCAACGATTCCGTGTTCGCGGCGGTGCATTCCCAAACCACGACTTTCGCGGCAAACTGGAGCCATGGCCACCGCCCCGCGCCCCCTCGCCGTGAATCCGCGGCTTGCGTTTGTCGCCTCCGCGTCGGACAAGGCGCGCGCGGCCTGCAACGAACTGCAGGAGCGCTATGGCGCGGTGCCACCCGGGGACGCCGACGTCATCGTCGCGTTGGGCGGCGATGGTTTCATGCTGCGCACGCTGCACGCGCAGCTCGGCCGCGGACTGCCGGTGTACGGCATGAAGCTGGGCCGCGTCGGCTTCCTGATGAACCGCTATTCGTCCGACGATCTTCCTGCCCGCATCGCGGCTGCGCATCCGGCCTTGCTGCACCCGCTGGAAATGCGTGTCACGCAACGCAGCGGCGGCGAAGTGACGGCCCTGGCCTTCAATGAGATCTCCCTGCTGCGCCAGACCAACCAGGCCGCCCACATCGAGGTCGCGCTGAACGACGAGGTGAAGCTGGCCAACCTGATTTGCGACGGCCTGCTGGTTGCGACCCCCGCGGGTTCGACCGCATACAACCTGTCCGCGCACGGGCCGATCCTGCCGCTGGACGCCAACGTACTGGCGCTCACCCCGATCAGCCCGTTCCGGCCGCGCCGCTGGCGCGGCGCCTTGCTGCCGGTTGCGACGCGGATCGGGCTGCGCACGCTGGAACCCGACCACCGCCCGGTCAGCGCCACCGCCGACTTCCACGAAGTGCGGGATGCGGTGGAAATCAGCGTGCGCCAGGCACGCGAACGCGCGATCACGCTGCTGTACGACCCCGAACGCAGCCTGGCGCAGCGGATCCTGGACGAACAGTTCGAGCCGTGAGCGAAGCAACCTCCGCGCGGCGTTGCGCCCACGGACATGCCGACGCGGCGCGCGACGTCGCCGGCATCGCGCAAGCGCCGTGCCTCATCCCGATTGCGCGATCTGCGCCAGCCTCCGCAGCGCCACCGAGGCGATCGGGTAATCCACGTCCACGCCGCGGATCTCGTCCAGCATCCCGCGGGTGAACTTGAGCTGCGGGTTGTCGCGTTCCAGCCACGCGGACACCGCGCCGTCGGCGCTCTGCCGGCCCTGCTCGGAGGCCAGGATCTGGCTGACCATCGCGCGCTGCTGCACCGCCAGTTCGTCGCGCAACGCGCCGCGGGCCTGGGCGTGCCAGCGGCTCTCCACCGCAAGTTTCTCGATCTGTCCGCGCAACCACTCGATGTCCAGTGCCTCGCCGAGGTCGAAGAACACCCGTGCGACGTGCTCAACCGGACGTCCGGACTCCAGCGAGGTTTCGATCACGTCCATCGCCACTTCCAGCGTGGGCAACGTCGCCAGCTTGCGCGCAAGTTCGTCCGGGAAGCCGAGCCCCTGCCACTTCTCAAGATCCACGCCCCACGCGGCGCGGCCGGTCTGGCCCAGGGTACCGGGCAATGCGGCCCGCAGCGCGTCCATGCCGGGCTGGTAGCGATGCACGAGGTCGGTGATGCCAAGCACCGTACCCGGGAGATTGAGCAGCCAGCGCGAAACATGTCGCAACAGCGACCACACCTTCATCAACGCGTCGATCTGCGCGGCGTCGCTGACCTTGCCGTCCAGCGCATCGATGCCCGACCACAGCTCGCGCGCGTGCAGGATCTGGCGCGCCGCGTTGTAGGCCTTGACCACCGCCGCGGCGGTCTCGCCGGTGTCCTCCTGGCTGCGCAGGACGAAAGTCGCACCCATGCGGTTGACGATCGAATTGGTGACCGCGGTGGCGATGATCTCGCGCTTCAGGCGATGCCGCTGCATGTGCGCGGCGTACTTCTCGTGCAGTGGCTCGGGGAAGTAGCGCATCAGTTCGTGCGACAGGAACGGATCCTCCGGAACGTCCGAATCCAGCAACTGCTGGTACAGCACGATCTTGGAGTAGGACAACAGCACCGCCAGCTCGGGCCGTGTCAGGCCCTGGTGGTGGGTGCGGCGTTCGGCCAGTTCCGCGTCGGAAGGCAGCGACTCGATCTGGCGATCGAGCTGTCCGCGCGATTCCAGCGTGCGGATGAAGTGTGCCTTGGAGCCGATGCGGCCGACCGACATGCGCTCCATCAGGCTGATCGCGGCGTTCTGGCGGTAGTTGTCCCACAACACCAGTTTCGCGACCTCGTCGGTCATCGAATGCAGCAGCTTGTTGCGCGCTTCGGTATCCATCTCGCCGCGCTGCACGGCATCGTTCAGCAGGATCTTGATGTTGACCTCGTGGTCGGAGGTATCCACGCCGGCCGAGTTGTCGATGAAGTCGGTGTTGAGGATCACGCCCTTCTGCGCGGCCTCGATGCGGCCCTTCTGGGTGAAGCCGAGGTTGCCGCCTTCGCCCACGATCCTGCAGCGCAGGTCGCCGCCGTTGATGCGCAGCGCGTTGTTGGCGCGGTCGCCGACGTCGGCGTTCGATTCCGCAGCCGACTTCACGTAGGTACCGATGCCGCCATTCCACAACAGATCGACCGGCGCCTTCAGGATCGCACTGATCAACTCCACCGGCGACAACGATTCCACGCCGTCCGCGATGCCGAGCGCGGCGCGCATCTCCGCGGTGACCGCGATGGCCTTGAGGCTGCGCGCGAACACGCCGCCGCCCTTCGAGATCTTCGACTTGTCGTAGTCGTCCCACGACGAACGCGGCAGCTTGAACATGCGCTCGCGTTCGGGGAATGAGCTGGCCGAATCCGGATTCGGATCGACGAAGATGTGTCGATGGTCGAAGGCGGCGACCAGCCGGATGTGGCGCGACAGCAGCATGCCGTTGCCGAACACGTCGCCCGACATGTCGCCGATGCCGACGCAGGTGAAGTCCTCGGCCTGGCAATCGTGGCCCAGCGCGCGGAAGTGGCGTTTCACCGACTCCCAGCCGCCCCTGGCGGTGATTCCCATGTCCTTGTGGTCGTAGCCCGCCGAACCGCCCGAGGCGAACGCGTCGCCGAGCCAGTAACCATGCGCGATCGAGATGGAATTGGCGATGTCCGAGAACTTCGCGGTGCCCTTGTCGGCCGCGACCACCAGGTACGGATCGTCGGCGTCGTGGCGCACCACGTCGGCCGGATGCACGACCTTGTTGGCGGCCGTGTCGATGTTGTCGGTGATGTCGAGCAGGCCGTTCATGAACATCTTGTAGCAGGCGATGCCCTCCTCCAGCAGCGCGTCGCGCTCGGCCGGCGCGCGCTTCACGAAGAAGCCGCCCTTGGAACCCACCGGCACGATCACGGTGTTCTTCACCATCTGCGCCTTCACCAGGCCCAGCACCTCAGTGCGGAAATCCTCGCGGCGATCCGACCAGCGGATGCCGCCGCGCGCCACCGGCCCGAAGCGCAGGTGCACGCCCTCCACGCGCGGCGCGTAAACCCAGATCTCGCGGTACGGCACCGGCTTCGGGATATCCGGCACCTGGTGCGAATCGAACTTGTAGCTCAGGTATTCGGCCGGCTTGCCGTCGTGCGACTGGAAGTAATTGGTGCGCAGGGTCGCGCGGATCTGGCCCATGAAACCACGCAGGATGCGGTCGTCGTCGAGGCTGGAGACATTCACCAGCAAGGCCTTGATCGCTGCAATCAGGCCCTCGACCTGCTCGTCGCGTGGTTTTTCCAGCAGTGCGACGACTTGCGCCACGAAATCCGGGTTGGCCTTGCAGACCGCCTCGGGGGTCAGTGCGTGCAGTTCGCGCTCCAGCGCCACGCCTGCATGCCTGCGGCTGGCGGCGTCGCCGGCCTCACGCTGCGGGTCGAACTTGGCTTCGAACAACTCGACCAGCAGGCCCGAGATCATCGGGTAACGGCCCAGCGTTTCCTCCATGTAACTTTGCGAGAAGGTGGTGCCGACCTGCTGCTGGTACTTGCAGTAACCGCGCAACATCGCGATCTGCCGCCAGCCCAGCCCGGCCTCCAGCAGCAACATGTTGAAGCGGTCGCTCTCGGCCTGGCCGTGCCAGATGGCGGCAAATGCCCCCTCGAAACGCGCGTGCACGTCTTCCAGCTTGAACTTCAGCGGTGACGCGGGTCGCACCACGAAGTCCTGGATGCAGGCCCGGCTGCCATGCCAGGCGAGTGCGTGCACCTGCTCGGTGTCCACTTTCAGGCCCGCGTTTTCCAGCAACGGCAGGGCGTCGGACAAGGGAATGTCGCTGCCCGCGCGGAATATCTTGAAGTGCAACTCGCCCGGCTTGCGGTACGACTCGTGGAAGGCAAGGCGCATGTCCTCGCCGGCACCCGTCATCGCGGTCAGGATGCCCACGTCTTCCGCGGCGCGGGCGGGCGACTGGTCCTCGATGTAGGCCGACGTGAGCGCGCCGCCCCAGCGGTTGGCAAGCTGCGCACCGCGCTCTTCACCCAGGCCGCCCACCAGCGCATCGCGCAATTCGTCGTGCCAGTTGCGCACGATCGGTGCCAGCTTCGCTTCCAGTTGTGCAAGGTCGACCCCGACGTGTTCGCCGGCACGCGGGCGCACCACGGCATGCATGCGCGCCATCGGCGCATCGCCGATCTGCAGGGTGGCGTCCACGTGCGCGCCATGCAGTTCCGTGCGCAGCATCTCCTTGATGCGTTCGCCGACGCTGGCGCTGTAATGGTCGCGGGGGATGAACACCAGGCACGAGAAGAAGCGTCCGTAGGCATCGCGGCGCACGAACAGGCGCGCTTGGCGCCTTTCGTTTACCTCGAAGATGCCGCTGGCGAGGCTGAACAGCTCGTCGCTGGAGGCCTGCAGCAACTCGTCGCGCGGCAGGGTTTCCAGGATCGAACGGAACGCCTTGCCCGAATGCGATTGCGGGCGCAGGCCGGAGCGCCGCTCGGCGGTCTCGAACTTCTTGCGCACCAGCGGCACGTCCTGCGGCCGGCGCATGTACGACGTGGAGGTGTACAGGCCCAGGAAGCGCGATTCGCCGATCGGCTTGCCCTTGGCGTTGAAATGCAGCACCCCGATGTAATCCATGTAGCCCGAGCGGTGCACGCGCGAGCGCGCATTGGTCTTGGTCAGGATGATCGCGTCGATCGAACCCGACTGCGGCAGCCGGGTCGCGATCAGGCTCTTGGTGGAACGCGGCGCCGTGGCGAGGTCGGGGTTGCGCAGGATGCCCAGCCCGGAGTCCGGGCGCGCCTTCAGCAACTCGTCGCCTTTCTCGGCGACCACGTCGTATTCGCGGTACCCCAGGAAGGTGAAATGGTTGTCTGCCGCCCAGCGCAGGAACGCCTGCCCTTCCGCGAGCTGGGCCGCGCCCAGCGGCGACCCGGCCTTCGGCAGCGCGTCGGCGATCGCGAGCATCTTGTCGTGCATGGCCCGCCAATCGGAGACCGCGGCATGCACGTCGTCGAGCGCCACCTCGGCCGCCGCCTGCAGCTTGTCCAGGGTGGCCTGGTCGACACGGTCGATTTCGGCATGCATCAACGATTCGGCATTGCCGGATTCACCGCACGCCGCCACCGCCTGCAGGTTGCCGGCGGAGTCACGGCGCATGTCCATCACCGGGTGGATCAGGCGGTGCAGGCGCAATCCCTCGCTGTTGACGACCATTTCCAGCGAATCGACGAGGAACGGCGCGTCGTCGGTGGCGGCTTCGATGATCGAATGCGCGCAACGCCAGCCGTTGTGTTCGGGATCCGGATTGAACGCGCGCACCATGGGGTGCCCGGCCGGGCGCTTGCGGACCCAGCGGAACAGGTCCGTGAGCATTGCGGCCCAACCATCCACCCCACGCCCGGCCAGTTCGTCCGGCCCCAACTCCGCGCTGACGAGCTTCGCGAATGCCTCTGCGGCCGCGGCGTCAGCCGTGCCGGCCCTGCCACGGACTTCGGCCGCGATCGCGGCCACCTCATCGCCCCCGGCCGGGGTACGCAGTGCGTTCATGTCGTTTGTGGAAGCGCAGGAAATGGAACGCATAGGATACCGCCGCGGCCGCCGCGCATTCCAGCATCGCCGGTCCGATGCAGCGCCGGCCGGGCGTCCTGGTCCGCACGCGCCGGCGGCGCCATGCATGACGCCTGGCCTAGGGACGGGCCGTTCGATTCACGCCATAATGACGAATTAATGATCTGTCCGGTAGAGAATTCCCGATGACGAGTTCCATGCTGCGGATCGCCGGCGGCCTGACCCTGGGTTTGCTGCTCGGCGCCTGCAGCCGCTCCACCACGACCACCGAGCAACCGCCGGAAGTGGGCGTGGCGACCGCAACGCCGACGAACATCCCGGTGACGCGAAGCTTCCCCGGGCGACTTGCCGCGACCCTGACCGCCCAGGTGCGCGCGCGGGTAACCGGCATCGTGCTCGAGCGCGCTTACCAGGAAGGCACCGACGTCAAGACCGGCGACGTGCTTTTCAGGATCGACCCCGCGCCGCTCGAAGCCAGTCTGCGCGCGGCCCAGGGGCAGCTCGCACAGGCCGAGGCCAGCGCGCGCAATGCCAGTCTCAACGCCACGCGCAGCAAGGAGCTGGGTGCGAAAGGCGTGCTTTCGAAACAGGACGTCGACAACGCGGTGGCCGCGGCGGCGGAAGCCGCCGCTTCGGCGAAGGCCGCGCGCGCCAACGTCGAGAACGCGAAGATCAACCTGGGTTACGCCACCGTCACCGCGCCGATCAGCGGCCGCGCGGGGCGTGCCAACGTGACCCAGGGCGCGCTGGTCTCGCCCACCGACACCGACCCGCTGACCACGGTGCAGGTGATCGACCCGATCTACGCCAACTTCAGCGAACCGATGGCCGAAGTGGAGCGCCTGCGCCAGGCCGAAAAGGCCGGCGAGCTGAAACTGGTTGCGCGGGACAAGGCCGAGGTGCAGATCGTGTTGCCCGACGGCAGCGTGTACGCGCACAAGGGCTCCCTCGATTTCACCGACCTCGCGGTCGACCCGGCCACCGGTGCGGTCGACCTGCGCGCGCTCGTGCCCAATCCCGACCATGCATTGCTACCCGGCATGTTCGTGAAGATCCGCCTTGAACTGGGCACGCTGCACGCTGCATTCCTGCTGCCGCAGGCGGCGATCCAGCGCGACAACGAAGGCGCGTTTGTCTACGTGGTCGCTGCGGACGACAAGATCGTGGAGAAACGGGTCGAACTCGGCGACCAGAGCGGCGCGGACTGGATCGTGCAGAGCGGCCTCGCCGCGGGCGACCGGGTGGTGGCGTCCGGCATCCAGAAGGCGCAACCCGGCGAGAAGGTGAAGACGGTGCCGTACACCGCGCCCGCCGCGGCGCCGACAACCACCGGCGCGTCAAACTGACCCGGCCTGCCAACCGATGCCGCAATTCTTCATCGACCGTCCGGTCTTCGCCTGGGTCCTCGCGATCCTGATCACGCTGGGCGGCACCATCGCGATCCTGAACCTGCCGATCGAAGCCTACCCCACGATCGCGCCGCCGAGCGTGCAGGTTCGCGCCAACTACCCCGGGGCCAACGCCCAGGTCGTGCAGAGCACCGTCACCCAGGTGATCGAGCAGAACCTTTCCGGGATCGACCACCTGCTGTATTTCTCCTCGTCGTCGGACTCGACCGGCTCGGCCAACCTCACGTTGTATTTCGACCCCGGCACCGACCTCGACACCGCGGCGGTGCAGACGCAGAACGCCGTCAACGCCGCCGAGCCGCGCCTGCCGCAGGCGGTCAAGAACCTCGGCATCACGGTCCGCAAGTCGAACACGGGCTTCCTGATGGGCATTTCGTTGTCGGACCAGTCCGGCAAGTACAGCCCTACCGCGCTCAACAACCTGATCGCGGCACAACTGGTCGATCCGATCTCGCGCATCGAGGGCGTGGGCAGCGTCAACCAGTTCGGTGCGCCATACGCGATGCGGATCTGGCTGAATCCGCTGAAGCTGCAGGGTTACCGGCTGACTGCGACGGATGTCCTGGCTGCGATCCGCGCCCAGAACGTGATGTTCGCGGCCGGCTCGGTGGGCGCGGAACCGGCGGTCGACGGCCAGGGGATCACCGCCAACGTCTCGGCGGAATCGAGCTTCACCACGCCCGAACAGTTCCGCGACATCATCCTGCGCACCAATCCGGACGGCAGCACCGTCACCCTGGGCGACGTTGCGCGGGTCGAACTGGGGTCGGATCGCTACGGCAACTTCTCGCGCCTGAACGGCAAGCCGGTGGCGTCGTTCGGCATTTCGCTGCTGCCGGGCGCCAACGCGCTGTCGGTGGCGAATGCGGTCCGGGCCAGGATGCAGGAACTGGCCAAGAACCTGCCGCCCGGCGTGCAATGGACCATCCCGTTCGAAAGCTACACCTTCGTCCGGGTCTCGATCGTCGAGGTGGTGAAGACGCTGGGCGAGGCGATCGTGCTGGTGTTCTTCGTGATGCTGCTGTTCCTGCAGAACCTGCGCGCCACCCTGATCCCGACCCTGGTGGTGCCGGTCGCGCTGACCGGGGCGTTCCTGGGCCTGTACCTG
The DNA here is from genome assembly GCA_036279975.1 of Rhodanobacteraceae bacterium. Classification (GTDB taxonomy): domain Bacteria; phylum Pseudomonadota; class Gammaproteobacteria; order Xanthomonadales; family Rhodanobacteraceae; genus 66-474. Next base: position 50,605 of record DASURP010000062.1, read on the forward strand.
TTCGGTTTCTCGATCAACGTGCTCAGCCTGTTCGGGCTGGTGCTTGCGATCGGCATCGTGGTGGACGATGCCATCGTGGTGGTCGAGAACGTCGAGCGCATCATGCGCGAAGAAGGACTGTCGCCGAAGGAAGCCACGCGCAAGGGCATGACCCAGATCACCGGCGCGATCATCGCGGTCACCACGGTGCTGGCCTCGGTGTTCGTGCCGGCCGCACTGATGCCGGGCAGCGTCGGTGCGATCTACCGGCAGTTCGCGGTGACCATCGCGGTATCAATGCTGTTGTCGGCACTGATGGCGCTGACTTTCACGCCCGCGCTGTGCGCCAGCATCCTGCGCCCCGAACACGAACACGCCAACCGCTTCCTGCGCGCCTTCAACAATGGCTACGAGGGCCTGGCGCGGCACTACCTCGCGCGGCTGGGCAAGGCGGTGCGGCATACGCCGCGCTGGATGCTGGGCTACGCGCTCGCGATCGTGGTGGCGGTGCTGCTGTTGGCGCAGCTGCCTTCGAGTTTCGTGCCGCAGGAGGACCAGGGCGAAGTGGTGGCCACCATCCAGTTGCCACCGGGCGCCACGGTCGAGCGCACCCGCGCGGTGATGAAGGAAGTCGAAGCCATCGTCGGGAAGAACCCTGCCGTCGCCAACATCTTCACGATCGGCGGTTTCAGTTTCATCGGTCGCGGCGAAAACGTCGGCATGGCGTTCATCCACCTCAAGGACTGGAGCAAGCGCGACCACACCGCCGACCAGGTCATCGCCGACTTCAACGGCCAATTCGCGAAGATCCGCAACGCGCAGGTGTTCGCTATGAACCAGGCGGTGATCCGTGGACTCGGCCGTTTCGCCGGTTTCGATTTCGAACTGGAGGACCGCGGCGGCCTCGGGCACCAGGCCCTGGTCGAGGCCAAGGACAAGCTGCTGGCCGCGGCCCGCCGGGACAAGCGCCTCGTCAATGTGCACGTCAACGGCATGGATGACGCGCCGACCGTGGACATGCGCGTCGATCGCGTGCAGGCCCAGTCGATGGGACTTTCGGTCACCGACGTGTACAACGCGATCCAGTTGATGCTGTCGCAGGTGTACGCGAACGATTTCTACTTCCAGGGACGGGTGTTGCGCGTGGAGGTGCAGGCCGATGCACCGTTCCGCATGAACCCGGCCGACATCGGCAGCTTCTACACGCGCTCGTCGAGTGGCGCGATGGTGCCGCTCTCGAGCGTCGTCGACACCAGCTGGTCGCTGGCCGCGCCCGAACTCGACCGCTACAACGGCGTCGGGTCGATCGGCATCACCGGCACCGCGGCACCCGGTTACAGTTCCGGCGACGCGATCGCGGCGATGCAGGAACTGGTCGCCAAATACCTGCCCACGAGTTTCGGCTACGAGTGGACCGGCCAGTCGTTGCAGGAAATCCTCTCCGGCGCGCAGGCGCCGATGCTGTTCGGACTGTCGATCTTCGTGGTGTTCCTGTGCCTGGCCGCACTGTACGAAAGCTGGTCGATCCCGATCGCGGTGATGCTGGTGATCCCGCTCGGCGTGCTGGGCTCGGTGGCGCTGACCAGCATCCGCGGACTCGAGGACGACGTGTACTTCAAGATCGGATTGATCGCGATCATCGGCCTGTCGGTGAAGAACGCGATCCTGATCGTGCAGTTCGCGGTGGACGAGCAGAAACAAGGCAAGGACCTGATCACCGCGACACTGGAAGCCTGTCGCATCCGCCTGCGCCCGATCCTGATGACTTCGATCGCCTTCATCCTCGGCGTGCTGCCGCTGGCGATCTCGAGCGGCGCGGGCGCCAACAGCCGCCACGCGATCGGCACCGGCGTGATCGGCGGCATGATCGGTGCGACCGCTCTCGGGATCCTGCTGGTGCCGGTGTTCTACATCGTGGTCAAGCGCCTGACCGGGGACAGCGGCGGCGGGACGGAAATGGCCCGGGACGACGAGGACGTGCTGCGACCTTTCGACTGAACGCGGCGACCAACGAAGAAGGCGCGGAAACCGCGCCTTTTTCGTGCACCGGTTGCTGCCGGGGATCACTTCACCGAGAAGTCCTTGCTCGCAACCTGCATGCCATTCAGCGAAATGTCCAGCTTGTAGTTGCCCGCCGGCCAGCCATCCGGTTTGCTGATCGAGAATGCGGTGCTGGCGGGACCGACCGCGGCGATCGTCTTGCTGTCTTCCTTCACCGTCTGGCCATCCTGGTACGTCCATTTGGCCTTGATGGTGGCAGTGCCGGTGCCGGTGGTCGCGCCCGACGCGTAGATGGTGTCCTTGGGCGTGAACGTCGTGGCGGCGGTGGTTACCTTCTGGTCGGCGCCGACCGCGCTGCCGAGGTCGACGGAAACCAGCGTGACCGGCGCAGGCGCCTCGACGGGGGCCTGCGCTGCGGGCGCCGAAACCGGCGCTGCGGGCGTGTTGCCCGCGGGTGCCGTGGCAGCTTGCTCCGGGGCACTCTTGTTGCATGCGCTCAAGGCAAGCGCCGAGGCAAGCGACAGGGCGATGGCAATGGACGTACGTTTCAGCATCATGCAACGTCCTCCTTTCATGCCTTGGGGGGAATCCTCAGCACCTGGCCCGGCTTGATGAGGTCCGGGTTGCTGATCTGGTCGCGGTTGGCGTCGAAGATGCGATGCCAGTCATTGGCATGGCCGTAGAAATGCCTGGCGATCTTCGACAGATTGTCCCCCGCCACGACCGTGTAGGTTTGCGGGTCGGCCGCCGGCGCGGCCGTGGACTTCACGCTGCCCTGCACGTTGCTGAAGTCGGCCTGCTTCGGCGCGCCGGGTGCCGTGGACGCGACACTGCCTTGCACGTTGGAAAAATCCGGTTTCCCGGGCTGGGTGCCCATGCGCGTTCCTCCTCTGGGCGGGGAGCCGTTGCCGACTTTCAGCCAGGCTGCGTTAACGCCGTATTACAGGTGGCGCGCTTCGTTCACGCTGGCGACAGTTTCGGCCGCGGCGGCGACCGGCCGCGACCCGCACTGCCACACCGTCAGCCCCGCGCGTGCTTGCGCGTGTGCGCGATCCCGGCCATCACCTCGAACTCCTCGTCGGACAATTCGATGTCCGCGGCGGCGACGTTCTCCTCGAGGTGCGCGCGCTTCGAGGTGCCCGGGATCGGCAACACCACCGGGCTGCGCTTCAGCAGCCAGGCGATCGCGACCTGGGTCGGGCTGGCCTGGTGCCGCCGCGCGATCTCCGCGAGCGGCGAATCCGGCCTGGTCAGGCCGCCGCCCGACAACGGGTACCACGGGATGAACCCGATCCCGTTGGCCTCGCAATGGTCGAGCACGTCGTCGTACACCCGATACGTTGCGCTGTAGCGGTTCTGCACGGTCGCGACCGGAAACACCTTTTGCGCGGCTTCGATTTCCTCGACCGTGACTTCACTCAAGCCCGCGCACTGGATCAAGCCAGCGTCGAGCATCGCCTTGATCGCGCCGAACTGCTCGTCACGCGGCACCCCGGGATCGATCCGGTGCAGCTGCCACAGCGCGATCTGCTCGACGCCCAGCCAGCGCAGGCTCATCTTCACCTGTTGCAGCAGGTATTCGGGACGCCCCAGCGGAATCCATTCGTCCGGCCCCGGCCGCACCTGCCCGCCCTTGGTCGCGATCACCAGGCCATCCGGATACGGATGCAGCGCCTCGCGCAGCATCGGCTCGGACACCGCCGGCCCATAGGAATCGGCGGTGTCGATGAAGTTGACGCCGAGTTCGGGCACCCGCCGCAGGGTGGCGAGGCACCCGTCGCGGTCGCCGGGCTCGCCCCACACCCCGGCGCCGGTAACCCGCATCGCGCCGAATCCAAGCCGGTGGACAGGGATTTTCCCGCCCAGCAGGAAAGTGCCGGCCCGGCCGGCGTCCAGTGTGGTCATCGCATGCACCTCGCACGGTTCGAATCCCTTCCACCATACGCGCATGCGACGCCAGCAAAAAGGGGACGGCGGGAATCAAGCCGCGACTCGATCCCCGCCGTCCCCTTTTCAGGAGCCGGGTTACTTGACCCGCGTGCTGTCGTCCTTCGCGTTGCCAGCCAGGTCTTCCTTGATGCGTGCGGCCTTGCCCTCCAGTCCGCGCAGGAAGTAAAGCTTGGCGCCGCGCACCTTGCCCTTGCGCTTGACCTGGACGGAATCGATCGCGGGGCTGTAGGCCTGGAACACACGCTCGACGCCGGTGCCGTGCGACACCTTGCGCACGGTGAAGGCCGAATGCAGGCCGCGGTTGCGGCGCGCGATCACCACGCCCTCGAAGGCCTGCACGCGTTCGCGGTTGCCTTCCTTGACCTTGACGTTGACGACCACGGTATCGCCGGCGGCGAAAGGCGGCAGCTCGCGGCCCATCTGTGCGGCTTCGAATTGTTCAATGATCTTGTTCATGGGGATGACCCTTGTGTTCCAGTTTGAATTCTTCCAGCAACCGCTGGTCTTCGGCGTGCAACGTCAATCCTGCCAGCACATCCGGCCGCTTCAACCAGGTGCGGCCCAGCGCCTGCTTGCGGCGCCAGCGGCCGATCGCCGCATGGTCGCCGGACAACAACACCGCCGGCACCTCGCCATATTCGTGGCTGACCGGCCGCGTGTAGTGCGGGCAATCCAGCAAGCCGTCCGAAAACGAATCCTGCAGTGCGGATTGCGCATCGCCCAGCGCGCCTTCCTGCAACCTGCCGACCGCATCGACCAGCACCGCCGCGGCGAGTTCGCCGCCCGACAGCACGTAATCGCCGATCGACAATTCCTCGTCGACCTCGTGTTCGATCAGGCGCTCGTCGATCCCTTCGTAGCGCCCGCACAGCAAAACCACCCGCGGCAGTGCCGCCAATTGCCGCACCTTGTCCTGCGTGAGCCGCTTTCCCTGCGGGCTCAGGTAAATCACCGGTGCCGGCGTTGCCGTCGCCTTGCGAACCTCGGCCAACGTGCGGCGCAACGGTTCGATCAACATCACCATGCCCGGGCCGCCGCCGCACACGCTGTCATCCACGCGGCGGTAACCGCCTTCGGCGTAGTCGCGTGGATTCCACGCTTCCACTTCCAGCAATCCGCGTTCGGCTGCCCGGCCGATCACTCCGAACCCGATGCACTGCTGCACGAACTCGGGAAACAACGTGACGACATCGATCCGCATTGCCGTCCGGCCTCAGTCATCTTTGTGCCAGTCGACCGTGATGCGTCCCGCATCCAGATCGACCGATTTCACGTAAACATCCATCACGTACGGAATCAGGCGCTCGCGTCCGGCCTCGTCGCGCGTCATCAGCACATCGTGCGCGCCGTTGTCGAACAGGTGACTGACACGACCCAGGTCGTCGCCAGCCGTATTCACCACCCGCAAACCCTCCAGATCCGCCTGGTAATACTCACCGGGCGGCAGGTCCGGCAGCGCGCCGCGCGGAATCCAGACGCGCACGCCGACCAGGGCCGACGCCGTTTCACGATCCACCACATCCGGCAAGGTTGCGACGATACCCTTGCCCCGTGCGTGTCCCTGCACTTCGGCGATCTCCTCGAACCGGCCGCCGTCGCGTTCCAGCAACCACGGCTTGTAATCGAAGATCGCCAGCCGCGGCTCGGTGAACGACTCCAGCTTCAGTCCACCACGCACGCCATGCACGCCGACGATGCGTCCGAGCAGCACGCGCCGCCCGCCGTTCATCGCATCAAGCGGCGGCAGTTTGGCTCGCCGCTTCCTTCGCCAGCGCGGCAACCTTGTTCGAGCACTGCGCGCCCTTGGCGACCCACGCGCTCAATTTCTCGACGTCCAGCACCAGGCGCTTGTCGTGCTCGCCGGCGGCACCGGGGTTGAAGTAACCCAGGCGCTCGATGTTGCGACCGTCGCGGGCGCTGCGCTGGTCGGTCACCACCACGTGGTAGAACGGCCGGCCCTTGGCGCCTGCGCGCGAAAGACGAATACGTACCATGATCTATCGACTCCGAAAGAAACGGCCACGGGTGCGGTAGGCACGGCATCCGGGCGCGAGAAACCGGCGATTGTAGCGGAAATGGAGCGAAAAGCTAGGGATGAGGGGCGAGTCGCGAGGGCGCACGCTCAACCGCCCTGTGGGGCGGAGTGCCCTCGCCAGTCATCCCTCGTGCCTCGCTTCAACGCCGCATTCCGCGTCCGCCCATGCCGCGCATGGCGCCGCCCATCTGCCGCATCAGGCCTTTCATGCCGCCGCGGGCGAACTTGCCCATCATCTTTTCCATCTGGGTGTACTGCTTCAGCAGGCGATTGACGTCGGCCGGCTGGGTGCCGGAACCGCGCGCCACGCGCGCACGCCGCGAACCGTTCAGGAGATCGGGATGGCGGCGTTCCTTTTTGGTCATCGAACCGATGATCGCAATCATGCGCTTCACTTCCTTGTCGTTGACCTGCGATTTCACCTTGTCGGGCAGGCTCGACACGCCCGGCAATTTTTCCATCAATCCGGCCAGCCCGCCCATGTTCAGCATCTGGTCGAGCTGGTCCTTCATGTCGTCCAGGTCGAAGCGCTTGCCCTTGGCGACTTTCGCTGCAAGCTTCGCGGCCTTGTCGGCGTCGGTCTTCTGCCGCACGTCCTCGATCAGCGACAACACGTCGCCCATGCCGAGGATGCGCGTCGCCATGCGGTCGGGGTGGAACGGTTCCAGCGCGTCGGGCTTCTCGCCCGCGCCCAGGAACTTGATCGACCGGCCGGTGATGTAGCGCACGCTCAATGCCGCGCCGCCGCGCGCATCGCCGTCCACCTTGGTGAGGATCACGCCGGTCAACGGCAACGCATCGGCGAAATGCTTGGCGGTATTTGCGGCGTCCTGACCGGTCATCGAATCAACCACGAACAGCGTCTCGACCGGATTCAAGGCCTCGTGCAGCGCCTTGATCTCGGTCATCATCATTTCGTCGATCGAGGTGCGGCCGGCGGTATCGACGATCAGCACGTCGGCGACTTCACGTTTGGCGGCGTCGACTGCGGCCTGCGCGATCGCGACCGGCTTCTGCCCGGTCTGCGACGGCACGAAACCTGCGCCAACCTGCCCCGCCAGTGTCTGCAGTTGTTCGATCGCAGCCGGACGATACACGTCGGCGCTGACCACCATCACCTTCTTCTTGTGGTCGATGAGGTGTTTCGCAAGCTTCGCGACCGTGGTGGTCTTGCCCGCGCCCTGCAGGCCTGCCATCAGCACCACCGCGGGTGGCGTGGCGGCCAGGTTGAGCGACGCGTTCTGGGTGCCCATCACCGCGGTCAGTTCGTCGCGAACCACCTTGATCAGCGCCTGTCCAGGCGTCAGCGACTTCAGCACTTCCTGGCCGACCGCACGCACCTTGATGCGCTCGATCAGCGCCTGCACCACCGGCAGCGCGACGTCGGCTTCCAGCAGCGCGACGCGCACTTCGCGCAGCGCTTCGCGGATGTTTTCCTCGGTCAGCCGCCCGCGCCCGGTCAGCCGCTGGACGGTGGTGGAGAGGCGTTGGGTGAGGTTGTCGAACATGGCGAAGTCACGAACGTCGGAACCGCCAGTTTAGCGGAGACCGCCGGCGAGCCGCGATCACCGCGCCGGCTGCGCCTTGATCCAGTTCGCGATGTCGGCGACCACTTTCGAATCGACATGGGCGGGCTTCGCGTAGTCAGCGGGCGTACCGGTCGTGCCCGCCGACGTGAACAGATGACTCAAGCCCGGATACAGATGGAACGTCACGTTCGACCTGCCGGCGAGCGCCTGCTTCCATGCGTCGAAATCCAGCGTCGGCGAGACCTGGAAATCGCTGCCGCCCTGCAGAATCAAAATGGGCATGGGCAACGACTTCGCAACGGCAACCTGATCGTATTCGTGCAGACTGAACCACCACGTTTGCGGCACGCCATCGAACGATCCCACTGGTGGATGTTGCGGGTCGGCCTTGTCCAGCAGCGCCTGTTCATCCGCGAGCGCTTTTTCCTCCGCGTCGATGCTTGCCTTCGGCAATCCGACGCGTTCTCCCTGCTCACGCACTTGCCCGCGCATTACCGTGAGCAGCTTGCGTGCCGGAGCCGCAAGCATGATCACTCCAGCGAGTTGCGGATCGCGTCGACCGATGCCCGGCGCGAGCATCCCGCCCTCGCTATGGCCCAGCACGAACACACGTTGCGGATCGATGCCTTTCTGCTTCGCCAACAAGCGCGCTGCCGTGAGCGCATCGTCGGTTTCTTCCTCGTCGACGGTGAGATGCGCGTTGACGCCCATCTTCAAACCGTAATCGGTTTGCCGCTTGTCGTAGCGCAACGAGGCAATACCCGCGGCCGCGAGCCCGTCCGCGACATCCCGGAACGGCTTGCTGGCACCAACCGCCTCATCCAGATCGTTGGGTCCCGATCCGCCCACCAGCACCACCGCCGGGAACGGCCTGCTGCCCTTGGGCAACGTCAACGCACCGCGCAACGGCCCGAACGGCGACGAGATGGACAACGGTTCCACACGCACGCCATTGGCTTCGATCATGGCCTTGACCGGCGCCTTGGCTCCGGCCTCCCTGCGCGATGCCTCGATCGCTGCATCCAGTTGCCCGGCCGACATCAACTGCGCGGCGGTGATCCGGCCCTGGTCGTCGCAGCCGTAGACGAAATCCCACTGCGCGTGCGCGAAGGCCACGGGCGTTACTGCCAGCGCTTGCCCGCGGATGTCGCGGATTTCCGTGGCGCCGCGTGATCGATATGCACCCGCGGACGCCTGCACGGTTTTCCACGCCTGCGCGATCTTCGCCGGCGGAAACTGGCCTGCCATCGCGGGCGCGAAATCCCTGGCTGCGGCTTGGTAGTCGCCATGCGTGAGCGCGGCAACGGACGCGCTGGAACGCATCACGCACGTGGACGCCGCCGCGGCGATCGCCGTGGACGAGAACGCAATGCCGAGCAACACCGCCGTCGGGCGCATGCCGAAATATACCGTGCACCTTTTCATTGCAAGTCTCAGCCGGTACCCGGGCGGTCTTCGACACGCCGATACAGAAAGTACGAATAGATCGCCGGAATGAAACCGGCCGCGAGCGCCGCAACGACCAATACGGCCGGCGACACGTGCAGCAGCCCGCCCACGATCCACGCCAGTCCCGCCAGCACGAACAACCATCCGGCGAGCCGATGCGTACGCTCCCAGACCACATCGCTGGTGAGCGTCCACGGCGTGCGGATGCCGATGAAGAAATTCTTGCGGAACTTGCCCATGAAGTTCCCGATCACGATCAACAACGCACCCACTGCGACCGGCGCGACGAGTTCCATCGAGACGTGATGGCCGGCACCCGCGAACAATGCGACCGTACCGACGACCAGCAGGAACGCCTGCGTCGCCAGCACTACGATCCCGTAAACCCGTGCGAACGGGGCGATCTCGAACTTGCGCGGTGAAATCACCGGCAGGATCGCGAACAACAGCGCCAGGCCGACCATCAGCATTACGGGAACCGCGGCCGCCCAGAACCGCGGCGCCCAGCCGTTGGCGACGCCGTTGGCGTCCCAGTGGATCGCCGCCTGCGCAGGCAGCTGCGGATAAATCCACGCCGCTACGCCCAGCATCAGCAGGATGAAAACCAGGGAGATGATCCACGTGCCCGTCTGCTTCATTTGCCCTCTCCACGCCCGCGCCTCGCGGGAACCAGGTCCAGTACCAGCCGGGTCAGGTCTTCCATCACCGAAGTGTTCAGCGAATACACGATGTTGCGCCCGCGGCGTTCGGTGCGTACCAGGTCGGCGGCCTTCAGCACGCCGAAGTGGTGCGACAGCGTCGCGCCGGTCATGTCGAACATCGCCCCGATCTCGCCCGCGCTCAGCGCACCCTTTTGCAGGCGCTTCAGAATCGCGCGGCGGGTGGGGTCGGCGAGTGCACGGAACACCTCCTGCTGTTTCATGGATTCGACTTGGGTCGCGGCCGGCATATATTTAGATAACTGTCTAAATACTACATGTGCCATGAGTCACGCACAAGCCCGTGGCACGGCGGTGCTGGAACAAGTGCCCAACGCCGTGCGACACTTGTTCGATGCCCGCCCACTCGACCACGATGGAACTGCTGGCGGTTTTGGCGATCGCCCTGTATCTCGCCGCCGCGGCTGGCTTGGCGCGCCCGCTGTTGAACCAGCAGGCCGTGCCGCGCCGCGCCGTGCTGGTGGCCGGTGCGGTCGCCGTGCTGCTGCATTTCGGGGTGCTGTTCGGGATCCACCGCGGCGCGGTGGACCTGCATTTCTACGCGGCGCTTTCGCTGGTCTCGGCGGTGATCGCGGCGCTGACCCTGATCGTGAACCTCACACGTCCGGTCGCGGCGCTCGGGATCATCCTGTTTCCGCTGGCGGGATTGTTCCTCGCGATCGACGAATTCCTGGCCCCGCCGACCGCGCCCTTCCCGCTCGACTGGCAGATCGGCCTGCACGTGGCCATCGCGCTGCTGGCCTACAGCCTGCTTGCGATCGCGGCGGTATTGGCGCTGCTCCTGGCAACGCAGGAACAGGCCCTGCGCACCCGCCAACTGGGCACCTGGGCCGGCGCGTTGCCGCCGCTGACCCGGACCGAATCGCTGATGTTCAAGCTGATCGGCGCGGGCTTCGCGCTGCTGACGCTCACACTGCTTTCCGGCGTGCTGTTCGTGCACAACCTGCGCGCCCAGCACCAGGCGCACACGGCGATCCTGTCGCTGGTCGCGTGGATCATCTTCGGGGTGCTGCTGTTCGGACGCCGGCGCTGGGGCTGGCGCGGGCGCCGGGCGATCTACCTGACCCTGGCCGGCATGGCGATCCTGCTGCTGGCGTTCTTCGGCTCGAAGTTCGTGCTGGAAATGATCCTGCACCGGAGCGGGATGTAGGCCACGTGCAAGCCGTACGCGGTTGTGCAAACATCGCGGCGTTTGCGGTGGTCCTGCCCGTCCCGGAGTTTCCATGACATCTTCGATCGGTTCCACGCGGCTGTGGAATGAAAGTGCGCGCCGTGGTGAGCGCAACGCGACCTGTTGCCTGCTGGCGGCGTGCCTCGTCTGGTTCGCGATCGGCACAGCGCGCGCCGATGCCACGCTGGATCCGTCGCTGCTGCCCGCGATCCAGTCGGCGACCTTCGAGGTCGTGGCCGCCAAGCCGAAGGACAGCCTGGGCTACGAGAAGCCGCTGCCGCTGGACCTATTGCCGTACCAGGAACGCACCGACAAGTACTATTCGATCGGCACCGCGTTCGCGATCGGCCCCAACCGCTACGTCACCGCCGCGCACGTGCTGATGATCGGCTACCAGAGCCTGTGGGGGCCGCCGGAACTGCGCGACGCCTCGGGCAAAGTCCACGCGATCGGCCAGGTCGAAAAATTCGCGCTGCGCCGCGACTTCGTGGTGTTCTCGCTGAAAGACCCGCCGCAGGTCGCGCCGCTGCCGATCGACGCCAAACCCGCCCTGAACCAGGTGGTGTATTCGGTCGGCAACGCGCTCGGCACCGGGGTCGTGATCCGCAATGGCCTGTACACCTCCAACACGCCCGAGGCCCAGGACGGCGAGTGGAAGTGGATTCGCTTCTCCGCCGCCGCCTCGCCCGGCAACAGCGGCGGTCCCTTGCTCGATGAGCACGGCAAGGTGATCGGCGTGGTGTTGATGAAATCGCCCAACGAGAACCTGAACTACGCGCTGCCGATGCAGGAAGTGCTGGATGCGCCGAAGGACAGCGCGCGTTTCGACAAGCGCATGGCCTACCAGTTCGATGTGTTCGACTCCACGCTCAGCGGCACCTTCAAGGGCGAGTTCAAATTGCCGTTGTCGCTGGCCGGTTTCTTCGCCGCCTATGCGCAGGCATTCCACCCGTACCTCGACTCGCAGCTCAAGGCGCTGCTGGACCAGCAGTCGGCCAGCCTGTTCCCGGACGGCGAAGGTGCACACCAGCTGCTCTACAGCGGACCGTCGATGGGCGATTTCCCGCAGATCGTCACGCGCAACAGCGATGGCGTGTGGACGACCAGCGGCCAATCCACCACCCGGATCAGCCTGTCCGCCAACGGTTACATCGAGGGCGGCGTGGTGGCCGGCAACATCCTGTTCCACCTGCGCAAGCCCGACAACGTGTCCGGGGCGGCTTTCCACCACGACCCCAAGGGCACGATGGGCCTGTTGCTGAAAACCGGTTTTCTGAAACGCACGATCGGTCCGGAAAGGATCATGGTGACATCGCTGGGCGCACCGAGCGATACCGGCAGCTGGACCGACCGCTGGGGCCGCCACTGGCAAACCTGGGCGTGGACCATACCGTACGCCAATGCCTTTGCCAGCCTGTTCGCGCTGCCGACGCCGGATGGCTACTCGCTGCTGATGCGCCTGGAGCCGGCGAACTCGCGGCACGACACCGCGATCAACATGCGCGCGCTCACCGATTTCGTGAGCCTGCCCTACGACGGCACGCTCGCGCAATGGAAGGCGTTTCTGGCCGAGGGCGACCTGCTTCCGGATGCGTTCAAGGACATCCGGATCGATTTCGACTACGACAAGGATTTCCGCTACGACTCGTCGCGGCTCGCATTCTCTTTCACGCCCGCCCTGCAGGGGATCCATGCCGACAGCATGCTCACGCTGGGCTTCACGTTTTTCCCCGATGCTGACGGCAAGGTGGCGTGGGACGTGGGCCAGGTGTGGCTGGCCGGGGACAACCACGACCACCACTGGGTCAGCCTGCTGCGCAACCAGGCGCCGTCTGCCGATCTCGACGACAGTTACCAGAGCTTCTGGAAGAAGATCGCGGACCGCCGCCATCCCTACGACGGCCAGGCCTACACCGACAGCGACACCACCAGGATCAACGCGGTGGTGCCGCCCGCACCCACCGGCAAAGCATCGGTCCTCTACACCGCCTATGTGTACCAGCCCGGCACCCAGCCACAAGCCGAGATGAAACAGAAACTGGATTTGCTGCTGAAGAACGTCAAGGTCAAGGAACCATGACGCCGGATTTCAGATGGCCCGGTCGGGGAACCATTTGCGCAAATGGCGCTTCAGGCCCAGGGCCGGCGCCTCCACCGCGTGCCACGAAAGCCACGCCAAGCCGGCCGTCACGAGGATCGACACAGCCACCGAGCCCCAGTAAGTCGAGCCACCGGGCCAGTAGCGGACACTGAGTTGTTGCACGAAGTACGCGTAGATGTAGATGCCGTACGACAGGTCGCCGAAACGGGATGCCGAGCGCACCCATGGCGTGCTCAGCGAACCCAGGAACAGGACCACGGGGGCAATCACGACCCATACCAGCAGGTCATCCTGGCCGGCGACCGACGAGCCAACCAGCAATGCCAGCCCGCCACAGCCCCAGGCGACAGGATGACGTCGCAGCGTACCCACGAATTGGCGCGCACAAAGTCCCGACACGAAAAACCCCGTGCAGAGATATTTCAGGTGATGGAGGGCGTTCGCCTGGGCGTGGCCCGGCAGTGTCTGGAAGCACAAGAACCCGACCACGGCGAGGGCAAGCAGGGAAATCCAGCGCCGCCGCAGGCCGATGAGTCCCAGCAGCGCGATGTACAAGTAACACTTGACCTCGAGTGGAATGCTCCACCAACTGCCATTGACGGCCACCATTGCCGGAGCAGTGCTCCCGGCGAACACGCCCGGCAGATCATAAACGACCTGCAACTGCAGGTTGCTCGCAATGAAGTGCCGGGTCGCGTGGCCAAAGTACCCATGTGGCGGCAGGGTCGAGACCAGGACCGCCGCCAGTGCGATCACCAGGGTTGCCACCGCCAGTGCGGGCCAGATGCGCAGGAAACGCCGCAGGATGAACCGCACCAGATGCGGATCGCGGTACCAGCTGTCCGCGACCAGGAACCCGCTGATGACGAAAAACGCCATCACCGCGATTTCGCCCAGCGAGAAGCCTGCAAACAACGGCTGGGCCCTGCCTACGAAGAACAACTGGTGCGAGAAGATCACCGACAGCGCCGCAACGACGCGGATCGCATCGAAATTGTTGCTGCGCGCACCCGCGAGCGCCACCTCGCTCGTGGTTCCGGGTTCGGCCATCGAAGGCGCGGCTACGAGGTCATTGCTGGCTGACATGTTCTGGTCGTGCTGACGGCGCGGTGAATGAAAAGCACGTAGGCCGGGCTCCGCCCAACTCACATTGACCGCCTGGCCCGGATGTCATCCCGGCTACCTCGCCGGCTGGTGGACCTGCGCGGTTTTTGCAGCCACGGCCCCGCGCATCAAGCGCCCATCAGCGCCTTCGCCTTCGCGACCACGTTGTCCACGGTGAAGCCGTACTTTTCCAGCACCAGTTCGCCGGGCGCGGAGGCGCCGTAGCGGTTCACGCCGACGCCGGACCCGTGGTCGCCCACCCAGCGTTCCCAGCCCTGGCGGCAACCAGCTTCGACCACGAGGCGCGCGTGCACGGCGGGCGGCAGCACGGAGTCGCGATACGCCTGGTCCTGCCGTTCGAACAGTTCCCAACTGGGCATCGACACCACGCGCACGCGGGCGCCCTGGCCGGACAATTTTTCCGCGGCCTTCACGCACAGGTCCACCTCCGCCCCGGTACCGATCAGGACCAGCTGCGGTTCGCCCTCGCAATCCTTCAGCACGTAAGCGCCCTTGCGCAAACCTTCGGCGCCTGCGTAAACGTTGCGATCGAGCGTCGGCACGTTCTGGCGCGACAGCACGATCGCGGTCGGCCGGTCGGTGGTTTCGATCGCGACCTTCCAGGCCACCGCGGTTTCGTTGGCGTCGCCGGGACGGATCACGTCGAGGTTCGGCACCGAACGCAGGCCGGCGAGTTGCTCGACCGGCTCGTGGGTCGGGCCGTCCTCACCCACCGCGATCGAATCGTGGGTGAACACGTTGACCACGTGCAGTCCCATGATCGCGGCCAGCCGCATCGGCGGGCGCATGTAGTCGTAGAACACCATGAACGTGGCCGTGTACGGGATGAACCCGCCGTGTGCGGCCAGACCGTTCGCGATCGCGCCCATCGCATGCTCGCGCACGCCGAAATGCAGGTTCCTGCCGGCGTAGTTCCAGACCTCGCCGACGTCGCCCTGCTCGTCCGGCTCCTTGCCGGGCGAGAACACGCCGAGGCCCTTCACCGCGGTGTGGGTGGATGGATCGAGGTCGGCCGACCCGCCGCTGATCGCGGGCAGCTTCGGCGCGATCGCCGACAGCACCTTGCCGCCCGCGACGCGCGTCGCCATGCCCTTGGCGTCGGCCGGGAACACCGGCACGTCGGCGTCCCAACCGGTCGGCAACTTGCCGTCGAGGGAACCTTGCAATTCTGCTGCAAGTCCCGGAAAAGCCTTCGCATACTTGTTCCAGCGGCGCTTCCACCCGGCTTCCGCACCCTTGCCCTTTTTCCCGGCGCCGCGGAAATGCGCAAGCGCCTCTTCCGGCACCAGGAACGGCGGCTCGACCGGCCAGCCGAGTTTCCGCTTGGTGGCGGCGACGTTCTCGGCACCCAGCGGCGAGCCGTGCGCCTTGAAGCTGTCCTGCAGCGGTGAACCGTAGCCGATGTGGGTGCGCACCAGGATCAGCGAGGGCTGGTCCTTCCTGCCTTTCGCGCGCTTGATCGCCTTTTCGATGGCGGCCATGTCGTTGCCGTCCTCGATCGTCTGCACGTGCCAGCCATAGGCCTTGAAGCGCGCCGCGCGGTTTTCGGTGAAGGTGATGTCGGTACCGGCGGCAAGCGTCACGTAATTGTCGTCGTACAGACAGATCAGTTTGCCGAGCCTGAGGTGCCCGGCCAGCGAGGCCGCTTCGGACGCCACGCCTTCCATCAGGTCGCCGTCGCTGACGATGGCATAGGTGTGGTGATCGATTACCTTGTGACCGTCCCGGTTGTAGCGCGCGGCGAGCTGGGCTTCGGCCATCGCCATGCCGACGGCGTTGGCCATGCCCTGCCCCAACGGACCGGTGGTGGTCTCGACGCCAGCCGTATGGCCGCGTTCCGGGTGGCCCGGCGTCTTGCTGCCCCACTGGCGGAACTGCTTGATCTCGTCCAGCGAAAGGTCGTAGCCGGTCAGGTACAGCAAGCTGTACAGCAACGCCGAACCGTGCCCTGCCGACAGCACGAAACGATCGCGGTCAGCCCAGTGCGGATTGGACGGGTGATGCTTCAGGAACTTCGTCCACAGCACGTACGCCATCGGCGCCGCGCCCAGCGGCAGGCCGGGGTGGCCGCTGTTGGCCTTCTGGATCATGTCCACCGAGAGAAAGCGGATGGTGTTGACGCAGGTCTGGTCGAGGTCGGCTGCCACGGTATTGGACTCCCTCAGGTTCTGGACGCGAATCCGCCTAGAATACCGGGCCGCTTCCGGCCTGTCCGCAGACTTGCGGCAAGTCACTGGGCACGCTAAACTTTCGCGCTTTGTTTCGGCTGGTTTGACCCCCAAGGAGTCCGCCGTGAAGGTGCTTTCGTCCCTGAAGTCCGCCAAACAGCGGCACCGCGACTGCAAGATCGTGCGCCGGCGCGGCAAGGTGTTCGTGATTTGCAAGAGCAATCCGCGTTTCAAGGCAAGACAGAGATAACGAAAAGGCCGCTCCCAGCGGCCTTTTTCGTGAACTGGCCCGCTGGCGCGTTCAGGTTGTTTTTGCTACAAAGGCACATCGGCGCACGGGGCGCCCGGGGAAGCACCGCCATGAAACGCTTCGCTACCAGCTTGATCGCCGCCACGCTCGCGCTCGCTGCCGCGCCGTTGCTGCTGCCGACACCCGCCCATGCCGAAAGCCTGCGGATGAAGGTGCAGCAGGAGCAGCGCATGAACATGCCCAAGCGGGGCATGACCATGGACCAGGTCAAACACGAGTACGGTGCGCCCCTGAAAGTGCTGCCGACCCGTGGTGGCAGCTCCAAATTCCAGCCGCCGATCCACCGCTGGGAGTACTCGAAGTACATCGTGTACTTCGAATACAGCCACGTGATCCATGCGGTGCTGCGCTCTCCCGGCCCGCACAGTTTGTGAGCGCGATCATCCCTGACCGTTGCCTAGCTCGATAATCCGGCGAGCATGGTTGGCCGGCGATCCCGATCGCCAGAACGGCCTTCCATGGCCTGACTGTCCACAACAGCCGCTTCGAAACCAATGCCTTCCATCGATTTGCGACTGCCAGCCGAATGGGAGCCGCAGTCCGCGGTTTTGCTGGCGTGGCCGCACGCCGGCACCGATTGGGCGGCGCGGCTGGACGCGGTGGAGGGCACCTGCGCCGCGCTGATCGCCGCGATCACCCGCCATGAACCCGCCATCGTGTGCGTGCCCGACGCCGAAATCGGCGCGCATGCGGCGGAATGCCTGCGCGACGCGGGGGCGGGTCTCGCTCGCGTGCGGTTTGCCGAAATCCCCTACAACGACACCTGGCTGCGCGACTCGGGCCCGATCACGTTGCACGATGGCGCCGATCGCTTCGTGCTGCTCGATTTCCGTTTCACCGGCTGGGGCGGCAAGTTCGAGGCTACCCAGGACGACGCACTCATCGCCAGGTTGATCGAACGCGGCGTATTCCGGCGCGACGCACGGCACCAACGCGTGGACTGGGCGCTGGAAGGCGGCGCGATCGAATCCGACGGCCGCGGCACGCTCCTCACCACATGGCGATGCCTGCATCAAAGGCACCCGGGACAGGCACGCGGGTTGATCGAACTGACCCTGCGCAACGCCCTGTCCGCGCAGCGCGTGCAGTGGCTGGAGCACGGCTACCTGCAGGGCGACGACACCGATGCGCACATCGACACCCTCGCCCGCTTCGCCCCGGGCGACGCTATCGTGTTCCAGGCCTGCAGCGACTCCGGCGACGCGCACTATGCGGAACTCGGCGCGATGCGCCGCGAACTGGAAGCGTTGCGCACCGTCGCGGGCAAGCCGTACCGGCTGTTCGACCTGCCCTGGCCGAAACCGATCCTCGACGATGGCCGCCGGCTCGCGGCGTCGTATGCGAATTACCTGATCGTCAACGGCGCGGTGCTGGTGCCGGCCTACGGCGACGCGGTGGACGACGCGGCCGCACAGACCATCGCGCTCGCACACCCCGGCCGCGAAGTCGTGCAGATCTCCTGCCGCCCGCTGATCTGGCAAAACGGCAGCCTGCATTGCATGACCATGCAGCTGCCCGCCGGCGTTCTGGCTTGACGATCACGTTGCAAGGCGCCTGCAACGGCCCCACACTCGACATTCCGGGGCCGTTCCCGGCTTCTTCAGGAACGGAACCCGGAATCCATTTTCTGCATTCGCCGCATCGCGAAGAGCTGGATTCCGCTGTCGGATGAAGCTCGACGGTGGATCCGGAATGACGAAGTCGCGATAGCCCCCCCGGATGAAGTTGCACGATTGCCCTGTCCACTTGCCATGAATCGAACCCTCAAAGCCGCCCTGCTGCAGGAAACCGACCGTGGCAGCGTCGACGCCAACCTCGACGCGATCGAGGCGGGCCTGCGCGCGGCCGCGAAGGCCGGCGCACAACTGGTGCTGCTGCAGGAGATCCACAACGGCCCGTACTTCTGCCAGCACGAGTCGGCGGAGGAATTCGAACGCGCCGAACCGATCCCCGGCCCGTCCAGCGAGCGCCTCGGCAAACTCGCGGCCGAACTGCAGCTGGTGGTGGTCGCGTCGCTGTTCGAACGCCGCGCGGCCGGGCTGTACCACAACACCGCAGTGGTGTTCGACCGTGCCACGGTGATCGCGGGCAAGTACCGCAAGATGCACATCCCCGACGATCCGGCCTACTACGAGAAGTTCTATTTCACGCCGGGCGACCTCGGCTTCCACCCGATTGCAACATCGGTCGGCAAGCTCGGCGTGCTGGTCTGCTGGGACCAGTGGTACCCGGAAGCCGCACGCCTGATGGCGCTGGCTGGCGCCGAGTTGCTGCTCTATCCCACCGCGATCGGCTGGGACCCGGCCGACCCGCAGGACGAAAAGGATCGCCAGCGCGAGGCGTGGATCACCGTGCAGCGCGGGCACGCGATCGCCAACGGCCTGCCGCTGCTCGCCTGCAACCGCGTCGGTTTCGAGCCGGCCCCCGACGGGGAAGGACGCGGCGCGCAATTCTGGGGCTCCAGTTTCGTCGCCGGCCCACAGGGCGAAATCCTCGCGCAGGCTGGCATGGACAAACGTGAATTGCTGGTCGCCGACATCGACCTGGCCCGCAGTGAAACCGTGCGCCGCATCTGGCCGTTCCTGCGCGACCGCCGCATCGATGCCTACGGCGATTTGACCAGACGCTTTCGGGATTAGGGCCGCGCCTTGAACGATTCGACCACGCCGGTGGCTGCCACCGACGCAACCAGCGACCCCCTGCACGACCAGCCGCTGGCGCGGATCGAACGCGACGGCATCGAATACGTATTGCTGGGTACCGCGCACGTGTCGCGCACCAGCGTCGATGCGGTGAAGGCGCTGGTCGAACGCGAAGCGTTCGATGCGATCGCGGTCGAGTTGTGCGAAAGCCGCGCGCGCGGCATGCGCGACCCCGAAGCCTTCGCGAAAATGGACCTGTTCTCGGTGATCCGCACCGGCAAGGCCGGCATGGTGTTCGCATCCCTGGCGCTGTCGTCGTTCCAGCAGCGCATCGCCGAGCAGTACGGCATCGAGCCCGGCGCGGAAATGAAGGCCGCGATGGCCGCCGCCGACGCGCGCGGCATTCCGCTGTGGCTGGTCGATCGCGAGATCGGCACCACCCTCAACCACGCCTATCGCGGCGTGCGTTTCCGCGACCGCATGGGCATCGTCGGCGGCCTGCTCGCCAGCGTGTTCTCGGGCGACGACATCGACGAGGCCGAGATCGAAAAACTGAAACAGGGCGACATCCTGGAAGGTGCGTTCGGCGAATTCGCAAGGGAATCGAAACCCCTCTACGACGCCCTGATCAGTGAGCGCGACACCTTCATGGCCGCGCGGTTGCGTGAGGAGTCCGCGCAGAATCCCGGCGTAAAGCGCGCACTGGTGGTGATCGGCGCCGGCCACCTGGCCGGCATCGGGCGCGAGCTTGCCGCCCAGACCGAACCGCCGCGCGGCATCGTCGAACCACTGGCCGCCAAGCTGCCGGCGCCGAAATGGCCGAAGTACTTCGCGATCGGCGTGATGCTGGCGATCTTCGCGATGATCGGATACCTGTTCTGGCACAACGCCGCGACCGGCTGGCACGCGCTGCGCGACTGGGTGATCTACACCGCCGCGCTGAGCGCCGTCGGTGCCGCCGTCGCCGGCGGGCATCCGCTGTCGGTGCTGACCGCCGCGGTGATGGGACCGTTGAAACCCGTGCGCCCGCCCGGACTGTCGTCCGGCGTGTTCTCCGGCATGGTCGAGGCCTGGTTGCGCAAACCGCGCGTCGCGGACTTCCAGTCGTTGCGAAAAGACCTGCTGCATGTCTCGGGCTGGTGGCGCAACCGCGTCGCGCGCACCCTGCTGGTGTTCATGCTCACCAACCTCGGCACCATCGCCGGCGAATACCTCGCCGGCATCCGCATCTTCAGCCGTTTGTTGTAGGTTCGGGACGGCGCACTCAAGCCATGCAATCATCCACGCACCCATAGGGAGAAACACCGTGAACGCAAAGATCCTGGCATTGACAGCCGTTGCTGCATTCGTCGCAATCCAGCCCGGCCACGCACGCGCGGCACCGGAAGAGGATCTTGCGCAATGCCTGGTGACTCACACCAGCGACACCGATCGCACGTTGCTGATCGAATGGATCTTCGCGCAGTTCTCCCTGGCACCCAGCGTGGCACCGATGGCGAAGATCTCGCCGGCGCAACGAACCGACCTGGACAAGCGGACGGGTGCGTTGATGACGCGGCTCATCGCTACGGACTGCCCAGGCCAGATGCGCTCGGCCTACATTGCCAACGGCAGCGTGGCCGTCCAGTCGGCATTCCAGGTACTTGGCCAGACGGCAGCGCGCGGTCTGATGCTCGATCCCGGCGTCCAGCAGGGCATGCGCGGATTCTCCAAGTACGTCGACCAGGCCAAGGTGGATGCCGCGCTGGCCAAGGCGCCGGGCCCGGCACCACCCTCCAGCACCGGCCACTGATCCACCCGCGGACGCCACGCAGGTCAGTGGGCCTGGGTGACCCGTGGCCAGTACGCACTGTCCGGCGTGGCACGCGCGCCGAAGATCGCCTGCCCCACGCGGACGATCGTCGCGCCTTCCTCGATCGCGAGTTCGTAGTCGCCGGACATGCCCATCGATAGCTCGTCCATCGCGATGCCTTCCGGTGCCGATTGACGCAGGCGATCGCGAAGCTCGCGCAGGTGCACGAAGCACGGACGCACCTTCGCCTCATCGTCGGAAAACAGCGCCAGCGTCATCAGGCCGCGCACGCGAAGCGATGAAAACGCAGTCAATTGCTTGACGAACGCTTCCGCTTCATCCGGCGACAGGCCGAACTTGCTTTCTTCATTGGACGTGTTGACCTGCACCAGCACATCAAGCGAGCGGCCCAGCGATTGCAACCGCCTGTCCAGCGCTTCGGCCACGCGCAGGCTGTCCAGCGCCTGGAATTCGGATGCGAATTCGGCGACCAGCTTGGCCTTGTTGGTCTGCAAGTGACCAATGAGCGACCAGCTCAAATCCGGTAAATCCGACATTGCCTGCCACTTGCGGTGCGCTTCCTGCACCTTGTTTTCGCCCAGTATGCGGCAGCCCGCGGCATAGGCGTTGCGCAGCCTCGCTTCCGGGACCGTCTTGCCGACCGGCAACAGGCGCACCGTGGCGGGCTCGCGACCGGCGCGCTTGCAGGCAGCCTCGATGCGTGTGTGCACGTCCGCCAGATGCTGGCGGAATTCCTCGACGGTGTTGGCGGTGGTGTACGTGGTCATGCAGCCATTGTAAGCGACCGGATTTTCCTGGCCGGCGTCCGCGCGCGTATGCTGGCCGGGTGAATGCGCGCAACCAGTCAGGCGGCACGCCATGGCCCGAAACGCTTTGGACCATCGGCCATTCCACGCGCAGCCTCGGGGAGTTCCTCGCGCTGTTGCAGGAAAACGGCATCGAGGCGCTGGCCGACGTGCGCCACTTCCCGGGCTCGCGCAAGTACCCGCACTTCAACGTCGAACCGTTGCGGCGCGCCCTCGGCGAGGCCGGCATGGCCTACGCGCCGTTCACCGAACTCGGCGGGCGCCGCAAGCTGCGGCCGGACTCACCCAACACTGCCTGGCGGCACCCGGCGTTCCGCGGCTACGCCGACTACATGGAAACCGCGGCTTTCCACGAGGGCATCGAGCGCCTCAAGCGGCTGGCGACGACGCAACGCACCGCGATCATGTGTGCCGAAGCGGTGTGGTGGCGCTGCCACCGCGGCCTGGTCTCGGACGTGTTCAAGCTGCACGGCACCCGCGTGTTGCACATCACCGGGCCGGGCACGCCGCACGAGCATCCGTATACGTCCGCGGCGCGGATCGTGGATGGAAGGCTGGATTACACCGGCGGCCAACCCGATTTGCCGATGACCACGTCGCCCTGACGCGCCTTGCCGGGCACTTGTCCGCGGCGTCGCCGAGGCATAGCGTGGCAGTCGACCGGGGCCCCTTCCCGGACGTCCCGGCCACGTACTCCGTCGCAAGGAGGTGGCTCATGACGTCGTTGGCAACCGATCGTCCGTTCGAATGCGCGCCGCACGCGATCCGTACTTTCGCGATGGCGCTGACCCTGGGCATGAACCTGGCCATCGTGCTGTTCGCGCTGCGGCCGACCACGCAATTCGAGATCCAGGCCCCGCCGCCCGCATCGCTGCTCGCCACGATCCTGCAACCCGTGCCGCCCACCCCGCCGTCGCCGACGGTACCGACGCTGCACGCGGTGAAACGCGTAGCCAGGCCGAACGTGGAAGTCGCCGCCCCGCATCCTGCACCACTCACGGTCCAGGTGACGCAACCGCTGACGCCGGTGCAAGTAACCGCGGCCGCGGCTCCGGTTGCCGCGAACCCGGCTGGTGCGAGCGGCAACAGCGACGCCACCATTGCCTACGAAACCGCGACGCCGCCCGATTATCCGATCCAGGCACTGCGCGCCGGCATGGAGGGCACGGTGCTGCTGAAGGTGCTGGTGGACACGCACGGCAAGCCGGAACGGGTCGTGGTCTCGCGCAGCAGTGGCTCGCGCGTGCTCGACGAAGCGGCGCTCCGGCATGTGCTGGCGGCGTGGCGATTCCACCCCGCCATCCGTGACGGCCATGCAATCGAGGCATGGGCGCTGGTGCCGGTGCGCTTCGACCTGCAGCGCCGATAGCGCTCCCCGCTCGCGGCCGCAGGCCGTCAGTGTACGGGGGCCTGCGGCTGCTTCGGTCGCGACGCGTGCACCGGACGCGAGGCGTGCACGATCAGCCAGACCACCGCCGCGACGAGCAGCACGGGCATCAGCAATGGCAGCAGGGCGAACAGCACGATGGGAAAGACCAGCAGCGCGACCAGACCGACGGTGAACAGCCCGACGATGCCGCCGAACAGCGCACCCAAGAATCCGAACGTCAGTTTGAACACGCCGCCGAGCAGCGCAGCGAACAACCAGAACGCGCCGACCGCAACCAGCACCAATACTCCGAGTTCGAACATTTCCATCTCCTCACCGCCGCGTGGCGATTCGTTGCGCCTGCGGCTGCGCAGACAATGTGCGCTTCCCGAGCGGCGCTGGAAGCATGCCCCGTGACCCATGCCGCGGTGTCCCATGACTTCCGGCGCATGCAGCTATTGTCAAGTGCGGTATAGTGTACTCGCGTATATGCCGGACGCAAGTGCATCGAGATGGCCGAAACCGACCCGCACCTGAAAAAGTTCGAGAAGGAACTGGCCGCGGGCACGGTATCGCTGGTGTTGCTGGCGGCGCTGGCCGCGGCGCGCGAACCGCTGTACGGCTACCAGATCGCCAAGCGCCTGGAACGCGATGCGGGTGGCGTGCTGGTCGGCAAGCAAAGCGCGCTGTACCCGGTGTTGCGCAACCTGAGTACCGCCGAACTGCTGGATACCTTCGTCGAACCATCCGAAGCGGGACCACCGCGTCGCTACTACCGGATCACGCCGTTGGGCCGGAAGGTGCTGCGCGAATGGACCGATGCATGGCATTCCACCCAACGCTACGTCGACTCGATCCTGAGGGATTGAAACCATGAACACGCCACACACCATCAAGGAATACCTGTCGCAACTACGCGCGGCGCTGGCGGGCGCGGACTCCGCGATGATCCAGGACGCGTTATACGACGCCGAGGAACACCTGCGCTCGGAGCTCGCGGAAAACCCGGGCATGAGCGAAGCCGAACTGCTGGAGAAGATTGCGACCAGCTACGGCGCGCCCGACGAGGTCGCGGAAATCTACCGCACCACCGAGCAGACCGTGGCGCGCGCCCTGCGCACCCCGCCGCCACGCCCGCGCCGTTCCGCGATCGGCCGGTTCTTCGGCGTGATCGCCGACCCGCACACCTACGGCGCGCTGTTCTACATGCTGCTGGCGCTGGCCACCGGCATCTTCTATTTCACCTGGGCCGTGACCGGGTTGTCGATGTCGGTGGGCTTCGCCTTCACGCTGGTCGGCATTCCGTTCTTCCTGTTGTTCATGGCCTCGGTGCGCGGCCTGTCGCTGGTCGAGAGCCGCATCGTCGAGGGCCTCCTGGGCGTGCGCATGCCGCGCCGCCCGGCCTACGTCGAACGCGAGCGGCCGTGGCTGAAAAGGATCGGGGACATGCTGTCCGACCTGCGCACCTGGGCGATGCTGCTGTACATGCTGCTGATGCTGCCGCTGGGCATCGCCTACTTCACGATCGTGGTGGCGCTGACGTCCGTGTCGTTGGCGCTGATGCTGGCTCCGCTGGCGATGGCGTTCGACTTTTTCGGGCTGGGTCGCGATTTCGTGGGCGGCCACGTCCTGATCAACTGGGGTTTCGGCCAGCACGTGCCGGGCTGGGGCGACGCGGTCGGCATGTTCGTGATCGGGTTTTTCCTGCTGTTCGGGATGCTGCACCTGGCGCGCGCGATCGGCCGCCTGCACGGCGTGCTGGCCAAGCACCTGCTGGTGAAGTCCGCGCGGGTCTGACCTTCCAACGGCAAGCGGCGGCTGGTCACCCACCCTGCCCGCTCAAGCACCCGGCGGCTTGTCGCTAGCATCCTTGCGCAACTTCCCGAGCAACGGTTCCAGCAGATCCAGCGGGAGCGGGAACGCGATGGTCGTGGTCTTGTCGCCGGCCACCTCGACCAGCGTTTGCAGGTAGCGCAACTGGATCGATTGCGGCTGCGTGGCAAGGGTCTGTGCGGCCTGCATCAGCTTTTCCGACGCCTGCAGTTCGCCCTCGGCGTTGATGATCTTGGCGCGGCGCTGGCGCTCGGCCTCGGCCTGGCGCGAAATCGCGCGGTACATGCTCTCCTCGAGATCCACCTGCTTGATCTCGACGTTGGAGACCTTGATGCCCCAGGCATCGGTGTGCTGGTCGAGGATGCCCTGGATGTCGGCATTGAGCTTCTCGCGCTCGCTCAGCATCTCGTCCAGTTCATGCCGCCCCAGCACCGAGCGCAAGGTGGTCTGGGCGAGCTGGCTGGTGGCCTCGCGCGCGTCTTCCACCTGGATCACCGCCTTTTCCGGGTCGACCACACGGTACAGGATCATCGCATTGACCTTCACCGGCACGTTGTCGCGCGAGATCACGTCCTGGGGCGGAACCTCCACCACGATGGTGCGCAGGTCGATCCGGACCATCTGCTGCATGATCGGGATCAGGATGATGATGCCGGGTCCCTTGACCGCCTGGAAGCGTCCGAACAGGAACACGACGCCACGGTCGTACTCGCGCAGGACCTTGATCGACGACAGCAGGATGATCAGCACGATGACGACGATCACCGCGATGATGGGATAAGTGCTCACGGGGTTGCCTCCTTGGGAACGGCCACGGGTTTCACATCGAGTATCAGTCCGTGCATGGCGGTGACCACGACCGGCTGGCCGCGTATCAGCGGCAGGTCCGATTGCGCCTGCCAGCGCTCGCCGTGCACGTGCACCGCGCCGCGGCCTTCGAAATCGGCAATCACCTCGCCGATCGCGCCGACCATCTCCTCGCGGCCGCTGACCACCGGCTGCTTGTGCGAGCGCATCGCCATCCACACGATGCCGGCCAGGATGCCCGCGGCGGCGATCGCCACCCCGACCACCACCGGCAGCGCAATGCCGTAACCCGGTACTCCGGTATGCATGAGGATCACCGAACCGATCACGAACGAAATCACCCCGCCGGTGCCGAGCACGCCATAGGCGGGCACGAAGGCCTCCGAAACGATCAGGATCACGCCCAGCAGGATCAGGCCCAGCCCGGCGTAGTTCACCGGCAGCAACTGGAACGCGTACAGGGCCAGCAACAGGCAGATCGCCCCGGCCACGCCCGGCAGGATGCCGCCGGGATGCATGCCCTCCATCACCAGCCCCCCCAGCCCGATCAGCAGCAGGATATACGCGACCGATGGATTGGCGATGACGCCGAGGAACTGGCTGCGGATCCCGGGCTCGAGCGTCTCGATGGCGGCACCACGGGTGTGCAGCACGCGCGCACCCGCGACGGTCTGCACGCTGCGTCCGTCCACGTCGGCCAGCAACGTCGGGATGTCCGGGGCGATCAGGTCGACCACGTGCAGCTTCAAGGCCTGCTGGTCGGACACGCTGACCGCCTCGCGCACGGCCTGCTCCGCCCAGTCGGCGTTGCGGCCGCGGCGTTCGGCAAGCGCGCGGATGTAGGCCACCGCATCGTTGGTGACCTTGCGCATTTCGGTGTTCCCGGCCGGTGCGGGCGCAGGTGCAGCCTTGCCGCTGCTGGACGCCGGCAGCGGCAGGTTTCCACCGCCCGTGATCGACACCGGCGTGGCCGCGCCGATGTTGGTGGCGGGCGCCATTGCGGCGACGTGACAGGCATACATGATGTAGGTGCCGGCGCTGGCGGCGCGCGCGCCGGACGGGGCGACATAGCCGATCACCGGCACCGGGGACGCCAGGATCGCCTTGATGATGTCGCGCATGGAACTGGACAGGCCGCCCGGCGTATCGATTTCCAGCACGATCGCGCTGGCGTGCATGGCGCCGGCACGTGCGATGCCGCGCACCAGGTAATCCGCACTGGCGGGACTGATCGCGCCATCGACGCGCAGTACCACCGCGAGCGGGTGCGCCATCGGCGCCTGGGACGCGGCCGCAAAGGCCGTTGCCGTCGCCAGCAATGCGATCAGGGCCCAACAGGTGGAACGCCACGTCACCATGCCGCCATCACACCATCAACCGTCGCAGTTGGCAAACAGCATGCCCGCGATCGCGTGCGCGCCGCTGATCCATGTCAGTCTAACCGGGTGCCACAAGAGTACAGTGGAAGGTCGACAGTCACATTGCAATGCAGGAAACCACCATGGACCATCCCGTGTACCCCGAATCGAACGCCGACATCGCCCGCCAACGCCACGAGCTGGCGCCGGCCCCGCTGGAGGCCTTCCAGAACTTCAGCCGCGCGGTGTTTGCCGACGGCGCCCTGCCCTCGGTCACCAAGCAACTGATCGCGGTGGCGGTGGCGCACACCACGCAGTGCCCGTACTGCATCAAGGGGCACACCAGGGCGGCGCTCAAGGCCGGCGCGAGCGAACAGCAGATCATGGAGGCCATCTGGGTGGCGGCGGAAATGCGGGCGGGCGGCGCCTATGCACACTCGACGCTGGCGATCGACACCATGCAGCATGCGCACGGCGCGTAGGCAGGCAGCGCGAATTCCGGCGCCCCGCACGCGCCGACCCCTTGCCTGCACGGCGGTGCGACAGGCTATACTTCGGACTTTGCCAACGCGGCGCAAGCCGCCCGCAGGGAACCTGGGAACATGATCCGATCGATGCTGACCGTCGCGCTGATGGCGGGATTAGTCTGTTTCGCGGCCACCGCATTCGCCAAGGGCGACCCGGCCAAGGGCAAGCAAGAGGTGTACTCCTGCCACGGTTGCCACGGCGTCACCGGTTACGAGTCGGTCTATCCCCAGTACCACGTGCCACGCATCGCGGGGCAAAACGAGCAGTACATCATCGACGCGCTCAACGAGTACAGGAGCGGCGCCCGCAAGTACCCGACCATGCGGGCACAGGCGCACAGCCTGACCGAGCAGCAGATCGAGAACATCGCGGCCTACCTGTCCAGCCTCGCGCCCAAGCAACTGCACAAGAACTGAGGGAACCGACCATGCAGCAACGCACTATCCTCGTTTCGCTGCTTGCCGCGGCGCTGGTCCTCGGTTTCGGCACCGCTTCGGCCAGCGGCGACAGCGCCGCCGGCCAGAAGAAAGCCGCGGCTTGCGAAGCCTGCCACGGCGCTGACGGCAACGGCATCGCCCCGAACTACCCCGCGCTCGCCGGCCAGTACCAGGATTACCTCGAACAGGCGCTGCACGAGTACAAGGATGGGCGGCGCACGAATGCGATCATGAATGGCATGGCCGCACCGCTGTCCGACCAGGACATCGAGGACATCACCGCATTTTTCTCCGGTCTGCCGAGCAAGCTCTCGGACCTGCACGGCAAGATCCAGGGCAGCGACGACGGCCTGCACTCGCGATGAACCTTTCCGAACTGGCCGCGCTGCGCTGCGAACCCCGCAAGGGCAGGGAGCATGCGCTGGACGAGGCCCGTGTGCGCGAACTGCTTGCGTCGCTGCCCGAATGGCAGGTCGCCCTGGACGGCAAGTCGATCGCGAAGACGTTCCGCTTCAAGAACTTTTACGAGACCCTGGGTTTCGTCAACGCCATCGGCTGGATGGCCAACAAGCAGGACCACCACCCCGACCTCGAGGTCGGCTACAACCGCTGTGTGGTGCACTGGTCCACCCACGACGTCGGCGGATTGTCGATGAACGATTTCATCTGCGCCGCACGCGTCGAGGCGATCGCGCACGGGTGATGCCGAGCCGCGTGCCGCTGTAGGAGCGCGCCATGCGCGCGACTGTCGCGGCCATGGGCCGCTCCTACATAGAAACAACAAAAACGCGGCCTTTCGGCCGCGCTTTTGTTGGAACATGCGTCGACTATTACTGGGCGCCGATCTTCACCAGCGTGACGTCGAAGACCAGCGTTGCATTGGGCGGGAACCCATTCTTGGGCTCGGAGCCGTAGGCAAGTTCGGAGGGAACCACGAACTTGTAGTGGCTGCCCACCGGCATCAGCATCAGCGCTTCCTTGAAGCCCGGGAACACGTTGGAGAGGTCGAGCTGGGCCGGGCCACTGCCGTGCTTGGCCGAGGAATCAAACTCCTGGCCGTTGACGAAGGAACCAGTGTAGTTCACCTGCACGGTATCGGTGGCCTTCGGTTTCGGGCCACTGCCCTGCGAGATGACCTGGTACTGCAGCCCATCGGACGTGACGTGCACGCCGGGTTGCGACTTGTTCTTGGTGAGATAGGCCATGCCCTCGCTCTTGTTCTGCGCGGCCACCTGGTCGTAGTGCTGCTTCGCGAGGGCCTGGAACTGGGTGCCGAACGCCTTGGCCACGCTTTCGGCTTCGCTCTCGCCCATGCTGGGCTTCTGCCCCTGCAATGCACGCGTGACGGCCTGCCCGACCTGCTGTGGGTTGATGAGGCTGCGCGCCCATTCCGGATAGCGGCCCGCCAGTTCATAGCCAACGATCTCGCTGGCCTTGGCCTTGTCGACCGTGGCGGAATTGCTTTGCGTCTGCGCCTGCGAAATGCCGGCAACGCCGAGCGCTGCGATCACGGCAACGGCGGCCAGGCTGGGCCGCATGATCTGCTTCATCTATGTTTTCCTCTGGTCAAGAAAGCCGCATGCCAAACCCATGGCATGAACGACAACACGAAGTCAGCCATTCTGCTTGTTTTGCCGCGGAATGGCAACGCGCGGGGATAGGACAACGGTGACACGACAGGGTTCATTCATCCCCGCGACAGGACCCGTCGCGCTTGGGAATCCCCGATCAGCCGCTTTTCACCATCGCCCGGTGCGTGGTGCCGCCCCGTCCCATGCGCAGTCCGGCGCCTGGCATGCATCTGTATTGCAGCCACGGGCCGCGATTCTGTTGATCATGGATAC
The DNA here is from genome assembly GCA_036279975.1 of Rhodanobacteraceae bacterium. GTDB lineage: Bacteria > Pseudomonadota > Gammaproteobacteria > Xanthomonadales > Rhodanobacteraceae > 66-474. The sequence goes on from DASURP010000062.1 coordinate 80,579, forward strand.
GCCCCGGCCTGCGCCGGGTCAAGCCATGCGCCCGCATGGCGGGCAAAACGAGGGTTTCCCTGGCGGGTTGACCCATGACTGATGGCAGGGGGTGTTGACAAGGTGATTTCTGGTGTTATAGTTCACTACAACACTGGTCAACGAGGTCACTAGGAGGCCCGTCATGAACGTCCAGAAGTCACTCGCAGTACTCGCCGCCATGCTGATCACCGCCGCCGGAATCGCCGGAATCGCCGGGTACAGCAACGCCGCCGCCAGCAGCGTCAACCGGGCCATGAATGCCAGCACCACCGTCATCCGCACCCTGCCGACCATGAACGTCCACCCCAGCAAGGCGCAGCTGCAGGAGTTGCACAACGACAAGGCAGGGGCCGCCCCGGCCAGCCTGCGGATGCCGTACTACTCGTTCGCCAGCGACGGTGCCGGCGCTTGAATCGATCCCGCCCCCTCGCATGACCCATGCGAGGATGGCAATGTCACCGGCAAGGTCCAAGCCATGAGCGTAACCTGGAATGACAATGTCCCGATCTATCGCCAGTTGCGCGAACGCGTGGTGGCGATGATCCTGGACGGTGCGCTGAACGAGGGTGATGCGCTGCCCTCGGTACGCCAGGTCGCGGCGGACTACCAGATCAACCCGCTCACCGTTTCCAAGGCCTACCAGGAACTGGTGGACGAGCAGCTGGTGGAAAAACGCCGCGGCCTCGGGATGTTTGTCACCGACGGCGCCCGCGAGGCGCTGCTGCGCAGCGAGCGCGAACATTTCCTGCGCGAGGAGTGGCCCCGCATCCGGGCCCGCATCGAGCGCATGAATCTCGATCTGCAAAGACTGCTGGCCACGCCAGTGCAAGCTTCCGACAAGAGGGAATCGTGATGAACGTCGCAGCCGAAGCCATCGCTGATCGGCCCGCCACCCCGCCGGCGGCCGGATCGGAAACGATCGTGCACGCGCAGGGACTGACCAAACGCTACAAGAACACGGTTGCCCTCGACGGCGCCGATTTCGAAGTGGGTTCCGGCCGCATCGTCGGCCTGATCGGCCCCAACGGTGCCGGCAAGACCACAGCGTTGAAGGCGATCCTGGGCCTTACCGATTTCGAGGGCGAACTCAGGGTGCTGGGACTGGACCCGCGCCGCGAGCGGCCGAAGCTGATGCGCGAGGTGTGCTTCATTGCCGACGTCGCCACCCTGCCCCGCTGGATCCGCGTCAACGAAGCCATCGACTTCGTCGCCGGCGTGCATCCGCGCTTCGACCGCGCCAGGTGCGAGCGCTTCCTCAGCCGCACCAAACTGCACGCCAACCAGAGGGTGCGCGAGATGTCCAAGGGCATGATCGTGCAGTTGCACCTCGCGATCGTGATGGCCATCGACGCGCGCCTGCTGGTGCTGGACGAACCCACGCTCGGCCTCGACATCCTCTATCGCAAGCAGTTCTACCAGAGCCTGCTGGAAGACTACTTCGACGAGAACAAGACCATCCTGATCACCACCCACCAGGTCGAGGAAGTCGAGCACATCCTTACCGACCTGCTGTTCATCCGCGACGGCAAGATCGCGCTGTCCACCACCATGGACGAGATGGGCGCGCGCTTCGCCGAAGTACTGGTGAATGCCGACAAGGTAGAAGCGGCCCGCGCCATGAAACCCATCGACGAGCGCGCAGCGGTGTTCGGCAAGAGCATCTTCATGTACGACAGTGCCGACCCCGAGCAACTGGCACGACTGGGCGAGGTCAAGCGGCCCTCGGTGTCGGACCTGTTCGTCGCCACCATGAAAGGGACCTACGCATGAACGCGATCGCGAAATCCCCCTTCGCCTGGCTGCTCAGGCGCGAGTACTGGGAAGAGCGGCGGGGCTTCCTGTGGGCACAGGTCACCGCGACCGCGGTGATCCTGGGCATCAGCATCCTTGGCATCATCGCCGCGGAAGTATTCCGCGCGCGCATGGGCGTGCACGTATCCGGGCCCTGGGGCGGAGCCAACCTGAACGAGATGCTGCGCAGCGCCTCGGCCCACGACATCACCCAACTGGTGAACGGCCTGGACATGACGCTGCTGATGTTCGGCGGCATCGCCTCGGTGGTGCTGTTCTTCGTGGTGTTTTTCTACCTGTTGGGGGCGCTGTACGACGACCGGCGCGACCGCAGCATCATGTTCTGGAAGTCGCTGCCAGTGTCGGACACGGCCACCGTGGTCTCCAAGGTCATTGCGGCGGTAATCATCGCGCCGCTCATCGCCACCGTGGTGGCATTGGCCGGATACATCTGCATGCAGGTCGTCGTCAGCCTGTGGTTCCTCGCCCACGGCGTCAACCCTTTGGGATTGCTGTGGGCACACGTCGAGCCGTTCGCGCTGTGGCTGCGCCTGCTGGCCATGATTCCGGTGAATGCGGTATGGGCACTGCCCACCGTCGGCTGGTTGCTGTTCTGGTCCGCCGCGGCGCGCAGCAAGCCGTTCCTGTGGGCGGTGGTGATTCCCGTCATCGCGGGCGTACTGAACTTCTGGATTGGCCTGCTGGGCCTGCCGCACATCGATGCCAAGGTCTTCTGGGGTGACCTGGTTGCGCGCCTGCTGCTCGGCGTGGCCCCGGCGGGATGGGTCAGCTCCAACCCTGCGATTCCGATGGTGCGAATCAGCCCCAACGACGTGAGCCTTGGCAGCGGCGACCAACTGAGCGCCATCAGCTACTCCGCCATGGCGCACGCCTTCACCCTGCCCACGATGTGGATCGGCGCGATCGTCGGCATCGTGCTGATCGCCGCCGCCATCTGGTTCCGCCGCTGGCGCGACGAAGCCTGAACCGCCCTTTGCAAGGAGAAACCCATGAACAGGATCCTGACACTCGCAGGCGCGGCCCTCGTCACCATTACGCTGGCCGCCTGTTCACCCGGCATCAACAGCATCGGCCACCGCATCACCTTCGACTCGAGTGGCCTGGTGGTGCACGCAACGGGCCAGCCGAACGCGCACGTCAGCCGCAATGGCGACCTAACGATCGACGGCAAGGCGATCGCCGTGACGGCCGAGCAACGCCAATTGCTGCAACGTTATTACCGGGAAGCCAGCAGCACCATGGATTCCGGCGAAGCAATCGGGAAGCAAGGGGCAAGGATGGCAGTGCGCGGAATCGGCGCGGCAATCGCATCGATTTTCCATGGCGACTCGACCGGCGCCGACAAGCGGCTCGACGCCCAGTCGCAAAGCATGGAGGACGCCGCCAGCGAATTGTGCAAGGACATCAACACGCTCGACGCCACCCAGCAGGCCATCGCGACACAGATCCCCGCCTTCGAGCCCTACGCATCCGGCAGGCAGATGCATTGCGTGATCTCCCGCAGCACCACCACGACCCACGCATCCACGGGCTCCGCGGCCGCATCCACCGCCATCCGTCTTTCCGCGGCGCCATCGGGCGGCGCCGCCCACCCTACGGCGTGATCGCCCCCCCACGCGCGGGGTCTCCGTCCACCACGAGTACAAGGGCAACCACCCATGAGCACCCATCGCTTCCTGCCGTGCGTCCTCGCCGCCGGATCGTTTCTTGCGCTCGGCGCCTGCAACGCCGGATCGCCGAATCCGCCGGCGGCCACGGGCGCCTCGGCCTCGTCGTCGCCATCGTTGATCGGCGCCGCCATCGATCGCGCGATGGACAAGGCCGCAACGGAACTCGCCAGCAAGAACATCACCATTTCCAACCACGACTACGAGCCCAAGGCCGAAATCACGCCACAGGGCGATTTCCTGATCGCGGACAAGCCAGTACCGCTGACCCCCGTGCAGCGCAACAAAATGCTGGCGTATCGCGGCCAGCTGGTCGACATCGCCCGCGCAGGCATCGCCATCGGCAGGCAGGGCGCAGCGCTTGGCGTGAACGCGGCCAGCGAAGCCATTGCCGGCGCCTTTTCGGGCGAATCCGAACAGCAGATCCGCGCGCGGGTCGAGGCGAAGGCCTCCGGCATCCGCGCGGCCGCCGCGAAAATCTGCGACCGCCTGCCGGCGCTGATGACGAGCCAGCAGAAACTTGCCGCCGATGTCCCCGCGTTCAAACCCTATGCGGACCTGACGCCAGAGAAGATCGACGAGTGCCGCAGGGACGCGTTGCACGACGACGACAACGATTGATCGCCACGGCCCGGGGGTTGGAGCAGCAAGGGCAGGCGCTACGCACCGGCCGGCGCCTGCCAATCTGTGCACGCGCCTTGTGTGCGATGAAAGTACCAGTCGTCTACAGGCAGGCTCTTACTTGCCGTGGATGCCGCCCCTGGTGAGAGCCACCGGATCGAGCAGCTTCTTCAGTTCCGCCTTCGACAATCCCGTCGTCTCGAGCGCCACGTCCAGGATCGGACGCTTCTGCTTGTAGGCCTGCTTGGCAGTCGCGGCGCCCTTCTCGTAGCCGATCACCGGGTTGAGCGCGGTCACCAGGATCGGATTGAGCGCCAACGCTGCATCGACCCGCTGCTTGTTGACCTTGAAGCCGGCAATCGCCTTGTCGGCCAGCAGGACCGAGGCATTCGCGAGGATCGTGATCGACTGCAGCAGGTTGTACGCGATCACCGGCAGCATCACGTTCAACTGGAAGTTGCCGGCCTGGCCGCCAATGGTGATTGTGGCGTCGTTGCCGATCACCTGCGCGCACACCATGGTCATCGCCTCCGGGATCACCGGGTTGACCTTGCCAGGCATGATCGACGAACCCGGTTGCAACGCGACCAGCTCGATTTCGCCCAGGCCCGCCAGCGGTCCGGAATTCATCCAGCGCAGGTCGTTGCTGATCTTCATCAGCGAGCACGCCAGGGCCTTCAACTGACCGGACAACTCCACCGCGGCATCCATCGAGGCCATGCCCTCGAAGAAATTGTCCATCGAAGAAAACCTTGTGCCCGTCGCCTTCGACAATTCCGTACAGAAAGCCTTGGCGAACTTCGGATCGGCGTTGATGCCGGTGCCGACCGCGGTGCCGCCCTGCGGCAGGCGGCGCATGCGCTTGAGCGCATCCTCGATGCGGGCAATACCGGATCCGATCTGCGCGGACCAACCCGACAGTTCCTGGCCGAAGGTCACCGGCATCGCATCCATCAGGTGGGTGCGGCCGGTCTTGGCGACGTTCTTCAGTTCGCGTGCGCGCCTGTCGATGGCCTTTCGCAGGTGCTGCAACGCCGGCAGGAGTTGGTCGTGCGTGGCCAGGGCGGCACTGACGTGGATCGCCGTCGGGATCACGTCGTTGGAACTCTGCCCGTAATTGACGTGGTCGTTGGGATGGATCTTCGCCTTGCCGGCCTGCGAGGCGACGTGCGCGATCACCTCGTTGGCATTCATGTTGCTGGAGGTGCCCGATCCGGTCTGGAAGATGTCGATCGGGAATTGCGCGTCGAACTCGCCCGCGGCCACGCGCTGCGCGGCCTTGCGGATTGCCGCAGCCTGCATCGCCTTCAGGTGACCTAGCTTCAGGTTGGCATCCGCCGCCGCGGTCTTGATGAGCCCGAGGGCGCGGATGAACCCGCGCGGCAGGGTCAGCCCGGAGATCGGGAAATTGTCCACGGCGCGCTGGGTCTGGGCGCCCCACAGCGCGTCGGCAGGCACCTTCAACTCGCCCATGCTGTCATGCTCGGTGCGAAAGGTTGGCATTGCTTGGTTCCAGGAGTTCAGCAACGTGCAATTATAACCGGCTGCTGCCGACATCCGGGAGGGACGAGGGACGAGTCGTGAGGGCGCCAGCCCACCCCGATCGGACACATGCGACGGCCACGGCACCATCCATGCACCCTCGCCACCTACCCCTCGCCCCTTGGGCGAAGCGCGGCCCGGCTACAATGCCGCGGGTCAACTGCTCGAGACCAACATGTCGCAACTCGATCCGCTCACCGCACTGTCGCCGCTGGACGGACGCTACGCCGCCAAGGTTGATGCACTGCGCCCCATCTTCAGTGAATTCGGCTTGATGCACCGCCGCGTCGAGGTCGAAATCGCCTGGCTGATCGCGCTCTCCGACGAAGCCGGCATCGCCGAGCTGCCGCCCTTCCCCGCCGCCACGCGCGGAAAACTGCAGGAGATCGTCGAGGGATTTTCGGTCGCGGACGCGCAGCGCATCAAGTCCATCGAGGCCACCACCAACCACGACGTCAAGGCGGTCGAGTATTTCATCAAGGAACGCATCGGCGACGATGCCGCGCTGAAGCAAGCCAGGGAATTCGTGCACTTCGCCTGCACCAGCGAAGACATCAACAATCTTTCGTATGCCTTGATGTTGCGCGACGCACGCGGGCAGGTGCTGCTGCCGGCGGTCGACCGGCCGCTCGGCAAACTGCGCGAACTCGCCCACGCCCATGCCGGGCTGCCGATGCTCTCGCGTACCCACGGCCAGACCGCCTCGCCCACCACCCTCGGCAAGGAAATGGCCAACGTGCTCGCGCGGCTGCAACGCCAACGCGCGCAGCTCACGGCCATCGACATTCCGGGCAAGATCAACGGTGCGGTCGGCAATTTCAATGCCCACGTCATCGCGTACCCCGAACTGGACTGGCGGGCATTCTCGCAGCACTTCGTCGAATCGCTGGGTTTGCAATGGCAGGCGTACACGACACAGATCGAACCGCACGACGCCATCGCGGAAATCTGCGACGCGCAACGCCGCATCGACACCATCCTGATCGACCTCGCGCGCGACCTGTGGGGCTACATCTCGCTCGGCTACTTCAGGCAGAAACTGAAGGCGGACGAAGTCGGCTCCTCGACCATGCCGCACAAGGTCAACCCGATCGACTTCGAGAACGCCGAGGGCAACTTCGGCCTCGCCAACGCACTGTTCGGACACTTCAGCGAAAAACTGCCGATCAGCCGCTGGCAACGCGACCTCACCGATTCCACCACCTTGCGCGCACTGGGCGAAGCGTTCGGGCACGCGCTGGTCGGCTATGCCTCGCTGGACCAGGGGCTGGGCAAGCTCGAGGTCAATTCCGAGCGCATCGCCGCCGACCTCGATGGTGCGTGGGAAGTGCTGGCCGAAGCCATCCAGACCGTGATGCGCCGGCACGGGCTGCCGGAGCCCTACGAGCAGTTGAAGGCGCTGACCCGCGGCAAGGGCATCACCCGTGAAACCTTGCGCGCGTTCATCACCACGCTCGATCTCCCGGGTACCGACAAGCAACGCCTGCTGGCACTGACACCGGCCACGTACACCGGGCTTGCCGCCGACCTCGCCAAAGACATCTGACGTGGCGACGCCGCCGATCGAGGTGCGCGCACGCAAGGAGCTGCCGCTCGGCATGCCGCCCGCGCGCTTCCTGCACGACTACTGGCAGAAGCGACCGTTGCTGGTCCGCCACGCGTTTCCGGATTTCGCGCCGCCGCTGTCGCCGGACGACCTGGCGGGATTGGCCTGCATGGACGGCGCACTCGCAAGGATCGTGTTGCACGATGCGAAGCGCGATCGCTGGACGCTGCGCAACGGCCCCTTCGACGACGCGACTTTCGCCAGGCTCCCGGAATCGCGCTGGACCCTGCTGGTCCAGGACGTGGACAAGTGGGATGCCGACACGGCCGGCCTTCTCGGACCTTTCGCCTTCATCCCGAGCTGGCGCATCGACGACGTGATGGTGAGCCATGCCGCCGATGGCGGCGGCGTCGGCGCGCACGCCGACCAGTACGACGTGTTCCTGCTGCAGGGCCGCGGCCAACGCCGCTGGTCGATCGACACGCGCCCGGATCCGCCGGCCGCGTTCCGCGACGACGTGGAATTGAAACTGTTGCGCGAATTCCATCCGACCCACACCTGGACGCTCAGCCCGGGCGACATGCTGTACCTGCCGCCCGGCGTGCCACACGACGGTGTCGCGGTCGGCGAATGCATGACGTTTTCCGTCGGCATGCGTGCGCCGGCCGCGGGTGAACTGCTGTTCGACCTTGCCGCGCACGTCGCGGAGTCCCTGCCCGAATCGCGGCGCTACGCCGATCCCGACCTGCGTCCCGCGGGCGCCGGCGGCGAAATCGACGACGCCGCGTTGCGCCGCGCGCGCCGCGCACTCGGCGCGCTTGCCGAGACGCTCGACGGGGATGCCTTCGCCGACTGGTTCGGCTGCTTCATCACCCGCTATCGCGCCGCGCAGGTCCCGGCGCCACGCAAGCGCCCGATCGATCGCGCCGCGCTTGCCCGGCGCTTGCCGCACGCCATGCTCGAGCGCGACCCGTGGAGCCGTTTCGCCTGGCATGGGCGCGGACGCAGCGCACGCCTGTACGTCTGCGGCGACGCCTACGCTGCTCCGCCGGCCTGGGCACGGGAGCTGGCCGGGCCCGGCCGCGCACTCGATGGAGCGCGGCTCGCGCGCCTTCCGCAACATGTGCGTGGCATCGGCCTGCTGGCCGCTCTCGTCGATTCCGGGCATTTCGTGTTGCGGCGACGTTGAAGTGCCCTACAATCCGCTTTGTATACGTGCCGACGATACACACAAGGCAACCGGCCCGGAGGGGGGCCTGAACGCATGCCGATCCAAGGCGGCTTCCACGTCGAACTCTGCGATTGGGGGAACGCAGCCGATCGCGAGGCACTGACTACCGTTCGCGAGACCGTATTCGTGCTCGAACAGCACGTGCCGCCCGACATGGAAATCGACGACGATGATCCGCTCAGCGCGCACGCGCTGGCGCGTGCCCCGGATGGCACGCCGATAGGCGCGGGGCGCCTCGCCCCCGGCGGCAGGATCGGAAGGATGGCGGTGCTGCGCGATTGGCGTTGTCGCGGCGTGGGCACGGTGCTTTTGCACGCCCTGGTCGACCAGGCCCGCGCACGCCGCCTGACCGAGGTTTCGCTACACGCGCAACGCGAGGCCATGCCGTTTTACCTGCACCACGGCTTCAGCACCGAGGGCACCGAGTTCGAGGAGGCCGGCATCCCGCACGTGAGCATGCGTCGCGCGCTGGACGCCGTGGCCGAACCCGAACGCCCGCCGGAAGAGCTTCCACCGGAACCGCAGGCGCTGCGTTCGACCACGCGCGAAGAGCTGATCGGCGCCACCCTGACCTTGCTGGCGGGCGCCAGACACAGCATGTGCGTGCTGGTGCGCGAACTGCATCCGCAATTGCTCAACGACACCGCCTGCCTCGTCGAGCTGCGGCGCCTGGCGATCTCCGGACGTGGCGCATCAATCCGGATCCTCGCGCAGGACCTCACGCAGGCGATGCAGGAGGGCACGCGCCTGCTGGAACTTGCGCAGCGCCTGTCCAGCGTGATCGAAATGCGCCGCCCGGTCGAGCCCGACGACCTCGCCTACCGCTCGGCCTTCATGTGCGTGGATTCCTGCGGCTACCTGTACCGGCCGCTGGAAAACGAGATGGCGGCCACGGGCTCGACCTATGCACCGGGGCGGCACGCCGAGCTGATGCGGCTGTTCGAGGAAGTCTGGGCGCGTTCCGAAGCCTGGCCTGAATTGCGCACGCTGGGTATCTGAATCGACGGCCGCCACGGGTCGCGCGGATACCGCATTGCAGCATTAAACCGTTATAATTCGAGGTCGGGTGCGGCCTGTGCGTGACGGCGCCCGCAGTCCATACCTTTCGTGGTGACCATCGTGAGTGACGGCGGCAGCTTGTTGCAGCAGTTGGCGGAAACCTCCCCGTTCGGCGGCGGCAACGCCGCATACCTCGACCAATTGTACGAGGACTGGCTACGCGATCCCGGATCCGTCGGACCGCAGTGGCGCACCTGGTTCCAGGGCCTGCACGGCATGGGCGATGTTCCGCACGCCGACGCGATCGCGCGCATCGTCGCCGCGCAGGCACTCGGACGCCACGCAGCCCCGGCGGTCGACGATACCCATGCCCGCAAGCAGGCGGGCGTGCTGCGTTTCCTGACCGCCTACCGTTCGCGCGGCCACCTGGCCGCCGACCTCGATCCCCTCGCGATCGCCCCCAAGCGCCCCGCACCCGACCTGGACTTGCCCTTCCACGGCCTGTCGGATGCCGACCTCGACACCGAATTCGACTGCGGCACCTTCGCCGGCGGCGGCCAGCGCATGCGGCTGCGCGACTTGCGCGAACACCTGCGCCGCACCTACGTCGCCAGCATCGGCGCCGAATTCATGCACATCAGCGACCATACCCAACGGCGCTGGATCTACGACCGCCTGGAAAAAGCCAGCGGCGACGCGGGGCTCGACAGCGACACCCGCAAGCGGGTGCTGGCCAAGCTGACCGCTGCCGACGGCCTGGAACGCTACCTGCACACCAAGTACGTCGGCCAGAAGCGCTTCTCGTTGGAAGGTGGCGATTCGCTGATCCCCTTGCTGGACGACCTGATCCGCCGCGCCGCCGGCGACGGCGTGCACGAACTCGTGATCGGCATGGCGCATCGCGGGCGGCTCAACGTGCTGGTCAACATCCTCGGCAAGCCGCCGCAACAGTTGTTCGCGGAATTCGAGGGCAAGCACGACGGTCCCGATGACCCGGCACACTCCGGCGACGTGAAATACCACATGGGTTTCTCGGCGGACATCGCGGCACCCGCCGGCAGCATCCACGTCGCGCTGGCCTTCAATCCCTCGCACCTCGAGATCGTCAACCCGGTGGTCTCGGGCTCGGTGCGCGCGCGCCAGATCCGCGCCCACGACGGCGTGCGCGAGCACGTGCTGCCGGTACTGATCCATGGCGACGCGGCGCTCTCCGGGCAAGGCGTCAACATGGAGCTGTTCAACATGTCGCAGACGCGCGGTTTCGGCGTGGGCGGCACCGTGCACATCGTAGTCAACAACCAGATCGGCTTCACCACCGACGCCGACGACGGCCGCAGCACGCTGTACTGCACCGACGTCGCCAAGATGGTCAATGCACCGGTATTGCACGTGAACGGCGACGATCCCGAGGCCGTGCTGCAATGCATGCGGCTGGCGTTCGACTTCCGCCAGCAGTTCCACAAGGACGTCGTGGTCGACCTGGTCTGCTACCGCCGCCACGGCCACAACGAGGCCGACGAGCCGTCGGCCACGCAACCGGTCATGTACGACGTGATCAAGAAGTTGCCGCCCACGCGGCAGCTCTATGCGGGGGTGCTCGCCAAGCGCGGCCTCATCGCCGATGGCGACGGGCAAAAACTGTTCGAGGACTACCGCGACAAGCTCGATGCCGGCGAGCTCGTCACCGAACTTTCGCCCCCGGGTTCGCAGAAGTTCATCGTGGACTGGACGCGCTTTGCCAAGGGCAACCTCGCGCAGGCGGTCACCACCGGCGTCGCGCGCAAGACCCTCGACGAACTGGCGGGCAAGATCCTGACCTGGCCGGCAAACGTGACGCTGCATCCACGGGTCGCCAAGATCTACACCGACCGCCGCAAGATGGCGGAAGGCGAACTTCCGCTGGACTGGGGCTATGCCGAGAACATGGCCTACGCATCGCTGGTCGCCGCAGGCAATGCCCTCAGGCTGGTCGGCCAGGACACTCCGCGCGGCACGTTCTTCCACCGCCACGCCGAACTGCACGACCAGAAGACCGGCGAGGTTTACACCCCGCTCGCGCACGTGCGCGAAGGCAGCTCGGTCGAGGTGATCGACTCGCTGCTGTCCGAATTGGCCGCGCTGGCGTTCGAGTACGGCTTCGCCACCGCCGACCCCGACACCCTGGTGGTCTGGGAAGCGCAGTTCGGGGATTTCGCCAACGGCGCGCAGGTGGTGATCGACCAGTTCATCTCCTCCGGCGAGGCCAAGTGGGGTCGCCGCTGCGGGTTGGTGCTGCTGCTGCCGCACGGCTACGAAGGCCAGGGCCCGGAGCATTCGTCCGCGCGCCTCGAGCGCTACCTGCAACTGTGCGCCATGGACAACATGCAGGTATGCGTGCCCACCACGCCCGCGCAGATGTTCCACATGCTGCGCCGGCAGATGTTGCGTGACTGCCGCAAGCCGCTGGTGGTGCTGACGCCGAAGTCGCTGTTGCGCCACAAGCTTGCGGTGTCATCGCTCGAAGACCTTGAGAAAGGCCGCTTCCACCTGGTGATTCCGGACACGCGCGGCAAGGACGACAAGCGGGTCAAGCGCGTGGTGCTCTGCTCGGGCAAGGTCTACTACGACCTGTTCGAGGCAGGCGAAAAGCAGCAGATCGACGACGTCGCGCTGGTCCGAGTCGAACAGTTGTACCCGTTCCCGCGCGTCGAGGTGAACGCCGAACTCGACAAGTATCCGGCCGCGAAGGAAGTGGTCTGGTGCCAGGAAGAGCCGCAGAACCAGGGCGCGTGGTTCCAGATCCGCCACCACCTGCAGGCCTGCGTCGATGGCCACCATAGCCTGCATTACGCGGGCCGGGCGCGCTCGCCCGCGCCAGCCTGCGGCTACTTCAACACCCACGTGGCCGAGCAGCACGCGCTGGTGCAGCAGGCGCTGGCCGAACCGGTCGGCGATGACCATTCGGTGGAATGAAAATCCGCTACGCTCCTTTTGATTAGTCAACCAAACAGAGCGGTTTGCAAAGCGTAGCGAGCGAAGGCAGATGGCGCCTCGGCGGCGCACAGGAACCGGAGTGTACACGTCAGTACATGAGGATCCCGGGCACCGCCGGCGCACGAGCTGCCGAGCGCAGTGGCTTTGCAACCGCTCGACAAGGACAAGCCATGTCGATCGAAGTCAGAGTTCCGGTACTGCCCGAATCCGTCAGCGACGCCACCATCGCCACTTGGCACAAGCAGCCGGGCGACGCGGTCAAGCGCGATGAAAACCTGGTCGACCTCGAAACCGACAAGGTGGTGCTGGAGGTACCCGCGCCTTCCGACGGCGTGCTCAAGGAAATCCGCCACCAGGCCGGCGACACCGTCAACAGCCAGGACGTGATCGCGATCCTCGAGGAGGGCGCGGTAGCGGAAGCACCAAAAGCGGAGCCTGCGAAGCCGGCGGCGCCGGCCAAGGCGGAAGTGCCCGCGAAAGCGGGACCGGGGACCGGGAACCAGGGACCGGCCAAGGCATCGCCTTCCGCAGCGGAACTATCTCCCGCTGGCCGCCGTGTCGCCACTGAAGAAAACATCGATGCTTCGCAAGTTCCCGGCACCGGCCGTGGCGGACGCGTGACCAAGGAAGACTTGGTCAATTACTCGAAGGCCGAGAAACCGGCCGCGGCGCCTGCGCCTACCAGTCCCCGGGTTCCGAGTCCCGGCAGTCGTCCGGAAGAACGCGTGCCGATGACGCGCATGCGCGCGCGCATCGCCGAGCGCCTGATGCAATCGAAGAACTCGATCGCGATGCTGACCTCTTCCAACGAAGTCAACCTCGCCAAGGTGGTCGCGATGCGCAAGCAGCTGGGCGAACAGTTCCAGAAGACCCACGGCATCAAGCTCGGCTACATGAGCTTTTTCGTGAGGGCCGCCAGCGAAGCCCTGAAGCGCCACCCGGTGGTGAACGCCTCGGTGGACGGCAACGACATCATCTACCACGGCTACCAGGACATTTCGATCGCGGTCGCGACCGACCGCGGGCTGGTGACCCCGGTGCTGCGCGACGCCCAGGACATGAGCTTCGCCGAGATCGAAAAGGCCATCGCCGATTTCGCGACCAGGGCGCGCGACGGCAAGCTGAGCCTGGACGACCTGCAAGGCGGCACCTTCACCATCACCAACGGCGGCACCTTCGGTTCGCTGTTCTCGACGCCGATCGTGAACCCGCCGCAGAGCGGCATCCTCGGCATGCACACCATCAAGGAGCGCGCGGTGGTGGAAAATGGCCAGGTCGTCGCAGCGCCTATGATGTACATCGCGATCAGCTACGACCACCGCATCGTGGATGGCAAGGACGCGGTGCTGTTCCTGGTGGACATCAAGAACCAGCTGGAGAACCCGTACAGCATGTTGCTTGGGCTTTGACGCTTCGAGCCCCTCTCCCTCCGGGAGAGGGGTTGGGGTGAGGGTTCGGCATCGCCATATTCCTCACCGAACCCTCATCCGGCGCTGCGCGCCACCTTCTCCCGAAGGGAGAAGGAAAAACCAAGGATGCTGCAATGAGCGACCCGCAGAGTTTCGACGTCATCTTCATTGGGGCCGGCCCGGCCGGCTACATCGGTGCGATCCGCGCCGCGCAACTGGGCCTGAAAGTCGCCTGCGTCGACGCGTTCAAGGGCAAGGACGGCAAGCAGGCGCTGGGCGGAACCTGCCTCAACGTCGGCTGCATCCCGTCGAAGGCGCTGCTGGATTCCTCGAAGCAGTTCTGGGGCCTCGCGCACAACCTGCCCACCCACGGCATCAGCGTCGAGAACGCCAAGGTGGACATGAAGACGTTCATTGGCCGCAAGGACAAGATCGTCAAACAGTTCACCGGCGGCGTCGGCATGCTGTTCAAGAGCAACAAGGTGACGGCATTCTTCGGCACCGGGAAGTTGCTCCGCAGTGATAAAAGCGGGGGCAACCAGGTGGAGGTCACCGGCGAAGACGGCAACAAACAGACGCTCAAGGCGGCCAACGTCATCATCGCCACCGGCTCGGTGCCGATCGAACTCCCGTTTGCGAAGTTCGACGGGAAAAACATCATCGACAACGCCGGCGCACTCGATCTCGACAAGGTGCCGAAAAGCCTCGGGGTGATCGGCGCGGGCGTGATCGGGCTGGAACTGGGTTCGGTGTGGAAGCGCATGGGCGCGGAAGTCACCATCCTGGAAGCATTGCCCGACTTCCTCGGCGCCGCCGACCGGGACATTTCCATGGTCGCCGCGCGGGAATTCAAGAAGCAGGGCCTGGACATCCACCTGGGCGCCAAGGTCGGCAAGGCCGAGGTGAAGAAGGCATCAAAGAATGAATCGGCCGTCGAGGTGACCTACTCCGACAAGGATGGCGAGCACAAGCTCACCTTCGACAAGCTGCTGGTCGCGGTGGGGCGGCGTGCCTATACGCAAGGCCTGCTGGGCGATGGCACGGGCGTCAAAACCGATGATCGTGGGCGCATCGAGGTCGACGAACACTGCTGGACCGGGGTCGATGGCGTGTGGGCCATCGGCGACTGCGTGCGCGGTCCGATGCTGGCGCACAAGGGAGAGGAAGAAGGCGTGATGGTGGCCGAACTGATCGCGGGCCGCGCCGGCCACGTCGACTACGGCGTGATCCCGTGGGTGATCTACACCGAACCCGAAATCGCCTGGGCCGGCAAGACCGAAAAACAGTGCAAGGACGAAGGCATTCCGTACCGGACCGGATCGTTCCCGTTCGCCGCCAACGGCCGCGCAGTGGCGATGAACGAACCCGCGGGCCAGGTGAAGGTGATTGCACACGCGGAAACCGACCGCATCCTCGGCGTGCACATGGTTGGCCCGGTGGTATCGGAATTGATTGCCGAAGCCGTGGTGGCGATGGAGTTCAAGGGCTCGTCCGAAGACCTGGCCCGCATCGTCCATGCCCACCCGACCCTCTCCGAAGTCGTGCACGAAGCCGCACTCTCCGTCGACAAGCGGGCCCTCAACAAAGCAAATTGACGACAGGATGTCGTCGTCCCGGACAGCACATGGATGCGCGTTGATCCGGGATCCAGCTTCAAACTGGATGTCGTCATCCCGTGCAGGCCATGGATGGCCGACGACACGGGATCCAGATCAAAAAACGTTCATTCCGTGCAGCACAGGCATGTGCACTGATTCGGGATCCAGCCTTTGCTCGTCATCCCGGCGCAGGCCGGGATCCATTTTGATCGTACTGCCGACGCATGCTGGATTCCGGCCTGCGCCGGAATGACGGCGAAAAACAATGACCACAGACTCGACCTTCCGCGCCTTCCGCATCCACAACGACTCGGCTGGCTACCGTACCGGCTTCGAGACGATGCGTGCCGACGAGCTCTCGCCGGGCGAAGTGCTGATCAGGGCCGCGTATTCGTCGGTCAACTACAAGGACGCCCTGGCGGGCACCGGCAACGGCAAGATCCTGCGCCGGTTCCCGTTGAACGGCGGCATCGATGTCGCCGGCCGCGTCGTTGCATCGACCGACCCTGGATTCAGGGAAGGCGACGCGGTGCTGTGCACCGGCTGCGGACTCTCGGAGACCCGCGACGGCGGCTATGCCGAATACGCGCGCCTGAAATCCGCATGGACCATCCCATTGCCGAAAGGCTTGTCGTTGCGCGAGAGCATGGTCCTCGGCACGGCCGGCTTCACCGCTGCGCTGGCGCTGTTCCGGATGCGCGACAACCGCCAGGCGCCGGGACTCGGGCCGATCGCGATCACCGGCGCGACCGGCGGCGTCGGCATGCTGGCCGTGGATATTTTCAGCAGGGCGGGCTTCGACGTGCACGCGATCAGCGGCAAGCCGGAGCACGCCGATTTCCTGAAACGGCTCGGCGCACGCGAAGTACTGGATCGCCACACGCTCGATCTCGGCAGCCGCGCGCTCGAGTCCGCGCGCTTCGGCGGCGCCGTGGACAGCGCCGGCGGTATACTCCTGGCACGACTCCTGGCCGCAACCTCGCCCTACGGCAACGTCGCCAGCATCGGACTCGCCGCCGACAGCAAGCTCGACACCACCGTGATGCCCTTCATCATCCGCGGGGTCAGCCTGCTCGGCATCGCCTCGGCCGGTACCGCGCGCGACATCCGCGATTCCATCTGGCGGCACCTTGCGTCGGACTGGAAGCCCGCGCACCTCGATGCGATTTGCACCAACGAAGTGGCGCTGGAAGGACTTCCCGAAGTGTTCGCGGGCATGCTGGCCGGCCACTCATTCGGACGCACACTGGTCCGCATCGACGCAGCCAGCACGTCGGATTGACTTTGCGATCGACTTGCAAGCCAATGATTTGTCTCAAGCGTTTTGCGTATTCTTGAGACGACCCTGAGCCACCACAACCGGCCCGGCAAGCATGGCGCTTCGGGTTTCGGTTCCCTACAATGTGCGCTTCCGTTGCGGGGAGCCATGCATGTCACGCATCCTGATCGTTGACGATTCGCCATCCCAACTGGAAGGCCTGAAACGGCTGGTCGAGAAACTCGGACACCAGACACTCACCGCAACCGACGGCGCGGCGGGGGTTGAAACCGCCAAGCGTGACAAGCCCGATCTCGTCTTGATGGACGTGGTGATGCCGAACCTCAACGGGTTTCAGGCGACGCGTGCGATCTCGAAGGATCCCGATACTGCGCATATCCCGGTGATCCTGGTGACCACCAAGGACCAGGAAACCGACAAGGTCTGGGGCATGCGCCAGGGCGCCAAGGCCTATGTCACCAAACCCGTGAACGAAGCCGAGCTGACCAAGGCGCTGGGCGCAGCGTTGGCCAAGTAGGCGCAGCCATATCGATGGCTCGGCCTACCGCGGATCGAACCCCGGGAACGCCTGTTCAAACGCCTTGTACGCTTCCCTGGCCTGATCGTTGTCTGCGGGCGGCGTCCGGATCGACAGGGTGACGATCTGGTCTCCGGGCGTCCTGCCCGGCATTCCGCGCCCCTTGAGGCGCAGCTTGCGTCCACTGTGCGAACCCGCGGGAACCCGGAGTTCCACTGTGCCGCCCAGTGTCGGTACCGGCACCTTGGCGCCCAGTGCCGCTTCCCAGGGCGAAACCGGCAATTCGGCTTCCACGTCGCGTCCATGCAGCCTGAACTGCGGATCGTCGCGCACCAGCACTTCCAGCAAGAGGTCGCCCGCCGGGCCGCCGTTGTAGCCGGGCTCGCCCTGCCCGCCGAGGCGGATCACCTTGCCCGGCAGGATGCCGGCGGGAATGTTCACTTCCAGCGTGCGTTCACCCGTTGCATCGCGCAGGCCCATCCGCTGCTTGCCGCCCGAATACGCCGTACGCAGGTCGATCTCCACGCCGGCGCGTATGTCGTTGCCGCGCATGGGCCCGCGTTGGGGGCGCGCCCCCGCGGCGCGCCCCCCGAACAGTGATTCGAAGAAATCGCTGAAGCCCCCCGCATCGCCGCCACCGAAATCCCTGAACTCGAAGCCGCCCGGCGCCTGCTGCTGCCACCCCGGCGGCGGCCGGAAGTTGTCGCCGGCACGATAGCCGCCCGCGCGCAGGTTGTCGTAGGCTGCGCGCTTCTGTTTGTCGTGCAGCACCTCGTAGGCCTCGCTGATGGCCTTGAACTTGTCCTCGGCGCCGGCTTCCTTGTTCTTGTCCGGGTGGTACTTGCGCGCGAGCTTGCGGTAGGCCGCCTTGATCTCGTCGTCGCCCGCGCCTTGTTTCACGCCAAGGGTCTTGTAGTAATCCTGAAACTCCATCCAGGTTCCCCGCGATCGCGCAAAAGGCCGCGGCGGATTGCTCCGCCGCGGTTACAATTATGCCGCACCGACCCGGCCAAATGCCGGCAAGGACTCACTCGACCGCGATTTCGATCTTGCGCGGCGTGGTTTCCGGGCGCTTCGGGATCTCGATTTCCAGTACGCCGTGCTTGCCGCTGGCGCGGATGCCATCCGGATTCGCACTGTCGGGCAGCGCAAAGCGGCGATGGAACACGCCGTGCGCGCGCTCGACGCGCGTGTACTTGCCGTCCCCGGCCTTGTGTTCGGTCCTGCGCTCGCCGCGGATCGACAGCACGCCCTTGTCCATGTTGATCTCGATGGCCTTCGGATCGACGCCCGGGATGTCGGCTTCGATCACGAAGCGCTTGTCTTCCTCGCGGATGTCCACGCGCGGCGCCCATTCGCTGGTCACCACGTCGGACTGGTCCGTGGATTCCAACTCGAACAGCTGGTTGAACGCATCCGCGAACTCGCGGGGAAAACGGCCGGCAACCGGCCAGTAGGGGGAACGCTGCATAGCCATGGCAGACTCCTATGGGTTGATTGGCCACACCGGGCCGTTGGTCCCGAGGTATGGGCCGACGGAGCGCTTTCAAGCCCGGCCGCCAACGCGCTGGAGTACGATGGCGGGATCAATCCGACAGGACCGAACCATGACGATCCAGGCTGGCCAGCGTGTTCCCCAAGCCACCTTCGCCGTACTGAGTAATGGCGTCAAGCAACTCACCACCGACGATGTGTTCAAGGGCAGGAAGGTCGTGCTGTTCGCGGTGCCCGGCGCCTTCACCCCGACCTGTTCGGAACGCCACCTGCCGGGTTACATCGAGCACTACGGGGATTTCAGGAAACGCGGCATCGACGTCGCCTGCATGGCCGTCAACGACGCCTTCGTGATGCAGGCCTGGGCGCAGCACCGCCATGTGCCCGACGGCATGCTGATGCTGGCTGATGGCAACGGCGACTTTGCCAAGGCGCTGGGTCTGGAATCCGACGCCAGCAAGTTCGGGATGGGCATGCGCTCCAAGCGCTTCGCCTTCTATGCCGAGGACGGCGTGGTCAAGGTGCTGCACGTCGAGGCACCCGGAGAGTTCCGGGTTTCAAGCGCCGAGGCGATGCTGGCGGCGATTTGATGGCAACTCACGCCGGCCCGCCCGTCCCTGCAATTCGAATCGAGGCGGTGATTTTCGACTGCGACGGCACGCTCGTGGACAGCGAGTTGCTTGCCAACACCGTCCTCGTCGACTACGTGGCCTCGTTCGGCCTCCGCATTCCAATCAACGAGGCAATGCACAGGTACATCGGCCGCAGCATGGCCGATTGCGTCACGGACCTGGAGCACCGGCTGGGCCGCAAGCTTCCGGATTCCTTCGTGCCGGAACTTCGGACGCGCACCGCCGCTGCATTCCGCAAGCACCTGGAACCAATGGACGGGGCGTCGGAAACCCTTGCAAGCTTGCACATGCCATGTTGCGTGGCATCGAGCGGGCCACGCGAGAAGATCCAGCTCAGCCTGGACCTGACCGGATTGGCCCGCTTCTTTCCGGCGGACAGGATATTCAGCGCCTACGAGGTCGGCGCATGGAAACCCGACCCGGGGCTGTTCCTGCACGCGGCCGCGTCAATGGACGTCCTGCCCTGCCGTTGCGCCGTGGTGGAAGACAGCCTGCCTGGAATCCTCGCGGGTATCGCCGCGGGGATGCCGACGTTCTGGTTCCGTCCTCCGGACCGGTTTCCGGAATCAGCCACGCCACTGCACAAGCTGACCGACCTGCCGGACATGCTTGCCACGACGGGGACAGCACGCAGGTTGGGGTGAACAGTTGCATGCGAACTCCAACGATTCGGCAATAGATGTCGGGGTTGCCCCGATGCAGCCGGGGTCAACCCGACCTGTGGAACGACCTCAATCCACAGCGCCGTCCGGTCCGACCGCATCGTCCGCGTCCTCTCCCTCGTCGCCGTTCTCGATCTTCACGACCCCGGCCAGTTTTTCGTCGTCGGGCAGGCGGATCAGGGTGACGCCCTGGGTGTTGCGGCCGACCTGTGACACTTCCGCGACGCGGGTGCGAACCAGCGTACCCTTGTCGGAGATCAGCATCAGTTCGTGACCTGCATCGGTGGCGACGGCGGCAACCAGCGCACCGTTGCGCTCGGAGCACTGGATCGCGATCACGCCCTGCGAGCCACGGCCCTTGCGCGGGAAATCCGCGAGTGGCGTGCGCTTGCCGTAGCCGCGTTCGGTGGCCGTGAGCACGTCGCACTCCCCCGCCCCGGTGTGCTTGTCCGCGACGATCATCGACACGACCTGCGCGCCATCGGTGAGACGCATGCCGCGCACGCCGTGCGCGGTGCGACCCATCGGGCGTACCTCGTCGCCGGCGAAACGGGCCGCCTTGCCGTTCGACGCGAACAGCAGGATGTCGCAATGCCCGTCGGTCAGTTCGGCCTCGACCAGCCCGTCGCCCTCGTCCAGTCCGATCGCGAGCTTGCCCTTCTGCAACTGGAACTCGAATTCCTTGAGCGGCGTCTTCTTGACGGTACCGCTGCGGGTGGCGAAGAACACGAAACGGTCATCGGTGTACTCACGCACCGGCTGCACCGCCTGCACCTTCTCGCCCTCCTCCAGCGGCAACAGGTTGACGATCGGGCGGCCGCGCGCACCGGGGCCGGCCTCCGGAATGCGATAGACATCCAGCCAATACACCCGTCCGTTGCTGGTGAAGGTGAGCAAGGTGTCGTGGGTATTGACGATCCACAGCTTCTCGACGAAATCCTCTTCCTTCATGTTGGTCGCGGAGCGGCCCTTGCCGCCGCGCTTCTGGGCGCGGTAGGTGTCCAGCGTCTGGCGCTTCACGTACCCCGTGTGCGACAGCGTGACGGCGACATCCTCTTCCGCGATCAGGTCCAGCGTTTCCAGGTCCTCCTGGGTGTGCAGGATCTCGGTGCGGCGCGCATCGCCGTACAGCTCCTTCATTTCGACCAGCTCACCGCGGATCACCGCCATCAGCTTGTCGGGATCCTCCAGGATCGCGATCAGGCCACGAATGGTTCCCAGCAGCAGCTTGTACTCGTCGGTGAGCTTGTCCTGCTCCAGCCCGGTCAGCCGGTGCAGGCGCATTTCCAGGATTTCCCTGGCCTGGATTTCGGACAACTGGTAGCCATCGTCACCAAGCCCCGTGCGCGGATCGAGGCCTTCCGGGCGCGAAGCAGCGGCGCCGGCGGCCTGCAGCAACGCGCGCACCATGCCGGGCTCCCATTTGCACGTCAGCATGCGTTCGCGTGCTTCCTGTGGCGATGCCGATGTCTTGATCAGTTCGATCATCGCATCGATATTGGCCAGCGCGACGGTCAGGCCTTCCAGCACGTGCGCGCGTGCACGCGCCTTGCGCAGGTCGAAAATCGTGCGCCGGGTGACGATTTCGCGCCGGTGGCGGATGAAGTGCTCGAGGATTTCCTTGAGGTTCAACAGCCGCGGCTGGCCATCCACCAGCGCGACCATGTTGATGCCGAAGGTCACCTGCAGTTGCGTCTGCTGGAACAGGTTGTTCAACACCACGTCGGCGGCGGCATCGCGGCGCACCTCGATCACCACGCGCATGCCGTCCTTGTCGGATTCGTCGCGCAGGCCGCTGATGCCTTCGAGTTTCTTTTCCTTGACCAGCTCGGCGATCTTCTCGATCAGCCGCGCCTTGTTGACCTGGTAAGGGATTTCGGTGGCGATGATAGCCTCGTGGCCGTGTTCGCTGGTCTCGATTTCGGTCTTCGCGCGTACCAGCACGCGGCCGCGGCCGCTGCGATACGCCTGCACGATGCCGGCCGCTCCGTTGATGATGCCGGCAGTCGGAAAATCCGGGCCCGGCACGTACTGCATCAGGTCGTCGATGGTGAGGTTCGGGTTGTCGATCAACGCGACCGTGGCGTCGATCACCTCGCCCATGTTGTGCGGCGGCACGTTGGTGGCCATGCCCACCGCGATGCCGGCCGAACCGTTCACCAACAGGTTCGGCACGCGGGTCGGCAAGACCAGTGGTTCCTGCTCGCTTTCGTCGTAGTTGGGGCCGAAGTCGACGGTTTCCTTGTCGATGTCGGCCAAAAGATCATGCGTGAGGCGCGCCATGCGCACCTCGGTGTAACGCATCGCCGCGGGACTGTCGCCATCCACCGAGCCGAAGTTGCCCTGCCCGTCCACCAGCATGTAGCGCAACGAAAACGGCTGCGCCATGCGCACGATCGCGTCGTACACCGACGAGTCGCCGTGCGGATGGTATTTGCCGATCACGTCACCGACCACGCGCGCGGATTTCTTGTACGACTTGTTCCAGGCGTTGCCCAGTTCGTTCATCGCGAACAACACGCGGCGATGTACGGGCTTGAGTCCGTCACGCACGTCGGGGAGCGCGCGGCCCACGATCACGCTCATCGCGTAATCGAGGTAACTCTGGCGCATCTCGTCTTCGATGTTGACGCGAATTACTTCACTGGCAGGTTCCGCCATCCGCTTGTTTCCCGTATCTGGTGGATCGAAAAAAGCGCAGGTTCCGTGGGTGGCCCGCGCCTGGAAATCATCTTGTTCATTGTATCACAAACGGGCTTGAGACACCCCTTGAAACTTCAATAAAGACAAGTACTTACGACGCATCCCCTGGCCCTTTCCCCGGTCCGGACGACTGCCCCTTGCGGGAGCCGGAAAACACCCACTGGCGGGCACCCAGAAAGTTCACGGCCGAGCCCGGCAACGACCCTGCGGCCACGCCGATCGCGGGCCAGGTGTGGACGAAATCCGAGAAATAGATGACCAGCGCATAGGTCAGGTAATTGAGCACGAACCCCGCGGACATCGCGAGCATGTAGCGCGACCACTCGCCGGACAGGCTGTAACCGCCGCGCTCGTGGAACGTGAAGTGGCGATTGAACAGCCATGTTGCGGTAGCCGCGCACACGAATGAAAAAAGCCGTCCGACGTACGGATCGACATCGAATGCACTGACCAGCAATTGCACGATGCCCGCGTCGACAATGAAGCCGATGAAGCCCCCCGCGCCGAACCATGCGAGCTGCTTCGGCAGGTGCCACATCTCAGGGCCTGTTAACGTTATGCCACGCGATCCGCGTTGCTTCCGCAGTGGCCGCCAGGCGAGGCGCGCGCCGCAGCGCCATGGTGGTTCCATGGTCAAGGCGCGCACCGAAGCATGGCGGCCACTGCGGAGCAGCCCTTCGGGCCGGGGCCCTTTGCCAACATGGCTGCGTCATCGTTCGTCTATGTATCGACATACTTCCTCCTCGCTCTTCCCTGCCCTGCGGGCAAAGGGCCGCCGGCGCGGCCACGCGGCATAGCGTTAACAGGCCCTAGTGTGCGCTCGGCCCGAACATCGCGCGCAATGCACTTGCGTCCGGCTGCGTGATCACGCCACGCTCGGTCACCAGCACGTCGATGAGGTCGTGTGGGGTCACGTCGAAGACCGGGTTCCACGCCCCGGCGCCCTCGACAACCGTGCGCTGGCCGGCGTAACCCAGCAACTCGGCGGGATCGCGCAGTTCGATGTCGATGGCATCGCCCGAGGGTGTCGCGAGATCCACCGTGGTGGAAGGCGCTACCACCATGAACTTCACGCGATGGTGCCTGGCCGCGATCGCGAGCTGGTAGGTGCCGACCTTGTTGGCCGTGTCGCCGTTGGCGGCGATGCGGTCCGCGCCCACGATCACCCACTGCACCTCGCCGGACTTCATCAGGTGCGCGGCCGCCGAGTCGGCGATCAGGGTGGCGGCGATGCCATCGCGCTGCAGCTCCCACATCGTCAGGCGCGCGCCCTGCAGCCACGGACGGGTTTCCCCGGCGTAAACGCGTGCGATGCAGCCCGCTGCGCAACCGGCGCGGATCACGCCCAGCGCGGTGCCGAAACCCGAGGTCGCGAGCGAGCCGGTATTGCAATGGGTCAGCACGCCGCTGCCGGGTTGGATCAACGCCGCGCCCATCGTGCCCATCGCGTGGTTGGCCGCCAGGTCTTCGTCCTGGATCGCCTGCGCCTCGCGGGCCAGGTGCACGGCATCGCTGCCCGCGTCGATCCTTGCCTGCATCCGGGCCAGCGCCGCCATCAGGTTGACCGCGGTGGGACGCGCTGCGCGCAGCATCGCCAGCGCCTTGTCCGGATCGTCGCCACGCTGCGCCGCCAGCACCACGCCCCATGCCGCCGCGATCCCGATCGCCGGCGCACCGCGCACCACAAGGTCGCGGATCGCCTGCGCGACTTCTGCCGCGTCGCGGCAATCGATCCAGGTTTCGTCGAAGGGAAGCTTGCGCTGGTCGAGCACATGCAGGCGATCGTGCAACCATTGCACGGCACGCACGGAATCATGTGTCGTGTCACTTGCCTGGATTTCGGCCATCGTCCTGAGCTTCGCGTGTTCCGTGCCGCGACGAAGCGTAGCACGCAGCAACCGGGTCAATCCCCTTGCGGGATCAGTATCCAGAGAATGATGTAAACAAGGATGCCCGGGAACGCCGCCGAGAAGATCGAAATCAGGACGTAGATGATCCGGGCCAGGGTGGGGTCGAGCCCGAAATAATCGGCGAGGCCACCGACCACGCCGGCAATCCAGCGATTGCGGCGGGAACGGCGAAGCGTACGTGATGTGTTCATGCCCCGATTCTAGTGGAGCCGTCTGCGTGCCGTCGGCATGTCACGCCGCCGTTCCGGCGAAGGCCGGAGCCAATGCCCGATTTCGCCAGGAACGCTGGATCCCGGCTCATCGCACATCCATGTGCTGGCCGGGACGACGACATCCTGTCGTCACTTGGTGCGCTTGGCCAGCCACTCATGGATGGCCGGCGGGACCTCGCGCTGGGCACGGCCGGACACGTAGATGCCGATGTGGCCGCCCTTGAACGCAAGTTGCGTGTAATCCCTGGTCCCGATGTGCTCGCCCAACGGCCGCGACGCCGACGGCGGCACCAGGTGATCCTGCTCGGCGAAGATGTTGAGCACCGGGATGGTGATGTTCTTGAGGCTCACGTCCTTGCCGCCGATCTTGAGGCCGCCCTTGACGAGTTTGTTGCCCTGGTAGAAATCCTTGATGAACTGGCGGAACGCTTCGCCGGCCTGGTCGGGTGAATCGAAGATCCACTTCTCCATGCGCAGGAAATTCTCGAGCTCCACCTTGTCGTCGAGGATGTCCAGCATCGCCACGTACTTCTGCTGGTTCAGGCGCACCGGCTTCAGCGTGAGGTAGCACCAGTTCATCAGGTCGGCGGGCACGTTGCCCAGCGTGTCCACGAACAGATCCACGTCCATGCCGCGCGTCCAGTGCGAGAGCATGTTTTCCCTGGTGTGGAAATCGACCGGCGTCACCATCGTGATCAGGTTCTGCAACTTGTCCTGGTGCAGCGATGTGAAGCACAGCGAGAACGCACCGCCCTGGCAGATGCCGAGCAGGTTGATCTTCTTCACGCCCGCGTGTTTCGCCACCGCAGCGACCGAGCGGCGGATGTAACCGTTGATGTAATCGTCCAGCGTCAGCCAGCGGTCGGCGCCGTCCGGATAGCCCCAGTCGATGATGTAAAGATCCTCGCCCAACGCAAGCAGGTTCTTCACCAGCGAGCGGTCGTCCTGCAGGTCGACCATGTATGGCCGGTTGACCAGCGCGTAGCAGATCAGGATCGGAGCCTTGGCGGTCGGCTTGGCCTTGCCCTTGTAGCGATAGACGACGACCTTGTCTTCGCTGTAGATCGCTTCCTTGTCGGTGGCGCCGTACTCGACGTCTTCGACGTTGCGCAGCACACGCACGCTGGCGGCAAGTTTCTGCTGCGCGCGCATGGCTTCGTCCAGCGCGCGCTTGGGATCGATGCGGATGGGTTCCATCGCGGTCACTCCTGGCCGGCCGGCTTGCGGGATTTGCGCGGCGCGGCCTTCTTCGCGCTGCGCGCGGGTTGCGGGGCTTGCCTGGCGCCGGCCTTCAGGCGCTCGACCTCGGCGCGCAGGGCAGCCACTTCCGCGGCCAGGTCCGGCAACGCCTCGGCGCGGTTCTTCGCATCACGGTGCAATTCGTGCAGCCGCTTGCCCATGCTGTCGATCTCGGTCCGCGTGGGCATGCCGAGGTCGATCGCAACGCGCTCGACTTCGCGTTGCAGGTTCTGGCGCACGCGCATCTGCGCGTTGACCAGGGCGCCATAGACCTCGCGAAATTCGTCCGACAGCGCGATTTCCGCATAGGCATCCTCGGCGGCATCCACCCACAGGTCGTACAAACCGCGCACGGAATCGATCTGGCGACCTGGCTCGGCGCGCTCGGCCAGCTTGTCCTCGAACACCTCGAACGCGCGCTTGCTGGCGCGCGCGATCAGCACGTTGTAGCGGTTGGTTTCATGCTGGCAGTCCAGCCAGGCCTTGGCCATGCGCTGGTAGTGTTCCTGGTGCTCACGCGCGTAACCGAACGCGGGAAGGTCCAGCAGCGCACGCATCTCGCGCATCGCCGGCTGCATCGTTTCCAGCATCTGCTCGAAACCGCTGGCGCCCCGCCCCACCAGTTCACGCATGGCGCGTGCCAGCGGGTTGTCGAGCAACGCCGCGTCGGCGCCCGGGAAGTTGAACGATTCACGCACCGCGTCAGTCCAGGCGCGCGGATCCGCCTTGCCTTGGCCGGCTTGCCCGGCCAGCGTCTGCAGCAGCGAAAAGTAACTGCGCGCGCCGGCCAGCAGGTGCTCGACGGTCTCGCTTTGGCCATCCCGGGCCTTGCGCGCATCGAACAGCTGCGACCATTGCTCAAGCCCTTCGTGCCAGGTGCTCTTGTCGGTTTCGGCTTGTTCGGCATCGACGCCGAAGGTCTTGCGCGTGGCATCGGCCCAGGCATCCCAGTACTGCCGCGACATGCGCTGCCATTCCTCGATGCCGCGTGCGTTGTCTTGACCCCGTGCCATGGCCATTCCCGTCGAAGTAAGGTTCGCGTACGGTCGCTTGCACGCGACCAATCCTGCGTCGCATACATGCTAGCGTGCGTGATGTTGCGGCGCAACAAAACAGGTTTCGGCACTGCCGGGAGCTGCCGCGGAAGCCGGGTCACCCGGCCGGATCAACGTTCGCGCCCGCGGAGACGGAACCGGAGTCGCCGCGACCAGCGCTTGATGTGCACGACCACCACCCGCATGGGCGGCCGCAGGAAGGGTATATCCAGGGCCAACAACAACAGCCCCGGAAGAACCATCCAGAACCCCAGTACCGGCAGGAACCCCAGCAGGCCCGCCGCGACGAGCAGCAGCCCGATTGGAATCCGCAGCCAGCGCGACGATGGCCGGCGCAGCCATCCCAGCAATCGCGCGGCCCAGCCCGGCAACCGCTTCTGCCAGCGGTCGAGATGCAGATTCAGTCGTCGCTTGTTCTTGTCGATGGAAAACTCCGCGCTGCATCCGTCCGCACTGGCCGGACGCAAACGCCAGCGCGTCCGGCCTGCATCCAGGTGGAACCAGGTCGATGCCGCCTGCCGTCAGCGCAACGCCGCATTGAGCTTCGCCAGTACCTCGCTGCCGGGGCAAAGTTCGCGTTCGCCCAGCGTGTTGAACGCGGCGGGGACGGTGTCGAGGTGCGCGTGCAGGTCGGGCGCCTCCGGGTCGAGGTACAGCAATCCCGTGACGATCTCGCCGCGCGCCTGGCAGGCGTGCAGGTAATTCATCGCCGCCACGCGATCGCCGGTGTCGTGGCCTTCCGGCAACTTGCGCAGGTGCAACACGCTACCATCGTGCTGGCGCACTTCGCGCAGCTCGCCCGGCGGGTAATCGACCGTGATCTCGTCGCGCGGCGAGATGAAATCCATCCGGCACAATGCATGGTTGTGTTCGCGCACGTAATCGTAACTCTTGGTGCTGCCGGGGTGGTTGTTGAACGCGACGCATGGACTCAACACATCCACGAAGGCCGCACCCTTGTGGGTCATGGCCGCTTTCAGGATCGGCACCAGTTGCGTCTTGTCGCCGGAGAAACTGCGCGCCACGAAGCTCGCGCCCAGCTGCAGCGCCATGCCCACCATGTCTACAGGCGCATCGGTATTGACCGCGCCCTTCTTGGATTTGCTGCCCCGGTCGGCGGTGGCCGAGAACTGGCCCTTGGTCAGTCCGTACACGCCGTTGTTCTCGACAACGTAGACCATGTCCACGCCGCGCCGGATCGCATGCACGAACTGGCCGATGCCGATCGATGCGGAATCGCCATCGCCCGAGATGCCGAGGTACAGCAACCCGCGATTGGCAAGGTTCGCGCCGGTCAGCACCGACGGCATGCGTCCATGCACCGCGTTGAAGCCATGCGAGGCCGACAGGAAATACGTGGGCGTCTTGCTGCTGCAACCGATGCCGGAAATCTTCGCCACGCGGTGTGGCTCGATGTCCAGTTCCCAGCAGGCCTGGATGATCGCCGCCGAAATCGAATCGTGCCCGCAGCCCGCGCACAGGGTCGAGATTGCGCCTTCGTAGTCGCGGCGCGTGAAGCCGACGCGGTTTTTCGTCAGCGAGGGGTGGCGCAGCTTGGGTTTGGGAAGATACGTCATGGCGTCACCTCATTCCTTCGACCGAAAAAAACCATCGTCGTTCCGGGGCTGCGTCGGACGCAATCCGGCGCTGAACCCGGAATCCGTTTGCCTTGCCACGAAGATCAAGATGGATTCCGGCTTTCGCCGGAATGGCGATGCTTTTTCCATCGTCCCTCATCCGTCGTCCCTGCTCCTAGGCCACCTTGCCGCCGCGCAGCGGCGTCACTTCCGCCTTGCCCATGCGTTCGCCGATCGCACTGGCAATGAAGCGCGCCGTGATCGGTGT